>CAZHLD010000145.1:0-1563 GCA_964533185.1 uncultured Acidobacteriaceae bacterium | reverse complement strand
TCATGCCCCCACCTATGAGTGGATAAAACGGTTTGCACTTCTCAAGATGTGCCGACGGTTTTATCCAGCACCGTCGTAGAGCAGCAGTTGACCGCCCTCTCCAGCGTGTTACAAAACCTCGGTACTTACTGACATTGTCCAAGGTTTTGTCACACATGCCACCACGCCTGTCGTGCGTCGGTCCCTGGCCGTCCGCGCGCTACTTATTTGGCCACTCGCGTGAAGAAAGTACCATGAAATTCGAATAGCATCTGTTCGATTTTCCTGGTATCCTCACAGGCATGGTGAAGCGACTCGCGCTTTTATCTCAGATCCGCCACGCGCTGCGGCGAAGCCGCGTGGTGGCGTTGATCGGGCCACGCCAGAGCGGGAAGACCACGCTCGCTCGGCAGATCGTACCGCCGGACTCCCCTCGCTACTTTGATTTGGAAGAGCCGACAAGTCTGGCCCGGTTGGCGGAGCCCATGACGGCTCTGGCGCCTCTGCGGGGGGTGATCGTGATCGACGAAGTTCAGCGGCGTCAGGATCTGTTTCCGATGCTCCGCGTGCTCGCCGACCGTAGGCCCTTGTCGGCCCGCTTCTTGATTCTCGGCAGCGCCTCGCCTGAGTTGCTGCGCCAATCGTCTGAATCCCTGGCGGGGCGCATGGAGACGATCACCTTGCCGGGCTTCACCCTTGCGGAGGTTGGCGCACGCGCGCTGAACCGCCACTGGCTGCGCGGCGGATTCCCGCGCTCCTTTTTGGCCCGTACGCATGAGGACAGTCTCCGTTGGCGGAACGAATTCATCCAAACCTTCTTGGAACGGGATCTTCCCCAACTCGGCGTATCGATTCCGGCTCAGGCACTCCGGCGGTTCTGGGCGATGGTGGCGCACTACCACGGCAACATCTGGAATGCCGCGGAGCCCGCGCGATCGTTAGGCGTCAGCGAGCCCACCGTGCGGCGGTATCTTGACCTGCTGACGGGGGTTTTTCTGGTGAGACAGCTGCCGCCCTGGCATGAGAATCTTGGCAAACGCCAGGTAAAGGCGCCCAAGGTGTATGTGCGCGACAGCGGCTTGCTCCACGCGCTCTTGGGCGTCCGGACGGACGCGGAACTGCTGCATCATCCGAAGTGCGGCGCATCTTGGGAGGGCTATGCCATCGAAGAGGCGCTGAACCTCGTGCAGCCGGACGACGCCTATTTCTGGGCGACGCACCAGGGCGCGGAATTGGATCTCTTGCTGCTCAAAGATGGCCGCCGCTTCGGCATGGAGATCAAACGAACGGACGCGCCGACGCTCACGCCCTCGATGCGCATCGCGCTCGATGATCTGCGGTTGGAGCATCTCATCGTGCTGTATCCCGGGATGCGACGGTACCCTCTTTCGACCCGCGTGACCGCCGTTCCGTTGGCCGAGTTTGCAGCCTCTTCGTTGGAAGCGCTCCTGCCTCGGCGACGACGGCTACGACGGGAGGGAGCGTGATTCGAAAGGGATGAGGCCGTGGACGTTTCCGAGAAAAACTTCGGGGTTGAAAAATTGGAACAGGCTACTTTGTTGCGGGCGTTACGGGGCCGACCGC
>CAZHLD010000144.1:0-1655 GCA_964533185.1 uncultured Acidobacteriaceae bacterium | reverse complement strand
CGCTTCCAGTACCTGTGTATAATCGCTCTCTTATGCTCAGCCGCTTCTTCCTCGCTGCGATGGCGCTTTTGTCTGCGACTTTGCCCGCACAGGCTCAAGCCGACCGAGAGCTGCTGGCCCGGTCGTGCTTCATTTGCGACGCCGGCACGGGTGTCCGCGCCATCGCCCGCGACGCTGCCGGCCGCTACTACGTCCTCACCGCTCCCGGCCCCGCGGTTCTTATCTACGGTGCCGACGGCAAGCGCACCGGTCAGCTTCCCGCCAAGCCCACCAAGGAAAGCTCCCTCATCTTCGGCGATGATCTCATCCTCGACTCCTCTGGCCGCCTCATCGTCGCCGACCGCGGCGCCAACGCCATCAAGGTTTTCTCGCTCGACGGAGAGCTTGCCCCGAGCGAAGTCGAGGGGCCGCCGCTTATTTTCCCCATCGTTGCGCCCACTTCGATCGCTTCGCTCGGCGAAGGAGAGCTTGCTGTTGCCTCCCTGCGCTCCGATCGTCTGGTCACCATTTTCGACTCGCAGGGCAAAATCCTTCGCGCCTTTGGCGAGCCCACGCAGGTCGCCAGCAGCACCGACCGCGGCCTCCCCACCCTCAACCGCTTCCTCAATATCGGCCGCCTCGCCGCCGACTCTGCCGGCCATCTCTATTACGCCTTCAGCTATCTTCCCGAGCCAACCGTCCGAAAATACGACCGTTACGGCTACGCTTCGCTCGAAATCGAGCTCAATGCGCTAGACTTATACCCCGCCGCACAGGCCACCCGCCGCGAAATCGAGCGCCAGTCGCAGAACCCCGGGCAGTCGCCTCAGCTCAAGCCCATCCTCGCCGCCGTCGCCGTGGACCCGGCCACGCAGGAGATCTGGGTGGCGCACGGCGGCCTGCTCATCCACTTCGCCGCCGACGGCAGCCGCCGCGGCCTTTATCGCACCTACACACCAACGGGCGTGCGTCTCGAAGCCTCCGCCATTCTTCTCGAGCCCGACCGTCTCCTGCTCGCCTCCGACTCTCTCGGCATTTTCGATTTTCCCCGCCCCAACAAGCCGGCCAAATAATCTGCCGTCATTATCGTTCGAGCAAGCGAAGAAACTCGTCTGCTGACAACCCGGGTTGGGGCCGGATCGCCCGCAGGGTGCCCCTGGCTATCTCGTTGTACTGGGGATGGTTAGGCCTGAGAGGGCTCGCGTTTCAGGCTGTCGTTCCGGTGCGGGTATATTAACCTATATGATATCTACTTCTACGACCTCTTCCTCAACCGGCAGGGCGGGCTCCCGGTGCTTTTCGAGGCTGGCAAGCTACCCTTGGATGGCGTCGCGGATCTTGGCGAGTGCTTCTTCGCGTGTTTTTCCTTGCGAGATGCCGCCGGGGAGCGTTGGACACTCCGCAATAAAAATCCTGTCTTGTTCCTGCCCGATCAACACGCGAAAGCGCCGCGTCATGTCCTCAATGGTCTGCGGCGCATCTCTCGCCGTCACCGCAATCCGCCGCCTCGCTCTCGCAACTCGAAGCGCTACAACACATTCCGTTGTTGTGGAAATCCTGTGCATGGTGTGTGTGAATCGCTTCGTCTCTCCGATTCGATTTCTCTTGCCGCCGACGCTTTGTTTGTGCAGAATCCCGCCTCGTCCCCGCATGAGATTCGACGCGAAGACGGAGCA
>CAZHLD010000143.1:0-1773 GCA_964533185.1 uncultured Acidobacteriaceae bacterium | reverse complement strand
AACCCACGACCTTCGGCTTAAAAGGCCGCTGCTCTACCACTGAGCTACGCCCCTGGAGGCTGGTACAACATCTTACCTGAAAAGGGTTTACTGCACATAGACCAACCGAGCCTCGTCTGACTGGACCGGCTTGGTGTCGGTAGTGGTGTCGGTTGGTTTCGCAGAGAGGGTCGCCGCTGGGCAAGGCACGAGCCGCTCCACAACGTCCAGAAGGAAGTCAGGGGAGAGATGCGAGTATCGCACAGGCAAGGTGTGCCGCAGGTCGTGCCAGTGAAAGCCCTCAATGCCCGCTTCGCGGATGGCGGGCTCAAACCAATGGCGAGGAGAGCAACGGCCGCCAAAAAGCCGCCAACCGACACGCGCAACCAGAAGTCAACGCGGCTCGGGTGAGCTTCTTGTCTGCTCCGGCTCTCCTTTCCATATGGTTTCGGCATGTACGTCGCCCCAGACTACTTGCACTACTCGCGCTTGTGTTCGGACTTCATCATCGGACACATCTTCATGTGCTCGGACATCTTCGCGGACATCTCAGAGCACTGCTTCATTCTGCCCTGCAATTGCTGGATAAGGGCTCGGTGTTCCGCCATCTTCTCCTTCAGCGCTGATGCGTCCTTCTCCACTGCAATCGCATCAAAGCTCTGCTGCAACTGATCCACGAGCTTCTGCATTTCCTGATGATGGGCCATCATGTCCTTGGACATGTCCGCCTTGGTTTCCGGCTTGCTGGTCGTTGACGGGGGGTGTTGGTGTTGTGCCGCGATCCCGCCAACGAAGAGCGCGAGCGCCGCGGCTGCGAGAACTGCGATCAGTACACGGTGCTTCATATTGCCTCCTTTTTCGTCGCGGTTTGCACCGCGATCCTGACAACCTCTCCGAATTGCCTAATCCTCTGCCGACATGGCGGCGTAAAGAACTTGCGGCTGAGTTGACTCTCTTCTGACGAACTGAAAGTTGGGCGAAAGGCTCGCTCCGGTCAGGAGCTGCGCGGCGGCCAGAACCGCAGGGATGTAGCTCCTGGTTTCCGCGGGCAAGAGTTTCTTGGCACTGAGGACAAGAAAGTCGTTTGAGCCCGCCTGATCAATAGCCCGCTCTACAGCCTGTTCGCCGGCGTTGTAGGCGGCCAGGGTGAGTGTCCAGTCTCCAAATTGGAGATAGAGTTGTCGAAGATACCGAGCGGCCGCATGGGTTGAACGCACAGGATGGATGCGATCGTCCGTCTGCCCATCCACCCGCAGACCGAACCGCCGAGCCGTTTCCGGCATCAACTGCCACAGGCCGCGGGCTCCTTTCGGGGAAAGGGCCAGCGGGTCGTAGCTACTTTCGACGGCGGCAACGAGGATCAGACCGCTTGGGACTCCCTCTTCGGCAAAGATGAGCGCCGCGTCAACTCCCAGTGCCAGCAAACGGCGTTGTGCTGCAGCGATTCGCGCCGGGGCGATGCGGGCGAGGATGTTTTCGGAAGGCATGGCCTTTGTTCCAGCAGCAGCGAAGTTTGGCTGGGCCGCCTCCGCGGGGTGGCCTGCCTCTTGCCGGGCCTGTTCCAGGTGCCAATCCACGACTCGTGACAGATCGCTGTGCCAGGCCTCAAACGGGGTCGGTGTTTGCGCGTTCAACGGTGCCACCGCCAGAACGGCCAGCGTCGTTATCAACATGAACCGGACGATTCGGCTCATCTCAGCCCTCCTCGACCAAAGCTGGCGCAGCACGCTTGACCTCGAAGTGCCATTTCCAGACCGCATAGATTGCCGGATAGACGATCAGCTCCATCAGGAA
>CAZHLD010000142.1:0-1864 GCA_964533185.1 uncultured Acidobacteriaceae bacterium | reverse complement strand
GCCGCCGCCTGCGCTTCGACAAAGGCCCGCGCACGCTCGACATTGACATCCTCTTCTACGCCCGCGCCACCATCCACACACGCGACCTCGAAATCCCCCATCCGCGTCTCGCCGACCGCCGCTTCGTCCTCGTCCCTCTCGCTGAGATTGCCCCTTCCTTGCCTCATCCGGTGCTGGGGCGTACCATCCTGGAACTACTGGCGGAGACACTGGACCAAAGCAACGTCGTCCGCTGGTACCCAGAACGGATCCGAAAGGAGCGATAAATCACCATGAGAAAGATGGTTGCGTTGCTTATTCTTATTCTCACTCCACCCTCTCTTGCCTTCGCGCAAAGCTCAAAGGTTGACCCCGAGCAACGGTACCTGTTGTTGGCCACGACGAAAACCTCCACGATGCAAAAAGAATTGATGGAAATCGCGGACCAGGGGTTCCGCGTTTTAATGGGCTCGCCGACCGCCGGCACCGAAATGGCCGTCTTCATGGAGCGCGTGGCGACGCCGCCCAATACCTACAAGTACAAGCTGCTGGCCACCACCCGCACCGGCACGATGCAGAATGAACTCAATGAATCCGCCGCCGAGGGTTATCGCCTGCTGCCGCGCACGATGATCTCCAAGAAGGAAGCGTTCGCAAAACCTTTCACCAGCGGTGTGGAGATCGTCGTTCTTCTGGAGAAGGAACCGAATTCAACGAAGACATATGATTACAAGCTGCTGGCTACCACCCTCACCGGCACGCTGCAGAGGGAAGTCAGCGATGCCATGCGGGCCGGATACGTCATCGCGGGCATGGTCAGCCGCGGCGAGCATATGGTCATTATGGAGAAGCAAACCAGGGAGTAAGAAACGCCTCTGAGTTTCGGAGGGAGCTATGCGCGTTTTGCGAATCATACTCCTCGGTTGCGTGTCCGCGGCTGCCACGCACATTGCCACGACTTGGACTGCGGCCCGACAATCCGCAGCACCGCCGGAAGGCTATTTGTCGTGGAGCGAAAAACAGGCCGAAGCGGTCATCACGGCCATGATGATCAAGGGCCGCGTGCTGGGTACCCGTCGGGGGGTCCTGAACACCGACGCCCCGCAAAAGTACGACGTGCGCGCCATCTGGTTGACGCCGGAAGTGGTCCGCGCGAGCACCCGCCTGATTCAATTGGCTGAGCGGCTCAGCGAACCAGAGACGCGGGCCCTGGTGAACGAAGCGGAAGCCGTCGGCGTGCTGGTGGTGCTGATCGAGATCGACCCGGACGAAGGGTCCGGCGTGATCCCGATCAACTGGGACGCCTTTCTACAGGCCCATGGTGCTCCGCCCATTGCCGCGGTGCGCGGCTCCGAGAATCGGCGCTTGCAGGAACTCCGCGTGCTGCACAATGTTGTGCCGCGCAACTACAAGTACGACCGTTTCTGGATGGTTTTCTCCATCGAGACCAAAGCCGGCAAGCCGATCTTCTCCGATACGGACCGGGAAGCGGAACTCACGGTGCGCATCCGCGGAAGGGAAACCAGCGTGCGCTGGGCAATCCCCGACTCCATCCGCCAGCGCCTGGCTTCTACTCCTTCAAATTAAGTCCGCTTCTACCCTTTATCTTCTCCACGTTATCCAGAGGCCACGGGTCAGTCGGGGCCGACGGACCTCAGCCTGTGCATTTCAGCCCACGCCTACTCCAAAAAAGTAGGGGCGTGCGGCGCACGCCCCTTTTCTCCCCTAATTTCCAATTTCTATTTTCTAGTTTCGCTTTTTCCTCTTCAGCTCGTCCTGTGCACTTTCATCCAGTGCAGCTTCATCTCCTTGGGCTGCAGCGCTTCGAGTTCGATCTCGGCGTAGCGTCCCTCGGTCACCTGCCGCCAGCGATAGACGCCCGGCT
>CAZHLD010000141.1:0-1915 GCA_964533185.1 uncultured Acidobacteriaceae bacterium | reverse complement strand
CGTCCTGCCGGGCTGTCCGCAGTGCGAACTGCTCGGGCGCTTCCAGGAATCGGATGCTGGTGTCCGACGTCCACACGGCCAGACCGCGCTCGACAAAAGACACTGCGGCCTTGCGAGACGTGAACTTCTTTTCGCGGTTATCAATCAGGATGTATTGGGACACTTCTGCTGTTGAAGACCCGGTTGCCGGGAGGCCAGACGATTGTCCAGCTAATTCTTGTTTAAACCTGGTGCGCTTGTCTGTCAAGAATACCTTGGGGTAGTGATACAGATGTGCTTACACTCCTCTGACCTGCCCCCCGAAAACAGTACCAGTGTAAAAGAGAGTTCTCCCAGGGTATAAACCCAAGAGGAGGACTGAACATGAGGCAGAGTCGATACACGGAGGAGCAGATCATTGGGGTGCTGAAGGAGGCGGAGGCCGGGATGAAGACGGCGGAAGTCTGCCGGAAGCATGGGATCAGCGATGCGACGTATTACAAGTGGAAGGCGAAGTACGGGGGTCTGGAGGTGAGCGAGGCGCGCCGTCTGAGGCAGTTAGAGGACGAGAACCGGCGGCTGAAACATATCGTGGCCGATCTGACGCTGGACAACCAGGCTTTGAAGACGGTACTGGCAAAAAAGTTCTAACGCCCCCGGACCGGCGCGAGGCGGTGGGCGTGATGCGGCAAGCGCAGAGGCTGAGTGAGCGGCGAGCCTGCCGGCTGGTGGGGATGGGGCGGACGAGCTGCCGCTATGAGCCGCAGCGCCAGGGGCAGGAGGAGAATCTGAAGGCGCGACTGCGCACCTTGGCCGGAGAGCGACGCCGCTTCGGGTATCGGCGGTTGACGGTGTTGCTGCGGCGGGAGGGTTGGACGGTGAATCACAAGCGCGTGCACCGGCTGTATCGCGAGGAAGGGCTGCAAGTGCGGCGGCGCAAGCGCAAGCGGATCGGGGCGGTGCAACGCCAGCCCTGCACGACTCCGACCCGGCCCAACCAGCGCTGGTCGATGGATTTTGTCTCGGATGCTTTGACCGATGGGCGCAAGTTTCGGAGCTTGAACATTGTGGATGATTTCAATCGCGAATGCCTGGCGGCGGAAGTGGACACGTCGATTCCAGGCGCTCGGGTGGTGCGCGTACTGGAGCAATTGCGCGACCGGCGCGGGTTGCCGGAGGTCATGGTGACCGATAACGGGCCGGAGTTCGCGGGCCAAGCTCTGGATGTGTGGGCCTGCCAACAAGGCGTGAAGCTGCACTTCATCGAGCCCGGCAAGCCGGTGCAGAATGCTTTCATCGAGAGCTTCAACGGCAAGATGCGGGACGAATGCTTGAACGAGCACTGGTTCCTGAGTTTGAGCGAAGCGCGGGAGACGGTGGAGGCTTGGAGGCGGGACTACAACGAGGTTCGGCCCCACAGCGCGTTGGGGAACCGGACTCCGCTAGAATTCACAGCGCGCGGTGCAGCTCTCCGGTCGCCTACGGCTCCCTTCGAGCTGCACCGCCGAGAAGAACAAAAGCATGAAACTACCCGGGAACTCGCATTATGATTGGTACTAACAACGGGGGCAGGTCAAGTGAACCTAAGTGGCTCAGGCACTTCTATTTGTTCGATAGGAGAAAGCGGCAGGTAGAACGGCTGGAAGCGCTCAAAGCAGCGCAACCCAATGTTAAAGGCCGTATTATCCAGGTCTTCCATGGCGACTTCAACGCCGAAATTGTCAAGCTCTTGAGCGATAAGCAGATCAGCCAGAGAGAAGCAACATTGTGTCTGCTGGACCAACGCACGTTTCAATGCCACTGGGAAACGCTCGTGAATCTGGCTAATTACAAAGAGAAAGGAACACCCAAGATAGAGCTATTTTACTTTCTGGGTTTCGCGTGGCTCGCACGAGCCCTATCAGGCGTGAGAGACAGTCGGTTACTGGAAAAATGG
>CAZHLD010000140.1:0-2023 GCA_964533185.1 uncultured Acidobacteriaceae bacterium | reverse complement strand
CCGGCATCGTCTTCCGCCGCACCGACCTCGACAACTTCCCCGTCGAGGCGCACGTGCGCAACGTCGCGCGGGTCAGCTACGCCACCAGCCTGATGAAGAAGGGCGTACTCATCTCCACCACCGAGCACCTGCTGGCCGCGCTCTACTCTTGCGGCGTGGACAACATCTTTCTCGACCTCGACGCCCTCGAAGTCCCCATCCTCGACGGCTCCTCTCAGCCCTTCATCGATCTGCTCGCGCAGGCGGGCATCCGCCGCCAGCGTCGCCGCCGCCGCTATTTGCGCGTCGTGCGCCCGCTCGAAGTCGCCGACGACGGCCGCCGCATCGGCATCTACCCCGCCGACGATTTCTCCGTGCGCTGCTTCGTGGATTTCCCGCATCCGCAGATCGGGCAGCAGGACATCGAGCTGCACGTCAACCGCGAAACGTTCAGCAGCCTGCTGGCTCGCGCGCGCACCTTCGGCTTCATGGACGAGGTCGAGCAGCTCCGCGCCCAGGGCCTGATCCGCGGCGGCTCGCTCGACAACGCCATCGTACTCACTCGCGACGGCATCCTCAACGGCCCGCTGCGCTACCCTGACGAGTTTGGCCGCCACAAGGCGCTCGACCTCATCGGCGACCTCGCCCTGGTGGGCCGTCCCCTGCGCGCCCGCGTCGAAGCGCACAAAGCCGGCCACGCCCTGCACACCCAGCTCGTCACTCGCCTCCTCGCCGACCCTTCGCTGTGGGAAGAAACCTCCGCCGAACCCGCAACCGCGCAGGCAGTCACTCAACCTGCTCCAGCCGAGCTTCGCGCCAGCGACTGAACTCTGAAATTTTTCAAAGAGCCTGTCGCCCCTCGAACACCGGCTTTCGATGCCCCTTGCGGAGCTCCTCGAGCGCTCGTTGCCGCTCCTTCACCTCGTTTGCTTCCAGGAGCCCTTCGCGGAACAGCCGTCGCAACAAGTCTCCCGCCGGCTTTTCTCCCTTGGCCGCGTTGCACTCCACGCAGCACGTCACCAGGTTGCGGTACGAATTCCGTCCTCGCCGCGCCCGCGACACCACGTGGTCCAGCACACGCGTCCGATTCCGCAGTTTCCGCCGGCAATAGAAACACTCCCCGGCCTCTCGCCGGAAGAGCGTTTCCCGCAGTTCCTTGTTCTCCAGGAAATTTGCCGCTTCGACGTCCAGCACTTCCTCCCCGGGCGCCGCCTTCTGGCAGCTCGGCATCTCCTCCGGCGCCAGCACGTCCACCACGTGGCCCTCCTGGCTTCGCTCCACGATGTGGATCGCTCGTTTCGCCGCCAGGCTGCGCACCGCGTCCCGGACCGTCGTGGTCGCAAGCCGCGTCCCTTGCGCCAGCCACAGGATCGAAAACTTCAGCCGCCGCTTTCCTTCCAGCCGCGAGTGTCGCGCCAGGTGGTAGTACGCCGCCCGCTCGATCATCGTCACCCGCAGACGCGGCACCATTCGATCCTCGATGTCCCGCCACAACTTCCCCGCATCCACCGGTTTCGGTGTGCTGTTTTCCTTCTCTTTACTCATCTGCTCCTCCTTCTCTCCCCCTCCCCCACTGTCATCCTGAGCATTTAGTAGGACAGGCTTTAGCCTGTCCTCTTTGTACCGCCGACTTCTCGCCGGTTGTTTGTACCGCCGGCTTCTCGCCGGTTGTTTGGACTGCGGCGGCTTGTGCGGTTTTTGCACCCCGGACGTACTTGCGGGGCCGCCGCTTTAGCCTCGTTGCTGTCATTCCGAGTTCCGGCACCAGCTTGTGCGGTTTTTGCACCCCGGACGTACTTGCGGGGCCGCCGCTTTAGCCTCGTTGCTGTCATTCCGAGTTCCGGCACCAGCTTGTGCGGTTTTTGCACCCCGGACGTACTTGCGGGGCCGCCGCTTTAGCCTCGTTGCTGTCATTCCGAGTTCCGGCACCACCTTGCGCGGTTTCTGCGCCCCGGACGGGCTTGCGGGGCGACGCCGGAGGGCGATCGTAGATTCCGACCCTGTCGGAACCGAAGATTCCGACCCTGTCGGAACCGAAAATTCC
>CAZHLD010000139.1:0-2104 GCA_964533185.1 uncultured Acidobacteriaceae bacterium | reverse complement strand
TCGAAATCTTCGCCCGCGGCGTTCGCAATACCGTCGGCTTCGACTGGCACCCCGAAACTCGCGAGCTTTGGTTCACCGACAACGGACGCGACCTGCTGGGCGACAACCTTCCTCCCGACGAGCTCAACTATGCCCCGCGCAAAGACACGAACTTCGGCTTCCCCTACTGCTTCGGCCAGAACATCCCCGACCCCGAATACGGCCGCAAGCGCAACTGCGCGGAGATGACTCCCGCGGCGCGCGACCTTGACCCGCACGTCGCCGCGCTTGGAATGCGCTTCTACACTGGTCCTCCGAATGGCGGATTCCCGGCTCAGTATCGCAACCAGATCTTCTTCGCCGAGCACGGCTCCTGGAACCGCAGCCGCAAAATCGGCTACCGCGTCATGCTCGTCCGTCTGGAAAATAATCGCCCGGTCAGCTACGAAGTCTTCGCCGAGGGCTGGCTCCAGGGCGAGCGCGTCTCGGGACGCCCCGTGGACGTTCTGGTGATGCCTGATGGCTCGCTGCTCGTTTCCGACGACATGGCCGGCAACATCTACCGCATCACCTATTGGAAATAGCGACCGGACTTGTCCTGCACCCGGCGAGCCGGGCCGAAGGAGGCACGGACGAGCCTTCATCGTCCCACTTGGCTTTGCTAGCTTATGATGCGTAGAATCCCGCCCCGCGGAGGTGCCTATGCCTTACCGGTTTGGCTTGGCGTTGGGTTTGGCCGTAGTGGTCTGGATGACTGGCTTCGTCTGGGGGAGCGTCGTCTTCATGGCGCCCGCGCTCAAAGGCATCGCCGAGATTCCCCATATCTCCAGATACCCGGCCATCAGCTTCCCTTTACTCGTGCTGTGGATACCGCTGACCTGGTTGCTTGCGCGCTTCTACCTGGAAAAAACCTCGACCAAGGCTATCGAAGGCCTCAAGTTCGGCCTGGTGCTGTTTGCTGTGAACATTCTGCTTGACCTGCTGGTGATCGTCTTCGCGTTTCAGGCTAGTTTCTCCTTTTTCGGCTATGCCAGCATATGGCTGGCCTACGCGCAACTCGTGCTGGTACCGTGTGTCACCGGCCGGAGAATCGAATCCCGGGCCGGCCAATAGAATGTAAGCCCCGCAGAGAACGGACCGTGATGACCGCAACTACGAAATACTCGCTAGTCCAATTTCGGCGCGAGATCCGCCGGAGGCTTGAGTCTCACAGCGATCGAACGTACCTGTCCAAGCTCAAGGAACTGGTTCCAACTGGTGCGCCGCTACTGGGCGTTCGCGTCCCCATCATCAAGGGGCTCGCAAACACGTTTCACAGCGAACACAAGAATCTGACCATGGAGGATGTCGGTCAGCTTCTCAATTGGTTCTGCAAAGACCGCTGCCGCGAAGAGATACTCTTCGGAGTATTCCTACTCGCGCGGTTCAAGAGACACTTTTCGCTTTTCCACTGGAAGTATGTTCGTGCTTGGGTCGAGGCAATCGACAATTGGGAGACGTGCGATCAGCTCGCCATGAACGTCGCGGGGGAACTGGTTGCGCGAGACCTGTCCTTGGTAGAGCATCTGGTCGAGTGGACCAAATCTCAGAATCCGTGGAAGCGAAGGTTTGCAGTGGCAACGACCTCGGTGCTGAATCAGAAAGGCAGGAGCCACCCGCAAGAGACGTTTCGCGTCTGCGAGCCGCTGATGAACGATGCTGACCCGATGGTGCAAAAGGCCGTCGCATGGGCAGTCCGCGAGGCCAGCAAGAAAGACGAACCTGCGGCATTTGTCTTCCTGAAACGCTGCAAGAACAAGGCCCACCCGCGCGTCTTTCGCGAAGGCTGCCAGAAGCTCACTTCGCGCCACCGGGCTTTCCTGCTTGGGTAATTCCCTCATCAGGACCATGGCCCTCTCAGAATGGACCGGGCGGTGGCGTGCGCTTGACAGCCCTGCAAATCTGCACCTAGGCTCTGGGCGCTCATGCATCGGCGAGATTTTCTCAAGAAAAGCGCGCTGGCCCCAGGGCGAGCGCGACTGGGGACGCCCGGTGGACGTTCTGGTGATGCCTGATGGCTCCCTGCTCGTTTCCGACGACATGGCTGACTCCATCTACCGCATCACCTACAAAAAATGAGCCCCGC
>CAZHLD010000138.1:0-2138 GCA_964533185.1 uncultured Acidobacteriaceae bacterium | reverse complement strand
CGGGGGCCGTGGCGAACGAGGTCATGCGTCTTCGGCCGGTCGCGCCCCTCCTGCTCCATGAGACGAACGTCGAGACCGTGCTCGGGGGCGTGTTCCTGCCGGCGCGGACTCGGGTCGTGACGTTGACGCGTCCGGCGGTGTGCGACTCGAAGAACTTCGAGCAGCCGCACTCATTCCGTCCGGCGCGGTGGCTCGATGCGGCCAGCGGCGTCCACGAACCTTCGACGCACATGCCCTTCGGTTCCGGGCCGCGACTGTGCCCGGGGCGGACGCTGGCGCTCGTCGAGATGAAGGTTGTCCTCGCGACGCTCTACAAGAACTTCGAGGTTGAGCGCTACGGCAGGACCGATGCCGTCCGGGAGAACTTCGCCTTCACGATGTCCCCCGTCGGCCTCCAGGTGCGCCTCCGCCACCGCCGCTGAGCGCCGCCTTCCGCGCTGACGACTTGTCAGAGTCACAGTCGCATTGCGACTGCCGCACGCGCACTCGAGCGTGCCTACCAGTTCTCAGACCCGCACATCCTTATCCTTCACACCTTCATTCCCAGTCTAGACTAGGTCTCGGCGCGGCGGGAAAGAACGTCCTGGCGGGAGTTTTGGCTCACCGAGCGCTGCACGAAGGAAATCCGGGCTATTCCGCCAGAGGAGACACGGCTAAAAGTGATTGTTCTTCAATAACTTCCGGTAAAACGGTTTGCGTCTGGCGGTTGTTAGCCTTGCCGCAATATCGTTTGTAAAACCTACCGAATAGTGCTAACTTATGCATGTGATGCCGTGGCGCAACGCGGCGGTTGGCGGTAGGTTATGCAAATCCAAAAGATGGGCGTCCAGCCTAAAGATCTCTCAGACTTCGTCGACAGGCTCCAGGCCTCAGGCCGGTACACCTTCCGTCGGGAAGAAGCTGTCTCAGGGCTCGGCGTATCGGAGATCGCGTTGCAGAGTGCGGCGCGCCGGCTGGCGGCGAAGGGAAGAATCTGTGCGCCGCGTCGCGGGTTCTACGTGATTGTTCCAGTCGAGTATAGCCATCCGGGAGCGCCGCCGCCATCCTGGTTCATCGACGACTTGATGAAGTTCCACGAGCACCCGTACTACGTCGGCCTCTTGTCCGCCGCGGCGCTACATGGAGCGGCGCACCAACAGCCGCAAGTATTCCAGGTCGTCACCGACACCACTCTGCGCTCGATCACCGTCGGACGAACCAGAATCCGATTTTTTCTGAAGTGGCGCTTGGCAGAAACTCCGACCACCGACGTAAAGACCGAGACCGGGGCGATGCGCGTCTCGACTCCCGAGGCCACCGCGCTCGATCTGGTCCGCTACGTGGGAAGCGCGGGGCAACTTGGAAACGTCGCCACCGTGCTCTCCGAACTGTCGGAAAAGATCAATCCGGGGAGACTCGTCGCAGCAGCGCGGGCCGAAGTTGAGTTGTCGGTCGTGCAGCGCCTCGGATTTCTGCTGGAGCATTTCGGCGCTCCTCGTGTTGCGGCACCACTTGCCGAGTGGCTCGCAGCCAAGCGTCCGCGACCTGTCCCGTTGCGACCGGAGCGTAAGCCGAAGGCGACTGAAAAGGATGCCCGCTGGCAGATCCTGGTGAATGCGCGCGTCGAGGCAGACGAGTGATCCCCAGAGCGCACATCACCGCCTGGCGCGCTCACGCACCCTGGTCCACCGACGCCCAGGTCGAGCAAGACCTGATCATTTCGCGGGCGATTGTCGAGGTGTTTTCAGACCCGGTGCTCTCTGGCGGCGTAGCATTTCGGGGCGGAACGGCCTTGCACAAACTGTACCTGACTCCGTCGACGCGCTACTCCGAGGACATCGACCTGGTGCAGGTGGAAGGTGGTCCGATTGGCGACATAATGAAGGCCTTGCGTCAACGGCTCGATCCCTGGCTCGGAGCGCCCAAGAGGAAGCAGTCCGAGGGCCGGATGACGATGATCTACCGCTTCGACTCGGAGACTCCGCCGATCACGCCTTTGCGCTTGAAGGTGGAGGTGAATACGCGCGAGCACTTCTCCTTTTTCGGTTTCGCGCGGAAACACTTCGCGATCGACAGTCCGTGGTTCCAAGGTTCTGCCGAGCTGCTGACATACGAGTTGGAGGAGTTGCTCGCGACGAAGCTTCGGGCACTCTACCAGC
>CAZHLD010000137.1:0-2213 GCA_964533185.1 uncultured Acidobacteriaceae bacterium | reverse complement strand
GTCGTTCCAGCAGCGGATCGCCGATGCGGAAAAGCGGTGGGACGAACAGATGAAGCCGTACCGCGGGCGGAAGGTGGTGACGTACCACCGCTCGTGGCCCAACCTGGCCACCCGCTTCGGGTTGAATGTGGTGAACTATGTGGAACCGCGTGCGGGCATTCCACCCAGCCCGGCGCACTTGGTTGAGCTGATCGGGATGATGAAGCGCGAAAACGTGAAGGTGATTCTTGTGGAGCCGTACTTCGACCTGAAAACGCCGAACAGCGTAGCCGCGCAGACCGGGGCGCAAGTGGTTGTCCTGCTGCCCTCGGTGGGCGGCGAAAAGGAAGTGACGGATTATTTCAAGCTGTTCGATTACGATGTAAACCTTCTGGTGCGGGCTTTCCAGGCTGCTCGATAGAAACGGCGGAGGAGAGATGGAAATTCTGGAATTCTTAAAGTGGCCCCTTGCCGCCAGCCTGATCATCGCCGGCATCCACGCGTACCTGGGCGTGCACGTGGTCGAGCGGGGCGTAATCTTCGTGGACCTGGCGCTGGCGCAAATCGCCGCACTGGGCGCCACCATCGGCATCCTGGCGGGCTTGGATGCGCACAGCGAAAGCACCTACTGGATCAGCCTGGCGTTCGCCGTCCTGGGGGCCGGCATTTTTGCCATGGCGCGCAGCCGCCACGCGCACATCCCGCAGGAAGCCTTCATCGGTATCGCCTATGCGGTGGCTTCCGCCGGCACCATCCTGGTCATGAGCAAGGCGACGAGTGAAACCGAGCACCTGAAAGACATGCTCATCGGAAACATCCTCGCGGTTTCCAAGGAAGAAGTGTGGCGCACGGCGGCACTCTATGCGGTCATCGGGCTGTTCCACTACATTTTCCGCAAACGGTTCCTACTGATCTCGATGAACCCACGGGAAGCGGAAGCACAGGGGATTTCCATCCGGCTGTGGGATTTTCTCTTTTATGTTTCTTTCGGGTTCGTCGTGACGCGGTCCGTGGCCATCGCGGGCGTGTTGATGGTCTTCTGTTATTTGATTGTGCCGTCGGTGGGGGCCATGCTGTTTGCCGACCGGATCGGGCCGCGGCTGGCCATCGGCTGGACGATGGGCACGCTCGTATCCGCGCTCGGCGTATTTCTATCGGTGGTGCTGGACCTGCCCACCGGAGCAACGATCGTGTGTACGTTCGGCGCGGTACTTGTCCTGATGTTCCTGGTCCACCTGCTGATCCATCACGGCCGCGGCGCGCGCGAGCTGCACGGGGCACGCTCGGCCGCTCGAGAATAGACACTCCCGCGGCGGGGCCCCGCCGCCACTTCCCTCCATTTTGGCCCGGAGACTGCCGGCCGTGCTGCCAACTCCGACCACAACAAGTCATCGTTTCTGACCACTCCACAAACAGGCGCGACGATACAAGAACAGAGGGACAGGCTGAAGCCTGTCCTACGTGGCTGCTACAAGAAGAGTGCCTAGGCGGATTGTTTGAGGGCGCGCTCGACGAGGGAGAGGCAGCGCTGGGCGCGGTCGCGGAGCTTGCCTTCGACTTCTTCGCGCTCGGCGCGGAGAGTTTGCAGCTCGTCGGCGACGGCCAGAGCAGCCAGGACGGCGACGCGCTGGGTGTCCACCATGCGGGTGGTGTCGGCGACTTCGCGCATCTTTCCGTCCACGTAGCGGGCGAGCTCGTGGACGTATTTTTCGTCGAGGTCGCCGCCGATGTTGTAGGGTTGGTCGAAGATTTGAACTTTGATGGGTTTGGCCATGACGCGCCCCCTTGCCGGGATGCGGGCATTGTGCGGCAGGCGGCGACGGACAGCAAGAGGCAAGGCAGTGGGCCGGTTTCCGACAAGCCGACTATACGGCCAAGTGCGATGGAATTCGTAAATACCGGGGCGTTACAGGGAATCTATCCGGCATTTCCGGTGACAGGCGGTATCTCGCAAGCACCCAAGGAGCGCAAACCGGTCGGCGGGAGTGGCGAGGCGCTGAGTTTTTTACACAAATAGGTTGCCGTTCCCATTCCCAAGAAACTATTTTGACATTACGGCTAAAGGGCGCTTTAATCGGGTCCTACTTTCCCACAGGGCCAGAATCTTTGGGAGTCAGGCGTGACCATGGGCACCTCGTGCCATACTTTCCGGCATTCTTTCGCAACTCTCCTGCTCGAAGGCGGTTACGATATCCGAACGCTCCAGGAACTCCTGGGGCACAAGGACGTCCAGA
>CAZHLD010000136.1:0-2296 GCA_964533185.1 uncultured Acidobacteriaceae bacterium | reverse complement strand
ATCCGACCATTCGGACGACCGGTGTAAAGAGGGAGTACGGGTCAGCTACGCGCTGCGCAGCGGATCGTGAATTCGCCTTCGGACGGCGCCGAGCGCGGGCGCGGCAACGCCTGGCTCATTGTCAGGAGGCAAAGGAAGTAAAGGAAGCAGAGGAGAAGGAGGGAGCTTCGTAGCGCAGAGCCAAGTGGGGAAGATTGAACGGGCCATTTGGATTAATTGCAGCCACAGGTTTTGGGCGTGCAGCCGCAGGCGCCGCCGGAGAAAGAAGCACCATTGAAGGAATCTGAAGATTTCGCCGGGGAACTGAAGACGGAGGGCTGTAGGGTGTGGCGCGGGCTCGAGCATTTCGGGCAGGCGATCGCCTGGCCGCTGGACATCACCAGCTGCTCGTAGCGCGCGCCGCAGTCGTTGCAAACGTATTCGTAGATCGGCATCCGATTTCTCCGCTACTAGAAATCATCGTAGGAAGTCGTGCCAGGTTATGTCAAGCAGGTGCTGGTTTGAAAGCCAGCGCAACACAACCATTGCAGCTCGAAAACGCTGACGCCTCCCGGAGAGTCGGAAGGCGTCGCCAAAACGTTGGGTTATGTGAGGCTGCGGCTTAGTCGCTGGCGACGGTCTGGGCGGCTTCGGGCTTCTCTGACTTCTCCGAAGCGCCATTGCCGTTGCCATTGTCTTTCGCGTGGCCGTTGCCGTTGGCGCCGTTGCCGTCGGCATTGCTGATGGAGACGGGCGCGCCGTTGCCGGGCTTGGCGGCCTTGAGCTGGTCTAGCGAGCCGATGGTCACGACGGTCGGCTGGGCCTTCTTGAGCACCATCTCTTCATAGATGGCGCGAACCTTGGCCTGCTCTTCGAACGCCTGCTTGCGGCGGATGCGGTCTTCTTCGGCCGCGGTCATGGGGACGTCGTGCTCGCGGGCGCGGACGCGGGCGGCATCTTCGGCGTCGATCACCAGCGAGTGCTCGTAGCTGCCGAGGTTGACGCTCTTGCCCTTGGCGTAGATTTCGTGCTTGCCGTGCGTGCGGTACCACTGCGCGACGGTCGCGTTCTTGTACATGTTCTCGATGATCTTCCGCCAGCCAATGCCGGTGTTATAGGCGCAGAAGGAAATTTCGCCCTGCTGTGTGGCGTAAGGGATGATGCACATCTCGGTGCGGCGGAAGTCGTAGTTGAACAGGTCCTGGAACCACATGCCAGCGATGAAGAGGAAGTTCCACGGGTCGGTGGCGCGGCGCTTCATGGCGTCTTCGTAGGTGCGCTCCGGGCCGGCGGTGCCGTATTTCTTCCGCTGGTTGGAGGTCAGTCCGTAGGACTTGTCGAACTTCTTCCAGAGGTCCACCAAACGGAAGCTGGGAGGCGCCTGGAACGACTTGTAGTTCTTGAGCAGGGCCATAGCCATCATAAAATTTGAAAACTTCTTGCCACGGGCCGCATCGGTGATCTTCTTGGTGTCCTCAACGATCTGAGGCACGTCGAGGAAGCGCGGAACCGGGGCCCACTCCTTGGTCTCCTTATTGACCATCAGAGCAGTGCCGACGCCGCAGTTCGGGTGGCAGCCGCAGCTCAGCGAGCCCCACTGCGTATCGGGGCCGTGGGAGAGGTCGGCGAATCCCGCGAAGACGCTGATCAACGAGATGGGGAACCAGTCGCGCGTGGGCTCGATCTTGCCCATCTGATTGGAGACGTCCTGGGCCAGGTGCGAAAGGGTGTAACGCTGGCGCAGGCGGCGTTCCGGGGTGATTTCCTCGTCGCGGCCGGTGAAGGAGACGGGCTGGAAAGCGACGAAGGAGATTTTCTTGGGGTTGTCCATCGCAAACTTGACGATGGCGCCCACCTGGTCGTTATTGACGCTGTTGATGATTGTGACCACCAGGATGATCTCGATGCCGGCCTCGTGCATGTTTTCGATGGCGCGCAGCTTGACGTCGAACAGGTTGCCGATCTGGCGGTGGCTATTGGCGTCGTTGCCGATGCCGTCGAACTGCAGGTAGGCGTAGCGCAGCCCGGACTCAAAGGCCTTGCGGCAGAACTCCTTGCTCTTGGCGAACTCGATGCCGTTGGTGGCCGCCTGCACGCTGTTGTAGCCGAGCTGGCGGGCATAGCGCACGGCGTCCACAAAATTCGGGTGCATGGTGGGCTCGCCACCCGAAAACTGCACGGACATCTGCCGCCGGGGCTTGATCCGGATGGCGTTGTCGAGGATTTCGGTGATCTCGTCCCAAGAAAGCTCATGGACGTAGCCGACCTGGTTGGCGTCCATGAAGCAGGGGTCGCACATCATGTTGCAGCGGTTGGT
>CAZHLD010000135.1:0-2306 GCA_964533185.1 uncultured Acidobacteriaceae bacterium | reverse complement strand
AGCGCCTCTCCGACCGAAGGCAGTACGCCCGCAGAGCCGAGCCATGGTGCAGCGCGGTGCGGCGACTAGCGGGAAGAGGCGGCCATCGCGGTCTTGCCGATGGGCAGCACGTCTTCGAGCGAGCCATGCGGCCGCGGAATCACGTGCACGGCGATGAGCTCGCCCACGCGGCGTGCCGCAGCCGCGCCGGCGTCCGTGGCCGCTTTGACCGCAGCCACATCGCCGCGGACCATGGCGGTGACGTAGCCGGAGCCGATTTTTTCCCAGCCGACCAGGGTGACTTTGGCCGCCTTGACCATTGCGTCAGAGGCCTCGATCATCGCCACCAGGCCGCGCGTCTCGATCATACCGAGTGCTTCACCCATTCGTCCTCCTCACAGCGAAAACCAAAATCGAAACTCGAAAAACAAAACTCGACTGAACCGGAGTCATTTCTCGTCCCGGCAAAAAGCACCGGGACTCAGAATGACCACCCATCCCGCTAGCGGCGGGAGCGATCGCTGCGCACCGCCTCTTCAATCAGCGCTTCTAATTCTTCGCGCGTCACCGCGATGCGATCTGCGCCAGCGCTTGCGGCGGCTGATTCGGCCGTCACCGGACATTCCGGGCCAAGCTGGGCCGCGGTGGTTGCGCCGTAGCGGGCCCGCGCCGCCAGCAATTTTTCCACATCGCCGCCAGAAAGCAAGACTTGTTTACCGAGCAGCTCGGTGACGAGCGAAACGTGAGCGAAGTGCTCGGTGGTCTCCATGCGGAAGAAGGCGGTCAAAAGGTCAGGGCCGCAGGTGACCACGCCGTGATTGGCCATCAGAATGGCGTCGAAATTTTGGACGAGCGGCTCAAGAGCCTCGCTCAGCTCAGGCGTGCCAGGCGTGCCGTAGCGGGCGACGGGGATGCAGCCGAGCGAGAGGACGACTTCGCTGACCAGGGCTTTGTTGAGCGGCAGGCCGGCGGCGGCGTAGCCGGTGGCGGTGGGCGGATGGGCGTGGCAGACGGCGTGAACGTCGGGGCGGCGGCGATAGATGAGCAGGTGCATGGCCAGCTCGGAGGAGGCGTTGCGGCGGCCGCTGATCTTGTTGCCGTCGAGGTCAGTGATGACCAGATCGTCGGGCGTCATCATGCCCTTGCTGATGGCCGTGGGCGAGGTGAGGATGCGGCGGGGTTCGAGACGGACGGAGATGTTGCCGTCGGTGGCGGCGACAAAGCCGCGCTGGTGGATCCAGCGGCCCACCGAGCAGAGGTCGCGGCGATGCTCGTCTTCACTCTTGAGATGGCCGGGCGAGATGGAGTCGGGATACATGAAGGCGGTGCCCGCGGCATTCTAGAACAAAACGGCTACAGAGGCACAGTGGCACAGAGGAAAAAGTACGGTATTCGTGAAGTAGGGGCGTCCGCCGCGGCGGACGCCCCTACGGGAGCCCGAATCGGAGGAAGAGGACAGGCTGAAGCCTGTCCTACTAGGCGTAGATGCCGCGGAGCTTGAGGGCGAAGGCGACGCGGTCGATGGCCAGCATGTAGGCGGCAATGCGGTTATTGACGCGGTGGTTTTCGGCGTAGCGAACCACCTCGTCGAAGCTCTGCTCCATGATGTCCTGGAGGCGTTCGTTGACTTCGCTTTCGCGCCAGAAGAAGCCCTGGCGGTCCTGCACCCACTCGAAGTAGCTGACCGTGACGCCGCCGGCGTTGGCGAGAATGTCGGGAATGACAAAGACGCCTTTCTTTTCGAGGATTTCGTCAGCGTGGGCCGTGGTGGGGCCGTTGGCACCCTCGCAGAGAATGCGGGCCTGGACGCGATGGGCGTTCTGGCTGGTGAGCATGTTTTCGATGGCGGCGGGGAGAAGGATGTCGCAGGGCTGGAAGAGGACGTCTTGGGCGGACATTTTCTGGCCGCCGTGGAACTCAGGAAGGGGCTTGCGCTGACCGTGGACCCAGTCGAGCAGGGCAGGGACGTCGAAGCCTTTTTCATTGTAGAGCGCGCCGTGGATATCGGCGACGCCGACGATTTTGTAGCCTGCCTGGTGCATGAGCATGGCGGCCATCGAGCCGACGTTGCCGAAGCCCTGGATGATCACGCGGCAGCCTTCGCGCTTCATGCCGAGCTTGGCGATGGCTTTGTCGCAGACGATCTGGCAGCCGCGGCCGGTGGCTTCTTTGCGCCCACGCGAGCCGCCCAGCTCGAGGGGTTTGCCGGTGACGACGGCGGTGGTGGCGTGGCGGACGTGCATGGCGTAGGTGTCCATGACCCAGGCCATGACCTGCTCGTCGCTGCCGACGTCAGGGGCGGGGACGTCGCGCTCGGGGCCGAGCCA
>CAZHLD010000134.1:0-2501 GCA_964533185.1 uncultured Acidobacteriaceae bacterium | reverse complement strand
GGTCGTTCGCTGGACCACCGGGTCGGCGGTAGGTGAGGCGGCCACGGAATCCAGGAAGGATTTGCCCGTGCAACGCAAGATCAAGTTTGTCGTATGGATATTCGCGTTCGCTTTTTGTGGGACGTTCTTGCTCCAGGGCGCCCTGCCACAAATAGAGAGTGGCTCTTGGAGTCCGGTGGCGAACATGGTGGAAGCCCGTGATGGTGCTTCCGCGGTCTTGCTTTTAGACGGCCGCATTTTGATTACCGGGGGCAACGGTGCTGGCGGGCCGCTGGCCTCCGCTGAGTTCTTCGACGTCGATGGTTCATTCTCTGCTGCGGCGCCGATGAACGTTGCGCGGAGCAAGCAGATCTCGGCTGTCCTGCAGGACGGTCGCGTTCTGGTCGCAGGCGGCAGCATTCCGGGCGGAGGCACGACGAACGCGGCTGAGATCTACGACCCAGCCAACAATTCCTGGTCAAACGTGGCCGGCGGCATGGTCGAGGCGCGTTCGGGCCATTCGGCCACTCTCCTCAAGGATGGACGGGTGCTCATTGCCGGAGGCGCAAATTCGGGTGTGGTCAGCTCGGCGCTAGAGATCTTTGATCCTACTTCAAACACGTTTTCATTCGCGGGCCAGCTGTCTTCTCCCCGAGCCGAACACGCAGCAGCAGTCCTCGAGGATGGGCGGGCGCTGATCATCGGCGGTTCGAATGGAGCTACTGCCCTGGCCTCAGTGGATATCTATGATCCAGTGAGCAAATCAACCGTTGAGGGCCCCTACCTCTCTTCACCCCGCGCGGGTCTTTCCGCCACAGTGCTGCTGGACGGAAAGATTCTGGTCGCGGGGGGGAACAACGGCTCGAACGACCTGGCTTCCGCCGAGGTATATAACCCCGCGGCAGGAAAGTGGACAAAGGCGGCGAGTCTGACCAGATTCCGGCGCAACCATCTTGCTTTCCGGCTTCCCAACAACAATGGCGTCCTGATTGTGGGGGGAACCTCCGCCGGTACCGCTATTTCTTCAGCCGAACTCTATCTACCTTGGGAGGGAAGCTTCAAATCCACCGGTTCGGTGGCCGCGGCGCGAGTCGGTGCAGTGGGCAGTCCACTGCAGCACGACGGGATGCTCCTGGTTGCCGGTGGCGGTAAGCTGGCCAGCGCCGAGCTCTACGGCTTCGCCACTATCAAGACCGACAAAAGCGACTACGCTCCCGGTGAGATCGTCACGATAACCGGCTCAGGCTGGCAGCCCGGCGAGACCGTAACCTTGTTGCTGCAAGAAGCGCCCAAGACCCACCAGGACCGCACTCTAACTGCAATCGCTGACTCCGCAGGAAACATCTTCAATAACCAGTTTGCGCCGGACAAACACGACTTTGGTGTTTTGTTCTACCTCACAGCAAAGGGCAGAAGTTCGGAAGCGCAGAACTTATTTACCGATGCGGGTCCAGCCGCCAACCTCGATCAGTGTAGAAACGGTGGAGTGGGAGCTCCGCCCGTGCAGTGCGCAGGAAGCGCCTGGGCGAACGGCAACGCAGGCTCCTCCAACGCACACTATGTGGAAGGTGCCTCCATTCCCTATCGCGCTCGGCTCACGAACCTCACGTCTGGGGCGACCTATACTGTCACCATCCAGTGGGATACCACGCAAGGTGGAAAGCATGCCCTCGACTATCTCACGACCTTCAATCGAACCGAGACAACCGCCAATCCCTGTACGGGCGTGCCTAACGTTAACTGCGCCGACGTTCATGCCTTCCCCATTCCTCTGGATCCCAATGTCTCGGGTGCAGGCATAACCCAGATCGGGAGCCAACAATTTACTGCCTATGGTGGCACGATTACGGGCATTTCAGGATACACACTGACCGGCGATTACACGGGAAATAGCTCGACCAGCGTAACCGTGACCTTCACGGCCGACGCGAATGGGACAGTCGTGATGGCCTGGGGCGGCCACATTTCGACACGACCGGATTGGGGCTTTGACAACTCCGCCGTTGCGATTTCCGGTTCTCCGTTTCATCTGCGCTTGATCGGGTTCACCTGCGCAAACGTCTCGAACTGCGGCGTTGGAAACCAAGACCGCTCGCTCTCGGCTGCTGCGGTGATCTTTCCGGGTAGCATCACGATTGTGAAACATGCTACCCCGTCAGGGAGTCAAGGCTTCAACTTCAGTGGAACGCCCAATCCCCCCATCGCGAACTTCTCATTGATCGATAGCAGCGACACCACAGACCCATTGCAGGTTTTCGGGAATCTGACCATTTTTGGGTCTTACACTTTCACCGAGTCGGTTCCTGCTAACTGGAAGCTCGATAGCATTGTCTGCGGACAACCAACGGGGGGCATCGGAAGTACCACAACCAGCTCAAGCGGCAGCACCCTGAACGTAAACCTGGCAGAGGGAGATAACATTACCTGTACCTTCAACGACAGCCGGCTTGTGGGTCACCTCATCGTCAAGAAGGTGACCAACCCGGGCAGCGACACCACCACCAGCTTCAGCTTCACCCCGA
>CAZHLD010000133.1:0-2658 GCA_964533185.1 uncultured Acidobacteriaceae bacterium | reverse complement strand
GCGGCCGGGTCGCGGCGGCCAAGCGCCTGCCCGACGCGCACGGCCGCGGCAGCGCCAATGCCCAGCGGAACCATGTACGTGAAGGCCACGGTGTTCAGCGCCACCTGATGGCTGGCCAGCGAGACGGCGTCGAGCCGGCCCATCAGCGCCGTCACCAGCGCGAAGACGCCGACTTCGAGCGCCAGTTGAGTGGCCGCAGGCAGCCCCAGCGCCATCAAGCGGCGCATGTGGGCGAAGTCAGGCCGCCAGGAGATGCCGGGCAGGCCGGTCTTGTACCTGCGGTCGTAGTAGAGGGCGTAGGCGAGCAGGAAAAGAGCCATGTAGCCACGCGAAATGCAGGTGGCCCAGCCGGCCCCTTCGGTGCCCATGGCCGGCGCGCCGAGGCGGCCGTAGATGAGCATCCAGTTGCCAAAGACGTTCACCAGGTTGGCGCTGACCAGGGCGAAGGCGACGGGCTTGACCAGGTTCATCCCTTGCAGGTAGCGGCGCAGGCCGAAGAAAAGCAGCAGCGGGAGCATGCTCCAGTTGATGGCGTTGAGATAGGGAAGGGCTTGGCGCAGGACGTCCGGCTGAATGCCAAAGGAGCGGAGCGCGGGCACCCAGAGCAGGACGAGTCCCATCAGCGGCGGCGTGAGCAAGAGCGTGAGATAGACGCTGGCCACCAGAGAACGGTGACAGTCTTCAATTTTGCCCGCGCCAAACGATTGCGAGACGACCGTATCGAGCCCCAGCAGCAGACCGCTGCCGAAAACTCCCACGGTGTAGAAAAGGATGCCGCCCAGGCTGACGGCTCCGATGGCCTCGGCGCTGTTGGGGAGTCGGCCGACCATCATCGTGTCCACAATCTGCATGAACATCCAGCCCATCTCGGCCAGCACAATCGGCCAGGCGAGACGGCAGATGGAAGGCAATTCAGCGCGGAGGTCGGCGAGGGTGAGCTTCATGTGTGGTCCAGTACGCCCGTACGAAAAGGCTGATTGTAGGGGATGGGGAGAAGCAGAGCAACGCGACTGCGCACAAGGATGGGGTTCGCTCCCTTGCGAATGGACCCGCTTGTGGCAAACGCGGCCCGAGTTGGCCAAGTTGAAAACAGCGGAAAGATTCTTCCCGGTGGCGAGGGAAACTGTAATAGAATGGGGCTGCGTTTGTTGCTCTTGTAAAGCCTTTGGGGTCGTTTTTGAAGGGCTGCAGGGTCACACTTGCAGCCTTTTTGTTGTTTACGGCTGGAGGTTCCCGACCGAGTTTGGCGAGGGACGAGAAGCTGCAGATAGCTCAAACAAAGAAAAGAGAACACAGTGAAAGAACAAGGAACAGTGAAGTGGTTCAACGCCAGCAAGGGCTTCGGGTTCATCGCGCGCGCGTCCGGTGAGGACGTGTTCGTGCACTTCTCCGCGATTCAGTCGGAGGGGTACAAGTCGCTGAACGAAGGCCAGGCGGTTGAATTCGAAGTTCGCCAGGGCCCCAAGGGCCTGCAGGCGGAGAGTGTAGTCGCCCTCTAGGCGACGCGGGCGGGGCGTTCCGCATACGGCGGGACGCCCGCCTTTTTCCTGCGGCCGGGGCAGCCCGGCCGCGCAACCGAAGCGCGTCGAAGCGACACGCGACGGTGACCGAACGCCATCCTCAACTCGCCTTCCGGGTGCGCGTGGGCACGTACCGGAGACGGCGGCAAGAACACCTGCAGAACAGGTCGAAGGTCAGCATGAGCGCAACATCCGCAATCATCTCCCGTCCTTGGGAACGGCCATTCTGGAAGCCTGCGCGCCACAAAGAAGGCGTGCTGATTTATCTGGTCCTGATCCATGTGCTGGCGATCACCGGCATCATCCTGTACCCCCTGCCGGGCCTGACGGTGCTGTGCGTCGCCCTGCTGTTTGCGGGCCTGGGCGGGCTGGGCACGACGGTCTGCTACCACCGGGCGCTGGCGCACAAGACGGTGAAGCTCCACCCGGCAGTCGAACATTTTTTTATTTTCTGGGCGATTTTCAACGGCTCGGGACATCCGGCGAGCTGGGTCGGCTACCACCGCCTCCACCACGCCGAAGCGGACACACCGGACGACATCTCCAGCCCCTCGCAGGGCGGATTCTGGTGGGCGCACCTGCGCTGGCTCTATCAATCGGCCCCGGCCGACACGCAGCGCTGGTGCCCGGAACTTAGCCGGGGCGTGTACCGATTCTGGGCGCTCGCCGAGGGGCCGATCATTCTGCTTTCGATCGGCTGCGGCATCGCGCTGGGATGGGCCGGGCTTTTCTGGATCGGGGCGTTCCGGCTGGTCCACTCGCTGCACGGGCAATGCGCGGTGAATAGCCTGACGCACCTGGGCAAGAGCCACGACGGCGATTCGAGCCAGAACATGTGGTGGCTGGGACCGCTGCAGTTCACTGCCTGGGGAGAAAACTGGCACCGCAACCATCACTCGGCCGCCGGCACGGCCCGGCTAGGCCACAAATGGTGGCAGGTGGACATCGGCTGGTACGTCATCGTGCTGCTCGAAGCCGTGGGCCTGGCCACCAACGTCAAGCGCCTCCGCGCTCGCGCCTAGGCGCCTACGAAGCGCCGTTCGCCGCAAGCCATATACCACTACGCGAGAATCCTCCGAAACGAAGATCGCGACCCGGCACGCACCGAGCCGTCTCAACGAGCCCTCTGCGGATCGGT
>CAZHLD010000132.1:0-2674 GCA_964533185.1 uncultured Acidobacteriaceae bacterium | reverse complement strand
GGCGGTTACGATATCCGAACGCTCCAGGAACTCCTGGGGCACAAGGACGTCCAGACCGCGATGGTCTACACACACGTATTGAATCGTGGCGGGAGAGGGGTCCACAGTCCCCTCGACCGCGTGCGGAAAGCCGCGTTCAACGGGCGCGGCGGGATTATCCGGGCTGACCGGTCGGCCTAAAAACTGGAGGAAAGTCAGTGGACATGGAAGAAGTCATTAGAAACAATGTGGTTGCCGCCCCAGCTCGCCGTCGGGGGTTTCGTCTTAGGGCGGCCAGGACCAGTTTTATCCAGGTCAGCCTAATTAAGAGTAAGGCGTGTGTTTATGTCTTCAGGGGGTGTAAACACCCGGAGAGGAGGCAAACATGGGCAAGCATCAAATCCCGAGGGCTAGCTTGGGCATCTCACGACGAATTTTCTTGCACAGGAGTGCAGTGATACTTGGGGGCGGACTTCTGGCCAGCTCTGCTTTTGCCGCTGAGCAAGGCTGTCGGCCCACCGAGTCCGAAATCCTCGGTCCGTTCTATCGGGTCGGCGCGCCATTTCGCTCCCGGCTGGCAGGTCCTGATGAGCCCGGTGACAGGCTTGTTCTGACCGGCACGGTGCTCAGTTCAGACTGCCGTACACGCCTCCCGGGGGCATTGATCGAGGTGTGGCAAGCGAATTATGCTGGTTTATATGACACTAACAAGCCCGGCAACTTCACCGAGGCCACTACCTTCCGCTTGCGCGGGATGCTGTATACCAATGAAAAGGGGCAATACGAGATTGAGACAATTGTGCCCGGCCGATACCCGATCCCGCCAAATCTCCCGGGGCTTGAGAAATATGCGGGGCTGACGCGACCTGCGCATATTCACTTTCGGGTCATGGAATCGCTGCACGTTCCGGTTACGACGCAGCTCTATTTCAAGGGCGACCCCTTCATTGCCAAGGATCCTTGGGCCGGTCACAAGCCATCGTTGGCCATTGCTCTAAAACAGGACGGCAAGCTTCGACGCGGTGTTTTTGACATTGTGCTCGCCAGGGGCTTGTAGGAGGTGCGCCTAACTCGGCGCTGCAGCCGACCGGTCTCGCCATTGGCTCGGCCGGCGGCTGAGCTTCGGCGTTCGGCGGCACCCATTAATGCCCGGACCATCTGATGGCACGATGTACGCCGTGGCCGTCCGCGACGATAATGGCTTGTGGCTTCTTGCTCGCGTTCGTCGCTCTAAGGCCGGCGATATCTACTTTCTAATTCCACGCGATGACCCCGATTGGAACCCTCACGCGAGCTATCACCAGAGCGGGGCACGCCACGTACGAAGCTATAAATGGAAGCATCTCAGCACTCAACGGCAGAAGCCTAATTGCTCGTTCCGAGGTGTAAAAACGGTATTCGCGTTGGCTATCCAACCTGGCGAGGTAGCCCTCCACACAACTCCGTGCGTTGTGGGGGAGTTCAACGAGGTTTTCGAGATCCCCAGTAATCAGTTCCCTCAGGCCGAGCACCACACACTAGTAGTCGACCTGGTCGAACCCGGTAACAGCGCCGCTGCGGGGCCATGGAAAGAGATCGTGCTCCAGAAGTCTTTTCAGGATGCCGTGCCCTGGATTCTGATCACGCTTTGGCGGGGAATGGCCTTCTGATGGTGATTTGGGCGCCGCCCAACAAGCGCTTGAAGCTGACGGCGCACGCAGATTAGGGAATGAATCTTTCACGAGTGCGCCGCAGCTTAAGCGCACGCCGTTAGCTCCTGAACGATCGCCGCCAAGCCCGACAACTGTCGGCGGCGATGCTGCCACCGCTGAACTCGCCTATCAAATTGTCGGGGATCGCCGCCATAGCAAGTCTCTGAAACTTGCAGGATTAGCCTCACCTTTGGCGGATCGCTCCTGCCTTGTCGGCTAGGGTTTACGAATGCCTCCCCCGCACGAGGCTCGCCACGCACTTGGCCGCATGACGCGCTTACCGGAAACTGATGCACTACCAGAGGCAAGCAATTAGGAGGAGCGGAGAACGGCGGAGAGCTGATGTTCGAGGGCGCGGACGATGCGAGTGGAGAACTCCTCGACTTGAGCGAGGGTGAGCGTGGTGGTGTGGCTCTGGAAGGTGACGCGGACGAGCAGGGAGAATTTTCCGGCCGGGATGCTTTTGCCGCGGAAGAGGTCCACGGCTTCGACGCGGTCGAGCTCGGGGATCGCAAGCGAGCGGATGACATGAGCGACCTGGTCGAAGGCAGTGCCGTCGGCCAGCACGAGAGAGAAATCGCGTTCGACGGCGGGGAAACGCGGCAGCGAGGCGAAGCGCAGGCGCGCGCGCGAGGCGCGATAGGCGTTGTAGAGCGGGTCGAGCTGCAGCTCGGCGAGGAAGACGTCTTGCCGGAGCTTGAAGCGCTCGGCGACGCGCCGTGTGAGATGGCCGGCCCAGCCGATTGCGGCGCCGGCCGATGTGGTAAGGGCAGAGGGATCCTTCGCTTCGCTCAGGATGACAGATGCGGAATTAGCGGGGTCGAGCCAGGGCAGGGCGGCGGGTTGCCACGCGAGGACGCCGACGAGGTCCCCCAGACGCTCGAGGTCGCCTTTGAGGTCGGCGAAGGTAAATTCGCGGGCGGATTCGTTGACGCTTTGTTCGCGGGCAAGGCCGGTGGCGCCGAGAGTGAGGATGCGGGTCTCAACCGGCGCGACATTTTCTG
>CAZHLD010000131.1:0-2724 GCA_964533185.1 uncultured Acidobacteriaceae bacterium | reverse complement strand
GCCCGTCGCTCCATTCGAAGCGCACTTCCGCCGGCGCATCGAGCGGCCCCGCCGCTGGCGTCACCTCGTAGAGCGCGCCATTCACCTGCTGCTCGAGCGCCGCATCGTCCATCGCCAGCGAAAACGGCCAGCCAAACTTCTGCGCCGCCTCCGCGTGCACCAGGTCGAGCGGGCGAGCGGGCTTGTTGTCGTCAGTGTATTTCTTCAGCACCCAACTGCGCACCACCGCGCCGCGGTTCGAAAGCTCCACGCGGTAGAGCCCGTTTTCAATCACGATGGTTTTTTCGTCGGTCGCTGCTTTGGCCTGCGGCGAAGTCGGCACCCCGAGCTTCACTACGGCCGCAGCGGGCGCACCGGTCTGCGTCCCAGGTTGTGTTGCGGGTTGTGTCGCAGCGGGCGGGGTCGCGGGCGGCTGGGGCTTGGGCTTCGGAGCGAAGAAATAGCTCCACACCACGATCACCACCAGCGAAAGCACGCCGGCCAGCAGGGCCCGTTTTTCTGAGGAGAGTTCTTTCACCGCGCCGCCTCGCTCATTTCTTCCGCGCCGGGCACCGGGTCGTACCCGCCCGGTGAAAACGGCCGGCAGCGCAGCAGGCGCCGCGCGGCCAGCCACCCGCCACGGCGGGCGCCGTGCTCTTCAATGGCCTGGTAGGCGTACCGCGAGCAGGAAGGGTGGAACTTGCACGCGGAAAACATCAGCGGGGAAAAAAATCCCTGGTAAATCCGCACCGCCGCCAGCAGCGCCTGCCGGCCTAGGCCGCGCGCGCGACGCTCTGCAGCAGCTCCACCAGCTCCGTGGCCAGCTCGGAAAACTTCGCCCGGGCCACCGAGCCGCGCGGGTGTATGACCATGTCCCATCCCGTAGGTATCTCCGATTGATTGAGGCGCAGGATTTCGCGGATTCGCCGCCGGATGCGGTTGCGCACCACCGCCCCGCCCAGCGCCTTCTTCACGCTCGCGCCGAAGCGGCTTCGCTCCAGACCGTTCCGCCCGAAGAACACCACAAACTGCCGGCTCGACCTTCGCTGCCCGCCGCGGTACACCGCCTCGAAGTCGGCGCTGCGCACCAATCGTGCCTCGCGAGGCCAGCCGTGTTCAAGCGCGCTCGCCGAGCGCCGTGGCGGACTAGATGGGCGTGAGGCGATGGCGACCCTTCTTGCGGCGCGCCGCGAGGACCCTGCGTCCTCCCTTGGTCTTCATGCGCGCGCGGAAGCCGTGTGTCTTGTGGCGGCGGCGCACTTTGGGTTGAAAGGTGCGTTTCGGCAACGATGTCTCCTCAGTCCGCGTACGCGGACCCAAACGAATCGAATAGTCTAGTCGAGCGCTTCTCAGCGGTCAAGAAAGGTCGCCCGAAGGTAGTGTCCTAATTTGCCGCGAAGCTGGACGCAGTATCAGCCATCGGACACTGGCTTTCTTGTTAGCCATGCTTGTCCTAGTCAGCATAATCTCCACCGAAAAACCATCTGGTAAGGACGACATCGGAAACCGGCAAGTCTTTTCCAACCTCAATGCGCAGTGGGCGGAACGGCTGATCCGAATTACGTCGCTGGATTTGATAAATGAAGCGAGTTTGGTGATGGGTCGGAGAGTGAGAAAATTGGTAGTCAACGCATCCGACCAATACTGGGCTGAAGTATTTTCCCTCGGTACCCTTGAACGGGAGCACCGCCGACTCAACGTCTACGCTTGAAATCTCAAAACCAATAATCTGAACGGTCTGTTCATCAGGAAACAAGGTGATTCCGCGTTCAGAAGGATCAACCATAGATTGACGCACTTCATCGCAAAAATTTCTCTGACGTTTTATCGGTTGTGCTAAATCGTCCTTCCACGCAATTATCTTAGCCTCTGCATTCACTCCGACCGCGACAGAATGTCCCACGTTTTTCAAGCTGAATGTGAAGTTCAGGCCAGCATTCCCTTTCCTGTCTTTCCTATTGAATTGCAAAGGGCTAGCTACGCTCACGTTGACGGCGATCCAAGGACGTTCCATGGCCGCAATTTGGCGTTCCATGATGTTTGCCTGACGATGTATGGCTTGCAGAGTGCACAGCGCGACGAAGATTGCGCCCACTCCGACGATTACCAAAGCCCAGGTGGACCACGATTGTGGCGAGAAAGCTTTCTGCCAAATGCGCTCCGTTTTCTTGTCGGAACTGTTTTCCTTTACTGCGGCGGGCGGTTGGCTTTGGGAGGACGCGCCTCCGACAGGTATAGGGGGTGGGGCTGGGGACTGCTTTGCTACTTCTTGATGCTTTTGGGGGTCGCTTTGTTGTTTTGGAACTGGATTACCAACGCAAACCGCCAGCAGCCCGATAATCAGCCATGCTCTCAAAGTCTGAATATTGTAACACAAAAATACCTCTTGACAAGCCCTGATTATTGTAGTACACTAATTGTCACTTCGGTAGCGACAGCGGTAAAAGCAGCAATCGTTCAGGAGTTCAGAAGCCTTGAGCCAGAAGAGAACTAGGAAAGTTGGACGCCCAAAACTACCGAAAGGTGAAGCTAAGGGCAGGATTGTGCCAGTGCGGTTCACGGCGGACGACATAAGGGCCGTAGCAGCATCGGCCAAAGCCAGTAATCAGACCGTATCAGAGTGGATTCGGAGCACGCTAAATGCCGCAATTCAGCGATAGGAACGTCAAATTAGGACACTACCCGCCCGGACCGATCCGCAGAGGGCTCGTTGAGACGGCTCGGTGCGTGCCGGGTCGCGATCTT
>CAZHLD010000130.1:0-3369 GCA_964533185.1 uncultured Acidobacteriaceae bacterium | reverse complement strand
TGCCCGGCGGACTGCTCGTCTTTGAGCTCGAGTACGATGGGGCCTTCGGCGGCGGCGCCCAGGAAGTCGAGCATGTACTGGGCATTGAAGCCGATCTGCAGCGGCTCGCCCGTGTATTCCTTCTCGATGATTTCCTTGGCTTCGCCGTACTCGGGGCTGGAAGCGGAAATCTCGATGCCTTCTTTGGCGACGGCCAGGCGGACAGTGTGGGAGCGCTGGTCGGCGAGCTGGGCGACGCGGCGGACGGCGTCGTTGAGTTCGCTGCGCTCGAGGACAACGGTCTTTTTGTTTTCGCGCGGCAGCACGGCTTCGTAGTTGGGGAACTGGCCGGTCAACATGCGGGAGATGAGCAACCGCTCGCCGACGCGGAAGAAGAGGTGCGAATCGTCGCGGGAGAACTCGATCTGGGCGTCGTCGCCGGCCTCCAACGCGAGGCGCTGCACCTCGGCCATCGCTTTCTTCGGGATGAGGACGCGGGTCTCGTTGGAGAGGCCTTCGAATTTGTGGTCAGTCTCGGCGAGGGCGAGGCGGTGCCCGTCGGTGGCGACCATGACGATCGCGTCGGGCTTGAGCAGCAGCAGGCCGCCGTTCAGCGTGTAACGCGACTCTTCCATGGAGATGGCGAAGGAGGTCTTGGCGATCAGAGAAGAGATTATGCCGGCGGGAATCTTCACCAGCAGATGCGGGACTTCGGGAATGGCCGGGAAGTTGTCGCGGGACATGCCCACCAGCTTGTACGTCTTGCGATCGCTGACCACCTGCACCCAGTGGTTCTCGAGCAGCTTGAAACGGATCTCGCCTTCGGGGAGGAGCCGCACCAGGTCGAGGAGTTTTTTGGCCGGGAGTGTGCCGGCGCCGTCTTTCTTGACCTTGGCTTCGCACGAGGTGCGGATGGAGAGCTCGAGGTCGGTGGCGGTGATGGTAAGGCGGCTGCCACTAGCCTCAAAGAGGAGATTCGAAAGAATGGGGATGGTGGTCTTGCGCTCGACTACGCCCTGGGTGAGATCGAGTTCTGTCTGAAGATCAAACTTCTTGACGCTGAATTCCATGGGGTGCCTTCCTTGCAGCCAGCGATTTGCGAAGGGCTACTTTACTGTGTTTTGGCGGAAGTGGGAAGGGGTTCCCCGGCGGGCGGTCTGTGGAAAGTGTGAATATCGTCGCGCAGCTTCAGCACAGCAGGGCCGGCTTAAGCCGGCCTCTACACAACCCCGGAGAATCGCGGAGGGGTGCGGGCAGCGCTTGCGCGGCGTGTGCGGAGCGACGTGCAGACACGGAACCTTGACGCACAGGAGCCACCATTCCCGATTCAGCAAACAGCGGACGTGGCTGATGTGGTGTCCCAGTCGCTGCAAAAAGATCGGAACTAACCGCGCACCAGAACTACTACAACAAATTCAACCAATATCCTGTGAACGTAGATAGCTTGTTGTTGTGATGAGTGCTGTGGAAACGTGGGAAACCACGGCAAGCCGCAGAGCGCACGGGTGCGTGGGTGTGAATCGGCGAGGGCGGCAGCAGTGGGGAGCTGTGGATGGCCGGGGCGTGCGAGCAGAAGGAGCGAAAAGCATGAACAGGCGTGAACAGGATTTGGTGGCGGGATGCACAGGGTTTTGAACAAGGGGAAAAAAACAAGAAAAGAAAAAACCGGGAACAACAAGACGACAGCCAGACAGGGGCGAAAATACATGGCGTTAAGATCCTTCGGCGATCCAAGTCGGATTGCCGAAGGATGACTGCACCACGGGGCTGTGCGCGGGGGTTAGCCGAGAGAGTCGAGGAGACGGTTGATGGTGCGGTTGAGTTCCTTGTCGTTGCGGCGCAGGGCGTCAATTTTGTTGATGGAGTGCAAGACTGTGGTGTGATGCTTGCCGCCGAACTGACGGCCGATCTCGGGTAGCGAGGCGGCGGTGAGCTGCTTGACGAGATACATCGCCACCTGGCGAGGAAAGGCGATGCCCTTGGAGTTGCTGCGGATCTTGAGGTCCTGAGCGCGCATGCCGAAGTGCTCGCCGACGCGCTTCTGGATGATCTCGATGGTGACCTTTTTTTCTTGCGAAGCGATGATGTTCTTGAGCGCCTGCTGGGCCGTAGCCAAGTTGATCTCAACGCCGGTGAGCGAGGCGAAAGCGGTGAGGCGGATCAGCGCGCCTTCCAGCTCGCGGATGTTGGACTTGATCGAGCGGGCGACGTACTCGGCAACATCGTCGGGGAGGCGAATGCGTTCCGCGTCAGCTTTTTTCTGGAGGATGGCAATTTTGGTCTCCAGGTCGGGGGGCTGGATGTCGGCAATCAAGCCCCATTCGAAGCGGGAGCGAAGACGCTCCTCGAGGGCGGTGATTTCCTTGGGCGGACAGTCGGAGGAGATGATGATCTGCTTCTGGATGTCGTAGAGGGCGTTGAAGGTGTGGAAGAACTCCTCCTGGGTGCGCTCCTTGCCAGCGATGAACTGCACGTCGTCCACTAGGAGAACATCCACGCCGTGGAAACGCTCGCGGAAGGTGATCATGCGGTCAAAGCGGAGCGAGTTGATGACCTCGATGGTGAACTTCTCCGCGCTGATGTAGGTGAGGCGCGAGGCGGGGTTGCGCTTCTTGATGAGGTGACCGATGGCTTGCATGAGGTGGGTCTTGCCCATGCCCACGCCGCCGTAGAGGTAAAGCGGGTTGTAAGCTTTTGAGGGGGCTTCGGCGACGGCCATGGCCGCGGCGCGAGCAAACTGGTTGGAGGCGCCGACGACAAAAGTGTCGAAGGTATAGCGCAGGTTAAGCTGGTGGTCCACCGACTCGAAGTCGAGGCGGGACTGCTTGAGGGGTAGCGGCAGCGGGTCGGGGTCGGTGCAGACGAACTCGAGCTGCGTATCCGCCATGCCGACTTCGGCGAGAACGGCCTTGAGCATGTCGCCGTAAGTTTCCGTTAAACGCTTGCGAAACAAGCGCGTAGGGACGCGAACGATGAGCCTGCCGTTGGAGGTGCCTTCCTGACGGGTGGGGCGGAACCAGGTGGAAAAGTTATGCGGGTTAACCCGCCGTTCCATGTGCTGCAGGATTCGTTCCCAGGTGGTCATGTCCGCGTCCAATTCCTTGCCGAGGCCGTCAGAGAGCGCAAGAGGCCTAACCGGGGGGAAGGGGTGGCCGGGTGCCCTCTCCAAGGCCGCCCAGCCCCAACCCACCAAGATCCACAGATGTGAATAATCTGTGGAAAACCCGCCCCGCGCTACGGGCAACGGATTCTTTCTCAGGATTTGATCTGAAGCGAGACGCTCAAGTGGAACCACTCACCCCTGAACTCAAGCGATGCGCTTCGAGGATTGCGATTGCTCCGTCTTCGCGTCGAATCTCATGCGGGGACGAGGCGGGATTCTGCACAAAC
>CAZHLD010000129.1:0-3542 GCA_964533185.1 uncultured Acidobacteriaceae bacterium | reverse complement strand
GCCCGTCGCTCCATTCGAAGCGCACTTCCGCCGGCGCATCGAGCGGCCCCGCCGCCGGCGTCACCTCGTAAAGCGCGCCATTCACCTGCTGCTCGAGCGCCGCATCGTCCATCGCCAGCAAAAACGGCCAGCCAAACTTCTGCGCTGCCTCCGCGTGCACCAGGTCGAGCGGGCGAGCGGGCTTGTTGTCGTCGGTGTATTTCTTCAGCACCCAACTGCGCACCACCGCGCCGCGATTGGAAAGCTCCACGCGATAAAGACCGTTTTCCACGACGATGGTCTTTTCGTCGGTCGCTGCTTTGGCCTGCGGCGAAGTCGGCACCCCGGACTTCACTACGGCCGGAGCGGGCGCACCGGTCTGCGTCCCAGGTTGTGTTGCGGGTTGTGTCGCAGCGGGCGGGGTCGCGGGCGGCTGGGGCTTGGGCTTCGGAGCGAAGAAATAGCTCCACACCACGATCACCACCAGCGAAAGCACGCCGGCCAGCAGGGCCCGTTTTTCTGAGGAGAGTTCTTTCACCGCGCCGCCTCGCTCATTTCTTCCGCGCCGGGCACCGGGTCGTACCCGCCCGGTGAAAACGGCCGGCAGCGCAGCAGGCGCCGCGCGGCCAGCCACCCGCCACGGCGGGCGCCGTGCTCTTCAATGGCCTGGTAGGCGTACCGCGAGCAGGAAGGGTGGAACTTGCACGCGGAAAACATCAGCGGGGAAAAAAATCCCTGGTAAATCCGCACCGCCGCCAGCAGCGCCTGCCGGCCTAGGCCGCGCGCGCGACGCTCTGCAGCAGCTCCACCAGCTCCGTGGCCAGCTCGGAAAACTTCGCCCGGGCCACCGAGCCGCGCGGGTGTATGACCATGTCCCATCCCGTAGGTATCTCCGATTGATTGAGGCGCAGGATTTCGCGGATTCGCCGCCGGATGCGGTTGCGCACCACCGCCCCGCCCAGCGCCTTCTTCACGCTCGCGCCGAAGCGGCTTCGCTCCAGACCGTTCCGCCCGAAGAACACCACAAACTGCCGGCTCGACCTTCGCTGCCCGCCGCGGTACACCGCCTCGAAGTCGGCGCTGCGCACCAATCGTGCCTCGCGAGGCCAGCCGTGTTCAAGCGCGCTCGCCGAGCGCCGTGGCGGACTAGATGGGCGTGAGGCGATGGCGACCCTTCTTGCGGCGCGCCGCGAGGACCCTGCGTCCTCCCTTGGTCTTCATGCGCGCGCGGAAGCCGTGTGTCTTGTGGCGGCGGCGCACTTTGGGTTGAAAGGTGCGTTTCGGCAACGATGTCTCCTCAGTCCGCGACGGCAGACTCAAACGAATCGCTAAGTTTAGACGACCACCTCTCAGCGGTCAAGGAAGGTTGCCCGGAGGTAGTGACTCAGTTTGAGCTTTAGACCCCCTTGCAACCGCCCGGCGCACATGCCATTATTGGTGCATGAGGCGCTCAAGCAAGCTGCCAAAGGACATAAACCAAAGGGCTGCCGAGATTGTGCGGCTATCCACCGAACAGACAGATCAGCCTCCCCTTTCTCCCATATCTGAATACTTGGCCAGGATTGGACGCAAAGGCGGAAAGAAGGGAGGATTAGCGAGAGCCAAGAAACTTAGCCCTAAGCGCCGAAGGGAAATAGCAGCTAGGGCCGCCCGCACTAGATGGAAGCTCAAGGGATAGTGGTTGCTAAGGCTAAGGCCACAATATAATGTATCTTGACAAAGCGGCAAGCGTGCCCTACACTGCGCGCATTAGATCCCAAGCAGGAGCATTCCTGCCTTCATTATTTCCCGCCCGTGCCGCAATGCACGGGCTTTTACATTTCTAATCCCAACAAGAAGGGGCGTCAAATGGCGGACAAGAATCGCGTGCGCATCTTCGTGGACTTTTGGAACCTGCAACTCAACTGGAATGACCACCACGCCAGAGCTGGGGCAGTGGGACGGGTGCAAATCCCGTGGAAGGACATTTTGCCTACAGTGCTGACGACAGAAGCATCGAAGGGTCAACCTGCAAAGTTCGCGGGTGCGCACGTCTACGCGTCAATTAATCCTTCCAGCAAGAAGGATAGAAGCCTCAGTGATTGGATGCACCATGTCTTGGCCAGCTTTGCGGGTTATTCAATCGAGGTCAAAAACCGGAAGCCGCGCAAAACCATCCGCTGCCAAGAAGAAACGTGCAGGGCTGAAGTTACCTCTTGCCCAGCTTGCAAGAATCCCCTGAAAGGTACAGTTGAAAAAGGAATTGATGCCGCAATTATCACGGATTTGATTTCATTCGCGTTTGACGATACCTACGACATAGCTGTGCTTATATCAGGGGATGCCGATTTTGCCCCTGCCGTTAGATACATTCAGAAGAAGACCGATAAGCAGATTGTGCAAGCGTTTTTCCGGGCACACGGCGATGAGCTACGTACCGCATGTTGGGATCACCTGTTCTTTGAGGACCTAATGCCAAAGCTTGTAGTACCTCCCGAAAAGAAATAATCTTTCCCCCTGACATGCTTAAGCTGCTCAAGCATAATATGGGCCATGAACCGCCTGAGCAAAGACGAACGGCCAAGATAATCGCAGCCCTGTGCGAAGGGAATGCGCTCCGGGCTACGGCACGGATGTGCGACGTTGCCTTTAACACCGTCCTAAAGCTAGTGCCGGAGATTGGTAAGGCGTGCGCGGAGTATCAAGGGCGCGTGTTTCGCAATCTTCCCTGCAAGCGGATTCAGTGCGACGAGATTTGGTCTTTCTGCTACGCCAAGTCCAAGAACGTGCCCGCCGATAAACAAGGGCAATTCGGCTATGGTGACGTGTGGACGTGGGTTGCGCTCGATGCGGAAACGAAGTTGATTCCTTGTTGGCGCGTTGGAACACGCGGCGCGGGCACGGCCTACGAGTTCGTGCACGATCTGGCGGGGCGTCTCGCGCATCGCGTGCAGCTAACCACAGACGGCCATCGCGTGTATCTGGACGCGGTAGAGAGCGCCTTTGGCTCTGAGATTGATTACGCCATGCTGGTGAAGCTCTATGGTGCAGACCGCGAAGAAAGTGAAGCCCGCTACAGTCCAGCGGAGTGTATCGGTTGCCGTGCAATTCCTATCTCGGGCAACAGCGGGAATTACAGATCACGTCTGGAGTCTTGAGGAAGTCGTAGAATTGCTAGATACGAAAGCCATAAGAGCGGCTTAAGGAGAGGGACAATGCCTGTGACAATGCATACCAATGAAGAGATTAGAAACATCACGCTGAAGATTGAAGAACATATCTTTCGCAACTGCCGTATCATAAATTGTGTACTCGTTTACGACGGTGGCCCTTTCGAGTGGGTGAATACTTCTTTCCAAGATTGCCAGTGGTCTTTCCGCGAAGCGGCCAAGAATACTTTTCAATTGTTACAGACGATTGGACTGTTGACGGCTCAACAGACGCCACCAGCAAATCTGCCCGGAAGTTCGACGGTAAATTAATTTTCATTATGTCCCCTCGATTTCAAACTGTACCAGTACCCGCCTGAACCGATCCGCAGAGGGCTCGTTGAGACGGCTCGGTGCGTGCCGGGTCGCGATCTT
>CAZHLD010000128.1:0-3572 GCA_964533185.1 uncultured Acidobacteriaceae bacterium | reverse complement strand
TCGTCCCGACAAAATTCGTCGGGACTCAGAATGACAGCGGGGCGGGGTCCCTCGACTGCGCTCGGGATAAATGCCCCCGCCGCTACACGCGCGCCGGGCGACTGGAACCAGGCGATGATGGAACTGGGCGCCACGGTGTGCACGCCGCGCTCACCGCAGTGCGGGACGTGTCCGGTGTCGCGCTGGTGCAAGGCGTACCGGCTCGGGCTGACGGATGTGATTCCCGCGACGCGCAAGAAGCGCGCGCCGGTTGAAGTGAAGATTGCCGCGGCGGTCTTGCTGGATCCGCGCGGGCGCACGCTGCTGGTCCGGCAGAACGACGGACTGGATGCGGCACTCTTCTCGGGCCTCTGGCAGTTCCCTTCAGTTGAAGTGAAGGCAAACGGGCTGCGCGAGATGCCGCGGCAATTGCAAGTCAGGTTGGGCTGGGCGGGCGATGAGAAGCGGCCAGTCAAGGCGCTTCCGGAGGTGCGCCATAGCGTCACGTTTCGCGCCGTGACGCTGTTGCCCTTGCTGCTGCGCGTAAGGAAGCTGCCGCGGCTGAAGCAATCTCGCGCCGTCCCGCTGGCCGAGGTGAACCGTCTGCCCATTTCCAATGCGACGCGAAAGATCGCCCGAGCGGTCCTGGAGAATTGCAAGATGCCGGGAGCCCTGCCCCGGCGCTACAAGATAAAAATGCGACACGGAAGATTGCGGCACGTTGCCTGATTGGTTCCCGGCAAGCCTAGCGGCATCGTCCGGATGGTAGGATGAAGCGAGATGCCGGGGCCCCAACCCCGGCGCTACAAAACAAGACACGAATCGTGGCCAGCAAGGTTAGGACCGAAGAGAAAGATGCCGGGGCCCCTGCCCCGGCGCTACAAAAAGAAGCGGTGCAGCGATACTTCGAAGTGTCGCTGTATCTGCTGCTGCTGACCAGCGTGCTGACGCTGGTCTCGACCGGCAAGCTCGACCTGTTTTCGATTCTCGTTGCGCCGGCGGCCCTGTTGGTGAAGGGCTTGCGATGGGTGAAAGGCCGCAGGCCAGAACTTTCTCACCGCGCGGCTACCTGGCTGGTTGGCTTTTACATTGTTTTCTTTCCGATTGATTTATGGTTTGTCTCCCGCGAGCTGGCGGCCAACGCGCAAAGCCCGGCCCTCTTCGGTGCGCTTCTGGCAACGGTTCACCTGGTGCTGTTTGCGCTAATCGTGCGGCTGTACAGCGCGACCACGACGCGCGACTACCTGTTCCTCACGCTGCTTTCGTTCGCGGCCATGCTGGCGGCGGCGATCCTCACGGTTGATACGGCATACCTGGGATTTTTCTTTGTCTACCTGGTTTTGGCGGTCTCGACGTTTGCAGGGCTGGAGATCCGCCGGGCCGCTGAAGGGGCTGCATCGCCGCCACTCGAGGCCGGAACGCCGCAGGCGGGGCGGCTGAACCGGGCGCTCGGTCTGACTTCGGCATCTGTGGCTGTAAGTGCGCTGGTGCTGGGCGCAGCGATTTTCTTTTTCATCCCGCGGTTTACCGCCGGCTATCTTTCCAGCTTCAACCTGCAGCCATCGCTGATTTCCGGATTCAGCGACGACGTCGAGCTGGGCCAGATCGGCGAAATCAAGAAAGACAGCCGCGTGGTGATGCGCGTACGGCTGGAAGGCGGGCAGGCCGCTCTGCAAAACATTCGCTGGCGCGGCATTGCTTTGACGACGTTCGACGGGCGGCGATGGTTCACTGAAGAGCGTTCGCGGCAGGGGCTCACGATTTCCGACGGATGGTTTTCGCTGGGCTACCCGACACTCCAGGTGCGGCAGAACTCGGTGCCGGTGCGCTACACCGTGCTTCTCGAACCGATGGCCAGCGACGCGATTTTTCTTGTCCCGCGGGCGCTGCGGGTGCGCGGACGGTTTTCGCCCGCTGGCAACCGGTCCGGAGCGGCGCCCGTCAGTGGCCAGTTGGGAATGGACCAAACCGGATCGGTCTTCAATCCCTACGGCAACTACACCAAGCTGCGCTATGAAGGCATGTCGCTGGTGCCGGCGTTCCCCGCGGAGCAGCTGCGCACGGCTTCGCAAGATTACCCGGAGGTTGTCCGCGCGCCCTATCTCCAACTCCCCAGGCTCGACCCGCGGATCGCACAACTGGCCGCTCAAGTGACGCGCGGCGCGCGCACGGCGTACGACAAGGCCGCGGCCATCGAGCAACACCTGCGCACGCAGTACGGCTACACGCTGGATCTTTCCGGCAGGCCGGGCGAAGACCCGCTAGCGTACTTCCTTTTCGAGAAACGCGCCGGCCATTGCGAATATTTTGCGGCGGCGATGACGGTGATGCTGCGCACGCAGGGCATTCCGGCTCGCTACGTGAACGGATTCCTGCCCGGCGAGTACAACGATGTCGGCGAGGACTACATCGTGCGGGCCAGCGACGCGCACAGTTGGGTCGAAGTGTACTTCCCCGAGTACGGCTGGATTGCGTTTGACCCCACGCCGCCGGCCGAGGAGCGCGTCCGAGGCTGGTTCGGGCGGCTGGCACTCTACTGGGACTGGTTCGACCTGATGTGGAGCGAATGGGTGATCAACTACGACTTCGTCCACCAGGTGACGCTTGTCCAGGGCCTGCAGCGGAACTCGCGCGAATGGAGCGCGCGCACGGGGGAGTTTTTTGCGCGCATGAGGAAGGCAGCCGTCGAGCTCCTGGAGCGTGGGAAAGCCGGCGCGCTGGAGCTGCGCGTGGTTCTCCCGGTGTTGTTGGGCGGGCTGCTGGCGGTTGTGCTGCTGGTTCGGCGGCGGCTGGCGGAGCGGTTGCGCTCGATGTGGAGCCTGCCCTTCAGCCGGCAGGCGATACTGACGCCGCGGCTGGCTACATTGCAGTATCAGAAGATGCTGCGCCTGCTCGAGCGCGGCGGGCTGCGGAAAGCAGCGGGACAAACGCCGCTGGAGTTTGTCGCCGCGGTGCCTCTGCCGGAGCTGTCCGCGCCGGTCGCACGGTTGACCAACCTTTATCAAGCCGCACGGTTCGGCGAGCGCGCGGGCAACTTCCAACAGATGGCCGCGCTTCTCGAATCGATCCGCGCGTTGTTGCGCCCTCGCCGCTAATTTCGAACACAGTATCCGCCGGGAGACCGGCCCGCGCTCGCGGGTCCGCCAGGGCGAATGTCACGATGTGTTAGAATGACGAGTTTGCGAAAGGGCGCACGATCCAACTGACATGCCGAAAGTAGGATTCATCAGCCTGGGCTGCCCGAAAAACCTCGTTGATAGCGAGGTGATGATGGGCATCCTGGCGCGCAACGGCTACGAGCTGACTCCGCGCGCGGGCGAGGCCGACGTGCTGGTGGTGAATACGTGCAGCTTCATCGCGCCGGCACAAAAAGAGTCGGTGGACACCATCCTGGAGATGGCCGAGTACAAGAAGTTCGGCCGGGCGCAAAAGTTGATCGTGGCCGGATGCTTGGTCGAGCGCAATCGCCGCGAAATCCTCGAACAGATCCCTGAAGTGGATGCCGTGATCGGGACCGGCGAGCTCGAGCGGATTCTGGACGCGGTGCGCGGCGAGCTGGGGCCGGCGCCGCAAGCGCCGCCGGCGTTCCTCTA
>CAZHLD010000127.1:0-3605 GCA_964533185.1 uncultured Acidobacteriaceae bacterium | reverse complement strand
AGTACGTCCTGCTGGAGGCCCTTGCCGACCTTGTAGCGTTCCTCGGCAATGCGCGCAAGTTTCTCCAGCAGGTCTTTGTTCTTCTGGGTGATGTCCAGCGCGCGATCCACACCCCAGAGTTCGAAGTAGGCGAGCTTGACCTCGGCCCGCACGCGGCGACGCGCGGCTTCCACGTTCCAGCCTTCGGCGTCAACTTCCTTCTCAGCGATCCTGCCGCGCAGCTCGCGCTTGCCCGGATAGGGGATTTCCTGCATGACGCCGAATTGCCGGAAGCTTGAAGGGTCGTTGGCCTGCGTTTTGAAGGGCGCGGGATCGCCCATGTAGCCAATAGAAAGCTGTGGATCGGGCCACGCGCGCGCCTGAGGGATGCGGGCGCGCTTGGCCTGGACCATTCGTGCCGCGGCCAGGATAGCAGGGTGTTTGCGCTCCGCCTCGGCCACCAAATCTGCCAGCTTTACAACGTCTGCTGTTGTGGTGGGCTGCTGCGCCCATACGGCTGTGCCTGCGCAGGTCAAAACTACCAACGTCCAAATCAGTACCTGTTGCGTTCTCATGAGCTAGCCCCTTTTCGCTGTTCAGGGTTCTTGCCGATGCGCACGCGTAGATACACGTGCGCGCGGACACAGGTTCAGCGAGGGATTATATCAAGTAGACGCAGAGAAGCTGTTGGCGATCAGGAGGAGAGACGGCTGGAGATAGTTCAGAATGTGCGAGTCGATCCGGCTGCGGAAGGGTGACCAGGCGATCTGAACGCAGCGTTTCGACGCTGGCCTGGGGCGCAACCACCTTGTCCGGCGCCTGAGGCATGGGAGCTTCGCTCACCTGGCAGCACGAGAGGTCGCCGCCTGCCTTCATAGCAACCGCAGGCTGAGCCATCTCCATTTGCTCACAATCGGGCTGCACAGAAGGTTGAGTGCATTCCCCCGGCAGGTCGGCCAGCATCGCGCAAATGGAGAGCGGAGTCGGAGCCAGAATCAGGAGGCCCAGCAGGATAGATAGACTCAGAATGCGCCTTAGCATCAGCTAGAAGAATAGCAGATTAAGTGCCTAAAGCAAGCCGCAGCACAAAACCAATGGTTTCAAGCACTTGTGTGGCACTGCCAAAGTGGACGAGCGGGAAATCGCGCGTGCTTTCCTTAAAGTTAGTGCCAAAAGCCCCAGTGCTCCTCCCCCTAGTCATCGGAACAGAGTGTCGCAGGAGGACGCGTCGACGCAGAAATGATTTTGCGCGTCCTGCCTCGTCAAGAGGCGAACGACACGAACCCGTCAAGTCGAGGAATATCGCTTCTGAACTCACTGGTGGACGAAGGCATAAAAGGTGGGGAGCGCGAGGAGAGTGAAAACGGTCGAGGTGATGAGGCCGCCGGTCATCACCACGGCCAGCGGTCTCTCGACCTCGGTGCCGTGCAAGCGAAGAATGAGTATCGGCAGAAGCCCCAGGATGGCTGTCGCTGCGGTCATGATCTTCGGACGGACACGCCGGTCGCACCCCGCTCCTGTCACTCCCGTTGCCACTCGCTCCAGCCTTCCAGAATCCACATATCTCTCGCGTTCTGCCAACCGGACGGCTTTCCCTTGCTATCCGGCTGGTGAGCGAACGAGCCTCAGAGCATTGACAATAACCAAGAGCGAAACTCCCATATCGGCAGCAATGGCGGCCCAAAGGGATGCAAGACCAACAAACGTCAAGACGACGAAAAGTGCTTTCACAGCCAGCGAGAGACCAATGTTTTGCCGGATGATGACCAGCGTTTTTCGCGAATGGCGAATGAGCCAAGACAACTTCGAGAGGTCGTCTGACATCAGGGCCACGTCAGCCGCTTCGATTGCGGCATCGCTGCCCACGGCCCCCATAGCAATACCCACGGTAGCGCGTGCCAGAGCCGGGGCGTCATTGACTCCGTCGCCCACCATTGCCACCCTCGAATATCGCGTGACCAGTTTCTCGACTGCGGCCACCTTGTCGACGGGAAGTAGTTCGGCAAGCACTTCATCCACGCCTGTTTCACCGGCGATGGCTAGCGCAGTGCCCCGATTGTCGCCCGTTAGCATCACGACGTGCCGAATTCCCGCTTTTCGCAGCGCATGAATCGAATCTTTCGCGTTGGGACGCACCGCGTCCGCAAGTCCAATAAAGCCGCAAACGTGATCGTCCGTTCCCACCACCACGACTGTCCTTCCTGCCTCAGTCATCCGTTCGAGCTGCCGGTGCACTTCCGGCGTTTCCTGACCGCGTTCCTCGAGCAGGCGATGAGAACCCAGCCAGTAGTTCTTCCCGTTAAATCGTCCAGTGGCACCTTTTCCGGGCTGAATCTGAAAGTCCTCGGCAGGGGCAAACTCAACGCTGCGCTCCTGAGCATAGGCAACAATGGCCTGCGCCAGCGGGTGATCGCTGCGGGATTCTAAAGCCGCGGCGCGCGTAAGCAGTTCCAATTCCGAGTGGCCGTTGACCGGCACAATCCTTACGACGCGCGGTTTCCCCTCGGTCAGTGTTCCGGTCTTGTCCAGCGCAACTGCGCGCAGAGAGGCCGGGGCCTCCATGTAACTGCCGCCTCGCACCAGCACTCCATTTCGGGCCGACGCGGTTAATGCAGCAACAATGCTCACGGGTGTCGAAATTACCAGAGCGCATGGGCACGCGATCACCAGCAACACCAGGGATCGGTAAAACCACGGAATCCAGCTTTCTCCGAACACGGCGGGCGGCAGCACGGCCACAAAGAGCGCGACGCTGAATATCACTGGTGTGTAAACGCGTGCAAATTGTTCCACCCACTGCTCCGATGGTGCCCGCCGGCTTTGGGCCTCCCTAACCATCCGGACGATCTGAGCCAGTGTGGTCTCGCCTGCCGGCTTTGTCGACTGAACCACGAGCGCACCGTCACCATTGACGGTTCCCGCAAAGACTTGTGCACTCCGTTCCTTTAGAACGGGGAGGCTTTCTCCAGTAATCGGAGCCTGGTTTACCTGACTCGTGCCTTCGAGTACCAAGCCATCCAACGGCAGCCGTTCACCGGGTCTGACGATAAAACGTGAACCCACGGGGACTTCTTCTGCGGCAATCACCACTTCACGATTGTCTTCGCGGAGCAGCCGAACCTGCGTCGGCGAAAGGTTGAGCAGCGCCTCTACAGCACGCCGGGCGCGGCCCACACTCCAGGCTTCCAAGGCAAGCGACAGTCCAAAGAGAAAGGAAACGGTCGCAGCCTCAAACCATTCGCCGATGCCAATTGCTCCCGCGACAGCAATGGTCATGAGCAGGTTCATGTCTGGACGCAACCGTTTGAGCGCGAACCAAGCTTTGGGCGCCACGTACCACCCGCCGCTTACGATTGCGAGGAAGTACAGAACTCTCGCGAGCCAGGGAACCCCGTGCGCAGCTCCCATGCCTTCCGAGCCCAGGGCTGCGGCGATTCCCCCGGCGAGCGCAGCATGCACAGCAAAGCCTATTGCGGTGAGAAACCCGCTGCACGCCGTGAGGACTGTCCTTCCGCGTTTGCGCCTAGGGCCCTCGTCTGCTGGTTTTTCGTCCAACTCGCGCCACAACTCGGCACGCATCCCCGTGCGCTCGACTGCTCGAATCACCGCTTCCTCGGTCAATCCGC
>CAZHLD010000126.1:0-3608 GCA_964533185.1 uncultured Acidobacteriaceae bacterium | reverse complement strand
CAGTTGATTTATGGGAAGAGGGCGAGGGTGAAGAGCAAGGGGTACGGGAGTAGGGAGTAGGAAAAACCGAAGATACCGGGTCTGTGGCCCGACGCTACAGCGTTACGACTTGAAACAAGGCGCAAGGGCACGCCATGGCGTGCCCCTACGAGAGAAGAAAGCACAGGCAGGCTGCGTCGTCTGCGTTAGCTGTGCTGCGGGGCCTGGGTAGCTTGGACCGCGGCCGGAGCCGCAGCGGGCTGCGGCGCGAGCGGCACAATGAGCCAGGCCAGCAGATAGCCGACAATACCAGGGAAGAACCCAGTGAAAATCACCAGCAGGATCACCACCAGGCGGATGATGGTCGGATCGGCGTCGAGGTAAACGCCGAGGCCGCCGCAGACGCCGGCCAGCTTGTTGTCGGTGGACGAGCGCATCAGACGCCTCGGTGTTCCTTCCGGGCGAGCCGCCGCGACAGTCTGGCGGGCGCCGCAGAAGTAGCAGAAGTTGGACGATTCGGCGATGTCCCGGTGACAGTTTGAGCAGGTCATTTCCTCACCTCGGGCCGTGCCCTCAGGGCAGGCCACTCGCTTCACATCATACATACGGGCGGGCGGCGTGGAAAGTTCCACGGAATAGAAAACCGGAACGCAGGTGAACCCGAAGACTGGGTGAGGCTAGCGGCGGAGGACGAGGCAGCCTGCAATCATGTCGTGGAGAGCCTGCTTCTTCTCGGTGAAGCCCGCCATGATGTAGCCGATGTTCAGGATCATGCCGGAGAGGATCTTGCCGAAGAAGCGGCCGCTGGCGCGACCAAAGGAAATGCGACGGCCGTCGAGGTCGGTGACCTGAATGTTGAGAGCTTTCTTGCCGAGGGTGGCCTGCCACGAGGAGCATTCACACATGGCGAAGTAAAGCCAGTTTCCGACAATCATGAGAATGTAGAACAAAAAATAAAAGAAGAAGATGGCCACGATCACTGCAGGATCACCCTTTTCCGGCCGTGTCATATGGAGCGTGCCACCGGCGATGGCGAAAAGGATCAAGACGAAAACGATCACCACCGGCGCCAGTACGAGGCCGTCAATCAGGCTGGCGAGGAAACGCAACCAGAAGCCAGCGTACAGAACCCGCGGCGTGCCGGGAACTGTGCCGGCATAAGAAGTGGGCGATGGCTGTGCTGAGGGCGAAAAAGCCGGCGGGGCAGACGGGTTGACCGGGCGTCCGCAGGTGTTACAGAACTGCGAGCCGGGGGCAACTTGCGCGCCACAGTGGGTGCAGAACATGGCTGGGAACCGGGCGGATGCTAGCAGAGAAAGCGAGGGCAAGGCAAGAATGAAGCCACTGATACACACGGATGGACACGGACGAAGAGGAATTCTTCGGGCCGGCCAGTCGGCCCTCAGAATGACACGCTTCTTATCGGCACTCACTAGAAGGCGAGGAGGTTCCGGACGGCGCGGAGGATGTCTTCGGTCTGGGGGAGGATTTCGTCTTCGAGTTTGGGCTGGTAAGCGCAGAAGGTGTCCAGGGCAGCGACGCGGCGGACTGGGGCGTCCAAGTCTTCGAAAAGTTCGTCGGCGATGCGGGCGGCAATTTCGGCGCCGTAGCCCCAGGAGAGCGTGTCTTCGTAGGCGACAATGACGCGGCTGGTCTTGCGGACAGACGCGGCGATGGCTTCCCAGTCGTAGGGGCTGAGGGTGCGGAGGTCGAGTATCTCAACGGAGGCGCCTTCGCGCTCGATCTGCGCGGCGGCGACTTCAGAGCGGTGGACGACGGCGCCGTAAGTGATGATGCTGACGTCTGTGCCCGGGCGGACGACGGCGGCTTTGCCGAACGGGATGGTGAACTCCGGGCCGGGGTAGGCGGAGCGGTTGTAGGGCTGGCGATAGAGGTGCTTGTGCTCCAGGAAAATCACCGGATCGTCGGCGCGCAGTGCGGTGCGTAACAGGCCGCAGACGTCGAGCGCGGTTGAAGGCATGACCACGCGCAGGCCCGGCGTGTGCGTGAACATCACTTCGCCGCATTGGCTGTGGTAGATGGCGCCGCCGGTGAGGTAGCCGCCGATGGCCACGCGCACCACGGCGGGGCACTTGAAGGTGCCGGCGGAGCGCCAGCGCATGGTGGCCAGTTCGTTGCGGAGCTGCATCATGGCCGGCCAGATGTAGTCAAAGAACTGGATTTCGGGGACGGGCTTGAGGCCGCGGGTGGCGAGGCCAATGGCACGGCCAACGATATTGGCTTCAGCCAAGGGTGAATTGAAGACGCGGTCGGTACCATATTTGCGCTGCAGCCCGGCCGTGGCTTTGAAGACGCCGCCCTTGCCTTTGACCTCGGCGAGGATTTCTTCGCGGCTGCAATCGGCGACATCTTCGCCGAAGAGGACAATGCGCTCATCGCGGGCCATTTCGTCAGCGAGCGTGGCGGCGACCATATCAACCATGGTTTTCGGATCGCCAGTGAAGTTCGGCTCGGCGGCAAAGGCAGCGGCAGTGGGGTCCACGTCAGGCGAGTGGACCCACTGGAGGATGGAGGCGGGCGCGGGCGGCTCAGCGGCAAGGGCCTGGTCGGCGGCATCGCGGACTTCACGGTCTACTTCGGCTTCGATGGCTTCGACCTCTTTTTCATCGAGGATGCCTTCGCGCACAAGGAACAGCCCGAACCGGGGGATCGGATCGCGGCGGGCTTCCTCTTCGCGCTCGGCCGGGGTCCGGTAGAGCTTCTCGTCGTCGGAGAGCGAGTGGGAGTAGGGACGCGTGACATGAGCGTGGACCAGCGCCGGGCCTCTCCGTGCGCGGCACCAGGCCACGGCGTGGGTGAGTGCGGCGTAGCTTTCGAGCGGGTCGGTGCCGTCGCATTCCTCGATGTGCAGGCTGGGGAAGCCGGAGGTGAGCTTGGAGATGCTGCCGCCGGCGGTCTGCACCTCGACGGGGACGGAAATGGCATAGCCGTTATCTTCGATGAGGAACAGCAGTGGGAGTTTTTTCACGCAGGCGGAGTTGAGAGCCTCGAAGAATTCGCCTTCGCTGGTGGCGCCGTCGCCGCCGGAACAGTAGATAACCTCGTCGGGCTGCCAGCCGACAGACTGGCCGAGCGGGGCCTGGCGGGCCTGCTCGAGCGCGCGGGGATGTTCGGCGTAATAGAGCGAGGCATCAGCCGCACCGACGGCCTGGTTGAACTGCGTGCCGGTGCAGGAGGACTTGCTGACGATATTGAGTTTTGCATGGCCCCAGTGGGAGGGCATCTGGCGGCCGCCGGAGCTGGGGTCGTCCTTGGCGCCGACGGCTTCGAGGAGCATCTCCAGCGGGGTCATGCCCAGCATCAGGCAGAGGGCGCGGTCGCGGTAGTAGGCGTAAAACCAGTCGTAGGTGGGCTTGAGGGCGAGGCCGGCGGCGGCGAGAACGGCTTCGTGGCCCGCGCCGGAGATCTGGAAAAAAATCTTACTCTGGCGCTTGAGCTGAATTTCGCGGTCGTCCAACTTGCGAGAGAGGTACATCGTGCGGTAAAGGCGGACGAGCTGGTCGCGGCTGAGGCCCTGGTACTTCGCGGCGTCAAACTTCGCCGTCCTGGTGCGCGTCTGCACCGCCATGCGGTCCACCTCGCGAGGAAAAGCCATGCCCTGCGGAGAA
>CAZHLD010000125.1:0-3699 GCA_964533185.1 uncultured Acidobacteriaceae bacterium | reverse complement strand
AATCGTTTCGGCCCTGGGGACGCGCCGCCGACCTAGCAGCCCGTGGTAAAAGTCGCGGCGCGCCAGGTTGGGACACGCGCCGGCACCTGCGCCCGTCGACCAAGCGAAACGGGGCTGGCAGCCAGGAGGTCCTTCTGCCACTGGCTGTTAGGCGCACGCCTCAACGGGGACCTGCCGAGAACGATTAGTCGACGCGGTAATGGGAGCCGCGGCTTCGCCGACACTCTTTTGCGGCCAGCAGGATAAGCAACGCTGTCTGAATGCCGTTGCGCAGGCCGATCGTCGCGTCCCTCATCTGCGCTTTTTCGTAGAACCGCGAGATTTCGAGGTCCAGCTCCCGCAGGATTTCGTGGGCGCGATTGAGCCGCTTAGCGCTTCGGATCAGCCCAACGTAATTCCACATCGTCTGGCGGATGCTGAGCCAGTCCTGCGCGACGAGCGCCGGATCAGCCGGTTCGTGGTCGTACTGCCATTCTGAAATTTTTGCGAAGTAATATTCATCGCTGCGCGCGATGTATTGCGCCGCGTGGCTGCCCGCCCGCGTTCCCCACACCAGACATTCGAGCAGGGAAGTGCTCGCCAAGCGGTTTGCCCCGTGCAGGCTGGTGCACGCGACTTCGCCGACTGCGCGCAGGCGAGGCAGGCTCGACCGGCCCCATTCGTCCACAGCAATGCCGCCGCAACTGTAGTGCGCGGCGGGAACCACTGGGATCAGGTCTTTGGTGATGTCGATGCCGTGCTTCAGGCAGTGAGCATAAATCCCGGGAAAACGCTCGCGGATCCGCTCAGCCGGTCGATTTGAGATATCGAGGTAAACGCACGGCTCGCCGGATTCGAGCATCCGCTGGTAAATTCCGCGCGCGGCAACGTCCCTGGGTGCAAGCGATCCCTGCGGGTGGAACTCCGACATGAATTCCTGTCCTTTGCTGTCCACAAGCCGCGCGCCTTCCCCACGCAGCGATTCCGAAATCAGAAAGCGCCCGCTCGGATGAAACAGCGCCGTCGGATGGAACTGAACGTACTGCAGGTTGATGCATCGGGCGCCGGCGCGGGAGGCCATGGCAATTCCGTCGCCGCGCGCGCCTGGCGGATTCGTCGTATGGAGGTAAATGTGGCCCAGACCGCCCGTCGCAAGGATTGTTTCCTTGGCGAGGATTGGGAAGATTTCGCCGCTCGCTTGATCGAGCACGTACGCGCCCAGGCATGCGGGCGGGCGGTAGATATCAAGCGGCTCGATTGAATGGTGGGAGGTGGTGAGGAGATCTACCGCCGTGGCGGAGCAGAGCAGCCGGATTTTTGGATGGGAAGAGACCTTGGCGACGAAAGCACGTTCGATCGCGGCGCCCGTCTGGTCTTTCCAATGGAGGATGCGGCGGACCGAGTGCGCCGCCTCCGCGGTCAGGTCCCACTGCGTGGAATCGCTTGGGGACGCGTCGAAGCCTATCCCCAGCTCATCGATCAGGATTTCTTTGACAAGCCTTGGCCCCTCCTGGCTGAGCAGCCAGGCGGCCTCGGGGGAGCTCAGGCCCGCCCCGGCCGCGAGAATATCGTTTGCGAGGAGCCGCGGCGAATCGTTTTCTCCTTCATAGATGATTCCGCCCTGCGCCCAAAGCGTGTTGCTTTCCTCCGGTTGCGAGCAGCGCGTCAGCAGCGTGACTTCGGCGTTGCGCTTGGCCGCCGCCAGGGCCGCGGCGCACCCCGCAAGCCCACTTCCAATGACGAGGATATCGGTCGTCATTCGCTGTTTCGGCGAGCCGAACTTGACCTGCCCGGAAAGTTGAAGCCGGTCCCCTTGCCCGCGCGGGAACAATCCCCTGTAAAAGCGGCGCGCAAGTCAAGCCGGCTCAACTTCCAAGCTGATGTCCACGGCCGGCGCGGAATGCGTGAGGGCTCCGATGGAGACCCAGTCCACCCCTGCCTCCGCAAATTTGCGAACGTTGTGGAGCGTGATCCCGCCCGATGCTTCGATTCGAATCTTCGCTCCGCGGGGCCGGCTGCGCACGAGCTCCACTGCCCGCCGAACTGTCTCCGGCTTCATATTATCCAGGAGCACAGCATCGATGTCGTATTGCAGGGTTTCCCCGAGTTCGGCGAGGCTGGCCACTTCGACTTCGAACTGCCGAGTCTGGATCCGGGCGCGCTGCGCGGCGCGAATGGCCGGGCCAACGCCGCCCGCGATTCGGGCGTGGTTGTCTTTGATCAGGATCGCGTCGCTCAAGCCCATGCGGTGATTCACACCGCCGCCGACCGCAACGGCATATTTTTCGAGCGCGCGAAGGCCCGGCGTCGTTTTTCGCGTGTCGAGAATTTTCACTCCCGTACCTTGCACCGCCTCCACAAATCTTTTCGTGAGCGTCGCGATCCCGCTGAGCCTTTGCAAGAGATTCAAGGCAACCCGCTCCCCGCTGAGCAAGGCGCGAGCCTCGCCGCGCGCGCACGCCGCCTCCTCGCCCGCCTGGAGGCAATCCCCGTCGCGGTGGCGAAGCTCGGCCTCGAGCCTTTCATCGAGAAGCCTCAGCGCTTCGACCGCAATTTCGATCCCCGCCAGCACCAGCGGGCTCTTGGCCACAAAGCGCCCTGCGGCCTTCTGCTCCTCCGGAACAATGGCGAGTGTCGTGACGTCGCCGCTTGCCAGGTCCTCTTCGAGGAATCTTCGCAGGAGCTGGCGCAGCGCGGAAGGATCGGTTGGCGGTTTCATGCCGGCATGCCGAGCGTGGAAGGTCAACTCATTTCCAGCATGCGCTGGATGGGACGCAGAGCGCGCAGGCGCAGCTCTTCGTCAAGAATAATTTCCGGCGCGCGGCTCTTCATGCACAGGTAGAGTTTCTCCATCGTGTTGAGTTTCATGTGCGGGCACTCGTTGCACGCGCAGTTGCTATCGGGCGGTGCCGGAATGAATTTCTTGTCCCGGCACGCCCTCTCCATTTGGTGGATGATTCCAGGCTCGGTGGCGATGATGAATTCTCCATCCTGGCTCTGCTTCACGTAATTCAGAATGGCGCTGGTGGAACCAATGAAATCTGCATGTTGCAGCACTTTTTCTTCGCATTCCGGATGGGCCAGCACTTTGGCACGAGGGTGCCGCAGTTTCAGCTGCACAAGTTTCTTTTCGGAGAACATTTCGTGGACAATGCACGTCCCGTGCCACAGCCTCAGGTCGCGCCCGGTTTTTTTGATGAGATAGCGGCCCAGATTCCGGTCCGGGGCGAAGAGGATGGGTTGGTCGGCCGGGATCTGGCGGATGATTTTCTCGGCGTTGCTAGAAGTGCAGATGATGTCGCTCATCGCTTTGATCTCGGCGCTGCAGTTGACGTAGCTAATGACCATGTGATCGGGATATTTCTCTCGGAAGCACTGGAAGAGTCCCGGTGGGCAACCGTCCGCCAATGAGCATCCGGCATTCAAATCCGGAAGCAATACCTGCTTGGAAGGATTGAGGATCTTCGCCGTCTCCGCCATGAAATGGACGCCAGCGAAAACAATCACGTCGGCGTCAGTTTTGACTGCCTGCTGAGCCAGTTGCAAACTGTCGCCAATGAAATCGGCCAGATCCTGGATTTCGGAGTCCTGATAATAATGTGCCAAGATCACGGCGTTCAGGTCAGCTTTCAGGTGCCGGATCTCCTCTTCGAGGTCGATCAGCGGGGTCACCTGAGTATCTTCGGTGTAGCAGTCGATCGGCATCTGTTACTCCCCTAC
>CAZHLD010000124.1:0-3824 GCA_964533185.1 uncultured Acidobacteriaceae bacterium | reverse complement strand
AGATACCGGGCCAGCACCCACGAACGGAAGAGAAGACACTCGCCGCCGAGCACCAGCGCCACGCTGATATACATCGGGTTGCGCACGTAGCGATACAGCCCGCGGACGACCAGGATTTTCGGGGGGTCAATGGGCGCCGGCGTGCCGTGTCCCCGAAAGGCGAAGTCGAGCGAGGTCCAAAGGTAGCCGGCCATGCCGAAGGCCATCAGCAGCACGCCGGTGACGGCCAGGACATCCCAGTGCACGTCCGAGCGGTACACGGAGGGATAGAGGTAGCGCGGCAGCCAGAGGGCGAACGTGCACGGCACGAGCAGAGTGAAGACGAGGAGCTTCAGCAGAGCGACCACTTTGTTCGGCCCGGGCGTTTCGACCCTCGTCACGATGCCTCTACCGCGTCCCTTCTCGCCTGTTTTCCCTGGGCGGCGAACTGTACCACCCATCCCAGAATTGGTTCCGCCGCCGAAATGCCAGAATGACCAGCGGGTTCGTCCATATCAGCGTGCGCCAGAGCGGCCACTGGTCGAACCGCCGGCAGGATGGAATCACCCGAACATCGTTCAGCAAAACCGCTCGGAGCCCCCGCTTCTTCGCCAGCCTCCGCAGCCGCCAGTGGAAATCCACATCTTCTCCCATAAACAGTGTCTCGTCATACCCGCCGAGCTGCTCGAACACCTCGCGCCGGCAAAACTGTGCCGCGCCCTGGGCCATCTTTGTCAGTTTCCCGAGCCACCGCCACAACTGCAGGTAAGCGTGAATCACCTGCGAGGCCGGCTTGTACTCGGTGTCCGCTGCTCCGCCCAGGCAGCGCGGGTCGGCCATCTCCTCGACCACCCGCCACAGCAGCCCCTCCGGAAAAGTCGTGTCGGCATCGAGGAATACCAGGATCTGGCCGTGCGCGGCCCGCGCCCCCACGTTGCGCGCGCGGGCGATGTTGCGCTCCGATTCGTGGACAACGCGCGCGCCAGCAGCCGCAGCCACCCTTGCTGTCGTGTCGCTGCTGCCGTTGTCCACCATGATCACTTCGACCGCCACATCACTTCGCACTTGCAGGTAGCCCTTCGCCCCTTCGACGTGCCGTAACGTTCGGCCAATGCTTCCCTCCTCGTTAAAAGCCGGGATGATAACAGTCAACTGCGCGCAGGCTTGGGTCGGTCTCATGGGCGGTTCAGCTCGCGAAGGCCTTCAGGCAACACAACCTCAATGTGACGGGCGGCGGTGTCGATGTGCGTGCAGATTTCGTCGGCGAGAGGGATGAGTAAGTCGCCCTGCGGAGTATCCACCACGAGCACGGGAGTGCCGGAGACATCTTCGCCGGTGAATTGGACGTCGCGGACGCTGCCGAGGCGCACGCCTTGCTCGAAGACTTCGCAGCCGATGAGGTCGGAGACGTAGTAGTGGCCGGGTGGAAGCGGCACGCGGTCGGCGAGCGGTACCTGGACCTCGAGGCCGCGCAAGGGTTCGGCGGCGGTGATGGAGTCCACACCTTCGAAATGGAAGATGACCTGGCCCCCGCGGGCCTTGCTCAGCCAGCAGGAGCGCAGCGCGATGAGCCGAGGGGGACGCACGCCGTCGGTAAGCCAGACTTCACGCAGTTGCGGCAGGCGGTCGGGGAAATCGGTGAGGATTTCGGCGGCGACTTCGCCTTTGAGTCCGCGCGGGCGGAGGATGCGGGCCAGGGTGACGTAGCTCATCGAGGAATATGAAACCACAGATGAACACAGATAAACACTGACGAGAAAGGCGGAGGGCGGAAAACAGAAAACGGCGAGAACTCTCAACGCAGGGGGCGCAGAGGCACAGAGAAACTCAGCAGCCGCAGAGAAGAGCGCCCGGCCGGGCTACTCGAGGATTTCCAGGGTGTAGCGCTTGTGCAGCTTCATCCCGGCGGCTCCGAGCAGGGTGCGGATGCATTTGGCGGTGCGTCCCTGCCGGCCGATGACCTTGCCGAGATCGGTGGGGTCCACGCGGAGTTCGAGCACGGTGCACTGTTCGCCCTCGACCGCATGGACCTGGACCTGATCGGGTTTGTCCACGAGCGCCCTTGCAATCGCCTCAACCAGCTCCTTCATCTTGCACCTCCACATGCGCCGGTATCAGCAGGAATGTTCGCTGGTCCTGGAGCGGGCTCGGGGTCAGGCGAGCTTTGTACTGTATGGTACAGGGCAGAGGCACCGTACCATGCGGTACAGGGCAGTACGGAGCCTAGGCGATCTTCTCGCGGGTAAGAAAACTGCGCACGGTATCGCTGGGCTGAGCCCCGCACCCGAGCCAGTATTTAATACGCTCGGCGTTCAGCTTGACCTCCGCCGGCTTCTTCAGCGGGTCGTAGGTGCCCACCACTTCGACGGTCCGACCGTTGCGCGGCTTGCGCTTGTCCATCACTACGATGCGGTAAAACGGTTGCTTCTTCTTGCCAATCCTTGCCAGGCGGATAGCCAGCACTCGATAGTACCTCCTCGGGAGTATTATAGACCGTATCGGCCATTTCCGAAAGGTAAGCGGCCGGCAGAGAAGGCCACAGAAAACGATGAGCGCCGTCAGGCCCAAGCAGCAGCCGGTTCCCTGTCAGGGGGTCTCACGCTGGGACGAGCCGTGCGACCTGGTCGGCAGCCCCTTCTGCGAGCGCTGCGACCGGTGGTTTTGCGAGGCGCACTTCGGCGACACCGACTGGCACACCTGCGCCCCGCAGCAGTAGTATCCAGGTCCAGCAGTTAGGAGCCGTCTCAGCGCAAGTTCTTCAAGCCGGTCGGCACCAAGCCAATGACCCACACGCACGAATGTCCGAGTTGCGGGACACGCTGGGAATGTGGCGAGGCCAACTACCAGGACGAGTGTCCCTACCCGACTCGGCTGCTGTGCCTCCGGTGCTGGGCCAATGGCGCCGTCGAGCAGCCACCCAAGAAAGAGAATCAACCACAGAAGAAGGGCGCTGGACGGTGAGGGGTGTTTACGACAGGCCGGCGAATTTGCCGAGGCCGCGGAGTTTGGACTTGGCGGCGCCGGGGCCGAACTGCCGAATCATCTTGCGCATCTGCATGGACTGCTTGAGGATCTGCTTCACTCCCTGCAGTAAACGGAGTGCGGCTGCAGCCCGCCTCAGACCTTTCCGACCATCGGGTCCACTGGCTCCAAAAAGGGGAAACGATGGAAGTCTGTATCCCGCGTGTAAATGCGCCGCACCCCATGCTCGCGCATCAGTACGGCCGTCTGCGCGTCGTACATCCGATTCCCGCCGATCGTCGGTACTTCTTTCAATACTTGCGCCAGTACCTCGGCATGTCGCTCCGTCGGGCCCAGGATAGAAAGCCCGGGCGAATGGAGCAACTCCTCGAGAAAACCCCAACCCTGGGCTACCGTCCACGGGCTGCTCAGAACACGCGCGTGCGTCACGACTCGCAGAAACTCGTAGCAAATTCCCCAGGTAAGAAACCACGCCGAAACCTGATGGCTCCATTCCTGCAGCCGCGCAAAGCAAGCATCACTGTGAGGGGAATCCTGATTGATTGCATACACCAGGATGTTTGTGTCTACGACGAACAACTAGCGTTCCTCCATCGCGTCGTAGAGCGCATCTCGGTTTGCGATATCCACCAGTTCGCGGCCAAGCCGGTACCGCTGCAGCTTCGGCAGTCTCCGGGTCGGCTTCCTTGCGGCAAACAGCAGCCGCAAGGCCGTCTCCACCAGTTCAGACATCGTGCGCCCCTGCCGGGCCGCCTCGCGCTTCAGTTGGGCCATCACCGTCTTGTCAATGTTCAGCGTCGTCTTCATACGTACAAACATACATGCGGTATGGCAATATGTCAATCAACAGCCGTACAACCGTA
>CAZHLD010000123.1:0-3968 GCA_964533185.1 uncultured Acidobacteriaceae bacterium | reverse complement strand
TCGTTGGCGAACGGCCGCTCGGTGCCTTTCTTGCGCGTGACGTAGAACTGCTCCGGCTTGAGCTGCTTCTGCCAGTCGGCGTCGCTCTTGCGCACCTTCTCGACTTTTACTTTGCCCTTGCGCGTGCCGTCGTCGCCAAACTCGACAATCGTCACCGGGCCGGGGTCGCCCTTGGCGCTTTCCGCCTCGGCCGCGGCGCCGCCGCCGGCCAGGCCCGTCAGCAGGCCGTACTTCCACCACAGCCCCACCAGCCCTGCAAACGCAATCCCGCCAAACACCAGCGCCCGTCGGCTCGTCCCCTCTTCGGCCCTGCCCGCCGCGTTTCCTTCGCCCGCGCCCTTCATGAGTTCGTCATCCCGCATCGTCATTCGACATCCATCCTTCCCCTTATCCTACGCCTTTTAGCCCGGATTTCCGATTTGAAACTCAGTGATAAGGGTGTTGAAGAAATGCGTTGCCTGTGTTCATGCGTGAACCGAGCACAGACCCGTCTTGCCTGTCATCGGTTCCGGGGGAATGAAGTGCGTTTATGGCTGAGCGTGATCCCGACCTTGCCGGGACGGTTAGCGGTGCCGAGGAGGATTGGAAACTGGTCGCTGACGAGTTTGCAGAAGCATTTGGTCAAGACCGGCGGACGGCTGGTGAAACATGCGCGCTACTATTGGCTGCTCTTGGCCGAAGGGCACCTGACTCGGAGACTGTTCGGAAACATCCTGACAATGATCGCGGCGCTACCCCTGCCGAACCAGTAGCGAGACGGAAAGTAGAGTGAATCCAAGGGCAGAGCTCAGGGAGTGGAAATCAGTGTCGGCGGCGAGGCTGGTGGGCACCAGAAAAGAAGCGCGATGAGTCATCGGAATGGCCAAAACGAACCGCGATGGCTCCCAAGCCCGCCATTGCGATTTGGGCTTGACATAAGAAGACAATTGGTATACAAGCGCAAAGTTCAAATCGGAAATTCCGGATTAAACTTTCTCTTAGTTTGACGCTGGGAAGCCTGCTCGACAGGAGGATTATCATGAGAAAGTACACTCGACCGTGTGAGCGGAGCCATCAGGACAACCCTGCGCCGATACAGGCTCGCGCCGGACTCGTGGTCCTTTTATTTACGACGGTCTTATTAGGGGTGCAGGGCTGCAAAATATTTACCCCGAAGGCGATGGATGTGGTCTGGTCGAAGGACCTTGTGGACGATAATGGGTTTTACCGTAATCCTGTTTGGCACCAGATGACGCAGACCGGTCAACCACCGGACCCTTGTGCCGTCTGTCCGTGCCAGAATGAGGATCCGCAGGCATGGAAGGCAGCACCGAAATGTACCAACCAGTCCCTCGAAACCAATTCAAGTTGGAAGGGCTTCGGGCACTGGAACTGGCTTCCGGTCGTGTATGAGGGAACGGTATCCTGGGGTGGGCACTCGAATTCGTGGTATGACGATGACGACTACTACTTCCAGATCAAGCGTAGCGATCGAGCCCTGGAGACGAACTCAACCGGCGAGGAATGCCCCAGGACGGAGGAGGGCGTTCACATCGAATTCGACTCCGAGGAAACCGTGGACTACTGGGACGATACCCATACGTGGTGGGACGACTTCCATCACAACCGAGTCGATGTTAGCGATCAAGCTGCAAGAGACCGCATTCGTGGGAAAGACGCCATCGTAATCGGCTATCTGGGGCTCGATAACCGGCACTGTGTTCACTCGGAGTTGCATCCGGTTTATGCGATGTTTGTCCACGTGCAGGACGCCGCGACCGAGGATCGTTGGGCCTTCTTCGTGAGAAACTGGGGGCACCAGGGCTATTACGGGGACAACCAGATGCAGCTCCTGCGGAGAAGCATTCGGGTCCGGATACAACATCCGGGGGCCACTAGTTTCAGTCTTAGTGATAACGTCTGGGTCTATGGCGACGACGAGAACGAACGCAACCAGCAAAGCTGGACCTACCAGACGGTCCCTGACGGCGTTCTACTAACATTCTTCCTCCGGGACCCGGCCAAGAAAGTTGGTTTCGTGGGCGATTTGACCATCAATTGGGGCGGGACGGCCGCGGCACAACAAGGTACCGGGCGGTCTTTGAATCGCGCGGCACCTGAAACAAGGCAGTCTCGAGCACTCCCAGCCGACGGAGATGGGGACATGTTGCTGAAATCGAAGATCGATAAGCTCGACTCAACCGCTCAGAAACTTCTCTACAAAGAAGTAAAAAACCTAACGCATCATCCTAAGTGTCAGATAAAACGGGGAACGATGAGTACGTCACCTCCCGCGGAGCGGGTCAAGCCAACGGCGATTCCGAACTACGGGACAATTGTCAAATCCGTCGCGGATCCTGCCCGCCGTGCGAAGGAGACCAGGGACCGCGAATTCGTACTCTCGTTTTTGAAGGCACGCGGCATCGAGTAGTTTCCCCCGAGGGCTCTGAGCAAGGATGAGGAATGAAGGCTGAGGGATGATCGAACTGCTTCATCCTTCATCCTTGCTGAAGCCTCAGGTCGACGACAGCGGCTACCACTTGGTCCTCGACGTGAACTCCATCGTCCGTCACGTTCAGTTCAAATCGTCATTCCGCGTTTAATGGACCAAAAAAATCACGCTCACCCGCATCGAAAATCAAGAATGTTTGTTCGCGGCGCGTCGTGTAGTGAGAAGTGCAAAGGAGGTCAGGATGTAGAAACGAACTGTGTACACCGTGATCGAGCCTCCGGCGTTTTTGAGAATAAGCAAGAAGCCATCTATTGAGCCCGCGAACTAGCTCACCAGCACTTCCTCTCTCAAGTGAGAGCGAAGAACCAGATTTAGATGTCTCCGGTGTCCCCCGCGACGCAGATGATTATCTGCGGCTGACCCTTTCTAGCCACTCGACCTTACCAGGCAACTTCGGTTTCGACGGGCTGGTCGTAGTCCACGCCTTCCACTTCGAAGCCGAAGAGGCTGCGGAATTCACGCTGGAAGCCGACAAAATCGGTGAGAGAGCGCAGATTTTCTGTCGTGATTTGCGGCCACTGCTCGAGCACCTCGGCCTGCACGTCGGGGCGCATTTCGCGGTCGTCGAGGCGGATGCGGCCTTCGGCGTCGCGCGGGCCGTCTTTGTCGTCGGCGAGATGCTCGGCGAAGAGGCGGCGCATCTGCTCGATGCAGCCTTCGTCGAGTCCTTTTTTGCGCAGTACCGGCGGCAGCAGGCTCAGATAGAGCGGCACCACCGGGATCGCCGCCGACGCCTGCGTCACCACCGCCTTGTTCACCGAAATCCACGCGTTGCCGCCCAGGCGTTTGGCCAGCAGCGCGCCCAGCTCCCGTGCCGTCTGGTCGAGGTGCTTCTTCGCCTGGCCGATGGTGCCGTCGCGGTAGATGGGCCAGGTTAGCTCCGGCCCGATGTAGGAGTAGGCAACGGTGCGCGCGCCCTGCGCCAGCAGACCTTCGTCGAGCAGCAGGCGCATCCATCGCCGCCAGTCGTCGCCGCCCATCACCGCCACCGTATCGGCGATTTCCTTTTCGTTGGCGGGCCCGAGCGTGACGGGGACAATTTTCTCCGAGTCGAGCTCGATGGTGCGGCTGGTGAACGTCTGCCCCACCGGCTTCAGCACCGAGCTGTGCACCACGCCCGTCTCCGGATGCGTGCGTTTGGGCGACGCCAGGCTGTAGATGACGAGGTCCACGGGCTTCAGCTCGCGGCGGATGATTTCGATGGCCTGGCGCTTGAGGTCGTCGGAGAAGGCGTCGCCATTCAAGCTCGCGGCAAAAAGCGCGTCGCGATGCGCGAACTCCTGAAACGCCGCCGTGTTGTACCAGCCGGCGCTGGCGGTTTTGCTGCCTTCCGGCGGGCGCTCGAAAAAAACGCCCAGCGTGCGCGCCTCGAACCCCCACGCTGCGGCGATGCGCGACGCGAGGCCGTAGCCTGTTGATGCACCGATGACCACCACGTTGCGCGGGCCGGTGAGTCCCGCCGGCCAGTGCTGCGTGA
>CAZHLD010000122.1:0-4188 GCA_964533185.1 uncultured Acidobacteriaceae bacterium | reverse complement strand
GATTCCGGCAGACCGGGATTGAGGCGGGCCAGCGCCGCGCGCAGGTCACGCACCAGCACCACCTCGCGCTCGCTCGCGCGGCCAAGCGTGCCGTGCGGCCCGAACGTCTCGACGTTGTAGGCATAGACGCTCTCCCAGCCGAGCGTCTTCTTCAGATGGTCGGCGAAGGTCTGCTGGACCAGCCGGTCTTCGCTGTTGATGTCGGTGATCATGGGGTTCGGCCGAGCGCGGCCGCCACCTCGGCCACGGTTGCGAAGGCCCGGTCCAGATCGAACTCCGCGAAGTCCCGGGCGCGGAGCACGGCTTTCAGCTCCGACTCGAGCTGCGGCCGCAGCGCGGCAAGCCGGGCCAACGAAACGTCCACCGGGTCGTTGCCGGTCACGGCCAGCTTCTCTCTGACGAGTCCGACCAGCTCCGGCTCCAGCACATCGAGGGTCAGCCGGCGGACCGCGTGATCGATGTCGTAGTAGTCGCGGATGGCAGCCTCACGGCGGGACAGCGCCGCCCGCAGCTTCTCGGCCATCGCCTCCACTCGCGAAAGGCACGGCACGGTCAGGGCCGGTGCCAGCGGCGAGCCGGAGATCGGGTCGCGCAGGAGCGTCCGCACCTCACCCGGGACGGCGGGCGTCAGTAGTGGCTCGCGCAGGCCGACTTCCATCTTGATGGTTTCCTCTCGGCCGTCGAGCAGCGAGCGATAGGCGATGACACCATTGTACTGCGTGGAATCGTTCGCGCCGGTGAGCGCGGTGATGACGCGGAGACCGGGCAACCACTCTCCGATCTTGGCGACCGCAGCTTTCGACTCCACAGCACGCCGGCTCCTCTCGGCGCGAGCCGCATCGACCGGTGTCGGGATGACAAAGTCGAGGTCCTCGCTCAAACGGTAGAATCCCACGTGCACCTTCGCCAGGCAGGTGCCGCCCTTGAAGACGAGCCCGCACCCGGCCCCCGCCAGGTGCTGGAGGAGCACGGTGCAGAAGTAATCCTTCTCGATGAGCCTGGGGGCGAATCCCGTTTCCGCCGCCGTGTAGGTCACGGCCTCCCGGAACAGCGCAGGGTCCTGGTGCAGCCGGATCGGCGGCGCCTCAGGCACGGTCATTCCACACGACACCCCAACGCCGGTCGAGAGTCCCACGCTTCGGCCGCACGGGGTTCCACGCGATGAGGCTCGAGGAAGGCTTGAGCACTCGCTCCAGCTTCCGCAACAGCGCGGCGGCCACGCCTGCTCGATCGAGAAGCGCGCCCATCCGCCGGATGGTGCCGACATCGCCATAGCGCAGAGTGACCCGGATCAGCTCCGCCGCGCCGACCCGTCCGGCAGCCAGCTCGGCCCGGATCCAACCAAACGCTCTGGGCAGGCTGTTGAACCGCGACCAGTCGTACACCGCGTCCACCAGCGTCCGGACGCGCGACGAGTAGACCGCGGTCAGGCCTTCCGCCGTCCGCACCTGCTCCGTGTCGCCGAGCCGTGCGGCCGCCACCTTGATCAGCGTCAGGGCCACGGCGCCCACGGTGCGCTCTCCGGAGATGCGGTCGTTGTAGGCATAGACCCGGTTGGGCACCTGGTCGTCGAAGCCGTAGCGGTTGAAGGCATTGGGCCCGCATATCTGGTATCGTCCCTTCTGATTCGCCATTAGCGTGCTCAACGCGAGTGCCTCGTTCGGGCTCCACTTGCCGCCCAGCGGGAGCCGAGGAGGCACCAGGTACAGCCCCCTCCACACGCGGGCAATCAATCCCGCTTTTGCCAGCCGGTTCAGCAGTTTCCGTTCTTGTATCGCAGACAGGCGCAGCGGTCCACGCAGTTCTCCCACGCGCACGGTTGGCGTTCCCCGCATCTGCACATAGGCGAACAGCATCGCCTCGAGCTGTCCAAGGCCTCTTCGCATGGGTGTATTGTATGTATGACATAATCCCCTGTCAAGGGATTATTGACTAAATAGAGTACACCACCATCAGACTGCGATCTCCCCGCTCATCAGGCGCGGCAGCAGCAGATCGCGGGCGGCGCGGAGCTTTTCGTTCTCTTCCATCAGAGTCGCGACCTGCCCGAAAATGGGCGCGGCGAACTCCTCGAACTGCTGAAGGAGGGGATCCGACGGAAGCACAATCTCAACCTCGCCGATCTGACCACGCGATAGCTCGGTCTGGTTGGTAGCGCCGCGGCCCATCGTCGAAAACCGCGGCTCCCACTCCAGGAGAGCCTGGCCGAAGTAGTGCACTCCCACCTCGTGTGTCGGTCGCACAATCGTGACGTGCGTATCCACTGTGCAATTAGGGATCAGGCGGAGCACTTGCGCGACCCTGCCCAAGGTGCCCTCGCCAGTTGAGTTCACCAGGACATCGCCGCGTTGCACCTGCCGGTCTGGCTTGAACTCACGCGACTGGCGGCGCGCCAAGGACAGATCCAACCGCCCGTTACGGATGCACTTCTGGTTGATGACGAGCCCCTCAGCGTCGTCATCGTAGTGAGGCGCGATACCACGGCTGAGGAAGGTCGTCAGCTCGGCGACCAGCTTGCGATCCCACCCCTCAGGCACGCCGTTGGTAATGAGGGTGTGTTCATGGCCGGGGAAGCGGAGACGGACAAACCACTCGCGGTAAAACTGCCGCGCCGTCTCCTCCAGCAACGCCATCCGCCGTCGGTTGTTCTCGATCAGGTCGTCGTAGGCGGAGAGGACCTCGCCAATGTGGTGTTGATAGCTAACATCCAGGGGAACGCGGACAGTGCAGTCCTTTATCCGCCCCGGCGACGTATGGCGCACCGTTGCCCCGCTTGCTGAGCCACGGACCTGTGCCCGGTAATCGTGCGTATTCAGAAAGTAGTAGAGGAATGTCTTGTCAATCCGGCGCTCGTCAGTGATCTGCACGAGCCCCAACCGCTGGTTGTGCAGGAATCTGTTGTTCTCAGGAATGATGAAGGAACCACCTAGAATTGGCGCCGTGTTGATGAGGTCAGTCATCACCACGAGCAGGTCTCCCTCATCGAGCAAAAACTCAGCCGGGAACTCTCCGACGTAGTATTTCTCCTTGTCGCCCTTTAGCTTTAGGCCGCCCGATTCATGGCAATTGCCCGGTGTGAGGAGGACAAGCTCGCCTGAGTCCGAGAAGTGCTCGCTCTTGAAAGCAAAGCCGTGCTTCACATCCATAACTTCACCGAGCTGGATGGTGTCCCACTTCATACGCCCAACTCCTCGAAGTTCTCCTGAATCTTCGCCGCCCGCTCCGCGGCCTCGCGATTGAGATCCGCAATCTCGGTGTGGATGTCGCGCAGGGTGTGCTCGAAGTCAAAGTCCTCGTCCTCCTCGGGCGGGGCGACGCCGACGTAGCGCCCGGGCGTGAGGCTCCAGTCGGCGGCTTCGATCTGCTTGCGGTCCACCAGCTTCACCAGCCCCGGCACTGCTTGCAGCTCGGCGTTGGGGAAGCGGTCTTGCAGCCACGCTACCTCCCGGTAGAAGTAGACCGCGTGCTTGAGCAGCTCGACCGCAGCCTTGCGCTGCTCGTCGAGCTGTTTCACCAGCTTGCTGGCAGCGCGGCGATCGTAGGCGGCGGCCACGGCGTCGTCACTCGCCATCTCGCCGCCCAGGTCGGCCACGCGAGCGGTGAGCTTGTAGAGCAGGTCCACCTGCTTGATGAGGCCGCGGATCGCCTCGGCGATGGGGTCGAAGGTTCGGCGGGCGGCATGCTGCTTGTCGTTCGCCTCCGGCAGCGCCTTGGCGAACTGTTTGCCGAAGCTGTCGAGATGCGCGAGCAGCTTGGTGCGGTCGGTCTCGTAGGGCTTGCTCGCGGCGCGCAGTTCGGCTGCAGCTTCGGCGAGCGCCTGGTTTTTCGCCGCATCGAGTTCGGCGTGCTTCTCCACAGCCTTGGCGAGCGGCTGGAAGCGCTGGCGCAGTTCGGCAAGTGTGGTGTCAAATGTGGCGAGGGTACGCGGAATCGCCGCACTCTCGGTGCGGACCTGGCGCAGGTAGTCCCGCACCAGCGCCAGGAAGCGCGCCTGCTGGCCGCGATAGAGCCAGACGATGGCGGAGAGGTTCTTCATCTGTTCCGGCGAGAAGTCATAGATCTTGCGCGTGACCTTACGGTAGACGTTGCGCGCGTCGAGCATCAGCACCTTGTCGCGGCGCCCGGCGGGCCTGGCGCGGTCGAAGAACCACAGCTCGCAGGGGACGGTGCGGGTGTAGAAGAAGTTGG
>CAZHLD010000121.1:0-4917 GCA_964533185.1 uncultured Acidobacteriaceae bacterium | reverse complement strand
GCAGCGTACTCCAGCTTGCGAGTCACTTTGGCACTGATTCTTAGGCCCTGAATCCACGGATGAACAGGAAACTCGTGTCCTCCAAGTCGCCCTACAAAGAAATCCACACGCACGGGGCCCAGGATTGCCAAAAAGCTTGGGGGCCGAAAGGGGACCACGCGGTTCACACGGAGCATGTTGACCGGTTCGGCGTTGTTGCTGAACAGAAGCCCTCCACTTTCGGCTGTGCCCCACCAAAGAGTTTGCCGGCCAAATGAGATCTGCCAATTCTTGAGGTTTACTCCCACATAAGTGTCGAGCAACTGGAAACGATTGATTTCACCGAAGGGCAAGGGTGGCTTGACAGGAACCTGATCCACCTGAGCCACCAACACGCGCAGGCTGTCCGGGAGCGGGGGCGCCGAGGGTGAATGCTGATACTCTCCTTGGCTGTAGGCGAAAAAGGGGCCATAGGCCGCGCGAAAACTTGCGCCGGCGATTAGGTTCGTGCCCCGACGAGAGGGTCTACCGTAGTCGTTGGCGATGGTCTGACCAAAATGGAAGCTGTCGTCCAGAATAGGTCCGCTGAGGCTCGTTACCCGGGCATAAGCCGACTCTAGCTTGAAGACGCGGTTCCGGCCTCCTCCCAACGCGTCAATCTCGGCGGCAAACTCACGTTCCAAAGCGTGGTGCAAACCGACCACATCGTCGCCTGGGTGTTCATCTCCGCGCAGAGCTTCGGTGATGTTCTCGCCGGCCTCTTCGGTCAGCCGCGCGCATTCGGTGCGCGTCCAGGGCTTCATGCCGCGGAAGTCGCTGCTGATGTACCGCAGGGCAGCCAGCCGCTCTAGGGCAGGATAAACCCAGCTCTCCAACGGCACATAGGTCGAACCGATGGCTCGGTAACGGGGGTAATCCTGGGCGAGCGCAGGCATCGCCACCAGCAGGCCAATGATCATTAGGAGTTTTTTTCTACCCCACACTGGTGATTCTCTCCCTTACTTCCTGATCACTACAGCGGCAATGGCAGCCCCCTGTACCAGTTGCGCGACGGGTAAGAGGTTTTTCCAGAACGAGGATGTCCCAAGAGCCTTTTCAGGAACGATAATGATGTCTCCGGGCTCGATTCGCGTGGAGAGAACTCCGCCGCGCCACCAACCCTCTTCTCTGCCCGTTACCACTGATCCATTGGCGCGGACTATGAAGATGGCCTTCTTTTCTGCCAGCTTTGTCGTTCCGCCGGCCTGCTGCAGATACCAACCTGCCGTCTTTCGCGGAACGTAGCTGAGGGCATTGGAGTTATAGACTTGGCCAGTGATCACGACGAAGTCCGGGCGCTTGGGGACATAGATGGAATCCCCGGCGCGCGCTTCGATGTCGTCCGGGGAATTCTCAAACGCGGCCAAATTCCTCTCAAGTCGGATCACCAGACGCCCCGTAATGGGTGCCTTTCTTAAGCCTTCCAGCACCTGTTCGCGCTGGCGCAGCGCGGCCTGTTGCAACTCCGCCTGCTCCTTGGCACCCTCGCTAAGCGAAACCTTCACAACCGCAGTGTCCCGTTCGATCCGTTGGATCAATTCCTGCCGGCTTTTCTCCTGAAGTTGTTGAATTTCGACGCGTTGGAGCATTGCTGCTTGCGGGTGGGCGGTCTGCCGGAAGCCTCCGGCGCGCTTCAGGACAGAGCTGAGCCGCTCGCCCGGCTTGATCCCGTAGGTGCCCGGATGTTCGACCTCGCCCAGAACGGAAACCGACGCGCCGATATCGTTCCAGCCGGGTAGCTGCCGGATCGTCAGTACGTCGCCGTCGCGCATCAGCAGGTCCACCGCCGGGTCTCCCGACATCGCGGTCACGATGCTGACCTCCACGTGCTCGCCAATCTTCTTCGCGGGATCCTTGGGGTCGTAGCGGGTGAGGTCCGCGTTGTCGGTGAAGGCGCTGCGTTTCAATCCGCCAGCCATGCGGATCAGATCGGCCAGGCGCAGGTTCGTCGTGAGCGGGTACCGGCCGGGCTTGGCGATCTCTCCCTTGATGTACACGCTCGGCGGATCCACCTTGGCCGGGTTTTGCTGGATCAGCACGCGGTCACGTGGCAGCAGGATTATGTTGTCGAGCGGATCGCCCGCCAGCGCCTGCTTCAGATTGATGCTGAAGACTTTCAGGGTGCTGTCCGGCAGGGTGCGCACGAGCTGCGCCGAGTCCAGCAGCGCGTCGGGCGTGATGCCTCCGGCCAGATAAACGGCGTCCCGCAGATGCGTTTCTCCCGCGGTTCGGTACGGCCCCGGGCTGCGCACTTCGCCGCCCACCCAGACGAACGGTGGATCTTCGAAGTCATACCGGCTCAAGATGCGCACCGTGTCGAGCGGCTGGAGCTTCGGCGCGGCCGCGGGAATCGCCAGCGCGGCCCCCAGGTCGAAGCTCTCCACACTCGGATGGAAGTCGGGCGGGTTCAGCCGGATGATCTCCGCGTATTTCGTGGCGGGCTCTGGCAACAGGTCCTTGAACGAGGCGATCAAGTCCACCAGCGTCATGCCCTGGCGATAGGAGTAGCGCCCGGGCCGCACGACGTGGCCCATCAGGTAAACGGTGTCCTGGTTGTAGGGCGCGATGGGGAAGATGTGGATTTCGTCGCCGTCCTGGACCGTGAACGCCTCGAGTTTCTTGCGCGCTTCTTCGTCCTGCGTCTGCGAGATGTCCAGGCTCAGCATCGTGCGTTTCTCGTGCGATTCAACGCGTTGCACTTCGATGTGGCGCAGCGATGCCGTGGGCAGGATGCCTCCGGCGAGTTCCAGCACCTCGGCCAGCGATTTTTCTCCGCGAAGCTCATAAATGCCGGGGCGCCGCAGCATTCCTTCCACGCGGATCTGCGGTCCGATGGGTGAGACCAGCAGGGAATCGCCCGTCTCGAGCCGCTTCATGTCGGAACGCACACCGCGGAGCAGCAGGTCGTATGTGTCCACTTCCTCGACCAACTGCTTTCCGCGATAGTGCTTGATGGCCCGGAGCGACCCGCGCTCCGTGGGTCCTCCGGCGGAAAACAGAGCGTTGAGCGGCGTCGAGAGCGAGCTGATGTCATAGGCGCCCGGTTCGGCGACGTCGCCCACCACGTAGACGCGGATCGTCCGCAGCCGCGACAGCGACACGTCGGCCGAAACATCGCGGAACTGCGTCCGCAGGACCTGCTGCACCGCCTGCTGCACTTCACCGAGCGTCCGCCCGCTCACCAGGATCGGGCCGACTTCCGGCAGCGATAGCCTTCCCTCGCGGTCCACGATCCGGTACAGGCGCTGCGCCACGCCGCCCCACAGGTCCACGGCCAGCCCGTCGCCGGGACCCACGACGTAGTCGGGGCCGACCGGCAGATCCATGGGCAGCATCTCAGAATCGCGCGTGCCGCTGCGGAAGACTTCCAGCCCGAAGCGCTCGAGCTTCGGTGGGCGCGCCGAGGCTTGGACGTACATGTCGTAGAGCGATGGGATGTCGGCGTATGGATTCGGGCGGTGGACCATCGCTGGCTGCAGCGATTCCTCTTCGCGTCCGCGGGCTCCGCGCGCACGCGCGCCGGGCTGCGGCTGTGGATTGAGTTCACGCTCCGTGGTCCACGCCGGCACTGCGCCCGCCTCTGCCGATTCGAAGCCCCGCGAAGCGCGGCTCCCACCCGGCAGGATTTCCTGGTTGCTGCCGCGCATGGATTCATCACCGGATGGCCGGTCGCGCTGCGAAGGTGCAGCTCCGGGCTCGCCTGCGGTTTGGATCAACTGGCGCGAGCGCGGCTCCAGGTCGTCGAGCGGGTTGGGCGCCTGCCGGGGCACGGTTCGTTCCTGGAAGCCGGGAGCGTTCTGTGCAGGCGGGAGGCTGGTGCCGCGGTCTCTCCGCCTCTCCCGCAGAGAGTTTTCCTGTTCGACGCAATCTTTTCTGCGATCGGATTCGCAGGTGTCCGCGCGTTGCAGGCTATTGCCGCTTCCTCTGGATGGGAGTGTCCCTTCCTCTTCCGCCCGGGCCAGCAGGCGCGCGCGCTCGCGCAGAACGAGTTCCTGCTCCTTGGCCGCCTCCGAGTCCGGATTGATCTTGGGAACCAGATAGCCGTAGCGCTGCAGCAGCCGTGTGGCGATGGCGCGGAACTCCAGATCGCGGGCCAGCCGGTCGTTGATTCCCTGGTCGGTTAAATCCGCGTCTTCCACAATCTGGCCGTGCTCGGTAGCTTCTTTAGCCACCCAGCGCTTCAGCTCCACCATCAGCCCCGGTTGGGTGGCCAGCACCGCCTGGATCTGGCCCGCGGACGCCGCCACGCGGTTCAAGTTGCCCGACGCCAGGTCGGTAGAGCTGGCCGGCAGGCTGCGCTGCTGCGTCTGTTGGGCCGGCGCCGCCGGGCAGTTCATCGATGCGGCCAGGACAAGCGCCGCTGCTCTGTGCCAGAGGGAGTGTTGCCGGACGGATCGCCGCCGGCAATCCAGGGAACTCGCACCTGCAGTGTTCACGGCTGATCTCCTACCAACAGGGTCTTGCCTCGGAGAGCGCTGAGGATGCCTTCCTCGGAAGCTTCGATGGCGTTCGCATGGATGTTGAGAGACGCCCAGTAAAAAATGCTGCAATTCCGCTCAGGCGCCAAAGCAAGGACCCTCATGTCGGGAAATTGCTTGAGTAGCGCGTCGCACAGGACAGGTCGCTGGTCTGGATAGTCCAGGGCAATGATGAGGTAGTCCGGATGTTTTTCTTCCACCACGCGGGCGATCTCTGCGTCGTCCTGCACTTCCGCGACGACCTCGATATCGGGCTGATCAGCGATCGTGGCTAAAAGCAACTCGCGCATCAGCCGGGGCCGATTAGCAACGACAACCCGGACGGGCTTGTCCATGTGAGCCTCCATCTGTTGTTCACACAAGTATCCCGGAATGAACGACGAAGGGAAGGTTCATCCTGGTACTCAGCTGAGTACCCCCT
>CAZHLD010000120.1:0-4989 GCA_964533185.1 uncultured Acidobacteriaceae bacterium | reverse complement strand
GGCTGCTCATCGAGGAGTTCGTGCTTGCGCCTCTTTCTGTTCGCCGCCTGCGGGCACAAGTTGAAATTGCCAGCCGTAAACTCTCCGTCCGCCAGGCACAGGGCGACTTCTATCGTGGGTCGCTGGACGGCTCCTTCGTTGCAGAGCTCACCAGCCAACCTGTCTACCGGTTTGAGGGGCGATTCTCGCACGTCAATCTGGCCCAACTGGCCGACGAGACAATCACTCTCAAGGGGCGGTTTGCAGGCGAGGCAACCGGGGTGCTCAACCTCGTCGCCCGCGGCATTGGCAGGGAAGCCTTGGTTGGCTCGCTCGAAGGCGGCGGTGACTTTACGGTGCGCGGCGCGCGGCTGCGGGGTCTCGACCTTGAAAATGTTTCGCTCAGCGGGCCACCTCTCTCCGGCTCTTCGCAGTTTCAAGCCGAGGCAAGGTTTTCCGTCGGGAAAGGCCAGGTGCGGTTTGAACGGCTGGATCTGAGAGAGAATGGGAACCGCTTCGAGGCCAGCGGTAGCGCGGACTTTTCGCGCGCCATCAACCTGAATATGCGCCGCGTTTCCGGTCGGAGCCGGGCGACGCCCCCTCCTCCGCGGGGCCAGAGTTTCCGATTGACGGGCACGCTTGAAGCGCCGGTGATCAATCTTTCGCCACCTTCTGCCGGACCACCCGCAAAACCCGGCCGCAAGTCCGCCGCGAAGAAGCCATGATTCTCTTTCTCTGGACCGGCCGCGTTCTGTTCCTGGCAGCGGCAATCACTTCCCTTATTGCCCCCGCGCAGGCACAAGCCCAGGAAAAGCCGCTGGAACGACAGTTTGTCACTGGCGAAAGCGCCTCATACCGCATCCAATTGAAAGTGCGCATTGAAATCGAAGCACAGCAGACCAGCACCATCGGCGCGAAAACCTACGTTCAGCCGGTCACCCGCCGCGCCGAAGCGGAGATTTCCTGGATCGCCACCCGGAAGATTCTCTCCGTCGATCCGCAGGGCAGCGCCGAGGTGGAGGAAACACTTTCGGACGTTGATCGCACTTCCCTGAAAGATTCAGGCGAGACCGGATCAGTTGCGCTACAGGAAGCCCTGAGGGAATCCATGTTGCGCTGGCCCCGATCCTATCGGGGCTGGCCATCCGCCGCCCCGCTGGTGCTCCGTTACCACGAGACGCGTTACGGTCAGTTGCAGGGCCTGCGTCCCGAGGGCGTGCCTCTGCTCGACGAAGCGCCGCCGCGGCTGGTTTCTCTCTGGCTTCTTCGCGCCCTGCGTCCGACTTGCCCACTTCCCGCCCGGCCCATTCGACTGGGCGAATCCTGGCAGGAGCCGCGCACGGCGCAACTCGAGAACTGGGAGGATGTGCGCGCAGCGGAAACCGGCACATGGCTGGAAGTGTCGGCTTCGGCTGTGCCTGCCCTTCGCCTGCACACCACGCAACACCTCTACGGTCGCGTGACCAGCGGCTCGGAGAAGCCGCCGGAAGGCACCGCGCAGGGCAATTTTCATGGCGAATCCCTCTCCACCATTTCACTCCAGGACGGGCGCCTGCTGGCGGCCACGCGTTCGGCCAGTCGGACGATTACATGGATGCTCGAGCCGGTAGAGGGACTGCCCGAGCGCCCGCAATTTCGCGGCAGACTTTCGGTCGAGGTTCAGATTCAATCTTGCGATGAGAACCCTTGTCCTGTTGCTGATCGCCACACTGGCCGCGGGCCTCGTTAGCGCGCAGGCCCCGCCATCCTCGGCGACTCCGCTTCAACGCGTGCGCCTGGCGCCGCAGTTTGTTCCGGGCCAGACGTTCCGCTATCAAATGGAGTACCGCACCACGACCGAAACCCGTCGCACCGGCCTCGTGCAGGACCCGCAGGCTCCTGCGCAACTCGAAATCACCTGGAGTGCGCTGGTTCGCCTCGAAGTGTTGCTCGCGGAACCGCCAGCTCCGGGCTCGGTGCGTCTGCGGGCCACCTACGAAAAGTCCGCAGCGACCGCACGGAGCGACATTTATGATCCCGAAGGCGCGTCGCTGGCCGCACAGTACAGCAAGCTTCAAGGCCGTTCGATTGAGTGCACACGGACTGCGGACGGCAAGGTCAGCAGTTTCCGCGGCCTTCAGGATTTGGGCCTGCCCCGATTCGATCGGGGCGACCCCAAGGCCGTCGCCGCGGTGCAGGACTGGCTCTCCCAGATTTCCAGCGGTCTTGGCGGCCTGGCCCGTGAAGTGGTTCCGGGCGAAAGCTGGTCTTCCGAGCAGCCCGCTGCCGGCGCGCCGTTGGTTGGCCTGGTCTGGCGCACCGAGTCCACATACCTGCGCAACGAGCCGTGCCGCCCGGCTGTCCCGTCTGATGACGAACGGTGCGCTGTTATCCTGACGCGGCTGGAGATGAGCCAGCCCCGTCCGCCGCAGGCGGGCGATCCCACGCCCGAGGACTATCGCGCGCGCGGTCTGCGCACCGCGGGGACGTGGAGCGGCTCCGGCGAAAGCCTCACCTACATTTCGCTTCGCACCGGCTGGGTGGTCAGCAGCACGCAATCGGGCAGCGAAGAAATGGACGTCACCGTTTCCTCCGTCGAGGGCGAGACCAGCGTCCGCTATGCCGGGCGCGTGCGCAGCCAGTCGCAGCTCTCTCTTCTGCCGTAGACGGCGCCTCCGCCTTCCACTCCCCGCGGTGGCGGGCCAGTTTCCGAGTAGCGCGTTATACGGCCAAGTGGATCACGGGAATCCATATGTCGGAATGTCAGTCGCGGCGCGCGAAGGCAAAGCGGGCTTGACACCACCTGTTACGCACGGCTACATTCTGCACCACAATCGCCTCAAAGAATTCTATGTGATGGATCCGCTCGCGCCAATACGGATTGCCTGCATAATCGCCCTGATCGTCTCCGTTGCGACAGCCGTTACCGTCGCTTGGCAAAATCGCGGGTCAAGAAACCTGGCATTGGCAACCGGCGCACTTAGTGGAATCACGCTTCTTTTTCTTACTCAGCTTTATTTCGAATTGCAGTCAACGACGATGAGTGAATTCATACTCACCGAGTTGGGGATTGACCGCGCGAAACCCGAAATCCGGCAATGGGTATACGGGACCGAGTCCGGCTGGAGACCCGGAATCGAGGTGAGTGCCAGTAACTGGCTATCCGCACAAAACCCCAACGCTTTCTCTGATAATCGCGAAAAGATTACGAGTGATCTGGTCCTGTTCAGCCTGGCTTCGTTTCTACAAACCCCCGAAGCACAGCATTGGGACGTGCGGAAACATTCGCTTGTGGGCAAGTACGCCGGCGGCATCGTAAGATTTCAGCCTACATCTGCTAAACGGCAGTGCGCGCTTGTGACGCCGGCGGAAATACGCTCTCAACTCTCACGATCAGGCAACCTATTTGCAGGAGCACCGCTGCTGTTCGAGCAAAGTATTTGTCTCCCTCCCTCCAGCGTGTTAGAAATCACGGCCAATTCGTTGATTATCCGCAATCACGTTTGCGAGCTGATATTCACTATCGAATCTTCCGGTGGTGTGGGGTTTTTGAGTCCACGCAGTGGCGAGGAAGTATCAAAGCTTCTGGGCGGAGAGTCTCGCTTCGAAACCCGGACAACCGGGTTGGACGTGCAAATCCGGTTCCTAGCCCTGCGAATAGGGCAAAGAGACGGTGGCAAGTATCGTGAATGGTCAAGTGCTCTGGTCAACGGAGTGCGGGATTGGTTCGAGAAATGAACGTCCGCCGGGATTTTTTGAAGGTAGCTCTAATCGCAAATGTGGCTTCGACCTTGCTCGCGCTTATAACAGCGGCCATCCTTGCGTGGGAGAACACTGCATCACGAAATCTGGCCATTGCCACAGGAACACTAATGGCGGCCGATATCGCGTTTCTGATCCAACTTGCATTTGAACTGCAGAGTTCAAAGAGCCTAGATCACGTAAGTACTGAGTTTACGATCGATCGGTCGGGTCCATCGATCCGCCAATGGAATTATACCGGAACAGCAGGCTGGCGAATTGGAGTCGAGACGGACGCCAGTAGTTGGCTAGCCGCCAACAACGCAGCGGCCTTTGACAATGACCGTGAGATACTCAGCGCAGATTTCGCGCTGTTTAGTCTTCTGTGCTTTCTGACGGCACAAGAGTTCGACTGGCAGCTCCAGAAGGTTAAGTACCGATATAAGAGTTTCGGTACGGTTATGAGGGTTCAGCCAATTTCAAAGGATGAAGAATGCAGCGGCTTCGATGAGAAGGACTTGAGGGCCGCCCTCACTAAGAGCGGCAATATGTTCGCCGGGGCACCACTTCTCTTGTTGTCTGCCAAATTACGTCTGCCGCCGCGAAGCACAATCGAAATCGCCCGTAGATCTATCGTGATTCGAAACCCAGTCTGTCGAATCTCCTGGCACCTAGAAGGTATCCCCGCTAGTTTTTCACACATTCAACCGGGCACTGGAGGAGGAACTCCCCAATTAGCGTCGGGTGGGGCTAGATTTGAAACCAGAATGAGCAGCTTCAGCGCCGAAGTACTCTATTTTCGATTGCGCTCCCAACGTTCGGACATCGGCAAGTACCGCGACTGGGTTTCGCGAGTCCTGGCCGACGTACATGAATGGTTCGAGTCTGACCAGCCCGCCGCTTAGCCTTTGCCAGTGGATGCATAGTCGGCTTATCGGAAACTGGCCCACTACGCTACCCGCTGATGCACCCGACCTCTCTGGTGGACTGCGCTATACTGAAGAGTTTAGCCGTTCCCTTGCACGCACACTGAGGCCATGGACTTCAAACTCTCCAGCGATTACGAACCGCGCGGCGATCAACCCGAAGCCATCGCACAGCTCACGCGCGGCGTCGGCTCGGGCGAAAAGCACCAAGTTCTTCTTGGCGTCACCGGCTCGGGCAAGACCTTCACCATGGCTAAGGTTATCGCGGCGGTGAACCGCCCCACGCTGGTCCTGGCCCACAATAAGACGCTGGCCGCGCAGCTCTACCACGAGTTCCGCGGCTTTTTCCCGCAGAATGCCGTCG
>CAZHLD010000119.1:0-5031 GCA_964533185.1 uncultured Acidobacteriaceae bacterium | reverse complement strand
GCGCGGGAGGGCGTGCTGAATCGGCGAGAGCTGCCGGGGCGGAGGCGGGCGCTCGAGGCGCTCGAGCGAGGGCGGGCCAAGCCGAGGATTGAGGGGTCCGCAATAGGTGAGTTGGTGCGCGGCGCGTGGCCTGCGAGCTGAGCCTAGGCGGCCCGCGCCCCGCAAGCCCGTCCGGGGCGCAGAAAGCGCGCCCTCCAAGCCTACAGGCCAGCCCCGATTCAGATCGGGGCCAGCCCGCGAGCGGTGAAACTGGGCGTCGCGCTGGTCGTGGACGTGAAGGCCGGCCTCAACTGGGGCGACATGCAGTAGAATGGCCTCAGTTGATGCTCACACTCGCCCGCCTCGGCAGGCGAGCCGGAGGGTACTATGGGGCAGTTCACCACGCTCCTCGTGGGAGTTCTGCTGGCCGTTGCCTTCGCGTTTTCTCAGGAACAGAAAGAGGCGCAGGGGCAGAAGGCTCCCGCCGAGGCGGAATGGAAAGTCCCGCCGGAGGAAGCGCAACGGCTGAACCCGGTCAAGCCGACGAGCGCGTCCATTGCGGAGGGGAAAAACCTGTTCAGCACGCAGTGCGCGATGTGCCATGGAGCCGCGGGCGACGGCAAGGGCGACCTGGCGGTGGAGCTGAAGATGAAGCTGCGGGACTACCGCGACCCGGCGGCGCTCAAAGGCTTCACCGACGGCGAACTGCACTACGTCCTGGTCAAAGGCAAGGGGCAAATGCCCGGCCAGGAAGGCCGGATGAAAGAAGCACAGCTCTGGAACTTGGTGAACTACATGCGGTCGCTGGCGCGGACGGAGTCGCCGGCGAAGGCGCCCGCAAATTGACGATCGCGAGCGACGCTGCGCGGCACGGGTTGTGCTACCCTCTGGCGTTCTGAGGCACAATTCATTCTGATGGGAGCGGCGATGATGCAGCATTCCAATGCGTTTCAGAAACTGGTGAACGACGCGAAGACGCGCGTCCGCGAGTGCAACGTGCAGGAGGTCAAGAAGCGGTTGGACGTCGGCGAAAAGTTTTACCTCGTGGACACGCGTGAGGAAAGCGAATGGGCGCGCGGACATCTGCCCGGCGCGATTCACCTGAGCAAGGGCATCGTCGAGCGCGACATCGAGCAGAAAATCCCGGATAAGAACGCGCCCATCGTGCTCTACTGCGGCGGCGGCTTCCGCTCCGCGCTGGCCGGCGACAACATCCAGAAAATGGGCTACACCAACGTCATCTCCATGGACGGCGGCTGGCGCGGCTGGAACGAAGCCGGCTATCCGACTGCAAGAGACTAGCCGTCAGCTTTCAGTCGTCAGTCTTCAGCGATCAGCTTTCGACAATCTCCAATCTACAATCGTCATTCGACAATCTTCAATACTTTGACTCTGTCCTTCTCCGACGCTTAGACTCCCGGCATGTTCTGGCTGGGCATCGTGCTGGTCGCGCTGATGGGGCTCGCGCTCGGACTGCTGGGCGGCGGCGGCTCGATCCTGGCGGTGCCGATCCTCGAGTACGTCTTTGGCATGGAGCCGCACGCGGCGATCGCCGGCTCACTGGTGCTGGTGGGGAGCACCGCGCTGCTTTCCGCGCTCCTGCACCACCGCACGACGCCGGTGGACTGGCGCGGCGCGCTGGTCTTCGCCGCCATCGGCGCGCCACTCAGCCTGGCGGGCGGCTGGTTTTCGCGACGCTTGCCCGGCGCCGTTCTGATGCTTCTGTTCGGACTGCTGATGCTGGTGGTGGGCGCGGCGATGTTGCGCGGGCAGCGCGAGCCGCCACCCGACGCCAGGCCTCACGCGCTGGCCCTGGCGCTGAGCGGCGCCGCGGTCGGCTTCCTCGCCGGCTTCCTGGGCATCGGCGGCGGGTTCCTGATCGTGCCCGCGCTGGTGCTTTTCCTGCACGTACCGATGAAGCGCGCGGTCGGCACGTCGCTGCTGGTGATTGCGCTCAACGCCGGCGTCGCGCTGGTGATGCACCGTCACGAGCTGCGGCTTGAGGCGATGTCGCTCGGCCCAATTTCAGCGGCGGCGCTTGCCGGGACGTTTGCCGGCGTCGAAGCTTTGCGCTGGCTCGATGCCCGTCGCCTGCGTAAAATCTTCGCCGTATTTGTCATCCTCATCGGCCTGTGGATGACCGCCCGCCACGCCCTGGCCCTTACCTCGACTTCGTAGCGTTCGGCGGACTCTGAGGTGGACATGAGCAAAACGACGGCCGAAGTGTTCCTGGAGATGGTGGCTGGCCGGCAGGGCCACTTCCAGCTCGAGTCTGGGCATCATAGTGCACTGTGGCTGGATCTCGACGCGCTCTTCGCGGAGCCGCGGCGTGTCGCGCCCTTGGTGGCACTGCTAACCGACGCGCTCCGCCCGCACGGCGTTGCGGTCGTGTGCGGCCCGCTCATCGGCGGTGCCTTCCTTGCCCAAGTTACTGCCGCTGCGCTCGATGTGGAGTTCGCGTTCACTGAGCGCGTGATGCCGGCCGTGCCGAACGGCCTGTATCCCGCCCTCTACCGGCTCCCGCCAGCATTTGTGCCCCGAGTGCGCGGACGCCGGATTGCGATCGTCGACGATGTCATGAGCGCCGGGTCCGCCGCGCGGGGAACGTATGCGGAGTTACAATCCCACGAAGCGGTGCCGACCGTAGTTGGCGCGCTTCTGATCTTGGGGTCGACGGGAGCAGAGTTCTTCGCGCAGCGCGGCGTGGCTGTTGAAGCGGTGGCCCGACGGCCTTACCGGCTGTGGCTCCCGACGACGTGCCCGCTCTGCGCCTCGGGCGTGCCACTCGAAGCAGTGTTGCAGTCCGCCTCGATCTAAGCGCAGCGCGCCCACGCACGCCGCCTAAAAAACCCGCTACAACCAACGCCCGCGGGTAGAATAGGGATTGCGCCGTTGGGGCGTGGTCCAATTGGTAGGACGCTGCACTGTTAATGCAGACGGTGGAGGTTCGAATCCTCCCGCCCCAGCCACTCTCCCATCCGCTTTTCAATCCTGCAACCTTCAGGCATGATGCGACGCGACACAAAGATGTTTGACTACGTGATTGTGGGGGCGGGGTCGGCGGGGTGTGTGGTGGCGTCGCGGCTGAGCGAAGACCCGTCGGTGCGCGTGCTGCTGCTCGAAGCAGGCGGGCCGGACACGCGCCGCGAAATCCACATCCCCGCGGCGTTCTCGAAACTTTTCCGCAGCGACTGCGACTGGGCCTACGACACCGAGCCGCAGACGCGCCTCAACAACCGGCGCCTCTACTGGCCGCGCGGGAAGGTGCTGGGCGGGTCGAGCTCGATTAACGCGATGGTTTACATCCGCGGTCACGCGAGCGACTTCGACGGCTGGGCCGCGCTCGGCAATCCCGGCTGGTCGTTCGCCGATGTGCTTTCTTACTTCAAAAAAGCCGAAGACAACCAGCGCGGCGCGTCGGAGTACCACGGCGCGGGCGGCCCGCTCGTTGTCTCCGACCTCCGCTCGCCCAACGTGCTCTCCCGCGCCTTCGTCGAAGCCGGCGTCGAGCTGGGCTTCGCGCGCAACCCCGACTTCAACGGGGCCGGGCAGGAAGGCTTTGGCTTCTACCAGGTGACGCAGAAGCGCGGCGCGCGGCACAGCGCCGCCGACGCCTACCTGAAGCCGGCACTCGCGCGTCCGAATCTGACCGTGCGCACCGGCGCGCACGCCACGCAAGTGCTCTTTGCAGGCACGCGCGCCGTGGGTGTCGCCTATCTGCGCGATGGCCACGCGGAAGAAGCGCGCGCAGGTCGTGAGGTGATCCTCTGCGGCGGCACGGTGAACTCGCCGCAACTGCTGCTGCTCTCTGGGGTAGGCCCGGCCGAGCAGCTTCGCGCGCTGGGGATTCGCGTGGTCGCCGACCTGCCCGGCGTGGGCGAAAATTTGCAGGACCATTTGGAAATTGTCGTCGGCCACCAGTGCACGCAACCCGTTTCGCTCGACCGCGCCGAAACGCTCGGCAACCTGCTTCAGTACGTATTGTTTCGCCGCGGCCCGCTCACGTCCAACGTGGCCGAAGCTGGCGGCTTCGTCAAAACCCGCCTCGATCTCCCCGCACCCGACCTGCAGTACATGTTCGGGCCCGTCTACTACCTTGACCACGGCTTCACTCGCCCCAAAGGGTACGGCTTCGGACTGGTCGCCGTCCTACTCCGCCCGCAGAGCCGCGGCCGCATCACGCTGCGCTCCACCGACCCCCTGGCGCACCCCGCCATTGACGCCAACTATCTCTCCGTCGACGCCGACCTTGCCTTGCTCGTCGAAGGTGTCAAACTTGGACGCCGCCTTTTCGCCGCCAAACCTTTCGACCCGTACCGTGGCCCCGAGGCTCGGCCCGGCGCGCAGGTCCAGACCGACGCCGAAATCGGCGACCACATTCGCCGCCACGCCGAGACGATTTATCACCCCGTCGGCACGTGCAAAATGGGCGCCGACCCGTTGGCCGTCGTCGATGCGCAACTGCGCGTGCGCGGCGTCGGAGGCCTGCGCGTGGTGGACGCCTCGGTGATGCCTGTCCTCATCGGCGGCAACACCAACGCCGCCACCCTCATGGTCGCCGAAAAAGCCGCCACCCTGATCCGCCGGTAGGGGTCAAATTCTGGCGGAACCGTAGGGCGGAAGGTCCCCGCGTTGGCACAGGAGGGAAAGTCTTGCCGGGAAAGAATGCGGAAGAGTTGAGAGTGAATCGAACGGGAATGGCAAGGAAGGACGAAAGGGAGAAGCCGGAGTAAAGAAAGAAGGGGGGATAAAAAAGCAAGGGGGGAAATCGTGCCGGCCCAGCCCTCAAATCCCCTAAAGGGATCCTCGGCGCGACTTCCCCCCTCTCAAAGGGAAAGGCACGAAGGAGGCCAAAGCTAAGTGGTTGAAAGGGAAAGGGGCGGGGAGGAGGGAGGCGGGTAAAAACGAAATGCGGAGGGAAAAATTGCCGGTTCGGGAATGGAATGCCCAGAGGGAGGCCGTGGGCAACAGGCGCAGCTACGAAGTGGCGGGCCATAAAGACTTAGAACCCCCTTCTGGTCGAGCCGGTGCAACCGGTCGCGCACCGTCGGC
>CAZHLD010000118.1:0-5099 GCA_964533185.1 uncultured Acidobacteriaceae bacterium | reverse complement strand
CGCATCCTCGCCGCGTCGAACCTTGATTTGTTGAGCCTGGTGCGCGAAGGCCGCTTCCGCGAAGACCTCTACCATCGCCTGAACGTGATCGCGCTGCATCTGCCGCCGCTGCGCGAGCGCAAGGAAGATGTCCCGCTTCTGATCCAACACTTTCTCAAGCGCACCTGCGAGGAAAATGGCAAGCCGCTGATGCGCTTCTCGCACGCGGCGCTGAAGCTGTTGATGGACTACGACTGGCCGGGGAACGTGCGCGAACTCGAAAACGTGGTCGAGCGCGCCGTGGTGCTCTCCAATCAGGACGCCGTGGACGTGGACCTGCTCCCGGAGAATGTGCGCACGAAGGAGATTGTTCGCGGCGTTCGATTGCAGCTTTCCGACTTCATGCCGCCGCTGCCGGGCGAGCCCGGGTCGCGTACCGCCGCCGATCATCCCAGGCCCTCACTTTTCCAGATCGTCGAAGAGGTCGAGCGGCGCATCATTGCCGACATGCTCGAACGCACTAACTGGAGCCAGACCGAAGCCGCCGAGCGCTTCCAGATTCCGCTCTCCACCCTCAACCAGAAGATCAAGCGGCTCGGCATCGAAACTCGCCGCCGGTCGTCCGGGCGCTCGGACGATTCCATCGCCACCTCCGCTGGTAAGTGACCTGTGGGGATCGTAGGGGCACAATATATTCTGCCCCAACGGCCGCAGCCTCGAGCGGTAGCCCACCCGCTCGGTACTTCGGTACTCGCCGATTGTAACCACCGGACTATCGACCCTTCCAGTGCGGCAGGCGATACTGCACCTGCGTAGGAAGAGAACGCGGCTGCAGTGGCCCTTGTTTTCGGACCCCTGAAACGTCGCGCCGCTCTTCAGACGTTTTTGTACCCTCCTTCACCCCACGCCCGAGCGGCCGGTCCCCCACCGGCCGCTCACTTTTTTGCTTCCCAGAACCTCCGGGTGGTCTCCGTGTGCATGAACCACGAAAATCTGCTTGACATCGGGGCTTCGCAGGACTATATGGGCCTTAACCCTGTGGGTGGGGTGCCGTGTTTTGGGCGCGTAGTTCATCATTCGGATGCCAATGTACTTTCGGACTTGTATCGGCCCGGTGGGTTTCCATTCGGGACGATAGAAAACGTATCGACTGGGGAGGTGTTTCGTGAGGACAGACTCAAAGTTTGCATTGCTCTTCCTGGCTCTTGTGGTTGCGCTGGCCGCGCCGGTTGTCTTGGCCCAGACGGGAACAACCTCAGTCCGCGGCGAAGTGACCGATCCGAAGGACGCGGTCATTTCTGGCGCCAAGGTCACGCTCACCAGCGTTGAAACTGGAGCCACGCGGACGGCCACCACGGACGAAAACGGCCGCTATCAGTTCCTCGCCTTGCCGCCGGGCACTTACGACCTGCAAGTGGAGCATACCGGCTTCCGCACCGCCAAGTTTCCTAAGCTGCGGCTCCTGGTCAACACCCCGCATTCGCTCAACCCCAAGCTCGAGCTCGGCCAGATGGCTGAGACCGTTGTGGTCAATGAAATGGTCACCCCGCTCAATACCACCGACGCCAGCCTCGGAACCGTCCTCTCGGGCAATCAAATCTCGAATCTGCCGATGGAAGCGCGGAACGTAGTCGGGCTGCTCAGCTTGCAACCGGGCGCCGTCTTTCTTCCCACCGGCAACGCGCCCTGCGCCACGTTTCTTCCCGCCGCCGAGCAGCGCTGCGACACGCGCAGCGGGGCCGTTAGCGGGGCGCGCAGCGACCAGTCCAACGTCACCCTCGACGGCGTGGACGTCAACGACCCGCAGTTTAGCACCGCGTACACCACCGTGCTGCGCATGACCCTGGACTCGGTCCAGGAATTTCGCGTCACCACCTCCAGCTACGACGCCACCCAGGGCCGCTCCAGCGCCGCCCAGATCAACCTGGTCACCAAGAGCGGCACCAACGAGGTGCACGGCAGCGCCTACTGGGCCCATCGCAACACCGCCACCTCCACCAACGAATACTTCCTGAAGCTGGCGCAATTGGAGGCTGGCCAGCAGAGCAAGTCCCCCAAGCTCCAGAAACACGTCTATGGTGTTTCCGCGGGCGGGCCGCTGTGGAAGGACCGCTTCTTCCTGTTCGGCAACTTCGAGAACCTGCGCGAGTCCAGCCAGTCGCCGGTTTCCCGCTTCGTCCCTTCGGGTTCCTTCCGCGATGGCGTCTTGATTTACCAGTGCGCCACCGCTACGGCCTGCCCGGCCACTTCCGTGAGCGGCTTTAGTTCAACGCATAACATCCCGGCTGGCTACTTCGGACTGACTCCCGCGAATCTGCGCGTGATCGATCCGCTGGGCCTCGGCTCGAATGTTGGCGCGAGTAACTACTTTCGGCAGTATCCCACCCCCAACGAACCCGGTCGGGATGGGATTGCTGGCACTACCACCGGCAATATCGTCGGCTTCCGCTTTGCCTCGCCCATAGCGAACGACTTCTATACCTACATCGCTCGCGCCGACTTCAAGATCGATCGCGCTGGCAACCACACCTTGTTCTGGCGCGGCAACCTCCAGGACGACGTCATCGGCAGCCCGGCCCAGTTTCCCGGCCAGCCCCCCAACACCACGGGGCTCATCAATAACAAGGGCATGGCCATTGGCTATACCGCGTTGATCACGCCCAACTTCATCAATAGCTTCCGCTATGGCTTTACGCGCATCAGCGAGACGACCCAGGGCCTGCGCACCGCGAACGTCGCCACCTTCCGCTTTCTCAGCGACTTCAACGCGCTGACCCCCACCTTTGGCCGCCTTGTCCCCACTCACAATCTCGTCAACGACATGACCTATACCCACGGTGCGCATACGACGCAGTGGGGAATCAATTTCCGAAGGACACGCATCCCGCGCTTCACCAATGCGGGCTCGTTCCACACCGCCGTTGCCAACGGCTCTTGGGTCAGCGGCGTCGGCCGCACCTTTATGCCAGGGGCTCCGGCCTGCGCCGCGCCTGCGCCCTGTTCGGTCTTCCCGGCCGTATCCTCCGGCGGACAGGGTGTCTATGCCGACTCGTTCATCAATATCCTGGGCATCTTGTCCCAGGTGGACGCCCGCTACAATTACAACAAGGACGGCAGCACCCTGGCCGTGGGTGCCCCCGTCCCGCGCGAGTATGGCTCCGACGAGTACGAGTTCTACGTCCAGAACGCTTGGAAGATCCGGTCGAACCTCACCTTCACCTTCGGTGTGCGTTACAGCCTGCTTTCGCCGCCTTGGGAGGTCAACGGACTCCAAGTGGCGCCGAACGTCAGCTTTGGTGAGCTGTTTAACCAGCGCGCCCGCAACGCCGCCAAAGGCATACCTTCGAACGCCATACCTCCGATCACCATTGACCTGGCGGGTCCTGCCAACGGCCGCAAGGGCTTCTACTCCTGGGACTACAACAACTGGGCGCCGCGCGCCTCGTTCGCCTATTCCCCGAAGTTCTCCGATGGTTGGCTGGGCTGGCTGACCGGCAACGGCAAGACGGTCATCCGCGGCGGTTATTCGCTGGTGTACGACCGCATCGGCCAGGCCCTGGCCACCCAGTTCGATGCGGTGGGCTCGTTCGGGCTTTCCACGCTGCTGAGCAGCCCGTTCGGTGGCAATAATGAGGACAATCCGGCCATCCGCTTCGTCAACATCAACACCATTCCTTCCACTCTTCCGGCAGCTCCTCCGGGAGGTTTCCCGCAGACCCCACCCATCGCCGCGGGCGTCATCCAGTCGAGCATCGACGACACCATCACTACGCCTTACTCCCACTCCTTCAACTTCGCCATCGGGCGCGAGCTTCCCGGCAACCTGGCCGTGGAAGCGGCCTATGTGGGGCGTCGCGGCAGGGGCCTGCTCATCCGCCGCGATATCGTGCCGATTAACAACTTGGTGGACCCAGCCTCGGGCATGGATTACTACACCGCCGCGGGGCTGGCCATCCGGGCCGCCGCAGGGATCCCCAGTGGCGCGCCCCGCTCGGCCTATGCGGGCATCGCTAACATTCCCTACTGGCAGAACCTGTTCCCGGACGCCAATATCGGGGCGGGGCTGACCGCGACGCAGGAGGTTGCGCGGCGCTTCAACCGCGACAACCCGGATTTCACGACCTCAATCTGGTTGATGGACCAGTTCTGCTTCCCGGCGTGCAGCAGGTTTGGTCCCTTTGCCTATTTCAACGATCAGTATGACTCGCTCGCGGTGCAGAGTTCACTGGCCACCTCCGAGTACCACGGTCTGCAGCTCACGCTCCGCAAACGGATGAGCAACGGTCTGCAGTTTGACCTGAACTACACCTTCTCCAAGTCCAACGACATGGGTTCGGGCGTCGAGCGCGGCTCTTCCTTCACCACGTTCTCTAACGGGGGCTATACGGGGTTTCTGCTCAACCCCATCAACCCCCGCCAGAACTACGCGGCCTCGGACTTCGACGCGCGTCACCAGATCAACATCAACTCGGTCTATGAGCTGCCGGTCGGCCGCGGCCAGCGCTTTGCCGCTTCCACCCCGGGCTGGCTGAACCAGATTATCGGCGGCTGGGCCGTGGCGGGCATTTATCGCCATACCAGCGGCTTCCCCTTCAACGTCATCAACTGCCGCTCCTGCTGGCCCACCAACTGGAACCTTCAGGGCAACGCCGAGCTGGCCACGGCTGGTGTGCTGCCGCCCTTGGGTACGACCCGCAACGCCGTTGGCGGCCGCCCGAGCCCCTTCCGCGACCCGAAAACAGCCCTGGCTGCTTTCCGGCGTGCGCTTCCCGGCGAGGTCGGGCTGCGCAACAAGATGCGCGGCGACGGTTACTTCGTCATTGACACCGGCGTGAGCAAGACTTGGAAGATGCCCTACGCGGAATCGCATAGTCTGAAGTTCCGCTGGGAAACCTTTAACCTTACGAACACACCCCGCTTCGATACCAGCAATATCACCGCCACTCCTGATATCAGCGCCAGCTTCGGGCGCTACAACGGCACACTCGCAACCTGTGACGGCCTTGCCGGCCGCTGCATGCAGTTCGCCCTGCGCTACGAGTTCTAGCTTCGCCTCGTAGCCCCAAAACGCCGAAGGCCCCGACCCGGTCGGGGCCTTCTTTTTTTCTTGTGGAGCGAGG
>CAZHLD010000117.1:1319-5145 GCA_964533185.1 uncultured Acidobacteriaceae bacterium | reverse complement strand
AAGAGGATGTCAATGTCGAGCGTGCGCGGGCCTTTGTCGAAGCGCAGGCGGCGGCCTAGGGAGTGCTGAATGGATTGGGTGACGTGGAGAAGCTGGCAAGGCAGAAGTGAGGTCTCGGCGGCGTCGCAGCAGTTGAGGAACCAGGGCTGGGGAGTGAAGCCGACGGGTTCGGTGGCGTAGAGAGAAGAACGGCGGGTGATGCGGACGCCGGCGGCTTCAAGGAGTTCGAGGGCGCGGGAGATATGGGCGACGCGGTCGCCGAGGTTGGAGCCGAGGGAGAGATAGATTTGCTTGGATTGAATCATTGGGTCATTTGGCCATTGAGCCATGGAAATGCGCAAAACTGTCGTGGACTACGTCCGCCAATCAACCAATGACTCGATGGCTCGATGGCACAATCTCAAAAGAGTGGGGGCTGGGGGCGAGGGAAGTCGAGGCCGAAGTGTTTGTAGGCCAAGGCGGTGGCGACGCGGCCGCGCTGGGTGCGGTCCAGCAGGCCAAGCTGCATCAGATACGGCTCGTAGATTTCTTCGATGGCGTCTTCTTCTTCGCTGAGCGAGGCGGCGATGGTGTTGAGGCCGACCGGGCCGCCGGAATATTTCTGGATAATGGTGAGCATGAGGTTGCGGTCAGTTTCGTCGAGGCCGTGTTCATCCACGCCGAGCATGGCCAGGGCTTCGCGGGCGACGTCGAGAGTGATGCGGCCGGCGGCGCGGACTTCGGCGAAGTCGCGGACGCGGCGCAACAGCCGATTGCCGACGCGCGGCGTGCCGCGGGCGCGGCGGGCGATTTCCTGCGCGCCGTCGTCGTCCATGGCGATGCCGAGGATTTTTGCGGAGCGGCGGACGATTTCGACCAGGTCGTCGGGGGTGTAGAAGTCGAGTCGGTGGACGATGCCGAAGCGCGAGCGCAGCGGCGCAGTGAGCAGTCCGGCGCGCGTGGTGGCGCCAACGAGCGTGAAGCGGTTGAGATGGAAGGGGTGGATGCGCGCGCCGGGACCCTGCCCGATGATGAGGTCGAGGCGGAAGTCTTCCATCGCCGGGTAGAGGATTTCTTCGACGGCGGGGATGAGGCGATGGATTTCGTCGAGGAAGAAAACTTCACGCGGTTCGAGCGAGGTGAGAATGGCGGTGGCGTCGCCTTTGCGTTCGAGGAGCGGGCCGCTCGACGTCTTGATGGCGACGGCGAGCTCGGCGGAAAGGATCTGCGCGAGCGTGGTCTTGCCGAGGCCGGCCGGGCCGAAGAGCAGGACGTGGTCGAGCGCTTCGTTGCGCGAGCGGGCGGCCTGAACGGCGATGGAGAGATTTTCCTTGACGCGGGACTGACCGATGAAGTCGGCGAGGCACTTGGGGCGGACGCTGGCGTCGAGACGGATGTCTTCGTCAAAGGCCTGGCCGGAGACGATGCGGTGCGAGCGCGACATTTGAGACTGCGGCATGTCGGGTGCGGTGGTCCGAGGAGGAATGATACAGGAAATTTGATGGGAAGGGGGCGGGGGCAGGGAGTAGGGAGTAGGGAGTAGGGAGTAGGGAGTAGGAAGTAGGGAGTAGGGAGTAGGGAGTAGGGAGAGTGCATGATGGCGGTCCAGAGAAAAGAACCGGTGAGACGCCGGCGTTACGGTTTGGCGGAGCGGGATGCGGGGCGGGAGAGTTGTTGAAGAGTGGCGCGGAGGAGAGATTCGAAGCTGGCATGGGCGCCGTCGCGGCGGGCGGTTTCCAGAGCGCGTTCGGCGGTGCGGCGGTCGTAGCCGAGGTTGACCAGCGCGGAGACGACGTCGGCGTCAAGGCCGGTGACGGGGGCAGGGCGCTCGGCTTCGTGAGCTTCCGTGGCGGCGAGTTTGTCGCGCAGCTCGACGACCATGCGTTCGGCGGTCTTTTTGCCAACGCCGGGGATGCGCGTGAGTTGAGCGAGGTCGCCGCGGCGGATGGCGGGGACAAGTTCGTCCACGCTCATACCGGAAAGGATTTTGGTGGCCAACGTGGGGCCGACGCCGGAGGCGGAGAGCAGCAGCTCAAAGAGATGCTTTTCGCGCGCGGTGAGGAAGCCGTAGAGCGCAAGCAGGTCTTCGCGCACGTGGGTGTAGATGAGCAGAGTGACTTCGGCGTGGAGTTCGCCGAGCCCGTAGAAGGTGGAGAGCGGAATGTGCACCAGATAGCCGACGCCGGAGACGTCGATCAGCACCTGGTTGGGGCGCTTGTCAATGAGCGTGCCGCGGAGCTGAGCAATCATAAGAAGATTTAAGCACAGATGAGGAGGGTTGAACACTGGAGGAGAAATAGAAAGTGGAAAACAGAAATTGGAAATTGGAAAGGCGGAAAGAGATCAACACAGAGGACACCGAGGACGGAAGGGGGCACAGAGAAGAAAACGAGCCGCCTGAGTAAGGGAAGCCCGCAGTTCACCATGGTTCAAATTTTCAGTGAGGCATACGTCGTGCAGTTTTCCTTTGCGTTGGGGCGGAGGAGGGCTGGCGTTTGCGTAACGGTGATTTCAACCAACGAATCGCGTCTTCGACGTTAGTGAACGTTTCAAAGCGGCCAGCAGCCAAATCCTTGTCGGCTTCTTCCTCCTTGGCTTGCCACTCAGGAGTCCAGAACCAGCGCTGATCCTTCGGAATCTTTTTGGGCGGGCGGCGTTTCATAGTTCACCTTCCTTGCGGAGCCTGAGTGGAAGGGGCGGGGGCGAAGAGGCCGTCGAGGTAGGCGCGGGCGATGCGGCGGACAAACTGGTAGACGGCATCTTCCTTTTGGGTGAGAGGGCCGGGGCGATAGCCGCGCGAAGCGATGCCGCGCTGGACGGATTCGAGGGCGCGCCAGTCCTGGAGATTGGTGAGGTCCCAGAACTGGAGAGCGTAGTCGGGGGAGAAGCCGGGCTTCTCGAGGGCTTCGGGCGGGAAGAGCCAGTGACATTCGATGAGCGTGCGGTCGGGAGCGAGCGGCTCGAGGCGATGCGTGAGGACGTAGTCGGGATGAAGCGAGAGAAAAAGATTGGGGACGAGGCCAACGTAGTCCACGTGGCGCTGCTGGTCGGGGGAGAGACGGCGCAAGGGAACGCCGCGAGATGAGCCGTCGAGCGACATGGTGGCGGCGTGGGGCATTAGGTCCATGCGGCCGCCGATCCAGGCGCCGGCGCGGCTCATGTTGCGGCCGGATTCGTGCGGCGAAACTTTGCACAGCTCGGGGTGGATGTTGGGGCAGTGGTAGCACTCGTGGTAGTTCTCGTGGACCAGCTTCCAGTTGGCGGCGACTTCGTAGGACTTTGAGGCGGCGATGCGGAGGCGCTCGGGTTCGTGATTGCGGACAAGGTCGTCGAGTTCGCCGACCCATTCGCTAAAAGGTGGGGCGTCGGCGGAGGCGTTGACGAAGACCCAGCCGTGCCATTCGGCAACGCGCGCAGGGGAGAGAGAATGCTCGGCGGGGTCGAAGGCTTGCAGGTCGCCGGTGCGCGGGGCGAGGCGAAGACGGCCGTCGAGCTCGTAGGTCCAGCCGTGATAGGGGCAGCGGATTGCGCGAGCATGAGTGCAGGCGCCGGGAGCGAGCAACTCGTGGCCGCGATGGCGGCAGACGTTGTAAAAGCCGCAGAGGACGCCGGCTTCGTCGCGGACAAGGAGAATGCCGTCGGAGCCGATGCGGAGAGCTGTCTGGTCGCCGGGGCGAGAAAGAGCCTCGCTGCGACCGGCGCAGACCCAGGCAGCTTCCCAGAGATGCTGCTGCTCCCAGTCGAAGACGTCGCGGGAGACGTAGGCGTCCTGCGGGAGATTGCGGCTGGAGCCGTGCGGGGCGAGAGAGCGCTCGAGCGCGGCGGGGTCGAGCGGAGCGGGGGTGGA
>CAZHLD010000117.1:0-1219 GCA_964533185.1 uncultured Acidobacteriaceae bacterium | reverse complement strand
GGGCCGAAGAGGGAGAGGCCGTGGCCGTCGGGGTCGGAGAAATTGGCGGACCACATGGGGCCAGTGACATTGCGGGGCTCGGCGATGAAGCGGACGCCGCGGGCATGGAGGGCGTCGTAGGCTTCACGGACGCCTTCAACGGAGAAGACAACTTCAGTGGCGCCGGCGCCGCGGCCGGTGTGCTTGGTGTGCGGGACACTGAGAGCCAGGGTGACGCTGCCGGCATTGAAGAAGGCGAACTCGCCGGGGATTTCAGACTGGAGCGGGAGGCCGAGAGTGTCGCGGTAGAAGGCGAGTGAGCGGGCAAGGTCGGTGACGCCGAGCATCACCACGGCGATGCGGGAGAGAGCGAAGTCGGGCATGGTGGCCTCCTGGGCGCGTGCTGGGAGATTCTACGTCAGGAGGAGGAAAAAGATTTCAGAGATCGAAGTGCGGGGGAGGAAGAGAAAAGCAGATTCCTTACGGCAGGGCCGGAATCTTCGATCGCTGCGCTCGGAATGACAGAGTCTTACTTTTGGGTGCTGGCGCCACGAACAAGGGCGTCGTAGGTCGTCATTTCTGGGTGCCGGCGACGAGGTCAATGGCGTCGATAACGCCGACGACGGCGGTGTCAATGGGCGAGTTGGGACGGCCGACGGCGGTCATGGCGGAGAAGCCCTCGGTGACGATGAGGACCTGGTCGCCGATGCCGGCGTCCACGGCGTCAAGTGCGAGGACGGGCTCGCCGCGGTCGGAGCCGTCCAGATGCAGCGGCTGAACGACGAGGATCTTCCTGCCGTGATGGGAAGGAGATTTTTGGGTGGCGACGACGTCGCCGATGACGCGGCCGATGAGCATGGGGGAAAGTTTACAGTCGACAGTCTACAGTTATGGGAGAAAAGCCGAAAGTCGAAAGGCGAAAGGTGAAAGGCGAAGAGGGATGCTTCGCTGCGCTCAGCATGACAGCGGCGGGGGAATCGCGGCAAGGCGGGGAATGGCCATTCGGCGGCCACCGCTACACTTTGCCTTCGCCGGGGATGTGGATGGAGTCGACGATGCCGACGATGGTGGCTTCGGTGGGAACGTCGTTGGGGAGGAAGGGGAAGCTGGCTTCGCGACCGCGACACCAGTAAATGGTTTCGCCGGCGCCGGCGCCGACCGAGTCCACGGCGACGAAGGGTTTGCCCTTGTCGCGGCCGTGGCGGTCAATCGGCTGGACGAGGAGCAGGCGATGGCCTTC
>CAZHLD010000116.1:0-5187 GCA_964533185.1 uncultured Acidobacteriaceae bacterium | reverse complement strand
CCACAAGACCGGCGACGGCCAGCCCTTCATCGCCAACGACGCCGGCGTCCTCTGGATCAACGGCCAGCCCATTGTGCTCGTGGTCTTCACCGGCCGTCACCGTGCCGAGACTTCGGCACTGCACGACGCCGTCGCGCGCGTCGCCGCGCTCGTCGCCCGTCACTACGGCGCCGCTCTTGCCCCTGATTTTCGTTGAACTATTTTTCCAGGTAATAGGGCACGCCGGTCACCACGATGTTCTTCCGGAGCAGCAGCGCCCCTTTCAGCCACAGGCTGGTCTGGTTGTGAAAGAGGTTGTGCCGCCACCGCGCCGACACGGGCCAAGGGGATCACGCTTCTTACTTGGCCAGCCGGTTGTACTTCTTCAACGTCTCCCGAAGCCGGTCATGGGGTAAGGCGATCACCTTGCGGTTGTCCACGCCGGTCATGGTTTCCGCGGCGACCATCGCGTTGATGATGGCTTCCTCGGTAGCCTGCACCGTAGCCTCGAAAATGGGGTTGATCCGCTCATTGGGGAGCATGGTCAATTGCGTGATTCCTTCCGGCGCGGCGGCCTTCGGGTTGGCCGTGGAAAAGGCGATGAAGATGTCGCCCGAGCTGTTGCCGGCGATGCTGCCGTTGCGCGCCAGGCCCAGCGCCGCACGGCGCGCCAGCCGCTTCAACTGGTGCGGCAGCAGCGGTGCGTCCGTGGCCACCACGATGATGATCGAACCCGCTTCGTCCGCCGGCAAACCCGGCTGATTTGCGCCCCGCAGCGTGCCTTCCGCAATTTCCAATCCCACCGGCACGCCGGCCACGCGCAGTTGCCGCCGCAGGCCGTAGTTGCATTGCACCAGCACGCCCACCGTGTGTCCGCCGGCTCGGGCCTCGAGCTTCCGCGACGCGGTCCCGATGCCGCCCTTGAACTCGCTGCAGATCGTTCCCGTGCCGCCGCCGACGTTGCCTTCTTTCACCGGGCCGGACGCTGCCGTATCCATCGCTTCGAACGCGTGTTTTTCTTTCACGTGGAAGCCGTTGGCGTCGTTCAGGTAGCCGTCCCACGTTTCCGCCACCACCGGCAGCGTCCACGGCTGAGGGTTCATCCCTCGCTGGACCTGCCAGGCAATCACCGCGTCGCGCACCACGCCGACGCTGTGCGTATTGGTGATCATCACCGGTCCTTCCAGGAAGCCGGACTCCTCGACCCACGTCGTGCCGGTCATCTCGCCGTTGCCGTTGAGCGAAAACCAGCCGGCGAACGGCAGGTCGCTGTTGTTCTTCCCGCGCGGCAGCACCGCCGTAACGCCCGTGCGCACCGGTCCCTTGCCCACGTCCAGTTTTCCTTCGCCGGAGATGATCGTGCTGTGGCCCACCTCGACGCCGGCCACGTCGGTGATAGCGTTCCGCGGCCCCGGCGTGCCCTCGAACGGCACGCCCAGGTCCCGCGCCCGCGGCTTATTCTGCGCCACAGCCGCTTGCGCGCACACCAGCGCCGTAACCAGCAGTCCGCTCCTCAGGAAATTCCGATGTCTGATTTTCATTTGCCTTCCTCCGCGAACCTCCGCGTTCGGAGTTTACCCCAGCGTCTTTCGTCGGGGGTGTCTCTGCGTTAGGTTTTTCTTTTTGCTGCTCTGTGCTCTCTGTGTCTCTGTGATCCCCATGTTGAGATCGTCGGTTTCCCGCGCGTCCCGCAATTGTGACGAGTACGTCAAACAGCACCGGCAGCCCGTGCTGAAACCTCTCGACGCCGATGCGCTCATCGTTGCCATGCGGCGTGTCCGCTTCCTCCCGCGTGCTGACGAACGGGCAGAAGCCGTACGCCGCAATCCCCAGTTGACGGTAGATCTGGTTTTCCGTGTAGCTGCTGATCAACCGCGGTGAGACCCGTGCCCCCGGGTAATGCCGCCCTACTACATCTTTGAAACCCTGCCAGAGCTCGTTGTCCACCGGCGAAGAGTTTGGCACGCGAATCTCGGTGATCGGCTCGATCGCAATCGCCTCGTCCGCCACCACCCGACGAATCTCCGCCAGGAATTTTTGCAGGTCTTCGCCCGGCAGCAGCCGCACGTCCAACTCGGCCACGGCTTCAGACGGGATCACATTTGTCTGCGGCCCGCCGCGCAGCACCGTCAGCGAAATCGTGTTACGAACCAGGTAGTTCCAGTCCGCGTTCTCGGTCACGCGCTTGCGGAACGCCGGGTCGCCCAGGTTCTCTTTGAGCCGGCACAACCGGCCAGCCTCCTTCGGGTATTTCACCCGTGCCTCATCGCAGATCTGCTGCTGCGCGATGGGCAGCACGCGCAGCGGCGTTTCGTAGTCCACCACGCGCGCCAGCGCCCGCGCCAGCCGGTTCGGTGCTGCGTCGCGCATCGGCACCGAGCCATGTCCTGCCTCGCCTCGTGCGGTCAGCCGCAGCCAGTACGTCGCCTTCTCCGCGACGTCAACGGCCCAGAAGGGCACCTTGCCGTCTTCCAACAAGTTTTCGCCGCCCTCGTTGATCAGGTACTCAGCATTGGCGACGAGCTCGCGCTTGTTGGCAATCATCCATTCGGTCCCAGTGGCGCCAACCTCCTCGTCGGCCACCGCCAGAAAAATTACGTCCCGGCTCAATGGGACCTTTTCCCGATGGAGCGCGATCATCACCATCGCTTGCAGCAGGCCCTCGGACTTCATGTCCTGCGCCCCGCGCCCGTACACCGACCCGTTGCGGATCTCCCCGGAAAATGGAGACACGCTCCACTGGCTCGCATCCGCCTTCACTACATCGGTGTGATTCAGCAGGATGATGGGCCGCTTCGAGCCGTCTCCGCGCAGCCTTGCGTACGCATTCGCCCGCCCCGGTGCGACTTCGAAGATCTGGCATTCGATTCCTTCTGCGTTTAACAGGCCACAGAAAAACTCCGCCGCCCGCCGCTCGTTCCCCGGCGGGTTGCTGGTATCAATACGGAAGTACTGCTGGAGCCGCCTCACCGCCCGCCCCTGATACTCCGCCCAATCCACCTGCGCGTGTGCAGGAAACGCCGCAAACGACGCCGCCAGCAGCGCGCCTGCGCCCAGCAGACTTCTTCTCATGACTGTCCTTGTCGGCAAAATAGACCGGCCCGCACTAAAAGGCCGGCGTCGCCATTTTTCTCGTTGGATTGAAGAAGGGAAGCGGCACCACCGTCGCGCCCACTCTGTGCCGGACGGCCTCCACCGTATACTCCATCTGCAGCCGCGTGCCCGGCGCCGAGTGCTCGGTCTTCACACTCGCCAGCGCGATCATTTTCTTCAGCAGCGGCGACCACGTCGTTGACGTTGCCTTTCCCACCTGCACAACTCTTCGGTACACCGGCACGGCCACCCGCGACGCCGTGCTCGGCGCTTGTGGCGCCAGTCCCACCTCTTCGTAAAGCCGTTCGACGTCGCTCCAATCAATCTCGAGGCCCACCAGCTGCCGGGCCGGCCCGCGTTTCTGCTCGGCCGCGAGCGCGGCCCGCCCGATGAAGTTCTCCTTGTCGAGGTGCACCAGCTTTCCCAGTCCGATTTCGTTTGGCGAATACTTTTGCTCTTCGATCAACGCCTTCTTGCTGCTGAAGTAGTCCACCTCGATCAGGATCAGACCCGCTTCAATCCGCGCCACGTCCAGCGCCAGCATCCCCGCGGCGTGAATGTCAAACCCCCGCCCGGCCGCCATCAGCGCATCCCATACGCGCACCGCATCGTTCCACGGCATCCAGATCTCGTATCCCAAATCACCCGTATAGCCCGTCCGCGAAATGTCCACCCTCACGCCTGCAATCGTGCCCCGCGTCATCCGGAAGTATTTCAAATTCGCGATGTCAGCTTCGGCCACTTTTTGCAGCAGTCGGCCCGAAGTCGGCCCTTGCAACGCGAGCGCCGCCACTCGATCGGATATATCCTCGATCGCAACGTCCAGTCCCAGCGCATTCTGCTTGAACCAGCGCAGGCTCGGGTCGGCCGCTGTCCAGCGATAGACGTTTTCCTCCAGTCGCGTGATCGTGCCGTCGTCGATCACCTTGCCCTGTTCGTCGCACCAGCAGCAGTAGATCACCTGCCCGGGCTTCACCTTGTGGATGTCCCGCGCGATCACGCGGTTCACAAACCGCGTCGCGTCCTTGCCGGTCACCATGTATTTGAACAGCGGCGTGACGTCGATCAGCGCCGCCGCATTTCGGATCGCGTTGTACTCGTGTTCGTGATGCGTCTCATAGACGCTCACCGTGTAGTACCCCGCCCACTCCCGGTAGCTCAGGCTCTCGCACAGCGCCAGCGTCCGTTCATGTACCGCCGTTCCGATCGGCACGTTCGCCTCCTCCACTTACCGCGCGTGATTATACGCAGGCGTTTCCCGCAGCCGCAACTCGCTCCGCCGACTTGTCGCCCTCCGGCTTGCTCTGTACAATGACCGCTCACTTCGCGCCGCGTGTCCCGCGCGGAGCCGCGGCCTTCGATGCCTGCTCGCTACGACGCCATCATCATCGGCGGTGGCCACAACGGCCTGGTCAACGCCGCCTATCTTGCCCGCGCCGGCAAGAAAGTTGTCGTCCTCGAGCGTCGCCACGTCCTGGGCGGCGCCGCCGTCACCGAAGAAATTTTCCCCGGCTTCAAGTTTTCGGTCTGCTCCTACGTCGTCTCGCTGCTTCGTCCGGAGATCATCCGCGATCTCGCCCTCCCGCGCCACGGCCTCGAGATTCTTCCGCTCGACGGCACCTTCACGCCGATGCCCAACGGCGACTACCTCTGGCGCGTGAACGACCACGCCAGGACGCGTCGCGAGATCGCCCGCCATTCCAGGCTCGACGCCGAAGCCTACGAAGAGTTCGGCCAGGCCATGCTCCAGATGTGCAAGTTCGTTAAGCCGATCCTGGCCATGACGCCGCCCGACCCCACCTCGCTCAACCCCAAAGACCTCGCCAAACTGCTCTTCCTCGCCCGCCGCTTCCAGCGCCTCCCCGCGCAGGACAAATACAACCAGGTCCAGCTCATGACCATGAGCGCGGTCGATTTCCTCGACCAGTGGTTTGAGACCGACGTGCTCAAATCCACCATGTCCGCCTCCGGCATCATCGGCACGTTTCTCGGAGTGCGCTCGCCGGGCACGGCTTACGTTTTGCTGCACCACTACATGGGCGAGATTGACGGCGCGTTCCGCTCCTGGGGCTTTGCACGCGGCGGCACCGGCGCCATCTCCAACGCCATTGCCGA
>CAZHLD010000115.1:3318-5234 GCA_964533185.1 uncultured Acidobacteriaceae bacterium | reverse complement strand
CGATTCGACGGTGATGGAGCCGGGGGTCATTTCCTGGGGGATGAGGACGGGGAAGGTCTGCGCGCCGCGAGCGGACCAGTCGTAGAGGCGGGCGAGGATGGCGTAGTGGTGGTAGAGGTTGTTGTCGAGGATGACGATGCGGGGCGAGTCGAAGGTGAACTGCTGCTCGAAGGGCTGCGAGTTCTCGAGAAGCAAAGTGGCGCTGGCGACGCCGTTCTGGAAGTCCACCATGGCACCGGCTTTTTTCTCGCCCTGTGTGGACCACTCGTAACGGAGGGGCGTGCCGTCGGCGGTGAGGCGGAGTGTGCCCTTCACCTGGGTGGTTGTGCCATCTGCGGTGGTGATTTGCGAGGTGGCGCGCGCCTGCCAGTCGCGCCCGTCTTGCGAAATCTCAAACTCCTCGCTGCCGACGGGCTGGCCGTCGAGCAGGATGCGGAACGTGCCTTTGTCAGCGGCGAGCGAGGCAGCGGGGGCGGCGGCGCGGGCCTTTGGCGATTTGTCGGCCTGTGCGACAAGCGCCAGCGGCGCAAGCAGGAAGATGGTCAGCGCGAGAGAAAGGGATTTGGTGGATGGAGTGGCGTGGGTCATGCGTTGACTCCTTTGTGGGCTGAAGCGGCGCCGGAAACGCAGAGCGAGCAGATGGTGGCCACGACCTGTTGCGGGTCGGCGGTGTTGGAGACGCGGGCATCGGCCTGCTGGTAGAAGGGCAGGCGCTCGGCGTAGAGTTTTCGGAAGCTCGATTCATCGCGGAAGAGCGGGCGATGGGTCTTGGTGACGCAGCGGGCGAGCAGCTCATCGATGGGCGTTTCGAGAAAGACCACCACGGCGGAGGAGGAACGCAGCAGGGCGATATTGCGCGGCTGCGCGTAGGTGCCGCCGCCGAGGGCGAGGATAGTTGATTGCGGCAGAGCGATGGCTTCGGAGAGCGCCACTTGAAGCAGGTCATGCTCGATGTCGCGAAAGGCCGGCTCGCCCAGGCGTTTGAAGATGGCGGAGATGGCCAGGCCGGTGTGCTCTTCGATGCGCGTGTCGAGGTCCACAAAGCGCCAGCCGAGCTGGCGGGCGACGCGGCGACCGAGCGTGGTCTTGCCGCAGCCCATGAAGCCGGACAGACAGAGGATTTTTGGAGGGCGGTTTGGGACGGTCATGCGATCCGGCCGCTAGTCGCGCGGCCGAATCCTGATCTTACCATTGTAGGTGGAGAGTTCGATGCGGGCGTGCCCTTCGTTGAACGTGCCGATAAAGGCGTTGGAGGCGCGTGGGGTCTGGCGGCGCGCGCCGCGGGGGTCGGGCTTGAGGGTGGCGAGATTTTCGATCGAGCCCAGGACGGTGGAGGCGTTCAAGTCGAAGGAGTCGGTCTCGGAGAAGCGAATTTCGATAAGGCCGCTGTAGTTTTTCAAATTGTAGCTGCCGCGGCGGAGCTCGCCGTCGAAGAGAATGTTGCCGGAGGTGGTCTGGACGCGGGCGAAGTCGAGCTGCGGCTGGAAGAGCTGGATATTGCCGCTGATCGAAGTGACGCTCAGACGGCCGGCGCACCTGGTGCAGATGAGCGAGCCGCCGATCGTTTTGACCATGAGGAAGCCGTAGACTTCCTGGAGCTGGACGTCGGCGGCGACCGTATCAAAGGTCATATCGCCATAGACGCGCTCGACGATGACGAGGCCGGAGCCGGTCTGAATTTGGAGTTCGGTTTCCTCGGGGACGGTGATTTCGTAATTGGCTTCCATTTCGGCCGGGGTGAGGTTCTGGCCCTTCAGGTGGGTATTGACCTCAATGCGATTGTCGATCTGCTTGGATTCTACCTCGTTCTTTTCGCTGGTGTGCGTGCCGACGACGACGACTTCCATGCGCTTCCAGGACTTGACGTCAATGCGGCCATGGGCATTGCGGACGATGACCACCGGGCGGCCGTCCAC
>CAZHLD010000115.1:0-3218 GCA_964533185.1 uncultured Acidobacteriaceae bacterium | reverse complement strand
AGTCCCCTCTGGCGCCGCGATCCGCGATCGTGGCCAGCAGGTCGGCTTTCTGCTGGTAGGCACCGAAGAGATACTCGCGTGCCAGAGTGTTCTGGGGTTCTTCGCGGACCTGTTTTTCACACATGGCGATAAAGTTGTCAACCAGGGCCATGTCTTTCTGAAGGATCGAGGTGACGTCCGGGTGGCGGGCGGCCACCACGGGCGGCGTGTTGGTTTCTGCGGAGCGCAAAGTCTCCTTCACCGCAGCGATCTCCAGGCCGTTGAGCGTGCTTGCTGTGTTGTACGGCGTGCCGAGATTGCCGCGCAGGCTGATCAGGACCGCGGCGGCCAGCAGGATGGCAACGTAAGCGCCGGCCAAAGCGGGCCGGGGCAGCCAGCCGATCAATAGACTTAGAAAACCCGCGTGCTCGGGCTCTGGCTCGCGGATCAGACCTTCAGACACAAGCACAGCGCGCAGCGAGACCCAGATTCGCTCGGGAGGCTCTGGTGTCTCGGCGCCGAGTGCGGCGGCGGAAGTCTCGATGACGTCGAAATCGGCGATGAGGTTGCGGCAATTGGCGCAGACGTCGAGGTGAGCGGCCGCGGCGGGCGGGAACGGCTCGCCGGAGCGCTGCTCGAGATACGATTCGAATTCAGTACACTGCATGGCGTTCATCCTTATTTCATACCTTCGACTGCAAACCGATCTCAAAACTTATGGCCGGCTAACCTGTGCCGGCGGATTCGGTCTTAGCGGCCTGCCGCACCTGGCGGGCGCGGTCGCGTTCGGTCTCCTGCAGCAGCTCGCGCAGTCGCATACGCGCCTTGTGGAGCTGCGATTTCGAGTTGCCGATCGAGCAACCCATGATCTCGGCAATTTCGTTGTGCTCGTAGCCCTGCACGTCGTGCAGGACGAACACGTTCCGGTAGCCGGGAGGAAGCTGCTCCACCGAACGCTGCAAGTTCACCCGGTCAATCGAACCGGACAGGCGCAGGTCAGGCCCGCCCACGTCTTTCTTTGGACCGCCGGATTCTTCGTCCGGTTCGGTGAGTTCCTCGAGGGAAGGGCCCGGGAGCCTCTTCTTGCGCAACTTCATCAGGACCACGTTGACGGCCAGGCGGTGCATCCAGGTGGAAAACTGTGATTCACCGCGGAAGGTGCCGATCTTGCGGAACAACTGCAAGAAAGCCTCCTGGGTGAGGTCCTCCGCCTCGGCCGGGTTCCCCACCATGCGCAGGCACAGCGCGTAGACGCGGCGGCTGTGCAACCTATAGATGCGTTCGAAGGCGGCGGCATCGCCCTGCTGGGCGAGCCGGATGGCCTCCGCCTCGGGTAGCTCGATATTCTCTGATCGTCTCGGTCGGGCCACCGTACCGGTCAGGACGCATCCGTGGAATGGGATGCACCCCCCTGCCCCCTGAGTTGTCCCATGCGTTCCGGGGACGCACTGGCCAGCCGCCCCGGGAGTTGCTGCGTCGCGCCCTGGATGATGCTTTGAGAAACAAGAACTGCGGGCCAGAGGAAAAAGCGCCTCAATCCGCCGGAGCTATTCTGTGCTGAAAGCGGGCTGTGCGTCTAGGCGGAAGATTGCCGGGAGCGAGGGCGCCGAGCGGGACCCACACTGACCGGGCCCGCCTGCTCGGGGGTCTTACCGGTTATCAAGGCCGTTGCGGAGAGGCGCGCAGAGGCGCGGACAGCGGCCTCCATCTGGCGGCGGAAATGCTGGGTCTGTTCGTCGGGGAGAACATAGAGGAAGGACTTGAGCACCACCAGCGTCTCGCCCAGACACGTTTTCAGATCATAGTCGAGCATTTCCAGGCGGTCCCAAAAGGCTTCTGGATTGGCGGCCCTGCCCAGGCCAATCTGTCCGGCCAGGGGACGGAATTCATCGGCCAGGTCGGCCACAATGATCACCAGGTCATCCAGCTTGAGGAAGAATTGGGAGCTACTGGTCAGGAAATGGGAAAGAAGTCTGCTTCTTTTGGCCTGGCGTCTTGCCGCTTCGCTGCGGAAGAACCCCGAATAGAGAGGGGCGACGCTCGGCAGAATCCCGAAATTCTGCGCGGTGCGGTGAAGGGTACGGAGAGCGACCTCGATCCGGACGGCAAGACGCTCGAAGAGGTCAGCGCAAATCGGAGCGACCTCGCAAGACGTGGCGGGAGAGCTCCGGTGGCTCAAGCCGACGCCCTCGTTGAGAGCGACTTCAAGCATCGAGGAGTCAGCGCACAAGGCAAACTTCGCCGCCGCAAACGCTTCGGCTTTACCGGGTGGGAGCCATCCCTCCCATTCTTCGCCGATCGTTCTCTTGCGGTGCGCCTGACCCGTTGCGCGCCAGCGTACCAAGCTGCCTCCGAGGGGGGCGTAGTATACCAGACCAGGCTAGTCAAGCGGCTGGTTTCGGGGCGCGGCTGTATTTTTTATGGCACGGGGCTCGCTATCCCCGCTACAATTCCCGCGCGGAGGGCCTCCCGAGGAGCGCCGAGAAAGGGCACGCCGCCTTGCAATTCGAACCGCTCGACCAGTACGCCCAACGGCAGAAGAAGCTCGAGCAGATCCAGGCGCTCGGGCACGAGCCCTATCCGCACAAGTTTGACTGGACCAGCACGCCGGCGGAAGTACAGGGGCGCTACGGCCAAAGCAGCGCTGCGGAGCTGGAGGCCGACCGCGTACCCGTCCGCGTGGCCGGGCGAATCCTGACGCTGCGGCTGCACGGCAAAGCGGGTTTCGCCCACCTCCAGGGCGAGGGCCAGCGGTTGCAGATCTACGTCAAGCTGGATGTGGTCGGCGAGCGCGGCTTCCAGTTATTTCAATTGCTCGATTTGGGCGATGTGGTGGGCGTCGCGGGACACCTCTTCCGCACGAAGACCAACGAGCTGACGGTTTGGGTGACCGAGCTGGTGCTGCTGACCAAGGCGCTGCTGCCGCTGCCGGAGAAGTGGCACGGGCTGGCCGATGTCGAGTTGCGCTACCGCCAGCGCTACCTCGACCTGATCGTCAACAAGGGCGTGCGGGAGATTTTTCAGAAGCGGGCACAGATCGTCCGCGAGATGCGCAGCTTTTTTGACGCGCGCGGCTATATCGAGGTGGAGACGCCGATGATGCAGCCCATCGCCGGCGGCGCGACAGCGCGGCCGTTTATCACTCACCACAACACGCTCGACTTGGACCTCTATCTGCGAGTTGCGCCGGAGTTGTATCTGAAGCGTCTGGTGGTTGGGGGCCTCGACCGCGTCTATGA
>CAZHLD010000114.1:0-5266 GCA_964533185.1 uncultured Acidobacteriaceae bacterium | reverse complement strand
TGAGGCTTCGCTTGATTCAGCTTCGTGCGCTTCAGGCTCAGGGCCAAAAGGGAATGGTTTCGGCACGGACCCACCGGGCGGCTCATCAGAACACCCCCGACGCGGCGAGCGTTGACTTGCCACCAGGTGCGACCTAGGATACTTCCCAGCATGCGGGTTCCCTCTCCATGATCGGCCAATCGGTATCCCACTATCGCATCCTGGAAAAGCTCGGTGGCGGCGGCATGGGGGTGGTGTACAAGGCCGAGGACGTTAACTTGGGCCGCCACGTCGCTTTGAAATTTCTGCCCGACCACCTCGCAACCAATCCTCAGGCGCTCGAGCGCTTCCAGCGCGAAGCTCGTGCCGCTTCTGCCCTGAATCATCCCAACATCTGCACCATTCACGAGATCGGGCAACAGGACGGGCAATATTTCATCGTCATGGAGTTTCTGGAAGGGCAGACACTGAAGCACCTTATCAAGGGGAAGCTGTTAGAGACTGACCAGGTGTTGGATCTCGGGGTTCAGATCGCTGATGCGCTCGACGCTGCCCATTCCGAAGGAATCATCCATCGAGACATCAAGCCAGCGAATATTTTTGTGACCAAACGCGGCCACGCCAAAATGCTGGACTTCGGATTGGCAAAGCTCCTGCCGCAGCGGCGCTCGGTGGGGGAAGTGGTGGGAGTCTCAGGCCAGCCGACCGTCACGACCGACGAAGAGCATTTGACCAGCCCAGGTATAGCGGTGGGCACAGTGGCCTACATGTCGCCCGAGCAGGCCCGGGGAAAAGAGCTCGACCCGCGCACCGACCTATTCTCTTTCGGTGCCGTGCTCTATGAAATGGTAACTGGCACACTGCCGTTCCGGGGCGACACATCTGCGGTGATCTTTGAGGCGATTCTGAACCGGACGCCTGCGGCTCCCGTGCGCCTCAATCCTGAAATCCCGCTGAAGCTGGAAGAGATCACCAACAAGCTGCTGGAGAAAGATCGTGAGCTGCGATACCAGAGCGCGGCTGAGCTGCGCGCCGACCTGAAGCGCCTGAAGCGCGACACCGATTCCGGGCGCTCGGCAGCCGTCAGCGCGACCACTGCGGTGGCTGTGCCTGCGGCCATGGCGCGGCCGTGGTGGCGCAGCAAGGCTGCGCTCCTGACCGGCGGGTTGGCGCTGGCGATGGTGCTCGCGGTTGCCGGATGGTTTGCGGCGTTCCACGTGAAACGCGAGGCCATTGATTCCGTGGCCGTGCTGCCGTTCGTCAACGCCAGCGCCGATCCCAACACCGAATACCTGTGCGACGGCATCACCGAAAGCCTCATCAACAGCCTCTCGCGTCTGCCGAAACTGAAAGTGATTTCGCGCAGCTCCGCGTTCCGGTACAAGGGCCGGCAAGTTGACCTGCGAACGGCAGCGCGCGAGCTGGGTGTCCAGGCGGTGCTGACGGGCCGCATCACCCAGCGCGCCGATAGCCTTTTGATCAGCGCCGAACTGGTGGACGCGCGCGAGGACCGGCAACTCTGGGGCGAGCAGTACAACCGCAAGGTCGCCGACCTGCTCGCCGTGCAGGACGACATTTCCCGCGAGATCTCCGAAAAATTGCGGCTGCGGCTGACCGGCGAAGAGCAAAAGAGACTCGTCAAGCGTCACACCGAGAACCCGGAGGCCTACCAGCTCTACCTGAGAGGCCGCTTTTACTGGAACCGGCGAACGGAAGAGGGAGCGAAGAAAGCCATCGAGTATTTCAATCAGGCGATTGAAAAAGACCCTAGCTATGCCCAGGCCTACGCGGGCTTAGCCGATGGCTATATCATCCTGGAAAATGTCGGAGGGATGTCAGGCGCAGAGGCCTTTGCGAAAGCCAGAGCCGCAGCCCTGAAAGCGCTTGAAATTGATGACGCGCTCGCGGAAGCCCACACATCACTGGCAAGTATCAAAGAATCGTTGGACTGGGATTTCGCCGGCGCGGAAAAAGAATACAAGCGAGCCATCGAGCTGAACCCGAATTATTCGCTCGCACATATGTGGTACTCGCTTTTCCTCGACGAAATGGGACGCCTGGACGAGGCCATGGTGGAAATCAAAAAGGCGCGAGAAGTCGATCCGCTCTCGCTGCCCATCAACAGGAATCTCGGCGGCTGTTTGTACAGTAGTCGTCGCTATGACGAGGCCATCGCGCAGTACCGCATCGTAATTGAGATGGACCCCAACTTCGCCTCGGCGCACGGGCAATTGGCTGATGCCTACGAGCAAACCGGAAGATATCAGGAAGCCATGCTCGAGTGGCAAAAGGCCCGCGCGCTCGAGGGAGAAAAGGATCTCGCAGCAGTATGGGAAAAATACGCCGCCAGCGGTGACTATCACAGTGCGGTGCGCAAGGTGATCGAAATCTTGGAGGAGCGCGCCAAGCGGAAGTATGTTGACCCCGCGCGGATCGCCCGGTGGTATATACGCCTCGGAGATAAAGACCGCGCCTTCCAGTTGCTGGAAAAGGCGTATCAGGAGCACTCGGCTACCCTTCTGGACCTCAAGGTAGACCCCCGTTATGATCCCCTCCGCTCCGCCCCGCGCTTCCAAGACCTGCTGCGCCGCGTGGGCCTTCCGCCCTAGCTTCTTCTAGGGATGTACTCGGGTGCGTCGAAAACCTGCGGTTTCGGCAGGCCCCATAATAAACATGCCTCACACGTGAAATCAGAGACTTACGGGCTGAGTTTCGGACACCCTTTTGGCAATCCGCTGATCTACACAGCCTAAGTCTGACTTTAGTCTGCGACTTCCGAATGGGGGTTCTGATGCTTGACACCGTGCCAGCCCCGGAGTAGGTTGCGTCCAGCTGCTCGAGAGCCCTGTCACGTTTTGAAAGCTGGAGGAGGCTAGCATGCGTCGACTACTGTTACTGTTCGTACCGGCTGTGATGTGCCTTGCGGTCTCAACCGCCAAGGCTCAGGACCCCGTAAAGGTAGACCCCAACAACTGGAAGGTGGAATTCGAGAATGCGCAGGTGCGGGTGCTGCGAGTCCACATCCCCGCGCATGGGAAATTAGGAATGCACGAGCATCCGGCGAACGTGCTCATTCCCCTGACGGACAGCCGCGTGAAAGATATTTTCCCAGACGGAAAGACTTCGGAGCGGCAGTTCAAGGCTGGGCAGGCCACCTGGCGCGACGCTGTAAAACATGCGAATGAGAATTTGGGCGATACGCCAACGGAGTCGATTCTGGTGGAACTAAAAGCCAAGCCAGCAGCAGCCAAGCATGCTGCCAAAAAGCCAGGTACCTAAGCGGGCATCGCAGCAGAAATATCTGTTTTTCGATCGACCAGTAGCCTCTCGGGTGAGCTACAGAGGGTGTTGGTGTTCCAATCATCCAAGATAGTCCCTGCCAAAATGGTTATGGCGGGGGCTCTCCAAAATGACTGATTTGGCGGGGCAAGCCCTACAGGTTTTACCTGTGCCGAAACCGCATCTTTTCGGCTCACTTTCCGGTAAGCCGACCATACGTCCAGTTGCGCTTCCACAGCCCCCTCGACCGTCTTCGGAAAGCCGTCTCCGGCGTGAGCGGTGGGATTATCCGGACTGACCGGTCGGCCTAAGACTTGGAGGAAAGTTGTTGGATATGGAAGAACTCGTTACAATCAAAGCAGTTTCCGCTCCGGCTCGCCGCCGGCGGTTTCGTGTTAGGCCGACGCACCGGTTTTATCCAGGTCAGCCTAAACAGTAGCTAGGCGGACGAGAGGAACCGAAATGGCGTTTCTGCTCTTGTTCATGTTGTACGCCATCGCCCTTTCAGCCGGACTTGCACAGGCAGGACACCAGTCGCAGACCGCTCGCTCGGGTGGAGCAGCCCGCCACGATCCCGCGCGGGTCTTGATCGTGGGAGCGACTGGCGGAACTGGTCGTCAGCTGGTGGCGCAAGCGTTGGAGCGCGGCTATGCGGTCACGGCGCTTGTACGAGATCCGTCAAGGCTCCAGGTGGAACATCCGCAACTCAAAGTCATGCAGGGTGATGTGCTCGACTACGCCTCCGTCGAAGCAGCGGTCCGCGGTCAGGAAGCGGTGCTTTCCGCCCTTGGCCACAAGCGATTCTTCTATCCAACTCGTATTCTCTCGGAAGGGACTCGCAACATCCTGCGGGCCATGGAGACTCACGGCGTCCCACGTCTCGTCTGCGAGACCTCACTCGGCATCGGAGACAGTGCCGGGCGTATGGGCCTGTACTACACGCTCTTTGTCATTCCAGTGATTCTGCCCTTCTATTTCTGGGACAAGACGCGGCAGGAACGGATGATCGGGGGGAGTAACGTCGAGTGGGTGATCGTTCGACCCGGCGTGCTGACAAATGGAAGCAAGCAAGGCTCTTTTCGTCATGGCCGTCATGTCGGAAGCTTCCTTAGGACGGTGCGCATTTCCCGTGCTGACGTGGCGGACTTCATGCTGAACCAGCTGGCGTCCGACACCTACCTTCGAACCGCACCGGGCGTGTGCTGGTAGGGCAGGTGGTCTCACTGCCGCCCAACAACGTGCTGCAGTATCTTTGGGCCGAAATGATTCCTTTCCGGCACGCATTCTTACTTCGCTGCTTCATATGCCCGGTTCAGCCACCAGAGCGCGTCACGCAGGTCGCCCGGTGTGTTCAGCTCGAAGGAGTGCCACGTTGCGTCGGGCGACTCTCTTTCCGAGCCGATGCGCGGGTCTTTTCTGGCCCGCCGCAACAGCGCCGGCGACATGCGATGGAACTTAAAGATAAGCGATCTGGGAGTACTCAGCGCGCGTGTACGCGGCAGGGCCGCGAAGATCACGCCATTGTGATAGAAACCGATTAGCCCGAACATGGGTCGCGACGTGACGCGCGGCCAGCCACGCAGCTCCTGTTCCAGCGTGGCCGACCACTGCCGCATTTCCTCCGAGATACGCAGCAGCTTCGGCCAATTTGAGGTCGCCGATTTCGCTTTCACGGATGACCGCGTTGGCGTGTTCAGCCTCCTGACGGCTGAGATGAATCGTACCGCCTCCATCCGAACTGGTCCACACGCGAGGGGGCCATCACGCTCGCACAACAACACCCGGTCAACACCGTATGCGTTCCGAAACCGTTCCTTTCCGCACGAAAAAGCCCAGTTTGCTGTAAGTGAATGACGCACCTCCAGTTGACCTAGCTTCAGAAACGCCCCCGAGCGTTTGAGGCTCCACATCGACCATCACGGGGCAAGGATTCTCCATTCCTGTCCAAACCGCCCGTATGGTGTACTCGCGGGGCAGCTCTCCTCTATGCCATTCGTGCCCCTAGCGA
>CAZHLD010000113.1:0-5276 GCA_964533185.1 uncultured Acidobacteriaceae bacterium | reverse complement strand
AACCGGGGTTTCGGCCGCGGCTTCGGTTTTAGCTTCGGTCGTGGCCTCGGCTTCAACCGCCACCGCCACAACCACTTCTGCCGCCACTAGCCTTCCGCGCAGTGAGAGGCTGTCATTCCGAGCCCGCCGCGGCGGGGCGATCGAAGATTCCGGCCTTGCCGGAAGGAATCTATTTTTTTCTCTCTCGGTGAGTACAGCCCAAAAAGATAACGGGCCGACCCGATTCTCTCGGGCCGGCCCGTTTCTTTTGGAGTGCGGCGGCTTGCCGCCGCTTTGCTCTCTTGGTTCTTGAGTTGTAGCAGTGGGCTTCTTCGGAGTTTTCCCCTACTCCCTGCTCTTCAGTTCTTCCCCGCCGGCTCTTCCGAAAACACGGCCTGGAAGCGCCGCTTCTCACCCTGGTCGTGCAACATTACAACCGGCACCACGCGCAGCGACTTCTTGCACTGCCGGCAGGTAGTCGCCTCGCCCTGCAGGTCCTGCAGGAACCCATCGGTAAAGCGGTACTGCGCCCGTGCGCGCCGCGCCGACTTATTCCCCTGCGCCCCGCAATGCGGGCAGGTGTACTCCACCATGTCTTCCTGCGGGTCGCGGTCCAGCGCGGCCCACCCGGTGTAACGAACCCCTACGGTCTCTGGTTGACGACGGTTCATAATGACGGATCCAGCCTCTCTCCGGGTACCCCCGGCACTCACATCCGATGCGCCAGCCGGCCTCTCGGATGCCTGCCAGAGGCCCTAAAAATCGCAGCATCTTAGAATGATTCTAAATATAATTCAAGGGCCATTTTGGCCCCCGCCACCCCCCTCAAAATACGCCACTTGCTTCCCCGGGCGGGAACTTCTCCCGCCAGACGGTGTCCAACCCAAGTGAGGTCGCGCGTTCCTCACATCCCTGCGAAGGCGGTGTCGGCCCGGTTTCCGCAGCAGGCGGCAGCCCCCGGCCGGCACCGCCACGACTCAGCCGGCTCTCGCGCCAGCTCCGAATGGAGGAACGTCCATGCCAGATCAACCCGCTGTTTCCGCCCTGTCCCGGTGTCTCGTCGAAGGCGATGAAGCCGCGCTCCGCCGCGCCCGCCGACTTCGCCGCAAAGCCCTGCTTCTTGCCGTCACTCTCGAGGCCGCCCTGGTCGCCGCCATGCTCCTCGCTCCACTGGTGGCCACCAGCGAACGCCCACGCTTGCGCGCCTACCCCCTCCCGCCCTTCCGTGGCACTCCGCAGGATTCCACCCAACCTCAGAGCCGCAGTGGAGGTAGCGGCCCCACTCGCTCACAAGATCACATCATCTTCGACCGCGACTGGAAGCAGCCAAATCGCCCCACCGCTCCGAGTGATGCGATTTCCGCCGAAGGCTCCTCGTCTGTTCCAAACCTGCCGCAGGGCGCCTGCGCTGGATGCGTGCCCGACGGGATCGATTCCATCGGCCCGCTCCGTCCGAATCACGTAGGCCCACCGCCTGCACCGGCTCCCATGCCCGTGCAGGAACGCCGCAAGGTAAGCGAAGGAGTGCAGGCCGCGCTGCTCATCAACAACGTCAAGCCCGTATACCCGATCATCGCGTTACATAGCCGCCTTCAAGGAACCGTCCGTCTCCGCGCCATCATCGGCACTGACGGTTCCATCCGCGAGCTCGAGCTGGTCAGCGGCAACCCCATCCTGGCTCAAGCGGCGCTTGCCGGCGTCGCCCAGTGGCGCTACCGTCCCACGCTGCTCAATGGCCAACCCGTCGAAGTCGAAACGCACATCACCGTTGTTTTCGAACTTCGCCGCTGACCGCGCGCCACAAAAACAAAAAGGCCGGCGCTTCGGCCCGCCTACGGCGGGCAATGCCGGAGCGCTGGCCCATTCTGCGCTGCGGGCGGTTCTTGTCTTATGTAGTGCTGGGCTTCAGCCCAGCATCTTCTGGGTTGAAGGAGTTCTGCTCGGCACACGGGGGCACTTACACCAGCGGCTCCCCGCAATGCGCCGCAATCACCGCCCGCGCTTCGTCCCGCAGCCGCACAATCTCATGCCAATCCGCCGCCCCCGCCCGCGGCCAGATCGGCGGCAGCACGGTAATCGCCACGCTCGACGGCCTCGGCAGAATCGTTCCTTCGCGCAAGAACTCCCGCGACCCGCGCAGCGTCAGCGGCACAATCGGGCGCCCTGTCGCCACCGCCGCCTTAAACGCGCCCAATTGGAACGCCCGCACACCTGCATCCGGCGTGAACGTCCCCTCCGGAAAGATGAACACCGACTCGCCCCGTCGCAGCGCTGCCTCAATCTCCTCCGACTGCCTCAGCCGCGCCTCCGGGTCGCTTCGCTCGAAAGCGAAGTGGTGCAGCCGCCGCATGAACGTCCCGATCAGCGGGTACGACAGCACCTCGATCTTGGACACAAAGTGGTACTCAATCCCAATCCCGCCCATCAGCGCCAGCACGTCGAAGTTTGACGTGTGATTTGAGACGTACACTTTCGCTCCCGCCGCTGCGACATGTTCGCGTCCCTCCACGCGTACGCGGCAGCCCACCAGCGCAAAGTACAGTCGCAGCGCGGGCGACGTAATCCGCGCCGCTGTTTCCCTCCGCCGCGTGCACCACACCAGCAGCCACGTCGGCACAATCCAGAGCACAAACACAATCGTCGCATAGACGCCGTACGCCACCTCCGCCGCGCGCCGTGCTATTCGCGGCACCGACCGCACCGCTGACGTCGCTGCTACCTGCGTCACTTGCCACCACACCGGCTTCACGCTGCGCCCCAGCGTGCCCGCCAGGTACAACCGCTTGGTCTCCTCGCGCCTTAGCTTCCCGCTCGACGTCTTCGGGATCGCCTGCGGCGGCAATATCTCCACCACGTCCGCCGGCAGCCCCAGCGCCGCCACCATCTCCTCGTTAATCCGCCGGGCTATCTTTTCGCGTTCGGATGCTCCCTGCGCTCTCGCCTCGGCCACCACCACCAGCCTCTCTGTCCCGCTTGCCGCATCCCTCAACCCAAACGCCACCACGCAACCTTTCCTCGCGCCCTCCGCCCGCCCAGCAATCTCCTCGACCTCATGCGGGTACAAATTGCGTCCCGCCTTGATGATGATGTCCTTCACCCGCCCGGTGACGTACACCTCGCCGTCCGCCACGTACGCCCGGTCCCCCGAATCCACCCACGCGCCCTCTTCCGCCGTATTACGAGTAACGAGTAACGGATTACGTCCTTCTGACGAGATCCCAGCGCTTTCCGGGAAAAGCTTTCGTGTCGCCTCGGGGTTGCGAAAATACCCCTGCGTCGCCGACGGCCCCCGGAACCATAGATAGCCCTCCACGCGTTCTCCCACCTCGCGTCCTTCGCCGTCCACAATCTTTACTTCGTGCCGTGGGATCGGCCGCCCCACCGAGACAAACGCAATTGTGTTCGCGCCCGTCTCCGACGTCGGCACCGCGCGCCCTGTGCGCTCAAACATTGCGCGCTCGACTCGGTCCACCTTCGGCTCGCGCCCCAGCGGCGGCACGGTCACGGCCAGCGACGCCTCGGCCAGCCCGTACACCGGCAGCATCGCCGCTTTGTGAAAACCGCAGCGCGCAAACCGCGCCGCAAACCTCTCAATCGTCTCCGGGTTCACCGGCTCAGCCCCGTTCAGCGCCGCCCGCCACGAGCTGAGGTCCAGCCCCGCCATCTGCTCGTCGGTCACTTTTTTCACGCACAGCTCGTAGGCAAAGTTCGGCGCCGCGGCCAGAGTTCCCCGGTAGCGGTGCACGGCCCGCAGCCAACGCTCCGGCCGCGTCAAAAACGCGAGCGGCGAGAGCACCACCAGCGGCAGCCCGTAGTACATCAGCATCAACCACGCCCCGATCAACCCCATGTCGTGGTAGAGCGGCAGCCAGCTCGTGCCCACGTCCTCCGCTCGCACCTCGATGGCCTCGCCGATTGCCCGGATATTGGCCAGCAGGTTCGCGTGCGTCAGCATCACTCCCTTTGGGTCGCCCGTCGATCCTGACGTGTACTGCAGCAGCGCTAGATCATCTCCATGCGCCGCCCGCACCTGCACCGGACTCCACTCCTGCTCTCCCGAGTTTCGAGTTACAAATTTTGAAATACGTTTCTCCACTGGTGCTTCTTCCGCGCACAACTCCGCCGCATCCACCACTCCCGCCAGCGTCCCCACCCGCGGCTTCAGCAGCCGCGCCACCGTCTCCGCCTGGCGAAACGTCACCAGCAGTTTCGCGCCCGCGTTGGCCAGTATTGCCGACTGCCTTTCGGCATACTCCGCAATCCGGTCCGCGCGGAACGGCGGGTAGATGGGCACCGGCACCCCACCCGCTAGCAGCACGCCCATGAACGTGTAGAAAAACTCCGGCCCCGTCGGCAGCATGATCGCCACCGCGTGTCCGTTCGTGATCCCTCGACGGCCCAGCTCCCGCGCAACGCCGCTCGCCCGCTCGTAGAGCTCGCCAAACGTCACCGTCGTTTCGCCCGCATCGCCGGGGAAGATCAGGTGCCGCCGCGTCGCATCCGCCCGCGCCCGGTAGCGCAACACTTCGACCAGCGTCTCCGCCGCCTCCACCTCTCTCGCCGGCCATTTTGCCGTCGTCGCAACGCGCCCCGCTCCCGCAGCGGTGGGGTTACCCCGCCACTCTTCGCTGGTCGTAATCTGCCCGCTCCCGCGCGGCTCCTCTCCGCTCTGCCGCAACACCGTCGTCACCAAATCGTCCACCGTATCCGCTTCCGCCACCAACTGGTCTGGCAGCTCCCTGCCAAACTCTGCCGACAACCGCACCACCAGTTCCACCCGCTCGAGACTCCCCAACCCCAAGTCGCGGTCCAGGTGCGCCTCGCCGCGGATTGCGCTGCTTGCGCGCGGACTACCCAGCTCCGCGAGCAGCCGGCGCACCACGTCCATCACCTGCTCGCGCAGGCCCGCCGGATCGAGTTGTATTCTCGGAGTCGCCACGACTTACGTTTCGGGTTGTTAAGGGGCGGGTGCCCCAATTTTGTGCAGCCGCAGCCTAACACGCGCCTTGTCCCTCTTCAACCGCCCGCGCGCATCGCGCACTCTGTCATTCTGAGGTCCGGCCTTGCCGGACCGAAGAAGCCCGCGGGCTGCTTCTTGTTCTTATCTGTGATCATCTGTATTCACTCCCATTTCTCGCCGCCGTTGCACGTCACGCAAATCGAATCCGTATGGCTTCCCGCTACCCCAACGGCTTCGCGTAAGTGGAAAGCTACGCCGCCCGTCGACTCTCCTCTTCCCCCGATCCCGTCCCCGCTCGCCCCTGACCCCTCACCTCTGTGCTCTCGGTGCCTCTGTG
>CAZHLD010000112.1:0-5323 GCA_964533185.1 uncultured Acidobacteriaceae bacterium | reverse complement strand
TTGCCGTCGGCGGGGATGATAAACGAGCCGACAGCGAATTTCGCGCCGGCGGCGTCGAAGGCGTCTTCGGCGGCGAAGAACTTGGCGTCCTTGAGGCGGAAGCGAAGAGAAGCGAGAGCGGGTTCGGCGTTGGCGTTGATGAGATAGAACTTTGCGGCGGATGCGCCGGAGACGCTGCCGGTGGCTTTCGCGGGGCCGGAGACGAGAGTCATGGGAGCTTTGAAAATGGCCGAGTCGGTGACGCGAATGGTTTTGACGTTGCGCAAGGGGCCCATGGTCCAGCCGGTGTCGTCGTAGGGGCGAGGGTCGTTGACGGAATAAAACTGGGTGTCGAGGAGCATGTCCACCATGCGGCTGTAGGGCTGGTCCATGCGGATGACGTAGGAGCCGGCGGGGAGTTTGGTGGATTGGGCGGCGGCGGGGCGGGGGGATTGAGAAGCGGAGGAAGAGTCAGAGGAAGAGGCGGAGGGATTCCTTCCGGCAAGGCCGGAATCTGCGATCGCTTCGCTCGGAATGACAGAGGCGGCGGGCGGAGCGGGGTCGTCGGATTTGAGTTCGACCTCGGAGTTGAGGGTGTGGAGTTCGGCGCCTTGATCCTGGAGGAGGCGAGCGAGGCCGGCGGCAAGGCCCGGTCGGCGGCCGTCGTTGGCGATGACCCAGGCGGCGGGGCCTTCGGTCGCGGCTTTGGCGACGGAGCGCTTGCTCTTGAGATAGAAATTGCTGAGGAACTCATCCTTATGATCGGCGGTGTAAGAGAGGGCGAAGAGGACGCCGCTCTGCTGCAGGTTGACGTTGTTGCGGATGGACCACTTCACTTTGGTGAGCGGCGGGTTGGGACGGAACCAGGTGCGGGAAGTGGAGCCAGGAGGGAGGGTGCGCTCGCGCGTGTCGGCGCCGCCGTTGCCGAAAGTTTCGTAGAAGCGGCCGATGGAGTTGTGGCCGTTGGCGACGTAGAACATGTAGTTGGGCGCCCAGCCGTCATAGAAGCCGTGGGTCCAGACGCCGGGGACGCCGCGCTGGGTCATCTGCTCGATTTCGTGATAGGCGAGCTTCTGCCATTCGCTAATGACGATGGGGTCGAGCCAGGCGTTGTAGGGGCCGGTGCCAGTGGAGGTGTAAAGATACGGGATGGACTCGTGCAGGTCGTGGAGGACTTGCGGGTGAAAGTCGAAGAAGGTCTTCATTTGCGCGCGGGAGAGGGCCAGAGCCTGGGCCATGGAGTCGCGGTTGTTGTCGTGGGCGACGTAGTGTCCCCAGTAGATGAGGCCGGGGGCGGGCTTATCGGGATTGGCTTTGCGGTAGTTGTAGAGGTCCACCATGCGGTCGCGGCCGTCCACTTCGAGGACGGGAGTGATAAGGAGGATGACGTTCTTGCGGATGTTTTGGATGAAGGGCGATTCCTCGACGGCGAGGCGATAGGTCAGCTCCATGAGCATTTCGGGGGAGCCGGTTTCGGGAGAGTGAATCGAGCCGGAGAGCCAGTAGAACAGTTTGCCTTCGCGGACAAGCTGCGCGGCATCGGCGTCGGAGATTTTGCGGGGGTCGGCGAGGCGTGAGGTGATCTGCTTGTAGCGGTCGAGCCGGGAGAGGTTGGCTTCGTCGCTGACGGCGACGAGGAGCATTTCCCTGCCCTCTTCGCTTTTGCCCACAGTCCAGAGCTGGACGCGCGGAGTGGTTTTGGCGAGCTCGCGGTAGTAGCGGAAGATGTCTTTCGTGTAGGTGAGTTTTTCAGGCGTGCCGACGACGTAGCCGAGGATTTTTTCGGGCGTGGGGACTTTGTCGGAGGCGGGCAGGTGGTCCACCAGCTCGGTGAGGAAATAGGACTCGGTGGTGTACTCCTTGATCTTGGCGGTGTAGCCGGCGTCGAGTTGTTGCGGCGCAGGCGCCGCGGATTTCGACGCGGGCTTCTGCTTGACCGACTTGGCGTCCTGCTGCGCGCCGCCCATCGGCACCGTGCCGAGGACCAGAGCCAGCACCAAAGCAGCCGTCAGCAGAAACTGGAATTGGGGATGGAGTTTCATCGCACGTCTCCTTGGAAGAATGGGAAGAGATGGCATGGGAAGATCACGCCTCGCGTTGCGGGCCGGGACATCTTCAAGCCCACCACCGGGCAGCACAAACTACCACAAACTGCGGCCGCCCTCGACCGCTGGTTGAGACGTGAGCGTTTCGGGCGAGGTTTCAACGGCGCGCTTCCCTGCCGCGGAGAAGGGCGGTGGAAAAGCCGCCGTGGGTGCGATAGGGTGAGGGCCAAGCGGAGGACGCCATGATGGCGAAAGACGAGCGGGAGACGGTGCTCATTACCGGGGCGACGGACGGGTTGGGGCGGGCAGCGGCGCTGCGACTGGCCGAGGAGGGCTACCGCGTGTTTGCGGCAGGGCGGAACGCGGCGAAGAGAGAGTCGCTGGAGAAGGAAGCGTGGGAGAGGAAGCTGCCGCTCGAGACGGTGGAGATGGACGTGTGCGACGACGAGTCGGTGCGGCGCGCGGTGGTAGAGGTCGAGCGACGCAGCGGCGGGATTGATGCGCTGGTGAACAACGCGGGGATTGCCTACGTGGCGGTGATGGAGGAAGTGAAGCTCGAACACTTGCGGCACCAGATGGAGACGAATTTCTTCGGCGTGGTGCGCGTGACGCAGGCGGTGCTGCCGAGGATGCGCTGGCGCGGACGCGGGCGGATCGTCAACGTGAGCTCGGTGGCGGGAAAGATGTCCATGCCGCTGTTTGGGCCGTACAGCGCGAGCAAACATGCGTTGGAGGGCATGACCGATGCGCTGCGGTTGGAAGTGCATCCGTTTGGGATTGAGGTGGTGCTGCTGGAACCGGCGTACATACGAACGAATATGGAAGGCGCAGCCGCGAATCTTTCGGCGGTGTACACAGCCCGGGTGGAAGCGAGCCCTTACGCACAGCACTATCTGGCGTTCCGGCGGGTGTGGAAAGAACGAACAAAAGATTCGACAGCAACGCCGGAGGATTTTGTGCGTGAACTGCTGCGGGCGCTGCGGGAGTCGCCGCCGCGACCGCGCTACCCAGTGACGCGCCGCGCGAAGATGGTGAACTGGGCGAAGCGTCTGCTGAGCGACCGGGCACTCGACCGGCAGATGCTGAAGACGTTTGGGCTGAGGCGGGTCTAAGCCGCGGGCTTCCGGCAGAAACCAGCCACGATCAGCCCCAGGACGATGAGCTGGAGAGCCCCCGCCGCAATCCACCGGAGCGGCAACTCGTCGGGCACCCGGTAGATGACGTATTGCGAGAGCGTCAACGGGATGGTCACCAGTAACGCCATCAAGACTCCGTAGCGGATGCCCTGGCCGAGCCAAGGCTTGTTCTCCACCCCGCGGGTGTAGATGTACGCGAACATGGCCACGAACAACAGGTCCGCAAGCCACATGATCCACATCTTGCTGCGGAATTGGTCTTCGGGACGCCAGGTGTCGGGAGACTGCTGGTAGAGGGGACTTAACCAGACCTCGTGGATCAAGTAGCCGGCACCGGCCATGAAGAGGTAGCCGACCACAATGGCGGCGATGAGTTTCTTGGTGTCCATCGATTTCCTCCTGTCAGCAAATCGGAGAGGGAACCCTGCCGGGCGCGCCCTGCGACCCGGCCCGAACGGATGGGGCAGCCTAGCACCGTGGGGCAAGTCTGGCGAGCGTTTTTTGTCAAGTCTCGGGGGAGTTGCCGCCGCGTGCGCGCACCCGGTGACGAAGCGCGCGAAGATGGTGAACTGGATTAAGCGGCTGATGAGTGACCGGGCGCTCGATAGGCAGATGCTGAAGGCGTTTGGGTTCGAGAGGCGGTAGCAAGACGCGCAAGAAAAACCAAGTGGGACAAATGATCGCAGCGAAATAGGAGCAGAGTTTCAAAGCGGTGCAGGAGTTTCAACTCTGCACCGACTACCCATGCAGCGACTCTTTCAGGCAACCTGAGTGACTGGATCTCATTGATTTGAAAGGCGAACGGTCTTTTCGTGGGCTTTGAAGTTGGCCACGTTCGTGCGGGGGTGTGGGGGATGCGAACAAGAGGAATGAAGTCTCCCTTCGCGCCGAGAATCGAGGTTGCATTGAAGCGTAGTGAGACGGTTTCGATAGCCGTTGCAGGAATCTGGCTGGTGCTGATCAGCGCGGGTTTGTGGGCGCTAGCCGGGTACGAATTTACATCCGGGGGCACCGGCAAGGCGCCAACGAGCTGGCCGGCGGAAAGCCGGATTGAGCGCGACCCTGCGCAGGCCACGCTGGTGATGGCGGTGCACCCGAAGTGTCCCTGCAGCCGTGCGAGCATTGGGGAGCTGGCGATTGCGATGACGCGAATGCAGGGCCGGACGAAGGCGCACGTGTTGTTCTACAAGCCGGCCGGGTACGCGGAGGATTGGGTGAAGACCGATTTGTGGCGGGATGCAGCGGCGATTCCGGGAGTGAGTGTGGAAGAGGATGAAGAGGGTGTGGAGGCGGAGCGGTTTGGCGCGCGGGTATCCGGTGCTGTGCTGCTCTACGACACGAGCGGGAAGTTGCGCTTCCATGGAGGGATCACGGCGTCGCGAGGTCATGCCGGGGACAACCGCGGACGACAGGCGGTGGTTGCATTGGCGCGGGGCGAGACGAGCGATCGGGCGGAGACGCCGCCCTTCGGATGCATGTTGCACGGCGCGAAGACCCCGACAAGCAGCACGGCGACAGGAATGAAGCAATGAGCACGGCAGGAAACCTCAGCGAAATGATCGGACGGCGGACCGAGGTGCTTTTCCACGAGCATCAGCAGGCAATCTTCCGGCGGACGGACCAATTATTCGCGTGGCTGATGGTGTTTCAGTGGCTGGCGGGAATCGGTGCAGCGCTGTGGATTTCACCGTACACCTGGGTGGGGGCGCAGCACCTAGTGCACATCCATGTCTGGGCGGCGATCTTGCTGGGCGCGGTGATCACGGCGTTTCCAGTGACACTGGCGATCCTGCGACCGGGTGCGGCGACAACACGCTACGTGATTGCAGGGGCGCAGATGCTGATGTCTGCGCTGCTGATCCACCTGACGGGCGGGCGAATTGAGACGCACTTTCATGTATTCGGGTCGCTGGCGATTCTGGCGTTTTACCGTGACTGGCGCGTGTTCATCCCGGCGACGGTAGTGGTGGCGCTGGACCACTTTCTGCGCGGGGTGTACTGGCCGCAGTCGGTGTTTGGCGTACTCACGGTCAGCCCGTGGCGATGGGTGGAACATGCGTGCTGGGTAATTTTCGAAGACATTTTTTTGATCAAATCCTGCTTTCAGAGCGTGCGGGAGATGCATGACATTGCCGCGCAGCGGGCGCAACTGGAGGCCACCAA
>CAZHLD010000111.1:0-5548 GCA_964533185.1 uncultured Acidobacteriaceae bacterium | reverse complement strand
AGGGCCGATGATACTGCACTGGTAACGGTGTGGGAACGTAGGTCGCCGCCAGGATAAAAATGCAAGGGGCGTTCCGATTTTTCGGGACGCCCTTTTTGTTTGCTGCCAAGAAGTAACAAACCTACGCGGTCATGCCGCGAATGGCAGTCTCCCGTGTTAGACTTCTTCAAACCGGAGGGTCAGTCTTTGAAGCCCAAGCGGGAATTCACAGTGGTGATCGAGCGCGATGAAGAAGGCTGGTACGTGGCGCGTGTTCCGGACCTGCCGGGATGCCACACCCAAGCGAAGACACTCGACACGCTCATGAAGCGAGTCCGGGAGGCGATTGAGCTGTGCCTGGAAGACGGCGATAAACCTGAACCCCTCGAACTGGTCGGAATCCAACGCATCACGCTATGACGCGGCTTCCCCGACTCAAAGGGAAGGGTCTGGTCCGTGCCCTCCAGAAATCAGGCTTCGCGATTGTGAGGACGCGCGGTAGCCATATCTCTCTGAAGCATCCTGACGGACGACAAACGGTGGTGCCAGTCCACGCCGGCGAGGAGATCGGCCCGGGCTTGTTGAGGTCCATCTTGAAAGATGTGAAGATGACCCCTCAGGAGCTGGGAATCTCGTCCTGAGCTTGCAATGCGCTAACCAAGCCCCGCTGGGCCGATGATACTGTCCGCCACGGGCGGATGGGAACGTAGGTCGTCCCGATAAAGAGCATCGGAACACAAAGGGCGTGTCCCGATCCACACCCTCGGGACACAAGAAGCGTGCCGCCAGGAAAAGAATCAAAAGGCGTCCCGACACTGTCGGGACGCGTTTTTTGTTTTCAGGGCAACCTTGTTTTGCGGTGGAGCGCTGCTTGCGGTAGCATGCCTATAGGGGCAAGCGCCTGAGACATACATGACTCTCTATAGCTATCCCATCAGAATTGAAAAAGAGGGCAAGCATTACTACGCCTACAGCGAGGATTTTCCCGGAGTCTATGGAATCGGCAGAACGATCGAGGCCGCCAAGAAGAGCATCCTCCAGGCGATGCGCCTTCATATCGAGCATTGCCGAAAGAAGCGCAAGCCCATCCCGCCCACCCGCACTGTCTACGCAGAAACGGTCACGCTCGCGGTCGAGTAAATGACCACGGTCCGCAGGCTGGTTCGTTTTTTGCTTCGACAAGGCTATCGAATCGACCGGCAAACGGGATCTCACCTTATCCTGGAGCACCGTGAACGCAAGCCGCTCGTGATCCCAATGCACCGAGGGGAGTTGCCCAAGGGCTTGTTCCTCCGCATCCTGAAAGATGCCGGATTTACGCTCGAAGAGTTTCGCCGCGCTAGATGATTGCCCTGAGCGGTTGCCCCGATTCGCGTCGGGGCTTGCCAGCCAAGTTCAGTTGTCACAGCCGAGGTTCGCAGTGTGAATTTCGGTTACTCAGTTTTCTGGTGGCCACACCGCGAAGGTCACACCCGTTCCCACACAGAACCGATCCCTCGCTGCGCTCCCTTCGGCTCTGCTCAGGGCGCGCGGGATTTCGCCTGCGGGCTCGGACGCCCGCAAAACGGCTCAAGTTAAGCCCCGCTGGGCGGATGATACTGTCCGCCACGGGCGGATGGGAACGTAGGTCGCCGCCAGGATTAACACCCAAGGGCCGTCCCGATTCGTCGGGGCGGCTCTTGCGCTCTTGGCATCCGGGCGCGGTGTATCGGGCCGCTCAAACGAGAAGAGAAACACTCCGCAAGAGGAATCCAGACGGCGCAGCCGAATCGCAGTATATTTGCGTTCAGAAATGAAAGACGTGACGCACGCGGAACCACCCCGGCATTTCGGCTCCGGCTGGATCAGCGGAGTGCTTTCCGTCACGCTGGGCACGATGGGTTTCGGCGCCGTGTTGTGCCTGCTGTTCCCGTCGCTGCTGACCACTCCGGAGCTGCGCGACATCTATCCGATGGATCTGGTGCGCGGGCTGATCCAGGCGGTGATTTTCGGCGCGTTCGTGCTGGGGATCGTGAGTGTGGTGCTGCGGCAGCGGAAGCTTCTCGGTCTAAGCGGAATCTTTCTTTCCGTTTTTGCCTCGCTGCTGGGCGGCTCGGAAGTTCCGGTCGAAGGCGCGGTCGAGAAGTCGAACTACGTTGGGCTGGACTGGTTTCTTCTCGACGTGCTGCTGCTGGCACTGGTGTTTGTACCGATGGAGCGGCTGTTCGCGCGCCTGCGCGAACAGAAAGTGTTTCGCACCGGCTGGCGCACCGACCTGGCGCATTTTTTTGTCAGCCACTTGTTGGTGCAAGTGACCGTGCTGCTGACGATGGCTCCAGCGGCGGTATTTTTCCGCTGGGCCGTGACGCCGGTGATCCAGAACAGCGTCGCCGCGCAGCCGCTCTGGCTGCAATTCCTGGAAATCCTGTTTGTTGCCGACTTCACCGAATACTGGGTGCACCGCGCGTTTCACCGCGTGCCGACGCTGTGGAAGTTCCACGCCATCCACCATTCCAGCACGGAGATGGATTGGCTGGCCGGTTCCCGGCTGCACATCGTGGACATCGTGGTCACACGCGGTCTGACGTTCGTTCCTCTGTTCGTGTTGGGATTCGCGCAGCCGGCCGTGTATGCGTACCTGGTGTTCGTCTCCTTCCACGCCGTGTTTATCCATGCGAATGTGAACTTCCGGTTCGGCGCGCTGGCGCAGGTCATTGTGACTCCGCAATTCCATCACTGGCATCACGGCAAAGAACGCGAAGCCATTGACAAGAATTTCGCCGTGCACCTGCCGTGGATTGACCGCATGTTCGGCACCTACCATATGCCCGCGGGTCAGTGGCCCGGGCGTTACGGCATCGAGGGCGATCCCGTCCCGGAGAATTACTTCCGACATTTGACTTTCCCTTTCGGTGCGCGGAAATAGCGCAGCGTCCACGCCGATGATGCTGTCCGCCGAAGCCTTGGCGCAGGCGGGTGGGAACGCAAAGAGCGTGCTGCGAGGATAAGTTTGACGAAAAGGCCCCGGCTTGCCGGAGCCCTTTTTGCTTTGCACCTAAGACGTTGGACCTCTCAGGGAGCGTGATAAAGCTTCAGGTCTGTGAACCGCGCAATCCGGGCGAAGTCGTGGTCGAAGGACCACAAGGCCACATGCCGTCCCGCCGCTTGTGAAGCGATGAGGCAGTCGATGAGGGTGGCGGCGACTCCTTTGCTGCGACACGCATTGAAGAGCCGGGCTGCGGCGACGTGGTCGGGAGGCCTGGCCGAGACGATTGGAAAGCTCTCCAGCAACATCTGCAGCCTCGAAAATTGCTCTTCCGTCCGCACGCCGGAGAGCAATTCCTGAAACACGATTCCCGGAATGGCCAGCGGCGCATTGTGTTTGACGAGCTGGCGCAAATGAGCGGCGGCGAAAGGTTCGGGGGCGCTCCCGCGGCGGCGGCGATAGGCTGCGGAAAGCACCGAGGTATCGAGCAGAATCATCGCTTGCGGCGACGCTCTCGCTTGTAGTGGTAGCGCGGATCGAACTCGATGGTGCCGAGAGCTGCCAAACCATTGAGTCGCTTGCGAAAGAGAATGTACTCGCGGAGGGCTTCGTTGACGGTATCGCGTTTGGTGCGTTTGCCGCCGATGCGCAGGGCCTCCTCCAAGAGTTTGCCGTCAATGGCGAGGTTGGTGGGCATGCGAAACTCCCAGAAAGCTACACAATGAGCTACACATTACACACATAGACTTACACATTGCACTCCCGGTGTCAACCGAAAGTGCCCTCAGCGGGTCTGCGACGTTCTGGAGCAAAGGATGAGCGCGGATGTTGATGGTGGCGGGTTGGCCTTTTTGTTTTACTCCCGTGCGAAATCCTTGTCTGTGCCTGCGGGCTCGGACGCCCGCAAAACGGCTCAAGTTAAGCCCCGCAGGGCCGATGATACTGTCCGCCTTAGGCGGATGGGAACTAGGTCGCCGATCAAGCCCCGCGTGGTTGGGGCGACGGACCACAACGAGCGATCAAACAGCTCGAGTTCTTGACGATTGCCATCTTCGCTCTTTGGCTGGCTGGCGCGCTTGCCGGGACTGAACTACGTAGCGACAACAGGGATCGCCGGCCACAATATGTTCTTGCCGGCTCACGGTGGCCTGAAGGAGCTCTCGGAACATGGACAGTTCGCACACGCAAGCATGTTGACATTGCTGCGCCACACGGGCAATGGCGCAGTTGTGCTCAGTAATCTGGAACGTGCGGTGATCCAGTTGTTCCCATTCGGCCATGTAGCCCGCCTCGGTCATTATCTTGGCCATTTCGGCCACGCGTCCCCGCAGTGGCTTGCCCGCCATGCGCGAGGAGTATCGGGCTACCGTCGCTTCTTTCATGTGCTCGAAGATGCGGGCCAGTTGGGTCTCTCCATCCAGGTCAACAATGGAGCGGATGAGGTTGCTCGCCAGCATCCCGTACTCGTTCGGGAAAAAGGCATCCGCGCTGGCACTCAAAGAATAAACATAGTGGGGTCGCCCCACGCCGCGTCGTTCTAGGGTCGTCTTGACCAAACCCGCTTTCTCCAACACAGCTAAATGGTGGCGAACAGCCATGGCGGTCACCTGGAGGGAACGGGCCATGGCTTTCACCTCGCATCGGCCGATGAGCTTCAGATAGGCAAGAACACGCCGTTCGGCGGGGCTGATCAGCGCAGGCTCGTTCATGTGCCCATTCTAGTTGGGGTCGGTGGATTTGACAATCTAGCATTTGTAAAGGTTGATGTTGACAAATTATCTGCCCCGCCGTAGGGTGAAGAGGGAGCCAGCCAATGGCGTACATCATTGCTGAGCCCTGCATCGGCACCAAGGACACCGCGTGTGTGGATGTGTGCCCGGTTGATTGCATCCACCCGGCTAAAAATCGCGATTATCACGGCGGGCCAGAGAACCTAGGAACAAAAAACTTCGACGAAGTGCCGCAGCTCTATATAAACCCACAGGAGTGCATTGACTGCGGCGCTTGCGTTCCAGTCTGCCCGGTGACAGCTATTTTCGTGCTCGAAGATCTGCCAGAAAAGTGGGCCAACTATACGCCAATCAATGCTGACTATTTCAAGCCAGCGGCTGGATAGGTGGCGACCCACCGGGCGAGCCTATATTTCTCCGCACGACAACCGGGACACGGAGGGCGTCGAGGGTCTTCACCAATCCTGACCGGACAGCACGCCGCAGGAAAGTGAAGCGATCGAGGAGGCGAGCATGCCCGAATATGTCAAAGTAGCGCAGGCGAGCGAGCTTGAACCTAACCGCGGCAAGTTGGTCGAGGTGCAAGGAAAGAAGATCGCCCTGTTCAACGTGGACGGCAAGTTCCACGCCATTGACAACACCTGTACGCATCGCGGCGGCCCTCTCTCCGAGGGGGAGCTCGAGGGCGACGAGGTCACTTGCCCCTGGCATGGCGCCAAGTTCAAGGTCAGCACCGGCGAGGTGCTCGGGCCGCCGGCACCGCAAGGGGTGGGCTGCTACAAAGTCCGGGTGAATGGTCCGGACATTGAGCTGGAACTCTAGGCGCAGGGGGCATCGAAATGTCTCTTTCATCTCCAGGGATTGCGATCCTGTT
>CAZHLD010000110.1:0-5776 GCA_964533185.1 uncultured Acidobacteriaceae bacterium | reverse complement strand
ATCGAATCCATCATCGTCGAAAGCATCGACCCCGAAGGCCCCTTCGGCGCCAAGGAGGCCGGCGAAGGCTCGCTCGCCGCCACCATTCCCGCCGTCGCCAACGCCATCTACGACGCTGTCGGCGTTCGCATCAATTCGCTCCCCATCACGCCCGAAAAAATCCTCGAAGCCCTTCGCGAAAAAGAAAAGCGCGAGCGCACGGGGGCCAGCGGCGCGGGGAAGGGAGGTACTCGGTGAGTCTCCCCGCCTTCCGCGTCGTGCGCCCAAAGACAGTCGAGGAAGCCGTCCGCGTCCTCTCCGAGTGGGGCCCCGAGGCGATGGTCATCGCCGGTGGCACCGACGTCGTCCCCAACCTCCAGATGCGCCTCTTCTCTCCGAAGCTCCTGCTCGACGTGAAGTCCATCTCCGCGCTCCGCGGCATCACCATCGCCGGTGCGGGCGCGCTGCGCATCGGCGCACTTACCACGCTCACCGAAATCATCGAATCGCCGCTCGTGCAGAAGAACTACCCGGTGCTCACGAGCGCCGCCTCCACTGTCGCCGGGCCGCTCCAGCGCAATATGGGCACGCTCGGCGGCAACTTGTGCCTCGAGACGCGCTGCCTCTGGTACAACCAGTCCTACTTCTGGCGCAAGTCCCTGGGCGGCTGTCTCAAAAAAGATGGCCCCATCTGCCACGTCGCTCCCGGCGGCAAACGTTGCTGGGCCGTCTGGTCGGGTGACACCGCACCTGCCTTGATCACCCTCGACGCTGAAATCGAAATCGCCGGCTCGCGCGGCGTCCGCCGCCTGCCGCTGGCGCAGTTCTATAAGAACGACGGCATGGACCGCATCGCGCTCGGCCGCGACGAGCTGGTCACCGCCGTCACCATTCCCGCGCGCACCGCCGGACGCCGCGGCGTCTATCTCAAGCTGCGCATCCGCGATGCAGTGGACTATCCTCTGGCTGGCGTGGCCGTCGCTCTCGATGTGGACAAAGGCGGCATCTGCCACGACGCCCGCGTCGCTCTCGCCGCCGTCAACCCGGCGCCGCTTCTGATCAAGGAAGCAGGCGACGCCCTGAACGGCCAGAAGTACTCGCCGGAGCTCATCGAGCGTGTCGCCCAGGCTGCCATCCGCACCGGCAAGCCGCTCACCACCTCGGCCTCAACGCCCGTCTATCGCCGCGAGATGCTGCGCGTCTTCACCCGCCGCGCCCTCGAACAAACCTGGAGGAACGGCTCCCACTGATGCCCCCCATCATCGACATCCACATTCACATCCAGCCGCTCGAGATGTTCAAGCCCCACGCGCTCGAACTGATGAAGCGCGGCCGCAAGAATTTCGACCAGATCGAGCGCTTCTCGAAAGACCCGCGCGCCTTTCTCGCCTTTCTCGACGACTGCGGCATCGAGCGCGCCGGCCTGATCAACTACGTCAGCCCGGACGTCATCGGCTTCACCCCCGAAGTCAACGACTGGATCGCCCGCTACTGCTCCACTGACCCCAGGCGCCTCCTCGCCTTCGGCTCCGTCCACCCGAAATACGTTGCCGACGCCGGCGCCGAAGTGGATCGCCTCGCCAGGATCGGCATCCGTGGCCTCAAGGTCCACCCATCGCACCAGCTCTATTCGCCTAACGCGTACCGCGACGGCCTCGGCCCGCTGGCCGCTGTCTATGAGCGAGCCCAGGCCAATGGACTCCCGGTCATGGTGCACACCGGCACCTCGATTTTCCCCGGCGCGCGCAACCTCCACGCCCAGCCCATGCTCGCCGACGACATCAGCGTGGACTATCCCGACCTCGTCGTCATTCTCGCCCACGGAGGCCGCCCGCTCTGGATGGACGAAGCTTTCTTTCTCGTCCGCCGCCACAAAAACATGTACATGGATATCTCCGGTATCCCTCCGCAGAAGCTGCTCGAATACTTCCCGCGCCTCGAGGAGATTGCCGATAAAGTTCTATTTGGCACCGACTGGCCCGGCCCGGGCGTCCCCGACGTGAAGAGCAACATCGACAAATTCATGGCCGTGCCCCTGTCAGAAGCGGCGCGCCGCAAAATCCTTTACGACAACGCCGCGCGCCTCTTCCCGGTGTGAGTCCTCTCTTCGACCTCCGTGCCTCTGCGACCTCTGCGATATGTTTTTCTTGCGCACTTGTCGGTCGGGTGAGGCTCACCTTAAACTTCCACCTTTCAACCTTCGACTCTGAAGCACGCCAGGAGACCCAATGAAGATCGAAACCATCGCCGTCATCGGCGCCGGCACCATGGGACGCGGCATCGCCTACGCCTCTGCGTTCGGCGGCTACCGCACCATCCTCGAAGACGTCTCCGCGCCCATGCTCGAGCAGGGCACGGCCTGGATTCGTCAGGCGTTTGAAAAAGGCGTCGCCCGCGGCAAGGTCACGCCGCAGCAAAAGGACCAGGCAATCACCAATCTCTCCACCGCCCGTTCGGTGGAAGACGCCTGCCGCGAAGCCGACCTTGTCATCGAAGCCGTCCCCGAAGAAATGGAGCTGAAGCTCGAAATCTTCACCCTGCTTGACAAGTTCGCCAAGCCTGGCTCCATCTTCGCCTCCAACACCTCGTCGCTCTCCATCACCGAAATGGCCGCCATCACCTTCCGCCCCGAAAAGTGCGTCGGCATGCACTTCTTCAATCCCGTGCCCAAGATGAAGCTGCTCGAAGTTGTCCGCGCTCTGGAAACCTCCGCCGATACAATCGACACGTGCCGCGAGGTCGGCCGCCGCATGGGCAAAGACGTGGTCGTCGTCCGCGAATCGCCCGGCTTCATCACCAGTCGCATCAACGCGCTCATCGGCAACGAAGCCTTCTACATGCTCGAGGAGGGCATCGCTTCCGCCGAAGACATCGACCGCGCAATCAAGCTCGGCCTCAATCATCCGATGGGTCCATTCGAGCTCGTGGACCTGGTTGGCCTTGACGTGCGCCTCTCCATCCTTGAATATCTCCACAAAACCCTCGGCGAAAAATATCGCCCCGCGCCGCTTCTCCGGCAGTACGTCAAAGCCAACCGCCTCGGCCGCAAGTCCGGCCGCGGCGTCTACGAATATCCCGCCGCCGATAAGAAGTCCGCCGGCTGACCGCTCTTTTTTAGAGTGCGGCGGCTCTTGTCCCGAGCGCAGCCGAGGGATGCCGCCGCTTTTCTCGCACGCCCTCCACTGCACGCTTGTCATCCTGAGTCCCCGGCCTGGCCGGGGACGAAGGATCCCTCTGCCAGTGTCTGCCTCAGTCGAGCTCTGGTATGATTCCTCCGCCATGTCCGCCGACCCCCGCATCATTATCCAGCAGGGCGACCTCACCGAGATGGATGTGGACGCCATCATCAACGCCGCCAACAACGATCTGCAGCTCGGCGGCGGCGTGGCCGGCGCGATTCGTCGGAAAGGCGGAGACGCGATTCAGCGCGAATGCAATGAGATCGGCTCGATCCCCATCGGCGGCGCCGCGATCACCATCGGCGGCAACCTCAAGGCCCGCCACGTGATTCACGCGGCCAGCATGCAGTTGGGCGGACAGACCACCGCCCGCGCCCTGCGCGCCTCCACGGCTCATTCGTTGCGCATTGCCGCCGAGCGCGGCCTCGCCACCATCGCTTTTCCGGCCGTCGGCACCGGCATCGCCGGCTTCCCTCTGCGCGAGTGCGCCGAAATCATGCTCCGCGAAGTGGCTGAACATCTGAAAAGCCCCACCTCGCTCCAGAAAATTTACTTCGTGCTTTTCGACCAGCCCGCGCTCGAAATCTTCCAGCAGGTCTGGAGCGAGATGAATTCTTCCGGTGCTGAAGGCCGCAAGGCCGGCGCGTAGGACAGGCTTTAGCCTGTCCATTTCGTTGGGGCGTATGGCCATACGCCCAGGCTATGTTGCCCGCCTCTTTTGGTGCAGGGATACTCGATTTCGATTCTGTATTTTCATTCTTGAGGCACTTTCGCGTGCGCATCCTCTTCGTCTGCACCGCCAATTCCGCCCGCAGCCAGATGGCTGAAGGACTAGCCCGCGCGCTAACCGCACCCAATGTGGAGGTCGCCAGCGCCGGCACGCATCCCGCCGGTGTGAATCCTCTCGCCATCGCCGTCATGCGCGACCGCGGCATTGATATTTCCGCGCAGCGCTCCAAGCGCGTCGAAGACGTCCCCGGTCCGTTCGACTACGTCATCACCCTTTGCGACGACGCCGCGCAGAACTGCCCCTTTGTCTCCGCCCGCCGCGATCGTCTCCACTGGGGCCTGCCCGACCCGGCCGCGGCGACGGGCAACGATGCCGCGCGGCTGGCTTCGTTTCGCGCCGTTCGCGACGAAATCGAGCGCCGCCTGCGCCCGTGGCTGGCCTCGCTTCAACTGCTCGGCGACCGCCCGTGAGCCACCTCGTCGAAACCGTTCGCCGCGAGCTCGCCCGCTACGAGCATCCCCTCTTTGATTTCCAAGCGCGCCCCGCCGGCGAAAACGTCGAAGTCGAAATCCGCTTCAAGCCCCCGGGCGTCGAGGTTCACAACTACCTCTTCATCCTCCGCCCGCGCGAAATCGAGCACTTGCAGTTCCCTTGGAGCTTTCAGAAGCAGCTCTACGACTGTCTCCACGACTACGTCATTGAGATGTTCACGTGCAATCCACAGCGCAAAGACGCATGACTCGCGCCGCGGCGCCCACGCCCCTGGCGCACCGCCTCACCGCGCGCATCCGCGAGCGCGGCCCGCTCACCTTTGCCGATTACATGCGCGAATGCCTCTACCACCCCGAGCAGGGCTACTACAGCCGCGCCGAAACTCGGCGGCACGCTGACTACTACACCAGCGTCGACGTCCATCCCATTTTCGGACGCCTGCTCGCCCGGCAGTTGGCCGAAATGTGGGAGCTTCTCGGCCGGCCCGCGCACTTCCATGCTGTTGAAGTCGGAGCCGGCGTCGGCTGCCTCGCCGCGCACATTCTCGATTTCGCCGTGCGCGCCCTGCCCGAGTTTTACTCAGCGCTCGCCTACGTCGCCGTCGAGCAGTCTGCCGCTCGCCGCGCAGCGCACGTGGCCGCGCTCGCGCCTCATGTCGCGGCTGGCCACTTCTCCTCCGCTGCCCAGCTCCCGGCGGCAACCGCTTCAGGCTGCATCTTCTCCAACGAGCTCTTCGACGCGCTCCCGGTTCACCGCGTTGTTTCGAAGCACGGTGCCCTGCGCGAAATTTTTGTCGGTCTAAATGAGGAGAGCTTCTGCGAGGTGGAGGCCGCACCTTCCACACCCGCACTGTCGGGCTATTTCGCGGAGCAGGGAATTGCGCTGCAGGAAGGCCAGCAGGCCGAAGTCTGCCTCGATGCCTTCCGGATGATGGAAGAGTTCGGTCGCCGCCTCGCCCGCGGCTTTGTGCTTACTGTGGACTACGGCCACGAGGCCACCGAGCTTTACAACGACCGCCACATGCGCGGCACGCTGCTCGCCTATCGCCAGCACCGCGCTTCAGAAGATTTCTACGCCGCGCCCGGTGAGCAGGACCTCACCGCCCACGTCAACTTCACCGCGCTTGACCTGGCCGGCCGCCGCGCCGGGCTCGTTCGCGCCGGCCTTGTTTCCCAGTCCCACTTCCTGCTGGCGCTCGGCCGCGCCAACGACTTCGCCGACCTCTACGACGAGGGCCAGTCCGAGACCGACCGCCTCCGCGCCCGCCTCCTCCTGAAAAACCTCATCCACCCCGAGGGCCTCGGCGAAACCTTTTGCGTCCTCCTCCAGCACAAAGGTTTTGCTGTACCGCCGAAGTTGGGCGGATTTGCTCCGATCTAGCCGCTTCCTACTTGCA
>CAZHLD010000109.1:0-6251 GCA_964533185.1 uncultured Acidobacteriaceae bacterium | reverse complement strand
CCGCCGAAGTATGGATGCGGCCCTGCTGTTCCGTGGCCGGCACGCGCTGGACGCGATGCACGCCGCTTTCGTATTTCAGCTTGGAATAGACCTTCTGGCCGGCAATCGCCGCCACCACTTCTTTCAACCCGCCAAGCGACGACGGGGAGCTTTCCAGCACCTCAACGCGCCAGCCCTGCGATTCCGCATAGCGCGAGTACATGCGGAAGAGCTCCCCGGCAAAGAGCGCCGCCTCGTCGCCGCCGGTGCCGGCGCGGATTTCCAGGATGACGTTTTTCTCGTCGTTCGGGTCTCGGGGCAGCAAAAGCACTTTCAGCTCGCGCTCCACCTGATCCTTGCGGGCCTTGAGCTGGTGCTCTTCGTCGTGGGCCAGCTGCTTCATCTCGGCGTCTTCGGCTTCGATGAGCATTTGTTTCGTGCCGCGCAGGTCTTTTTCAATCTGCTTCCACTCGCGGTACTTGGCCACCACCTCGGCGAGCTCGGCGTGCGTCCGGGCGAGCTTCTGGAAGCGCGCCGAATCGTTGTGCACCTCAGGCGAGGAGAGCTGCTGGGTGAGCTCGTCGTAGCGGGCTTCGATCTGGTCCAGTTTTTGATAGAGCGTCAGGTTTGGCATACAAAGCACTCAAAATGCGAAATTAGAAAATCGAAAAAAGAAAACCAAAATACCGGAAACCTGCGAAGGCCCCGCAGTGCGGAGCAAATGGAGGGCGGCTAATAAAACGCGGCAAACATAGTGCGTAATCCTTCACCAGATTAGCTCCATCGCGGGCTGGAGTCAAATTCAGGTGCCCGAATCACGGGGATGGCGCAGGCGGCCGCTCGACTTTGTAGACTACGAGAGTTGCGCTCTGAAGCAGCCGCAGCGGCGGGCGCACGTCGTACTGCTCCTCGAGGGCAATCAGCTCGCCGCGGGCCGTCAGCCAGACGTCAACGCCTTGCTCCGCGCGGAGCTGCTGCTCGCAGACAACCTTTCCATTGTCCAGCCGCCAGAGGATCAGCCGGGCGTCGCGGCGGTCGGGGGCGAGCAGGCCGCGCTTGAGCGGGTTGAACCGAGCCATTGAGCCGACGGCGAGGTTGGCCGGCTCACTGGCGCGCAGCGTCTGCGATTCGCTGAAGCGCACCTCTCCGGGTGTCGCGCGAAGCTCTTTTCCGGTGGCGGCATCGAGCCAGGCCAACTGTCCCCCCAGGATCAGCAGCTCGTGGCCATCGGCCGACCAGGCCAGGTCTTCCGCGCTGGCCTTGCGTTGCCAGAGCAGTTTTCCGTCGGCCGCCTGATAGAGCGCCAGGCGCGCCTTGCCCGGCCAGCGCGTCGGACGCAGCAGCACGGCGAGACGCGTGGCGTCCGGCGCGAGCGCCATCTGCATCCAGTAAGAAGAGGAATCCAGCGCCAGCTCGATTGTGCGCGTGTGGCGACCGGAGGCTGCATCGTAAAAGCGGACTTCGATCGGCTTCTTCGCCGCCGCATCGGCCAGGTACGACTCCGCCGGCCAAAAGGCCACGGCCAGTTGACCCGCCGCCAGCGAGGCCTGGCCGGGATAGAACTGCTTTTCCTTCTCCGCAGAGATCTGAAAGCGAACTTCGGCGCGCGCGGCGTCAACCATCCATAGCGTGCCCACGCTGCGGAGGATGAACGCATTTCCGGCAGGTGAAAACGTGATGCCTGTTGCCTTCCAGATCACTCCGGGAGGCAGCGGCGGCGGGTCCAGGCGCATACGGCGCTCCTGGCCGGAGTCGCGGTCGAGCAGCTTCATCTCCAGGCCGCGCGGGGTGTGGATGTATTGAACGAGCCAGCGGCCATCAGGTGAAACACCGATCCCCGTGCCGGTGGTCACTGTCTCGCGCGAGACGACGGTCAGGGAGGTGCACAACGAGAGCCCAGTCTGGGGCACGCGCACGTCTTGGCCGGCCGCAAAGAGGCTGCCCAGGCCGAGGCTGAGAAGTACTCCCGCTGCGAAGAATCGCGAGGAATAGAATTGTGGGGGCTGGAGCCACATGGCCGGGGGACATAGTTTGACCGATTCTCGCGACCGCGGCTATAATGATTTTGCCCTCCGACGTCCTTCGGGTACCGGAGATCGCGCGAAGCTGCCCACGCAGCCGGACTCCCAGCGGCCACCACTTCCGGGCGTCGCGGGCCCGCCGCGGAACCCCGTCAGCACCAGGAGCGAGAGATGGTCAAGGCGACACAATTGCGCCCGGGAATGATTATCCGCCACGCGGGCGAACTCTATTCGGTGTTCAGCGTGGAGCACCGCACGCCGGGCAATAAGCGCGGGTCCATGCAGACGAAGATGCGCAACCTGCGCAGTGGCGCCATCATCGACCACCGCTTCCGCGCCGAAGAATTCCTCGAGCGCGCCATCCTCGACGAGGTCGAGTTCGAATACCTCTACGCCGATGGCGACGAATTTCACTTCATGAACACACAGACCTTCGAGCAAATTCACCTGAAGACCGACGTGCTCGGCGACGCGATGAACTTCCTGGTGCCGACTACGCTCTTGAAGGTGGAGTTCTTCGAAAACAAGCCGATCGGCGTGGACCTGCCGGACACCGTGGACCTGAAGGTGGTGGAGACCGAACCGACCATGCAGAAGGCCACGGCCAGCGCGGTGATGAAGCCCGCCAAACTTGAAACCGGGCTGACCATCCAGGTGCCGCCGTTCATCAACGCTGGCGACACCGTGCGCGTGGACACCACCGAAGCGCGCTACGTCCAGCGCGCCTGATTTCCTACCTGACTCCCATCAGGCTAAAGTCCGAGCAAGCGGCACTACCGTGCCATTGATCACCTGCTCGAGCGCATCCACCAGCGCGCCGACGTGTTCCTTCGAAAGGCCGACCTGCTCGGCCAGCGCTACCGAGTACTGCGCGAGTCGGAAACTGGCCGTCTACGGGAAGACGCGCTGAAAGATTGTGTCAACCTGGCGCAGTTGGCGGCGCAGATCAAACGTGCGTTCGAGGCCGCTCTTGCTCAGGACTTTGGCGATGCGCGGGTCGGCCGCAACGCGGTCGCGGAAGCTCGAATCCGACTCCCAGGCAGCCATGGCGTGTTCCTGCACCCATTTGTAGGCGTCTTCGCGCGGCGCGCCCGCTTCGACCAGGTCCTGCAGAAGCTGGCCGGAAAAGATCAAGCCACGCGTGGCTTCGAGGTTGCGCAGCATCCGCTCGGGGAAAATGCGCATCCCGGCAACGATATCCGTGATGCGGGCCAGCATGTAGTCGGTCAGGATGCAGGAATCGGGCAGGATGATGCGCTCGACCGAGCTGTGGGAAATGTCGCGCTCGTGCCAGAGCGCGACGTTTTCAAGCGCAGCCATGGAGTTCGAGCGCACCACGCGCGCCAGCCCGCAGAGTTGCTCGCAACTGACCGGGTTGCGCTTGTGGGGCATGGCCGAGCTGCCGCGCTGTTCGCCGCCAAAAGGCTCCTCAGCCTCGCGTACTTCGGTGCGCTGGAGGTGACGGATCTCAAGCGCGATTTTTTCGATTGTCGCCGCGACGATCGCCAACGTCGAAAGGTACTGCGCGTGGCGGTCGCGCTGGATCACCTGCGAAGAAATCGGCGCCACAGTCAGTCCCAGCCGCTCGCAGATCTTTTGTTCGACCTCAGGCCCCAGGTGCGAGCAGTTGCCCACCGCGCCGGAGATTTTCCCGACGGCCATTTGCGCAGCCGCCGCACCGAAGCGCTCGAGGTTGCGCCGGTTCTCGGCAAACCAATTGGCGAGCTTTAGCCCGAAGGTGATCGGCTCGGCGTGGATGCCGTGGGTGCGGCCGATTTGCGGCGTGTCCTTGAACTCGCGGGCGCGCCGCTCGAGCACTTCGCCCAGGCGAACCAGGCCGCGCTCGATCAGCCGCGAGGACTCGCGCACCTGTAGGGCCTGCGCGGTGTCCACCACGTCGTTTGAGGTCAGGCCGAAGTGCAGCCAGCGGGCGGCCGACGGGTCGCCGATGGTTTCGCCGACGGCCAGCGTGAAGGCGACGACGTCGTGCTTGACGCGCGCTTCAAGCTCGAGGATGCGCGCCACGTTGACGCGCGCTTTCGCACGAATCGCCGCGGCGGCCTCGCGCGGCACCAGGCCCGACTCGGCCAGCGTGTCGGTGGCGGCCAGCTCGACCTCGAGCCACTTCTGGAACTTGGTCTCGTCGCTCCAGACGCGGCCCATTTCCTCGCGCGTGTATCGTGGGATCAATTGAATCTCCCTTGAGCCGGAGGTGCTTTCGAACAGGTGGGGGTACTCCCTGTCCAATCATACCGCAATCCGAAGCTAACGTCAGTTAGTAGCTGCGGAGGCTTCGTTTGCCGCCCGGGCTTGTCCTATAAGTTCCTTTGCTGCAATCGCTTAGCGAAACCAAAGACCTCCCACGAATTAGCTTGTGTAAGACGATTCGCAAAGAGGAGGGGAACATGAACGTGATGCTTTCGTGGTATGAAGCAAACGGCAAAAACTGCCGCAGACGCAACGACGGCGATGGGGAGGCAGGCTCGCGCCCAGGCGTGGCATAATCGCTCCAGGGACGCGCGCGGGAGCGAAGGATAGCCGTGGGCAGAACCGTTTTTCGAGTCTTCTACGCGGCCACCGCGATGGCGCGGGCGTATGCCCGCGACAAACGCAAGACCAGCCACCTGGTGGACCAGGCCGCCGCCAAGGTGAAGCACCAGCACGGCGCGCTGCACAAGCTGCGTGGGGATTTTCTCGAACTGCTTGGCATGATCCGCGCCTGGGCCTCCGGGAAATATTCGGTGGTGCCGTGGAAGTCGCTGCTACTGGGCATTGCCGCCGTGCTTTACTTCGTCAATCCGTTTGACCTGGTACCCGACTTTCTTCCCCTGACCGGCCTGGTGGACGACGTAGCCGTTTTGGCGTTTGTCCTGAAATCGCTGCAGAAAGACCTTGCGCACTTCCGCGACTGGCAGCAGGCACAGACCGAATCGCCTCACGCCTGAGCCGGCCTGCGCTGTACTTTCCGCGTCCGCAGCGTCTAACCAACGGGAGAGAGCTCACCTTCGAAGCAAGCCCCTACCCAGAGGGAACTTTCGTATGCCGAAGTCCGTAGCAAGAGTTAAGAAATCCCGGATTCAGCAATCAAGGAGGGCAAAATGACGCGGTCAATTCGTCTGGGGATTCTGTGGTTGGGACTGGTCAGCCTGGTGGCGGCGTCGAGCGTGGCATGCGCGGCTCTGCCAGACACAGTGAAGGGCTCCTTCGAGCGCACGCTCAAAGTGACCGGGCCGGCCGATATCGACGTCAACACCGGCTCGGGCAACATCACCGTACGGCCGGGCGACGGCTCGACGGTGCGCATCGTCGGGACGATCCATGCCTGGGCGCGCTGGCTGGATGGCGAAGCCGCCGCACGGGAAAGAGTCCGCCGGCTCGAGGCCAACCCGCCCATCGAGCAGCACGGCAACGTCATCCACATCGGGCACATCGAGGAGCGCGAGCTGCAGCGCAACGTGGGTATCAGCTACGAAATTACGCTCCCCGCCGATTCGCGCGTGCGGACCAACACCGGCTCGGGCGACATTGACCTGTCGGGCATTCGCGGCTCCGCCGGCGCCAACACCGGCTCGGGTAACATCACCATTGCGAGTAGCACGGGCGAAATCCGCGCTTCGACGGGCAGCGGCAACATCCACGCCTCCGGCCTGACGGGCGCGTTGCGGGCCTCCACCGGCAGCGGCAATATCACCGCAGAAGGCAAGCCGGGCAGCGCATGGGACCTCAAGACCGGCTCGGGCAACGTGACGGCGCAACTCTCCTCCGATGCCGGGTTTGAAGTGGACGCGCATACGGGGTCCGGCGGGATTCGGACGAATCACCCCATCACTATGCTGGGCACATTTGGGAAGGACACTCTGCGGGGAACGGTTCGCGGCGGTGGCCCTCGTTTGGTCATCCGCACCGGCTCGGGCGGCATCCGCATCGAGTAAGCACGCGGCACAGGCCGGTGCTTCTGCGGCGGATCAATGTGTTACGGGGTGCTACGGGGCGCTGCGGGGTGCTGCGGGGCTTGCGCGGCCTTGACGAGGCCTGCTGCGGTTTACCTGGAGACTTGCTGAATCTCCGGAGCGACGCTCAGACCTTCGCGGCTGATCCAGCCGATCCGCGCGCGCACGCGGGTCCATCCGGCGGGCGCCGGTGGATCGGCGGGCTTTGTCGGCGCACGTTCGAGTGCGGCGCGAAAGACCACGGCTCCGGTAAGCGGGTCGCCGCCGGGCTTTGCCACCAGACGCATGGCCGAAGCGCCTC
>CAZHLD010000108.1:0-6275 GCA_964533185.1 uncultured Acidobacteriaceae bacterium | reverse complement strand
ACTCGACGCGGGTAAGCTTCCACCGAGTCTCGCTGGCAGGGTGCGCGGAAGGTACGGCTCGCTGGCCAATCCGACAATTCACGTCTGCGGACTTCTGCGTTAGCGAGAGGGTGTTTCCCTCGACTCGGAACTGATATCTCATGAAGGCACCTCCCATACAATTTGGGAACCGTGCCACCATGGGTCTAATCGTCAATATCGTACCCGAAGCTTCATATGTCCCCGTGTTGCCGACAAAAGAATCGAACGCCATGATCTTCTCTTCGTTCGTAGGGTCTTCTGCTTTGAACAACGTGCGGGGCTGGTTACCGGGGACCCACAAAAAGCTATAGTGCGTCCGAGTGAAAATAAACAGGCCCGGCTGTGGATTCGGCGTGTTCGATGCGTCCGCTCCGGTGACCACAATCTCTGCCACCTTCCACGCGCCCTCGAGGGGCCCTCGCGAGCTGCTCTGTGCGGCGAGCATCGTCGCGAGCATCGTGACCAAAAGTAGAACCTTCAGCGTGCGTATCATGTTGCACCTCCTTTTATTTTGCGATGCCAGCGACAGTTGATCGCCGTCGGCCCAACTCTTAATTAGGCTGACCTGCATAAACCCCCTCCAGGTCGGCCTAAGACGAAACCACCACCGCAGTTGCCCCGGTGGCAACTGCTTACAATGTACCAACTTCTGTTCCATTCGACAATCTCCCTCCGCAGTCTTATGCGGACCGGTCGGCGCGCCTAATCCCCCGGGTCTCGCCGGAGACACGCTTCCGGATCCCCGGTCGAGGGGGCTGTGCCCCCCCGTCCGCCTCAGTTTGAAGGGGACTGTATACCAACACGGTCCTCACAACAATGACTCATGCCTCCCGCCTCACGCAGCAGTGTTCATGGACCGCTCGCCCGCACTGCCCGGTGAAGTCGCCTTACCGGAAACCAGATGCGCCACGTTGGGCCGGACTCCCGTCCGTAAAAAGCCTGGCATTTGCTTCTCCCCCCGTGAAGGCCCAATCGCCAAACCGAGTCATCGCGGGAAAGATTTCCCTTGACATGTAAGCATTCGCTTACCTATTATTCGCTCCGTGACGCCGCAACGCTTGACCCGGGCAACGCTCACCGCAGCGCGGACGTACCGCACCGCCATACGCAGGCGCGCGGATGTCTTTGCCGCCATTGGCGAGCCCACCCGCCGCCGACTCCTCGACCTTCTCGGCCGCGGCGAGCAGCCCGTCAACCGTCTCGCCCAACCCTTTCGCATGACGCGCCCGGCGATCTCGCAGCACCTTCGCGTGCTGCGCCACGCCGGACTGGTCACCGTGCGTCGAGTGGGACGCGAGCGCCGCTATCGTCTCCGCGCCAAGCCTCTCGAGCAGGTGTACGACTGGGTCGCCCACTACGAGCGCTTCTGGCGCAAGAAACTTAAAGCCCTCGGCGACTATCTTGACCGTCAGACCGATTCAGAGTAGATGTCCCGGCACTATCCCAGGCACGGGGCCTGAATCTCGCAGCAAAAAGCGGAGGCCGCCATGAAGGTCGGGAGCGGCACCAAAAAAGTCGCCGGCATGAGCAACGCCGCGGTCCAGGCCAAGACGGGCAAGACCTGGGCCGAGTGGCTCACCATCCTGGACAGGGCGGGCGCGAAAAACTGGACCCACCAGGAAATCGTCGCCTACCTGCGCAAGCGCCACGGCGTGGGATCGTGGTGGCAGCAGATGGTGACGGTCGGCTACGAGCAGGCCCGCGGCCTGCGCAAAAAACACCAGACCGCCGAAGGCTACGGCATCAGCGCCAGCGCAACAATTGCCGCGCCCGTGGGTACTCTCTTCCGCGCCTGGCACGACGCTGCCGTGCGCCGTCGCTGGCTGGCGCATCCCTCGCTCACCATCCGCAAGGCGTCGCGCAACAAGTCGCTGCGCATCACCTGGGGCGACGGCAAAACCCACGTGGACGTGTACTTTTACCCGAAGGGCGCGGGCAAGACGCAGGTCAACGCGCAGCACCGCAAGCTGGCTGACTCGCGTCAGGCCTCGAAGATGAAGTCGTACTGGAAAGAGCAGCTCGCAAATCTGAAAGCGCTGGTCGAAGGCAAACGCTAGGCGCAGGGGCAATGAGGCCTTGGCGCAGACGTGCAAGGAGTAGCCCGTGAAACGCGACTTGCGGTTTGAGGTGGTCTACAAGCACCCGATTGAAAAGGTGTGGCGGGCGCTGACCGACTCGAAGGCCATCGCACAGTGGCTGATGGAAAACGATTTCGAGCCGCGGCTGGGACACAAGTTCATGTTTCACTCTAAGCCGCAACCGGGCTGGGACGGCAAGACGTACTGCGAAGTGATCGAGCTCGACCCGCCTCGGCGGCTGGCCTACACTTGGCGCGGCGGGCCGATCGACACGCTGCTGCGGATCACGCTCGAGCCGCTGGCCGATGGCACCCGCATGGTTCTCGAACACACTGGGTTCCGTGGCGTAAAGGCTCTGATGGTCAGCCTCATCATGGGCAGCGGATGGAAGGACATCGTCAACAAACGCATTCCCGCGGTGCTCGCCCGCATGGACGCAGCGGGAAACCTCACCGATGGCGTGGCTCCCGCCAAGATGTGCGAATAGTGCGGCGTCGAAACACGGCAGCCGATTGAGCCTACCGGCAGATCGTTGTAGGATGCGGGGCGCAAAACCCGCCACTTTCCGGAGGTACTTAAGATGCGGACTAGGATTCTGTGCGGAGTCTTCGTATTGCTGGCAGCGGCCGGCGCGCTGGCCGTGTTCGCCGCCAAACTCTCCGCGCGTTGATTCCGCGCAACTGCCGCGCCACTGGTGAACATACCCCTCTTCCGTCATGCCCTCCCTAGGAAACCGTGCGCCACAACCGTGCCCACAGGTAGTATGAAGGTCTTACCGAAGATGCGTGGGAGGGAGGTAATCATGGGCCGAGGATGGACACGTCGCAGAATGCTCAGCGTGTGTATGGTCGCGGTTGCACTCTGGGCGGCCGGTAGCGCAGCGGCCTGCCTTGGGCAAACCCGCACGGTGGAAGCGCAGAAGCCCAAGGCCCGGGCGATTACCGCGTTTGTGCGGATTGACCGGGCCAACTATCAAACACAAATCGGTGTCGCCCTCAAGATGCTGCGCGCGGCAAAAGCTGCGGTCGAGCGCGGCGGCTACGAGGTCCAGAGCATCCGCATCGTGACGCAGCCCTTCCCCGAGTACACGCGCGGCCTCTCCCGCAAGGACGCGCTCGAGTTCCTGCGCGCGCTCGATGCGCTGGCGGTGCGGGAGTCGTTTGCCCCGAATATCGGTCCGGCGATGATGCGCGATACCGACGACCCGGCAGCAATGGAGCTGCTGGCCGAAGCGCTGTGTACGTCGAAAGAACTGAACGCCAGCGCAATCGTCGCCGGTGAAGACGGCATCCACTGGCGAACGGTGCGCGCAGCGGCGAAGCTGGTGAGGTACGTGGCCGAGCACAGCCCACGCAGCCAGGGCAACTTCAACTTTGCCGTGACGGCGATGCTGCGGCCCTATGCGCCGTTTTATCCCGGCGCGTACCACACCGGCGCCGGCCGCAAGTTCACCATCGGCCTGGAATCAGCCAACGTGGTCGAAGAAGTGTTCGCCGTCACCGAAAACAATCCCGCGGTGGGAGCAATGCTGTTGACAGCAGCTCTTACTCGGCACGCGCAGGCGGTCGAGCGAATTGCTCTTGACGTGGCCAAACAAACGGGCTGGACGTACCTGGGCATGGACCCGACGCCCGCGCCGCTGAAAGATGTCTCGATTGGAGCGGCGATCGAAAAGTTCACCGGCGCAAAGTTTGGCTCAAGCGCCACGCTGACGGCCGCGGCCGTCATCACGCAAGCGGTAAAGGCCGTGCCGGTCAAGCAGACCGGCTACAGCGGATTGATGTTGCCAGTTCTCGAGGATGCACGCATCGCGCAGCGCTGGGGCGAAGGCACGCTCACAGTGGATGCACTGCTGGCCTATTCGGCGGTTTGCGCGACAGGACTCGACACCGTCCCGCTCCCCGGCGACGTCACCGAAGAGCAGCTCGCGCGCATCCTGGGTGACGTGGCCACCCTGGCGCGCAAGTGGCGCAAGCCCCTCGCCGCGCGCCTGCTGCCGGTGACCGGCAAGAAGGCCGGTGATCGCACCGACTTCGACGATCCCTTCCTGGTGAACACCACGCTCCAGCGCCTGCCGTGATAGGTTTCGCAGAAAGCAAAACAGGCCGGCCCGTGGTGGTTTACGAAGAATATCCTGGCGCGACCTTCTCGGCGGGAAAGGAGCTACTCAAGCGGATGCCGCCAGCGCAGGCCAGCAAAGCGCGCATAGTCGCGATCGGTGGTGATCCACTCCGCCCCCGCCTCGATGGCCAGTGCCGCGAAGTATGCGTCCGTGACCAGAGTGCCCCGAACCTCAGCCGAGCGGCAGAGCCGGGTGAAAAGGTCCCAATGCCGTTGCCCCGGCGATATTGGGAGGCAGCGGGGGTGCCCTCGCAACCACTCCACGTATTGCAGCGCTTCCGGGAGAGGTGTGGGCCTGCGATGGATTCTCGGATGGGTTACCACCCGTACCACGGCGCTCAAAACCAAGTCGGACACACCGCATAAAGAATCCGAGTCAAGCGTTTGCTCCAGCCAAGCGCGGTATCGGACGTGGTCGGCAGCGTCAGCGCGATGCGCGTAGATCAGGACATTAACGTCGATCAGCAGCATCCGCTTCGTCCATCAGATCAAAGAGCGCAGCCGTGTCGTCCAAGTCCACGCCGGGCTGCAAGCCGCCTTCTCCGCTCGGGGGTGAATAGACCGGCATCGGCGATACCGGGCTCGCTGGACGGGCCTTCTTCCGCGCCAGCGCCTCGCGCAACGCGTCGGCGATCAGTTCGGTGACCGTTGTGTCCGATTCAAGGGCCACCCGCTTGGCCCGGGCCAATAGGTCGTCAGGCAGATTGATGGTCGTCCGCATACATCAAAGCATATCCATAACTGCATCTATATGTCAACTCGCGGTGGTCGGCCACTGGCATGCAACCGATTGAAAAAAGAAAAGGGCCAATTCTCGTAAAGCGAATCGGCCCTTGCTTTATGGAACTTATCCTGGCGGCGCGCTCGGAGTTTACCCCGATGATCTTTATCGGGGCGTCCCGACGCTTTGTAGCGGGACACGCCCTTTGTGTTCCGATGCTCTTCATCGGAACGACCTACGTTCCCATCCGCCTGCGGTGGACAGTATCATCGGCCCAGCGGGGCGAGTGTCTGGCAGGCGACTGATGCCTAGTGGGGGCGCCTACTTCCGGAAAGCTTCCTGATGGATGCGGCTGAGAATCAAATCGACCAAGCGCTCGAAAGGATCAAATCCTACGATGCGCGGTGCATCGGTGACGAAATTCGAGAGCGCGTTGATGTCATAAAAATAAAGTCCACCATCCCGGGCGTTCACTAGATACTCGATACCCCCGACATCCAGATGAGCAGCTCGGGCAAGGCACAACGCAGCTTCAATCGCCTCTTGGGGAGGCGTAAAGACCTCGATGCGCATGGCACGCTTTGCCGGTGTTGCTGGACAATAGCCCACATTGGTAGCTGGGGCAATCATCGCCTCTTGTTCTTCCCGGCAGATATCTGAGGGACACAGATTGAATCCTTCTCCGGGGGGAGGAAATACTTTAATTGCGTAGAGAAATTCCCCGTTCAGGACTTCGATCCGTACAATCGCACCTTCGTCAACCGGCAAAAACTCCTGCACCAGCGCTGTGCTATCGATCCCCAAATCGAGCGTGCCCGACCGAACTGCCGTCACCAACTCCCCGCGCTCGTGAAAGAGTTGGATTTTGGCGCCACTGCCGCCAATGTTTGGTTTCACCATCACCGGATAATCCATCCCCTGGGCCGCACTCACTGCCTGCGACGGGTGATTGATCACCCGGGCGCGAGGGTAGCGAATCCCCAGCGCCTCATAAATCCCTAGTTGCGTTGCCTTCGAGGTTTCCACTAGGTAGGCATCGTAGCCGTTGATCACCTCCACCCCGATCTCTTTCAAATGGCGCAGGTACTCCCGCACAAAGAAGATGCCGTTGCCATGCCCACGCAGGTAGGCCGAGGGACTCATGCGGTTGACCACCAGTGCATATTGAGAGGTACGTGCACGGGGATCATAGGAAAGTTCGGCGGCGAGCAAGCGGTCGCAGGGGATGCCGCGCCGCTCGAGCTCAGCAAACAGTGGTTGAAACCACTCGGAATGCTCGAACAGGATCGCAATCCCTGGAGATGAAAGAGACATTTCGATGCCCCCTGCGCCTA
>CAZHLD010000107.1:0-6407 GCA_964533185.1 uncultured Acidobacteriaceae bacterium | reverse complement strand
TCTGTCTGTGGCGGCCAGTGCATTCTTGCCGTACAATGCTTGAAGATAAGGACGATGCCGAAACCCACAATTACAATTCCTCTGGACCCGGAAACGGCACGGGCCTACAACTCCGCCGCTCCCGAGGAGAAGCGGAAGATTCAGGCCTTGTTGAGCCTTTGGCTTCGTGAGCTCGCGGCCGGCGAATACCCGTCGCTGCAGCAAGTGCTCGATGAAGTGGGGCGTAAGGCAAAGGCTCGGGGACTCACACCGGAGATATTGGATTCCCTTCTGAAGGGCGCATAATTGCGCCGCGTCTTGGATTCGAACGTCTTGGTCAGCGCATTGCTCCTGCCCGATTCGAAGCCTCGACAAGCTCTTGATGTGGCGCTCCAAAAGGGAAAAGTTCTGCTTTCCTTTGCCGTGCTCGCCGAGCTGTTTGCGTCGATCCTGGCTCAGGAGATCCAATGACAATTCCAACGACAAAAACGAGTACGCATCCCCGCCGCCTGGGGCGAAGCACGGGTGCCGTACTCTTGGGGTTTTTCGCGGTCGTAGTTCTTTCGCTCGGCACCGACCAAGTGCTGCATGTGCTCGGGGTGTATCCGCCGTGGGGCCAGCCGATGCATGACCCGGGCTTGAACCTTCTGGCGCTATCCTATCGGAGCGTTTACGCCGTCGTTGGAAGCTACATCGCCGCAAGGTTCGCACCTCACGCTTCGATGCGTCACGCTTTGGCATTGGGGGTTGTAGGGCTCGTACTGAGCGTAGCCGGCGTCATCGCCACGAGCGGCATGGACTTAGGCCCACGCTGGTTTCCGATCGCGCTCGTGCTCACTGCTTTGCCCTGCGCTTGGCTTGGCGGCGTTCTACACCGCATATGGCACGCCGAACGATGAGCAACTTGCGGAGAGCGACAGGCGGCTTGCGGAGCTGCCGGCGTGGGTCGCATGAAGCTCCGTGTGCCCCGATCGTTGGAGCTCAGTTCCCGCCCGGACGCGGAAGCGGACGGGCTGGCCTAAAGTTTTCTCGGCGGCCCACGATGAACTTCCCGCGCGGCGCACAGGATCAGTGCCGCGAGTATCCCGCAGGAAAAGCATGCTTGTCGTATAGGATCCTCGCGAAACTCTAAAAGGAGAACGGTATGAGCAGAGTCCGAGTACTGGTGGGTACACGCAAGGGCGCATTCGTGTTGATGTCGGACGGAAAGCGCGGACGATGGGACGTCAGCGGCCCTCACTTTGCCGGCTGGGAGATTTACCACGTCAAGGGATCCGCCGCGGACCCGAACCGTGTGTATGCGTCGCAGACCAGCGGCTGGTTCGGGCAAATCATTCAGCGCTCGGACGACGGCGGCGCAACTTGGCACCAACCCGGAACACCCCCCGGCGAACCGACCACCGCGCCGGACGGCACCCCCAAGGGCGAGAGCAACAAATTCGTTTACGACACGTCACCTGAAACCGGCAAACCGCTAACCACACACCAGTTCTACGACGGCACACAGCACCCCTGGGAGTTCAAGCGCGTCTGGCACCTGGAGCCGTCACTGAGCGATCCGGACACGGTTTATGCCGGCGTGGAAGACGCCGCGCTGTTCCGCTCGACCGACGGGGGAAAGACGTGGCAGGAACTCGCCGGTCTTCGCGGCCACGGTACAGGCCCCCAGTGGCAGCCAGGCGCCGGCGGGATGTGCCTGCACACGATCCTTATCGATCCGAGCGATCCCCGGCGGATGTACATCGCCATCTCCGCGGCGGGCGCCTTCCGCACCGACGACGCCGGCAAGACGTGGAGGCCGATCAACCGCGGGCTGAAGTCCCAGTACATCCCCAACCCGGAAGCCGAGGTGGGCCACTGCGTGCACCGCATCGCCATGAACCCATCGCGCCCGAAGGTGCTGTTCATGCAGAAGCACTGGGACGTGATGCGCAGCGACAACGCCGGCGAGTCGTGGCAAGAGGTCAGCGGGAACTTGCCGACGGACTTCGGGTTCCCGATTGACGTTCACGCGCACGAGCCGGAGACCATCTACGTCGTCCCCATCAAGAGCGACTCAGAGCACTTTCCGCCCGATGGCAAGCTGCGTGTGTACCGCAGCCGGACGGGCGGAAACGAGTGGGAGGCGCTTACGAAAGGCCTGCCGCAGCGCGACTGCTTCGTCAACGTGCTCCGCGACGCCATGGCCGTGGACCGACTCGATCCGTGCGGCGTTTACTTCGGCACCACCGGTGGGCAGGTGTACGTTTCGGCCGACGCCGGGGATAGCTGGGCTCCAATCGTGCGAGATCTTCCGGCTGTGCTTTCTGTCGAGGTACAGACGCTGCCATGATTCGAGTCGTACTCCCGGCGCACCTGCGGACGCTGGCGCAGGTCAACGGCGACGTGGAACTTCAGGTTGAAGGACCGGTTACGCAACGCTCGGTCCTCGACGCTCTCGAGGCCCGATATCCGATGCTGCACGGGACGATCCGCGACCACGTCACGCAACAACGCCGGCCATTCTTGCGGTACTTCGCTTGCGGAGAGGACCTGTCCCACGAGCCTCCGGACGCCCCGTTGCCCGACGCGGTCGCGTTGGGGGCGGAGCCCTTGTTCATCATCGGAGCCATTGCCGGCGGCTAGGGACCAGCACTGCAGTGACTTCCTGCATCACCGGAAGCGATTTCACGCATCTATTGATTTACGATAGAAAGACCACTGGAGGAAAAATACATGCAATTGGAACCTCAGACTGCTCCCGTCTCGAAGAAGAGGCTCTGGGCCGGACGCGTCATCAGCTCCCTGCCGGTACTGATGCTGCTCTTCAGCGGCGCCATGAAATTGATCAAGCCGGCTTTTCTTGTACAGGAATTCGTTCGGCTCGGATATCCTGAGAGCCTCGCTCTCGGCATCGGGATCCTCGAGTTGAGCTGTACCGTTGTCTATGTCATTCCGCGCTCCTCCGTTCTTGGCGCGATCTTGCTGACGGCCTATCTTGGCGGTGCAACTGCGACCCACGTGCGCATCGGCGATCCATTCTTCGGCCCAGTCGTTCTCGGCGTGGTGGTCTGGGTTGGGCTATACTTGCGCGATGGGCAGCTGCGCGCACTTGTTCCTCTGCGAAGTTAGCTTGCGCTTCGACCGTCTCGCCGAATTGCTGGCGAGGGCCTGAGCAAACATGACCGTGCATCTATCTCGTGCGGCGGTCGTAAAAATGGCCAGCAACGATTGAAAACGTGACCAAAGGAGAGCTCACATGAAGTACGTAGATGGATTTGTCTTGCCCGTCCCGAAGAAAAACCTGCAGGCCTACCGCCGCATGGCGCAGAAGGCGGGCAGGGTTTGGCGGGAGCACGGCGCCCTCGAGTTCCGGGAGTGCGCCGGCGACGACCTCAATGTGAAGGGGGTGGTTCCGTTCCCGCGAAGGATCAAGCTCAAGCGCGGCGAGACGGTGGTGTTCTCGTGGATCGTGTTCAAGTCGCGAGCGCATCGCGATCGCGTCAACGCCAAGGTCATGAAAGACGCGCGACTCGCAAACATGATGGATCCGAAGTCGATGCCCTTCGACTGCAAGCGCATAGTCTACGGCGGTTTCAAGGTCCTGGTCGACGCCTGAGCGTGCGGTGCGCGTCGCCATGCGCCCGTGCCTTCGCGCGCGAGGGGGGCGAAGGTCTTCCTCGCCGGCCGCACCCTTGCCAAGCTCGACGCGGTGGCCAAGGAGATCTCCGCCGCAGGAGGAGCAGCTGAGACGGCGCAAGTTGACGCTCTCGACGAGCAGGCCGTCGAGAAGCATGCCGACGCCGTGGCCCAGAAGGCGGGGGCATTGATGTCTCGTTCAACGCTGTCGGGATAGGCGATCCGCAGCCTGCCGGCGTTCGCTGGGCAGAAACAGGGATGGAAAAGTGAAAATCCCCGCGTTCCAGTTACGTTCCAGTTGGGGGCCATTGTGCTGTTTTCAGCGTTTTGATCGTATCGCAATTTGAATAAATTGCGTGTTATCAATGCCCGTGAATATTCCGACTCCCCCCGCCTCCACCATGCATATTGGTTCACGCTAACACGCGAATCTTCGATGTGCTGGCAAGCAGAGGTAGCTCCCGGCGGGGTGCTCTATGACTCTTCCATCAGGGCTTTGAAGCGGGGATGATTGCGCACGTTGTCCAGATCGGAGTCGTGGGCGGCCCAGCGTTTGTACCAGAACCCGTGGATCATGGCTTTATCCAGGCAGTCGATGGCCTCTTCGACCTTTCCCTGCAGGGCATAGACGCAGGCCACGTTGTAGAGAATCCCGGCGTCGTCGGGGTCAATGGCGAGTGCCAGCCGCGCCCATTCGAGGCTGCGCTCGCGCTCGCCGAGCTGGCAGAGCGCATTCGCGCCGAGGTACAAGGCCCGGGCATCATCGGGGTGCAGCTCGAGGTGCCTTTCGGCGGCACGAAGGGCGCGACCGAAGGCCGACTGGGCCTCGGCCTTGCGGCCTTGCCCGACTAGGACCATCCCGAGGAGTGACGGGGCCTGGTAATCATCCGGGGAAATCTCCGAGGCCTTCTCAAAGAGATGCGCCGCCAGCTCCAGATTTCCCTGCTGGAAGCAGGCACGGGCGTAAAAATAGTAGGCATCGAAGTTTTTCGGGTCCAGGCGGATAGCGGCTTCAAATTCTTTCTGCGCTTCGTCAAACTGTTTGTTGAGAGAGACGGCCAGGCCGCGCGCCACATGGGCTTCGGCAAGCTCAGGATCGAGCTCGAGGGCCTTCCGGCTGGCGCTCTCGGCAGCCCTCAGGTTCTCTTCGGTGGCATCCCAGTACATGTATAGATAGGAGTGGCAGTTGGAGACGCCGGCATACGCGCGCGCATAGCGAGGGTCAATCTCGATCGCGCGGCTGAACATCTGCTTGGCAAAGTCATATCCGCGCCGGCGGAAGTGATAGAAAAACTGCTGGCCGCGCAGGTAGAAGTCGTAGGCGCGAACATCAGCCGTCGGGGTCTTGGCGATTGCGCGTTTTTCGCTTTCAGTGAGCATCACCTTCAAAGCCTTGGCAATGCTCTGGGCGAGCTCGTCCTGGATGGCGAATACGTCCTCGAGCTGCCGGTCGTAGCGTTCGGCCCAGATCGAATGGCGGGTGCGCGTCTCCACCAACTGTACGGTGATGCGCAGTCGGTTGCCGGCGCGCCGCAGGCTGCCGCTGAGCACGTACGCGGCGCTGAGCTCCTGCCCGACCTGGGGAGCAGTCACCGGCTTATCGCGGTAGGCCAGCATCTCCGCGCGGGGGAAGACGTGGAGCTGGCTGATCTTGGAGAGCTCGGTGATGATGTCTTCGGTCATGCCGTCGCGGAAGTATTCGTCGTCCTTGACCCCGCTCAGGTTTTCGAAGTACAGCACGGCAAGGGATTTTTCTGTGGGGACGGCGGCGACCGCGGCGCGGCCAGAATCCATTTCCCGCTTCAGGCGTTCGAGGTCGGCACGGAGTTGCGCAGCGCCGGGATAGCGCGAGGCGCGCTCTTTCTCGAGGGCCTTGTTGATGATCTTCTCAAGCTCAGGAGACACGCCACGGTTCAGGTGTGAGGGCGGCGTGGGCACGCGGTTCAGGATGGCGTCGAAGATCACCGCTGAAGTGTTACCCGGGAAGGCGGGCCGGCCCGTGGCCATCTCGTAGAGGACAGCGCCAAACGAGAAGAGGTCGGTACGGGCGTCTAATTCCTGCCCGCGGGCCTGCTCCGGCGACATATAGGAGAGGGTCCCCAGGGTTGACCCGGGGCTGGTCAGGAGCCCCTCGGAGGATCCCGCGGTGGCCAGGGCGGACACCCCTACGGCTTCTCCGACGCGGCGCCGCTCCATCAGCTTGGCGAGTCCGAAATCGAGGACCTTGGCCTGGCCGCGCTGAGTGACAAAAAGATTGGCGGGCTTGATGTCTCGGTGGACGATAGCTTTGGCGTGCGCGGCTTCGAGGGCATCCACGATCTGGATGGAGAGCTCGAGCAGCTCGGCGGTCTCAATCGGTTTGCTGGCCAGGCGGTGCTTGAGCGTTTGGCCCTCGAGCAGCTCCATCACGATGAAGGGACGCCCTTCGTGCTCATCAATGTCGTGAATCGTGCAGATGTTGGGATGATTGAGTGCAGAGGCGGCACGCGCCTCCCGTTGGAAGCGTTCCACGGACTGGGCCTCGGCCGGGAGCCCTTCGGGCAGAAACTTGAGCGCTACGCTGCGACCGAGCCGGGAGTCTTCGGCCCGGTACACCACACCCATGCCTCCACCACCGAGTTTTTCGAGGATGCGGTAGTGAGAGACAGTCTGGCCGATCATGAAGTGACAAGCTCACGCATGGGCGGCCATCTTACGCCGCACCCTCGAGCCTGTCAACGCGAGCAGCCGCAAGGTAATGCTCACGCACTACGCGAGGAGCGATTGGGTGTCGCGAAAAGCAATCGGCCCTGACCGCCTGAGGTGGAGTG
>CAZHLD010000106.1:4730-6426 GCA_964533185.1 uncultured Acidobacteriaceae bacterium | reverse complement strand
TGTTCCGCGTCTGGCGCAAGGACATCGGCGTGGACTACCCCGAAATCGCCAACTATCAGTTCGAGGCCAAGTTCGGCCCCACCCGCTCGAACGAAATCGAGTTTGGCGCCTTCAAAGGCCGCCCCAAGTGGGAGCGGGTCATCCAGATGCCCGACCAGCGCATGCGCGACGCCCTGCTCAACCTCATCGTCTATCAGGGCGACACCGAGTTCGCCTCGGTCGAGCAACAGCGCAAGCTCTTCCTGAACTCGCCCAGCGAGCACGACCGCCAGTCGCTCTGCCGCGTCGTCACCGAGGAGATGCGCCACGGCTGGCAGATGTGCCACCTGCTCATCAACTATTTCGGCTACACCGGCCGCGTCGAAGCGCAGAAGATGCTCGAGCGCCGCGCCTTCGACCACAAACGCCTGCTCGGCGCCTTCAATCAGGACGTCAACCACTGGCTGGACTTCTTCACCTACACCGATTTCGTGGACCGCGACGGCAAGTTCCAGCTCACCATGCTCAGCTATTCCGGCTTTGCCCCGCTGGCCCAATCCATGATCCCCATGCTCAAGGAGGAGTCTTTCCACCTGGGCACCGGCCAGGACGGCATCAAGCGCATCGTCAAGGCCGGCATCGTGCCCATCGGTATCGTCCAGAAGTTCATCAACAAATGGATTCCGGTCAGCCTGGATCTCTTCGGCGTGGATCGCTCCAGCTCCGCGCACTGGTTTTACGTCTGGGGACTCAAGGGCCGCTACGACGAGCCGCAGGCCAAACAGGAAGCCGACCTCGGCCGCATGAACGAGTACAGCCGCGAGCTCTATCACCAGGAATGCCAGAAGCTCATCGAGCAGATCAATAGGAGCCTGCCCGCCGGCGCCGCGCCGCTCTACGTGCCCGACATCAAGTTCAATCGCCACATCGGCGAGTTCGCCAATCAGCCCTATAGCGTCACCGGCGAGCTCCTCGACGAAAAGAAATACGGCGAGTACGTCAAGGACGTGCTGCCCACGCCCGAAGACGTCCGGCTGATCGAGCAGATTCAGGCCAACGAGCCCAAGTGGATCGCTCCCAAAGGCTCCATGGAGTAGCGCCAGTCTTGGTGGCACCGGCACTCTTGCCGGTGCCTTTGGAGTGCGGCGGCTCTTGTCCCGAGCGCAGTCGAGGGATGCTGCCGCTTTCGTCTTCGGCGGATAACGGACAACGCCTTCATGCCCACTCGCCCCCAAACCGAAGCCCCCGCCCGCCCCTGCACTGCCAGCGAACGCATGGTCGTCGCCGCCGCTGGCGAGATTCGCGATGGCGAACTGGTTTTTGTCGGCATGAGGCTGCCCATGCTGGCTTTCCTCGTCGCCCACCGCACGCACGCTCCGAATGCCATCGGCCTTTATGAAAACGGCGTCATCCGTGAAGAGCCTGCCCCCGAGCTGCTTTACACCATGGCCGACCCGCCCAACCTGCTTCGCGCCACTCTTTGCGGCACCATGCTCGACGTTATGGGCCTGCTTCAGCAGGGCCGTGTCAACGTGGGTTTCCTCGGCGCCGCTGAAGTGGATCGCATGGGCAACCTCAACTCCACCTGGGGCAGCCGCGACGGCAGGCACGTTCGCCTGCCCGGCTCCGGCGGCGCCTGCGACATCGCCTGCCTCGCGCAGCGCACCGTCGTCCTGCTCGAGCACGACCGCCGACGCCTCGTCGAGCGCGTCCAGCA
>CAZHLD010000106.1:0-4630 GCA_964533185.1 uncultured Acidobacteriaceae bacterium | reverse complement strand
ACTCGATCCCAAAGGCTTCTGGATAGGCTCATGAGCGCCAATCAGCCCACCGCTGAGACCGTCCACTATCAGATTGACGACGCCCGCTGCGCCGCCTGGATCACGCTCGACCGGCCTCCGCTTAACGTCATCGATATCCCGATGATGCGCCAGCTCTCCCGCGCCGTTGAGGCAGACACTTCTTCCTGCGACTTCCGCATCTTCGCTGGCGCTGGCACAAAGGCCTTTTCCGCCGGCGTCGAAATTGCCGACCATACGCCCGAGCGCATCGGCGAAATGCTCACCGCCTTCCACGACGTCTTCCGCCGCATGGCGCGCACCAACGCCGTCACCATCGCCGTCGTCCACGGCCACTGTCTTGGCGGTGGCATGGAGCTGGCCACCTTCTGCGATTTCGTCATTGCCGCTGAGTCGGCCACCTTCGGCCAGCCGGAGATCAAGCTGGCCTGCTTCCCGCCCGTCGCGCTGATTACGTTTCCGCAGCTCGCTGGCTTGCGCGCCGCGCTCGATTTGATCCTCACCGGCCGCAGCATCTCCGCGCGCGAAGCCGCCGAGCTTGGCTTGGTCACCCGCGTCGTGCCCGATGCCACGCTAAAGTCGGCCGTCGAAGGCTTGCTCGGCGAGCTCACCGCGCTGAGCCCCGTCGCCCTGCGCCTCACGCGCCAGCAGCTCCGCGCCCGCCTCGACGCCGACTTTGACGCCCGTTTGCAGGAAGTTGAGAAAGTCTATCTCGACGAGCTGATGAAGTCCGACGACGCCCGCGAAGGCATCCGCGCATTTCTCGAAAAACGCGCCCCGGTCTGGAAAGGACGCTAGTCCGTGCCGGCTGCTTCCAAACTCGTCTCCATGCGCCGGGCCATTGCCGACCACGTCCCTTCCGGCTCGATGGTCCTGCTTGGCGCGCAGCTCGAGCAGATGATTCCCTTCGCCGCCGGACACCAGATTATTCGTCAGGGCCGCCGCGACCTCGCCCTGGTCGGCCCCATCTCCGACATTCTCTTCGACCAGATGATCGGTGCCGGCTGCGTCTCGCGCGTGATGGCCGCTTGGGTCGGCAACGTCTCCGAAGGCCTGGGCTACTGCTTCCGCCGCGCCGTCGAGGAAAATATCCCCCGTCCGGTGCAGATGGTGGACTATTCAAATTTCACGATTGCGCTTGCTCTCCACGCTGGCGCGTTGGGCGTCCCTTTCATGCCCACCTATTCGACTCTCGGCAGCGACCTGCTTAAGAAAAACGGCAACCTCCGCGAATTTCCCTCACCCGTGAACGAAGAAAAACTCATCGCCGTCCGCGCGCTCAAGCCTGACGTCGCCATTCTCCACGTCCAGCGCGCCGACGAGCGCGGCAACGCCCACCTCTGGGGTAACCTGGGCGTGGCCGTGGATGGCGCGCGCGCCTCGCGCAAGGTCATCGTTGTCGCCGAAGAGATCGTCGCGCCCGAGGTCATCGCCTCCGACCCCAACCGCACGCTGGTACCAGGTTTTCTGGTCACTGCCGTCGTACACGAGCCCTGGGGCGCGCATCCCTCGCCCGTGCAGGGCTACTGCGGCCGCGACCATGCGTTTTTCCGCCAGTACCACGAGCAGTCGCGCAAGCTCGAAGATTTTGAGAAATGGCTCGAGCGCTGGGTCCTCAGCGTGCCCGGCCGCCGCGCCTGCATGGATTTGCTCGGCGCTTGCCGCGTCGAGGAGCTCGGCGTCAAGCAGCACGCGCTCTCCGCGCCCGCCGACTTCGGCTATTAAGTAGGACAGGCTTCAGCCTGTCCGCCTTGTCTATTGGCTTGTTTCTAGCCGGCAGTCGTCGGTTCGTAAGGGCACGATGAATCATGCCCCTACAAGTTAGGCAGATCGATGACCGATCTCGAAATCACCCCGCGCGACGTCAGACAATGCCTCGACCGCGGCCACCAATTCCTGCTCGTGGACGTCCGCGAGCCGTGGGAGCACGACCTCTGCCGCATCGACGGCGCGAAGCTTGTCCCGCTGGGCACGTTGCCGTCGAACCTCGCGCTCTTCGAGCAGGCCGACGACATCGTCGTTTACTGCCACCACGGCCGCCGCAGCCTGGATGCCGTGGCCTGGCTTCGCGCGCAGGGCGTCGATGGAGCGCACTCGTTGGCGGGCGGCATCGAACGCTGGTCCACCGAGATCGATCCTGCCGTCCCGCGGTATTAGGTAGCGCCGGTGGCCCGCCTGCACATGGAGCGCCGGCTTCTGGCCGGTAGTTTTTTCGTAGGGGCGTATGGCCATACGCCCCTTCCAAGAACGGAAACGGATAGCGGATAACGGAAAACGATGACCAAAGAACTCATCCGCCTCATAATCAACGGCGAATCCCACGAAGTCGCCGTGCCTCCCAGTAAACTCCTCCTCGACGTCCTCCGCGAGGACCTCGGCCTCACCGGCTCGAAGCGCGGCTGCGACGACTCCAGCTGCGGCTGTTGCGCCGTACTCATTGACGGCGTGCCCATGCTCTCCTGCGTGTCCATCGCCTCCTGCGTGCAAGACGCGGAAATCACCACGGTCGAAGGCATCGCCCCGGCGGGCGAGCTTTCAGCCGTGCAGGAAGGCTACGCTGTGGCCGGCGGCGCGCAGTGCGGCTTCTGCACGCCCGGCTTCCTGATCGCCACGAAAGCCCTGCTCGACCGCAATCCCAATCCCTCGCTCGACGAAATCCGCGTTGCGCTTTCTTCCAACCTCTGCCGCTGCACCGGCTACATGCAAATCTACGAATCGGTCCGCTACGCCATCGAGCGCGCCGCCGCTTCGCGCGTGGCCAGGTCTGCGCCGGTGGGGAGCTAACCGTGGCCCAACATTCCGTCATCGGCAAGCCGCTTCCCATGACAGACGCGCCCGGCAAGGTCACCGGCCACGCCCGCTATGCCGACGACCTCGCCGTCCCCGGCATGCTCTGCGGCCTCATCCTTCACTCACCGCACGCCCACGCCATCATTCGCTCCATCGACACCTCGCGCGCCGAAGCGCTTCCCGGCGTCAAAGCTATCGCCACCAGCAAGGACGCCCCCAACCCTTACGGCATCCTTCCCATCGGCCACGACGAGCGCGTCTTCGCCCTCGATAAGGCCCGCTACATCGGCGACAACGTCGCTGCCGTCGCCGCCACCTCGCCCGAAATTGCCGAGCAAGCGCTCGACCTCATCCAGGTCGAATACGAGCTTCTCCCCGCCTTCTTCGACCCAATCGAGGCCATGAAGGCGGAGTCCAACTGGATCCACGCTGAGCGCCCGCACAACATCGAAAAGGAGTACCACCACGTCTTCGGCGACCCCGACATCGCCTTTGCCGGCTGCGCCTTCGTTCGCGAGCAGCGCTACTTCGCTGCCGAGGTCACCCACGCCGCGATGGAGCCGCACTCGACCCTGGCCATCTGGGAGCCCGACGGCCGCCTCACCGTGCACTCCTCCACGCAGGTGCCCTACTACCTCCACCGCACTCTCTCGGAAGTCCTCGAAATGCCCATGAGCCAGATCCGTGTCATCAAGGCCATGGTCGGCGGCGGATTTGGCGGCAAAAGCGAAGTCATCCCGCTCGAAGTCGCCGCGCCGGTGCTGGCCAGAAAAGCCCGCCGCCCGGTGAAGATCACCTACACGCGCGAGGAAGTCTTCCTCGCCCACCGCGGCCGGCCCATCACCATTGTAGACATGAAAGTCGGCATCTCACGCGAAGGCAAAATCCAGGCCGTCGCCGCGCGCGTCGTGCAAGACGGCGGCGCTTATTGCGGCTACGGTCCCGTCACCGTGCTTTACTCCGGCGCGCTGCTTGGGGCCATCTACGACATCCCCGCTGTCCGCTACGACGGCTACCGCGTGCTCACTAACAAGCCCGCCTGCGGCGCCATGCGCGGCCACGGCACGGTCAACGTCCGCTTCGCCTTCGAAGCCCTTCTCGACGAGCTCGCGCACGACGCCGGCATCGACCCCGCTGAAGTCCGCCGCCGCAATCTGCTCAAGGCCCCCTGCATCACCGTCAACGGCCTGCGCGTCACCAGCTACGGCCTCCCCGAATGCATTGAAAAAGTCGTCGAGCGCTCCGGCTGGAATCAGAAAAAAGGCCAGCTCCCCTATGGCCGCGGCGTCGGTTTTGCCTGCAGCCATTACGTCTCCGGCGCAGCGAACCCCATCATCCGCTCCAACATGCCCCACACCACCATCAACCTCAAAATCGACCGCGACGCCGCCGTCACCGTCTTCTCCGGCGCCTCCGAGATCGGCCAGGGTTCGGACACCATTCAGGTTCAAATCGTCGCCGAAGTCCTGGGCGTCCGTCCCGAACGCATCAGGCTCGTCGCCGCCGATACCGATCTCACCCCCATCGACCTCGGCAGCTACTCCAGCCGCGTCACCTTCATGGCCGGCAACGCCTGCATCGCTGCTGCCCGCAACATGCGCGACCAGATCTTCGCCGCTGTCGCGCGCCGGCTCGGCTGTGCAGCCCAAGACCTCGACGCCCGCGACGACGATATCTTCTCCACGCGTGACCCCAGGCTCCGCATGAACTTTGACGACGCGGCCATCGCCGCCATTGATTTCCACGGCGCGCTGGTTGCCCAGGGCTCCTACGCCCCGCCCGAAGAAGCCCGCGGCGGCAAGCACAAGGGCGCCGGCGTCGG
>CAZHLD010000105.1:0-6432 GCA_964533185.1 uncultured Acidobacteriaceae bacterium | reverse complement strand
TTTTCAGCAGGCCCACGGCCTGCGGCTGGCGGCCGGCCTTGAGATGCGATTCGGCAAGCTGGAGGTAGAGCGGGCGAGCCTCGCTCAAGATCCCCTGCTGCACATAAAGCTCTGCCTGACGCTCGAGCAGGCGAGTCTCCTCCGGGGCGAGCTTGGCGATTTTTTTGTAGATGGCAATGGCTTTGGTGATGAAGCCGTCGTTGAGGAAAAGATTGGCGAGACGCTCGAAGTACTCAAGAGCTTGGAAGGTGTTGCCCTGGCGGACGAACAGGTCGCCGATGGTCATCAGGGTAACTTGGTCGCGGGGCTCGTGACGCAGGATCTGCTGGTAATCGACGATGGCCTGCGAGATGCGGCCCTGGTTGAGATTCTTCTGCGCGGCTTCGACGATTTTGGCTTTGTTGTAGGCCATCAACGACTCACAGCCCGGCTTCCCTGCAGGGTGAAGCCCCGAAGCGCCAGGCGCACAATGGTAAAGACACCGGTGCGTGCCGCAAAGGGGCCGCCGCTGCACTCTCCGGCAGCGGCAAGCTCAGGCCATGTCCGGTCAAAAGCAGGCCAGAGCAGCAAACCCAACGTAACACGGCGGCAGGTGGGGTTAAAACGGGCGCAACAGGGCAAGGTTCCAATGGGTAAAGCCAGCGGTCGGAGGCAGGCGAGAAATCTGAGTGCGACGTCCCCGGCAGCGAAGAACGCAAACTCTTGGGCCAATACTCACATCTGTGGTAATCAAGCCCGGGTTCTGAGGAGGACCAATGAGACGAACTGTGATTCTGATGATCCTATTGTTCGTGTGCTCCGGAAATGTATCCGCACAGACGCAAGACGTGAAAGTACCTGCCGACACGCTGACCATTCAGGCCGAGGGTGCCTATGAAACCGACCCGGATCTCGCCAAGCTCAACTTCCAGGTGTCCGCCCAGGACAAAGAGCTGCGGAAGGCGTACGACCAGGCCGCGCGCGCAATGCAGCGGATTGTTCAGCTCGCCGAGCGAAACGGCCTGGCCAAAGCAGATGTCTCGCTGGGCGCACTGACCGTCGTGCCGACAGGCAGCTACGACGAGAAGAAGCAGCGATCTCGGTCTTACCGCGTTTCGGGGAACATCACCTTGCGTGTGCGCGACTTCGCCAAAATCGGCCCGCTGATGGATGAATCCATACAGGACGGCATCACCGAATTCCGCTCGCTCATCTACACGCTCGAGGACGAAGAAGGCGCCAAACAAAAAGCCGTGGCCGAAGCCATGCGCCGTGCCGAGGCTCGGGCCCGCGCTGCTCTCGGCAACAGCCGCAAACTCGGCCCCGTCCGCTACGTCACCGTCGACGTCAAGCAACTCGCCGGAATCGTCCGCCTGGAACAACAGATGCAATATGCCGTCATGGAAACGATCACGGTATCCGGCTCCGACTCCAACTCCGGCTTTGCCAGGAAGGCGCCGTCGTTTCCTCTACCCTCGGTCTCGCCCGACAAGATGAGCGTCAGCGCGTCCGTCCAATGCGTCTTCCAGTTGCAATAGAGCTATCGTCCAGCGGTAGGTGGATTTAGGTGTCTTTAAGGAAGCGATGTTCCGCCAGAGCTTCATCGGCGAGTGCAGAAAGCTTGTCCTGCGACGAGGCGAGGGCCTTCGACCAGCGCTGCTCGGAGGCCAGCTCATCGAGCAAAAGCGCGGCCAGGGCGTCCTGCTCTTCCTTCGGTAGCTTGGCCGCCTCGGCAAAAGCTTTCTGGAGGAGATCGCTCATAGCTTCATTTTAGGGTGATGCAAAGGCAGGGTCAATCGGCAGATTGGAGAACGATGCCGCGACGTCAGGAGGTCACGAGCGGCAAAGGCTCCTGGGTGGCGCCGGAGGACCAGCAGGCGGACTCACGGACGGGCGCGAACGAAAACCGGTGCAGCGGCGAGGGGCCGAAGATGCGAAGCGCTTCAAGGTGGTCGGGCGTGCCGTAGCCTTTGTTGCGGGCGAGGCCGTAGTGAGGGTAGAGAGCGTCGAGCTCTTCGAGGCGGCGGTCGCGCGAGGTCTTGGCAAGAATGGATGCAGCAGCGATGGAAACCGACCGCGTGTCGCCCTTGATGAGCGGCTTCTGCTCGATCAGGACGTCGAGCCGCATGGCGTCGAGCAGCAAGTAATCGGGCGTGACGCGAAGCTGCTCGAGCGCGGCGGTCATAGCCTGGCGCGAAGCCTGGTAGATGTTCCACGCGTCGATGCGGTCGGCGGGGACTTCGGCCACGGCCCAGGCGAGGGCGTGTTCGCGGATGCGCTCGGCGAGGATGGCGCGACGCTCAGGCGAAAGTTTCTTCGAATCATCGAGGCCGACAATGCGGCGGCGCGGGTTGAGAATGACGGCCGCGGCGACGACGGGGCCAAACAGCGAGCCGCGTCCGGCTTCATCGAGGCCGGCGATACGCGTCCAGCCGCGCTGCCGCGCTTCGCGTTCGTAGCGGGTCGAGCAGAGTCGCCCCATCAGCCGCGCATTCTATCACACGCCCCGAAGCCGCTTGGAAGAGCTGATCGCCTTCCCCTGCGCCCCAAAAGCAAAGGCCTCTGTCCCCCGAGGCCGGGAGCGAGCGTTGGCCTACAACCCTAGGGCTTCAGCCGCTCGCGATATAAAGTATCTCTACAATAAAATAACTTAGTGATATAAAGTCTGCCTCGACCCCTACCCGGAGGCACACTCATGCCCTACCCTGAGATCACCGAACCCCTTCCCGGCCCAAAGGCTTTCGAACTCACTGGGGACGTCGCCTGGTTCTCTCAGGCCGCCGTCCTGCTCGGCTTGGGCCTGCAGCTCAGTGGTGCCCTAGAGCCAGCGCCAGTAGACCTGGCAAAAGGGGGAATCGCTCCCGAGGAGGACCTGCTTCCCCGCGACGATGTGGAGCGGCTGCAACTGCCCAGTCTCACCGGACGCGGCGGACAATTTGACATCCAGAATCTGCAGCGCAAGCTGCTCGAGCGCTATGGAAAAGTCATGGGGAAAGAAGCTTCTCCTGAAGATCAGCAGGAAAAATTGTCAGAAGTCCTCTCCGATCTTGCCCGGCGCTTGTACAAGGATCCCAACCCGCGCGCCGCAGCAGAACTCTTCGAGGCATCTCTGCGCAGTCCTTCTCCATTGGTACGCGTCGCGGCCGCCGCTTCCTATCTGGTACAGAGTACCGAACGGCCCCGTCTTCTGAGAATCTTGGCACAGGGCGCAGAAAGTTCGGACGAATTGGTTCGGGACCTCGCAGCGACTGTGCTGGCGCGGGTGGACCCGCAAAATGAGGTCCTTCGCCGGCTCACCGAGAGAAAGGTTGGAGCACACGGGAGTGCCGCCGGGGCAGACACCACCCTGTTGGTGCATGGCACATGGGGGCGCTCCGCCGAGTGGTGGAGACCCGGAGGGGATTTTCACACCTACATCCGCACCTCCGTTGTTCCCGACCTGTACAGCCTCCCGGATCGTTTCGATTGGACGGGAGGCTACAGCGATCCGGCACGCGGGCAGGGTGCCCAGGACCTGCTTGCCTGGGTCACACAGCACAATGAACAGGGGCTGAACCTGATCACGCATAGCCACGGGGGAAATATCTCTATGCTGGCCACGCACGCGGGCCTGCAAATTGGAAAACTCATCTTGCTGAGCTGTCCCGTTCATTTCCCTAAATACGAGCCGGATTTTCCCCGGATCAAGAATGCTGTGTCCGTTCGCGTGCACTTTGACTTGGTCATTCTGGCCGACCGTGGCCACCAGCGGTTTCGCCACGCGCGAATCCGCGAAGTAATCCTCCCGATCTGGTTTAACCACTCCGCAACGCATGAGCAGCAGGTATGGATTCAGCACAACGTCTCTTCGATGATCTGATCAGAGGCGTGCTAGAATAGGTTTGATGAGGTTGTTAGGCGCAGCAAACCTATTTTTCTGGTATGCCGCCTGGCGTGCCATGGGCTGGAAAGCGCCGGGTCGCGCCTTGGTCCGTGAACTCGGGTCCCCCGATGAGGACCTGCGCACCATTGCCGGCATGTTCCTAGTGCGAGCTGGCCGCCAGTCCGAACCCCTGCTCGAAGAAGCTCTGCACCGCCGCCAAAACCTTCCCTTGGTTCTCTCCGTCTTGGCCGATATCGGGGATCGGAAATTCGAACCCGAATTGCGCCAGTTTGCCCGCGATATTGATCCCGAGGTGGCGCGCGCAGCCCGCGACGCGCTGCGTGTCCTAGAAGCTCACCAATAAGAACGTTTTTCCGGAATCTGTGCAGTCATCGTGCTCGATTATTTCGTTCGACCCTATGCCGCATCGGAGCCGCAACACGGGGAATTCAAACGCAGCAAGACTCGAAAAAAGTAAATGCCCCCGTCTCTGGGGGCCCTCGGACTAGTTCTGAGATTGAAAACTGAGAACTGAAGGCTGCGTTATTCGGAGGCGGGGGCGGCAGTCGCGGGAACTTCCACGCGGTCGGCGCGCTTGATGCGGGCGGCCTTGCCCTTGAGTCCGCGCAGGTAATAGAGCTTGGCGCGGCGGACTTTGCCCTGGCTGACGACTTCGATGGTGCTGATCATCGGGGAGTTGACCGGGAAGATGCGCTCGACGCCGATCCCGAAGCTGACGCGGCGCACAGTGAAGGTGGCGCCGGCCAGGCGGCCGCGGCGGCAGATCACCACGCCTTCAAAGGGCTGGATGCGTTCCTTATCGCTCTCGCCTTCCTTCAGGCGGACGTGCACGCGCACGGTGTCGCCCGGGCGGAAGGCGGGAAGGTCTTTCCGCAGTTGCGCCTCTTGCAGTTTGTCGATGGCTCGGTTCATGGCTCGAAATCCCGGCAGACCCGCTCAGGTGGGGCCAGCACGTTGAGGACAATCGCCAAGTATAGCGAAAAGGCGGGGATTTTTCCACCAGTGAGGTGCGATGGTGAGGCAGGCGAAGGGGCGTCCGCCGCGGCGGACGCCCCTACACACCAGCGAACGGAAACCTTCCAGGCTGCGAATGGATTCTGGTTCAAGGGCGGGCCATGCAATTCCGGTTGGTGCCGAGGGAAGCGTTGCATCGGGAGGGTCCGAGGAGGGGTGATTCATACTACAGATAGGGTTGTTCAGAAAACTACCCCAGCCTATTGGATACCGCTTGACAACCCCGGATTTCAGGCGTATAGCCACGAAGTAGTGCATCACCGAGAAAAGGAGGTTCTCCGAGATGATTAATCTCAATGAGACCCTCATTGCGTATGATCCGGCTGAGGCCTTGCACGACGAGGTTGGAAAGTTCGAGGTAACCTCTCCGTCCGGGGAGAAGTTCTCCGTAACCTGCCGACCCGGGCACTCGATCACCAACATTCGTCTCGAAACCACGGGGCAAAACCCGCTGGTGCAGCAGTGGCGCATCCGCAAGGTGGGCGAACTGAACTATCCACAGAAAACCGACGGTTGAGATTGAACTGGGCCGGGGCGTTCGTCACCTAAGGCCCCGGCCCTCCTGCTGAATTTTCGCGATCAACTTCTTGCCCATCTACCGGATGCTTTGATCCACGAGTTTCTGCAAGCGCAAGGCGCGATTGCGGGTTCTCGCGCGTTGGGTTGATGAATCCAGACGAAAACAGGGGCAAGGGTCTAGTGCAGGAGCTGCCGGGGGGCTTGCCCCTCGGACCACGACTCGGAATAGCCGCATTCGTGGCAATGAACGTTGTAGGTGGTTGTTCCGTGGCCAATGGAGATGGTCAAGTCGGCGCGACCGCCACACGCCTCGTGCTTCACCGAGAGCTGCGTGCGGCTCACGGAGGATGGGTGGCTCTTGCGCTTGCCGGCGGATCGCTGGGTCATCTTGCTGCTCCTGCAAATCAGTGTAACCAGCAGAGGCGCGCCGCGAAATGGGCTGAAGCTCTGGGTGTTTCGTGAGATGCAAGGACTGTACGAAGGGACAGGTCAACGGGCTTTTCAGGCGCTGGCAGGCGGCAAGCGAATCTTGTCTCCGTCGGGGCGTCCCGGCAGGCAGGGATGCAGACAACCGGCCATCTGCCGCTCCGGTCCGGTACGCCTCTGTGGCTAGGCTTTGCCCTGAATCTCGTCGAGGAGGCGGAGGTCGTCGTCGGAAAGAGAGGCGGAGGCGAGCAGGTCGGGGCGGTTGCGGAGAGTTTTCGCCAGGGCCATCTTGCGGCGCCAGAGGCGGATTTCGGCGTGGTTGCCGCCAAGCAGCACGTCGGGGACAGCCCAGCCGCGAAAGTCGGCCGGGCGGGTGTAGTGCGGGTAGTCGAGAATGCCAGTGCCTAGTGGCGATGGTTGAAGGACGGGATCCGGCCGCGCCGGTAGGGGCGCAACATCCCTCGACTTCGCTCGGGACAAGTGCTGCGCCCCTACAGCGGAACAGCCGGGTTCGCTGAAGGATTCCTGGAGGGCGGAGGCTTCGTTGCCGAGGGCACCGGGGAGCAGGCGGGTGACCGCGTCAACGACCAGAGCAGCGGGTAACTCGCCGC
>CAZHLD010000104.1:0-6559 GCA_964533185.1 uncultured Acidobacteriaceae bacterium | reverse complement strand
TCGTCGGACCAGGCCAGGATGCCGCCCTTCAGGTTCCACACTTTGCGAAAGCCGGCCTTGCGCAGGAACTCGACGGCCTCAGCCGAGCGCTTCCCGCTGCGGCAATGGGCCACGATTTCGCGCGAGCTGTCGAGCTCGTGTACGCGGCGCGGCAGGTCGCCCAACGGGATCAGATGGCCGCGCAGGTTGCAAATCTGGTATTCGTGCGGCTCGCGGACGTCGAGAACGAAGAGATCGTCGCCGCGGTCGAGCCGCGCTTTCAGCTCGCGCGGCGTGACCTCGGGCACCTGTGCCGTCGCTGCAGGCGCTTCCGCGCCACGGAGCCCGCAGAACTCTTCGTAGTCGATGAGCTTCGTAATCGTGCGCCGTTCACCGCACAGCGGGCAGTCCGGGTTCCGGCGTAGCTTCAGCTCGCGGAAGCGCATGGCCAGCGCATCAAACAGCAGCAGCCGCCCGACCAGCGCGTCGCCGCGGCCCCCAGCGCCGCCGAAGAGGATCAGCTTGATGGTCTCCATGGCCTGAATCGCCCCGACAATCCCGGGCAGCACGCCGAGCACACCACCTTCAGCGCACGACGGCACCAGGCCCGGCGGGGGCGGCTCCGGGTAGAGGCAGCGGTAGCACGGCCCGCCCGGCATGCCGAAGACCGTGGCCTGGCCTTCGAAGCGGAAGATCGAGCCGTACACGTTGGGCTTGCCCAGCAGCACGCAGGCGTCGTTCACCAGGTAGCGCGTGGGGAAGTTGTCCGTGCCGTCCACGACGATGTCAAAGTCGCGGAGGATGTCCAGCGCGTTCTCGCTGGTGAGTCGCGCTTCAAATGTTTCGATCTGGATCTCGGGATTGAGCGCCGAGAGCCGCTCCTTCGCGGCTTCGAGCTTTGGCCGGCCCACGTCGGCCGTGGAAAAAGTCACCTGACGCTGCAAGTTGGTGAAGTCCACCACGTCAAAATCCACCAGCCCCAGCCGGCCCACGCCGGCCGCAGCGAGATAGAGGCCCAGCGGCGCGCCCAAGCCCCCGGCGCCGATCAGCAGCACGCGGGCCTGCTTGAGTTTGAGCTGACCCTCCATGCCCACCTCGGGCATGATCAGGTGGCGGCTGTAGCGCAGCACTTCCTCTTTGGAAAGTTTCGCCTCCGCGGGAGCCTCCGTTGAAGGCGAGGGCGCAGCCGATGAGCCTCCCGCGATCGACGGGATGATGCTTATCGTATCTCCGTCCTGGATCCGCGTCGCTTCTTTCTCGAGGTAGCGGATGTCTTCGTCGTTCACGTACACGTTGACGAAGCTGCGGATTCTGCCGTCGTCGGTGTAGAGGTGCTTGCGCAGCTCTTCAAACTGCGACGTCAGTCGCTCAAGCGCTTCGCCGACGGTTCTGGCCTCAAACTCCGCGCTTTGCTGCTTGCCGGCGTAGGGCCGCAGCGGTGTGGGGATGATCACTTTTACGGGCATGGTCGTTCTCCTTCTCGAACCCCTCGTCCGATTGCGGAACACTGCTCGCGCTTGCTTACCGGGCGGCGCGGGCAGTGGTCAGAATCTCCTCGTGCAAGAAACGCATGCGGCTTTCGGCCAGCCGCCAGGAAGTGATCGCGCCCGGCTCACCCGCTGCTACGCTCACGATTACGTAGCTGTACCACGGCCAGGCGTACTCGCGGTCGTACTCGCTGGGCAGCGCCGGGTGGTCGGGATGCGAGTGATACCAGCCCACCAGTTCGAGCCCGCGCGCCGCTGCCGTCTGTTCCGCCGCGCGGAAATCCTCCGGCGTGATCGAGAACCGGTTGCGGGGCGAGTCCTCACGCCGATTTGCGAGCGGCAGCAGGTCCACGACCTCTCGGCCACCTTCAGAATCGCGTCCCAGCAGCGCGCCGCAGCACTCGTGCGGATAGGTCTTCGCGCCGTGCGCGCGCATGCGACCCGCAATCTCTTCGCTCAGGTTCAACATGTTCAACGAACTCGCTACTCGCACAGTGAACGGCGCGCTACGCTTCGTCCCAGAAGCGCTCGCTCAGATATTTATCTCCCGCATCGGGGAACACGGTCACCAGCACGGCGTGCTCCTCGCGCGCAAGCGACTTCGCCACCTGGAAGCAGCCCGCCAGCGCTGCAGCCGAGCTCGGGCTGACCAGCAGCCCTTCCTCGCGAGCCAGGCGCTTCACCAGCCGGTAAGCGTCTTCCGTGCGCACCGCCAGGTCGTCGTCGGCTACGGATGGATCGTAGATCGAAGGCACCATCGCCGTGGCCATGTGCTTCCAGCCCTCTAGTCCGTGGAAGGCGGAGTCCGGCTGCAGGCTGATGGCGCGGATGCGCGGATTCAGCTCCTTCAAACGGCGCGCCACGCCGACAAACGTGCCGCTGGTGCCCAGTCCGGCGACGAAGTGCGTGATACGCTCGCACGTCTGCTCCCAAATCTCGGGCGCCGTGGATTGATAGTGCGCCTGCCAGTTCGCCGGGTTGCCGTACTGATCGGGATAGAAATAGCGGTCAGGGTCCGCGGCGTAAATCTCGCGCGCCCGGCGTATGGCTCCGTCGGAGCCTTCCTCGGCGGGCGTGAACTCCAATTCGGCGCCGTAAGCAGCAACGATCCGCTTGCGCTCGATCGAAGCGTTCACCGGCAGGCACAGCCGGACCGGATACCCCTTCGCCGCTCCAATCATGGCGTAGGCGATGCCCGTGTTTCCGCTGGTCGCATCGAGAATTGTCTTCCCCGGACGCAATGCGCCAGTTCGTTCGCCCTGCTGGATCATGTTCAGGGCGGGACGGTCTTTCACCGATCCGCCGGGGTTGAACCACTCGGCCTTGGCGTAGAACTCGACATTGGGGAACTCGGCTCCGATGCGTTCCAGCCGCAGCAGAGGCGTCTTGCCGATGCGCTCCAAGATCGAGCTGCCGTCCTTCCGGTTGGAGAAAACCGGCGGATCGGCCAAAACGGAGTTGAAAGGTGCGTTCATCGAGAAGTATCCTGCCCCCACGCGGCGAACCCAAGCAAGCTGTGGAAGACTTCCGCGGGACCACGTCCAGCTTGTTTAAATGCTGCCCGAGCGCGCGTGTATTCTCCTCTATCATAGCACGTTCCGAGCACAACCTAATTTCCAGCCAACGGTAAGTCTTTGACATTAAAGGGTTAAAATACAGCTTTGAACTGGCTCGCCAAATACGACCAAATAGGTCGCATTTGGGTCGTGGGTCACTTCGAAGCGAAACGATGGTGAATTCCAGCGCCCATGCCACTTTCTGCAAAGGGCGTTTATCAGGCGGAATCAAGCCAAGCGGGTCGAATGATCCCGTTGTGCCAGAAACCTGCCGGATTCAGATCCGCTACGTCATTGTGTTTCAGTTGCCGCTTCTGGCCAAACTTGCCGTTCCTGAACCACAAGGTTTTGAAACGGGAAATGCTCCATGAACTCGCCTGACGAGCTAAATGCTGCGGGAGTTGCACCCTTTCAAGGTTGCAATGGGGTCATTCGGCTACCACCACCTTGTGATCTAGCGAGGGCAAATCGATAAGAATGGCACGCCTCAGTCCAGCCGAGGCGACATTGAAATGACTGCCGTCACGCCCGAAACCGTCGTGAACGTGCCCGTGGAGGTGCGCCAAGACGGGTTTGCGGCCGAGCAGGGTAGCAAGGGAACGGCTGCCCACATGCTCGCCAGAATAGGAACGGTCCAAACTCCCGTAGGCAGGTGCGTGCGTAACAAGAATACTCTGGCTATCAAGAAGTGATTCCAGCAAATAGAGGTCCTTTTCAATCTCAGTTTCTGGCTTCACGAAGACCGTGCCGACGAACGGTGGAGTGTATTCGTAGCCTACAAAATTGACCGAACCGAAGGAAAGCCGCCTGCCGTGAAGGGGTCTAATCCGCGTGTCTTCATAGTCTAGAGAAATGTTATCGTCGTTGCCCATGAGGTAGAAGCAGGGAGAAACTCCGCTTCCCAACACAGAAATGATTTCCCCCGCCTGCTTGCGTTGCTCGTCCTCCCAGTCAGCGGCGAATAGGTCCCCTGCGAGAATAATCAAGTTAGCCTGATCCTCGGTGGCCACTTGCACCAACCATTCGTAGACATTAAGGTCGCCGTGAATATCCGCTGCCGCCAGGATTCGCACGGGAGCCGTCAACTCAGTCATGGTTGGTATACTGCCGTTGGTCGGGCATGTTAGAAAGTCAACGCAATGGTCAAGCGGCGAGAGACAGAGCCGAGAGTCTTTCAGCGAAGGATTCGATCAACTGACGACGAGCCAATCCCTCGCGCCAAGATTCCGGTATCTGGGATTCGCCATAGAATGCGCCCGCCAATTGTCCATAGACGGCGCCTGTAGTGTCCGCATCTAATCCCAGGTTGATGGCTCTCAAACATCCTTCCCGAAATGAGTCGCTGTGACAGAAGGCCCACAAGGCGGCCTCCAAAGACTTCACCACATAGCCCGAAGCATAAATCTCTGGAGGATTACGGTGCCTGAAGGATCCACGGGCAATCTCTTCGATCTTGCTGTGTAATGGCCTCTCTTTCCAATAGCCGGGTAGTGGACTAAAGCATTCAGAAAGCAGCTCATCCTTTGACGATCCATTGATGGCTCCAATAAGCAAAGCACCCAGGTAGCGGCAGGCATCCACGGCGGTAGCAGCGCCGTGAGTCGTCCTAGAACTCTCGCCAGACCGCTCGATCGCCTCTCGTGGCTTTCGAGAGTAGAAGAGAGGCACAGGGGCCAAACGCATGATGCAGCCGTTGCCGGCAGACATAGGGTCTGTGGACCCGCAATAAGCTTCCCGTGTCTGCTCGAATTGCAGTAAGGCGACTCCAACCGTGCCGCCTACGTCGAAACAACGCCCATTACTCGACAAATAGCCCTCTCGAAACCACCGCGTGTAACGCTCGAGTTGATCGATGGGGTCAAAGCCGCGCTTCTCAATTAGGCTTTCGGCGAGACACAACGCCATCGACGTGTCATCTGTCCACTCTCCTGGCGCAAGATCAAAAGGTCCGCCTCCTACCATCTTTTCGTAGGCGAAGGGAATACCCTCACCGGGCGGCGACCCCTCGAGAGGCGCCCCGAGAGCATCCCCAACCGCCAAACCTAAGAGACTTCCGCGGTAACGCTCAATCCGTTCCATTTACGCCCTCGGAATAGTGTTGGGGCTCGCACGCGCCGCATCCGACCAAAGTTTGAGTAACCTAACGAGAGTGAGAGTCTACAAGGTCTAAGGAGGACTAGCTAGCTTGCCTGCTCCAGTGCAGGCGCGGTCACCGAAGGGCTTCTTTTCGCCCAACTGCGCATAGATCTGTACCATCCTAGCTATCACTAGGTATCTTCGCCTGGAATCTCCTAGAGCTCTGGCTGCTTCACTACTCCCACCCCGCGCCCGCGGGGTGGGGCACCCTAAGACCCGCATAGGCGTATACTCCCCGCTGAATGGGAACGGGTGGGTCACCCGTTCCTGGGTGACGATTCGAGGGAATCTGAGGTCCCGCGATGCCAAACGGTGGCTCAGACTGTTGTGCGACGTGCTGGTTCAACAAGAAAAACAAAGGTGAGGCAGGCTATGCCCACACGAAAGACCCGGGCGAGGATCGCTGCGAGATTCGGGATCTGGTGATTCCGGTTCCGGGTGCCTTCTTCACGTATTGCGCGAACCACCCCCACCACAACCCGGATCGAATTCGAATTCCCATTGGGCCCGTTTACACCTTAGACGAAGATCACCACCCCGGCGGGTTCCTTCCCGGACCCCGGAAAGTGTGGGCCGAGAGCCCGGATACTGAAGAGATCCGTCGGGAATTGATCTGCCTGCTGGGGGCCATCCCAGAACGGCCGCTCCCGGAATATCCAACTGCCACGAAACGCGATGACGAGGTCATTCGCCAGCTTGGAACATGGCAGGATCGCCGGGCCGTCAGCGGCCTGCGTCGAATTCTTTCCTTCCATCCCGACGCAAACACCAGCCACGTGAAATCAGGGTTCTCCGGCGAGGCCATCTTTGACACCGCAGGGGTGCCTTACCGCCGCGACCGCCGACCCACAATCGGACTTGCGCTGGAAAGCCTCGCGAAGATTCTGGGCGACGAAGCGCTGGATGACATTGAGCGCGTCTATCGTTCAGCCAGTGAGCGGCGGTTGTGGCTTTCCCGCTTGTGGCGCCGCCGAGAGGACCGGGATGCGGTACAGCGCTATTGTGCGCTGATGGCGCTGGCCCACTGTTCGTCGACACGGGCCAAACATTTGCTGGAAGAAGCTTCGTGGGATCCGAATCGCGGTGTGTCATCCCAGGCGAAGGAGATGCTCGCCACGCGGTGAACGCGGACTGTCGTGAAGGAGCCTGCACGCCTGCGGTGTCGCCCTGGATACTTGGGAGCAAGTGGGGAGCAAGGCCGCCCCTTTTTTGCGAACAGCAATTCTGCAAATTGCTGAAAAACAAGACGGGCCACAGCATAGAGATTGGTCGGTTCACTCTTTCAAGCAGAGGGTGCAGAGGGTCGGGGGGTCGATTTCCTCCGGCGAACTACGCTGCCAAAAGGCTTTCCTTTCCGCACGCTGTACAGTGGGTGAACCGAAGTATTGTCCGCGGACGGAC
>CAZHLD010000103.1:0-6567 GCA_964533185.1 uncultured Acidobacteriaceae bacterium | reverse complement strand
AAGCCGGCTGGGGAGAAATGCAAGGAGCCGGGCTGAGAGGCCCGGCTCTTTTTTTGTGGCGATCGTCGAGGCAGCTTTCAGCTATCAGCCGTTAGCATTCGACAAGAAAAGAAATTGAAAATTGCGGATTTCAAATTTCAAACAAAGAAGAAGATCAGGATTCAGCATAGATGGCGCCTCGAGTCGGTCGGGGCAGGCGCGGCCCGCCTACGCCAAGGCTACGGCGGGTGGGGCGAAGTAGAAAGATCAAACGCCAAGATCCCTCGCCCCTCGACCCGCCACGGCGGGCTCGGGACTCGGGATGACAGAGGGAGGGACGACGGGTGCGCTCAGGATGACGGGTCGGCGGGGATCAGGGGGCGGAGGAAAGGGGGCGGAGGTCGGCGCGCTGGAGGATGGCGTCGGATTTGGTTTCGGCGCGAATTTCGCCGAGGATGCGAGATGCTTCGCGGGATTGGCGCTGGGCGTCGGCGGCATTGCCGGTGGCCTTGTAGAAGCGGGCAAGCTGAAAGTGGGCGCGGGCGGCGAGGGCCTGAAGTTTGAGGCGTTCGGCGGTGCGGAGAGAGGAGTCGATGAGCGGGCGGGCGGCAGAGGCTTTGCCGGTGTCGAGAAGGGCTTCGGCTTGCAAGAGGGAGCTCTCAGCGGCGAGATATTTCAAGCCCAGAGAGCCCGCCTGCTGGGCGATAGCTTGCAGAGATGCAATGGCGGGCTGAAAGCGCTTTTCGGCGATGGCGACACGTGCAAGATTGACGCGGGCGAGAAGAACCATGCGGCGGTCGCCGGCGCCATTGGCGGCCTCAAGGGCGCGCTGGAAGAGAGGACCGGCGGATTTGAAATCGCCGCGGAAATAGGCAAGGTCGCCCTGGAAGTTGAGGGTCTGGGCGATGAGGGCTTTGTTCTGGAGCTCCCGGGAGAGTGAAAGGGCCTCGTGGAGAGTTTTCTGAGCTTCGTCGTAGCGGCCGACCTGGGCAAGAGACTCGCCATAGCCGCTGAGGATTTCAGCCAACCAGAAACTGCGTTCCTGCAAATCACGGAAGGTTTTGAGGGCTTCTTCCTTGGCGGTGAGCGAAGCGCCGAAGCGGCCCTGATAATCGAAGAGAGTGCCCATGCTGTAGGAGGCCGTGGCCGCGCCGCGCTTGTCGTCGACTTTGCGGAAGAGGTTCAGTGCGCGGAGGAAGTAGTCGAGGGACTGGTTGTATTCGCCCAGTTTGGCGGTGGTTTCGGCGAGATTGTGAACGGTAATGGCCATCTCGGCGGGGTTTGCAGTTTTTTCGCCGAGCTGAAGGGCGCGCTCGTAGTAGGTGAGAGCGTCGGAGTACTGGCTTCTGGCGAGATAGATGTTGCCGATGTTGTTGAGGCAGAGGGCCTGGGAGCTTTCGTTGCCGACCTGGCGCTGAATCTGAAGGGATTCTTGGAAAAGCTTGAGGGCATCGTCGTAGCGGCCGCGATCGACGTAAAGCAGGCCGAGGTCAATGAGGGTGTTGCCGGTGCCGCGCTTATCGCCGATTTCGCGGCGGAGCTTGAGAGATTGCTGGTAGCTCTTGAAGGCCTTATCGGGCTGGCCCATTTTGTTTTGAATCTGGCCGATTTCGTTGAGCGTGGCGGCCATGCCGCCCTTGAGGCCGAGGCGGGTGCGGATGTCCAAAGATTCCTGGTAATTGCGCAGGGCTTCATCGGGCTTGTTGAGGCGCTTATAGGCGATGCCGGTGGCGTTGAGGATGGTGGCGCGGCCTTCTTGGTTGCCGAGCTGGATGGAAAGGTTGAGAGCGCGATTCAAGTAGTCGAGCGAGGCCTGGGGATCGCCGCGCTTGATTTGCACGCGGCCAGCGGCAAAAAGGGCATCGAAGAATTTGGGGTCGCGGGTAAGAACGCGGGTGAGGGCGTCGCTGGCTTTGTCGAGCGAGCCAGCGGATTCGTACAGACCGGCGAGATTGAAGAGGACTTCGGGGTCGTGGGTAGAAACCTTGACGAGATTTTCGTAGGCCTCGATGGCCTTGGGATAATCGTTCTGGATGCGGGCGTGATGGGCGAGGATGAGATAGCGCTCGTGGGGAGGGAGAGAAGCAGAGAGTTCAACAGAGCGGCGGGAGTTTTCTTCAGCTTTGTCGTCGTAGCCGAGGGCGGAATAGGTCTGGCCGAGGCGCGTATAGGCGAGGGCGAAGTCAGCATCCTGCTGAATGGAAGACTCGAAGCGCCTGGCGGCTTCGGTGTTGTTGCCCATGCGGGAGAGCTCGAGACCTTCGTTGTAAAAGCGCAGGGCCTGGACGGACTTGGAAGAGGGCTTGAAGGATTTGGCGCGAAGGTCTTTCAAGAGATCGGGAGAGAGGGCGAGATTCTGCTGCAAAGTGCGGGCCAGCTGCTCGACGGCCGTGAGGATGTCGTTTTCGCTGCTCGCTTCAACCTTGAGGGGGAAAGTGCGCTGGCGCTTGAGGTCTTCGAGCGTGGCATCGATGCGGATTTGATCGCCGATTTTGAAATACTGGCCGTAGACGATGTTTTCGGAGTTGCTGAACTCGGCGAGGCGACGGCGAGTGTCGGGGTCGAGCTCGGCGTTGGGCGCGATGCGCAGATCCTTCATGATTTGATGGACGCGGTCGGCGGAAACCGTGCGCAGAGCGGCGGACTGTCCGACGTCAGTGCGCAACATTTCGGCAAGGCTGGCGCCGAGCCAATCGACCGAAGGATCGCCGGAAGCGTTGCGGAAGGGAAGAACGGCCAGGGAGACGGCCGGCGGAGCGGTGCTGCTGGAGGCGTTCTTTGCGGTCAGGCTGAAGCGACCACGCAACGCAAAAAAGCCGAGGGTGATAACCAGCGCGGCAGTGAGACCGACGGCGAGCCACTTTTGGTAGGGCGGGACGCGGCGGAGGAAGTCGCGAATCGGTGCTAGCGCGTCGCGGGCGGCGCCACCGCGCCAAGCTTCGAATTCGTGAATGATTTCGCGGGTGGACTGGAAGCGGCGCTGGGGCTCGGGGTCGAGGCAGCGGGAGACCAGGTCGCTCAGGAAGCCAGGGACTTCGGGATTGACCGCGATGGGAGGAAGGGCGCGCTCCTGGGTGCGCTTGTACATGGAGCCGAGAGCGGTGTCGGCTTTGTAGGGCATCTGGCCAGTGAGGAGCTCGTAGAGGATGATGCCGAGGGTGAAAATGTCGGAGCGGGCGTCGGCCTCTTTGCCGCGGACTTGCTCGGGGGACATGTACTCTGGCGTGCCGATGAGGGCGCCGGTCTGCGTCATGCCGCCCGCCTCAACGGAGCGGGCGATACCGAAGTCCATGACGAGGACGCGGCCGGTGGCATCTTCGACCATGATGTTCTGGGGTTTGAGATCGCGGTGGATGACGCCCTCCTGATGGGCGGCTTCGAGCGCGAGACACACCTGGTGCATGATGGCGACGGCTTCTTCGCCAGTGAGCTTGCCTTTTTCGGTGAGAAGATCTTTGAGGTCGCGGCCCTCGACAAACTCCATGGTGATGAACTTGATGCCATCGGCCTGTCCGAGGTCGAAGATGCGGATGACGTTGCGATGAGTCACTTTGCGGGCGAGGATGAGCTCCTGCTTGAAGCGCTGGAGGATTTGCGGCTGGTTGGCGAGCTCGGGGCGAATGACTTTCAGAGCGACGAGACGGTCGAGCTCGGTGTCGCGGGCCTTGTACACTGCGCCCATGCCGCCTTCGCCGAGCATCTTGATGATTTCGTAGCGACCACCGAGGACGGTGCCGGGTTCGAAGGCTGTGGCGGGGATTGGAATGCTGGTGACGCTGCCGGGCGTGGTGCGGATGGTCCAGTTGTCGGCGCCTTCGGGTGGGGCGGCGCTGTGGGGGGTGGGAGTGGTGCCGAGGACGGTGGCGTCGGCCGGAGTGGAGGCGCCGACGATGGTGGCGGCGTCGAACGAGGTGGCGGCCGGGTCAAACGGGAGCGGAGTCGCGCACTTCACGCAGGCGGGCGAGCCCGGAGGATTCGCGACGTGACACTGCGGGCATTCCAGGGTTTGAGGCATGACGCTTAGTCGGCCGAGATCTTCATTTCAGCGGGGAGAGCCGTGTCGGGCGGGCATTCCCGTTTTGGGCTGGCCCAAGTAAATGAAAACTCGGCAGAGGGTAACTATAGCAGTTTTTGCGCGAGGTGGAGCAGGAAGTGGAGAGCGCGGTTGGGGGGAGGAGAAGAAAGCGGAGAAGAAAAGAGAAGAGGAGAGGAGAGAAGAAAGACCGTTAGAAGACTTTGAGGGCGAGGTCGGAGGGGTGGGGGCCGACGGGGATGAGTGTGAGGAGGCTCTGTGTGCGGACGCGGATGACGGCGAGGTCGGAGGAGCCCTCGTTGATGACGAGGAGGAGGTCGTCGCCGGGAGTGGTGCGCAGGACGCCGGGGCGGACGCCGACAGGAATGGGCTTCTGGATGAGGCGGGAGGCGATTTCAATGGGGAGGACGCGACCGGCGGCGGCGTCGGAGACGTAGAGAAGGCGGGAGTCGGAGGTGAGAGTGCCGCGGGTGGGAGAAGAGCCGAGGAGAAGAGATTGGACGTTTTCGGTAGTCCAAGTGTTGAGGATGTCGAGGGAGTGAGCGCCGGGCGAGGTGACGTAGAGCTCGCCACCGTCGGGCTTGAGGATGAGGTCGGCGGGCGGGCCGGAAAGAGGAAGAGTGGCAAGCAAGACGCGGCGGCGGAGATCAACGGCAGAAACCTGGCTGGTGCCGGCCGAGGAGACGAAGGCGACGGAGCTGTCCGGGAGGACGACGACCTGTTCGGGGCGGGAGGCGACGGGAATGGAGGCAAGCAGAGCAAGAGTCGAAGAGTCGAAGAGTGCAAGAGTGGCATCGTCGCGGTTGGGAACGAGGAGGAGTTTGCCGTCGGCCGAGATGCGGGCGAGGCAGGGGCGACGGCCGGTGCGGGCGCGGGCGACGATTTGGCGGGAGCGGCAGTCGAGGACGAGGAGCTGGTTGGAGCCGGAGGCGGCGACGAAGGCGCGGGAGCCGTCGGGGGAGAAATCGAGAGCGAAAGGCGAGGAGCCGACGGGGATGCGGGCCACGACTTGGAGCGAGACGGTGTCGAGAATCCAGACGAAGCCGTCGGAAGTGGAGACGCCCCAGACTTCGTTGCGGGTGGGATGGGCGCGCAGGCCGGAAGGAGAGGGGCCGACGGGAACGGTCGAGATGGCGGAAAGACTGACGAGATCGACAACGGTGACGGTGCCGGCGGTGGCGCTGGAGACGTAGGCGTGGAGGCGGAGGCCGGGGCGAAGAAACGAGGGGCGATGCTCGCGAGCAATGACCCAGGCGGCGATCCCCAGAATGACGACGGTGATGAAGGTCAGGCGAAAGTTGAGGCGTTGGAGCATGAGACTAGCGATCGAGAAAGAAGAAAGACTTTAGCACAGAGACACCCCGACCGGGTCGGGGCAGGCGCCGACACAGAGGGCACAGAGAAGAGCGGAGTGATCTCTCGCTGCGCTCGGGATGACCGCTGCGCGGTCAGTTGACGGAGCGGTGGAGGACGGCGGCGATTTGGCGGATTTCGTCGGCGAGCTGGGCGAACTCGTCGGGGAGGATGGACTGCATGCCGTCGGAGAGAGCGCGGTCGGGCTCGTGATGGACTTCGACGAGCAGACCATCGGCGCCGGCAGCAACTGCGGCGCGAGAAAGCGGCAGGACTTTGTGGCGGCGGCCGGTGCCGTGACTGGGGTCAACAAGAATCGGCAGGTGGCTGCGGCGCTTGACCGCCGGAATGATGGCAAGGTCGAGGGTGTTGCGGGTGAAGTCAGAGAAAGTGCGGACGCCGCGCTCGCAGAGGATGACGTTGTAATTGCCCTCGGCCATGACGTATTCGGCGGCCATGAGGAACTCGTCAAGGGTGGCGGACATGCCGCGCTTGAGGAGGACGGGTTTCTTGGCGCGGCCGGCGCGCTTGAGGAGAGAAAAATTCTGCATATTGCGGGCGCCAATCTGGATGACGTCGGCGTACTTCTCGACCAAGTCGCATGTTTCGTTGTCCACGGCTTCGGTGACGATGCCCATGCCAAAGCGGTCGCGGACTTCGCGAAGGATTTGCAGGCCGGGCTCGCCGAGGCCCTGGAAGCTGTACGGGGAAGTGCGGGGCTTGTAGGCGCCGCCGCGAAAGAGTCGGACGCCGATGCCGGCGACGCGCTCGGCGATGGCCAGGGTTTGGGCGTGAGTCTCGACGGCGCAAGGGCCGGCAATCAGAGCAATCGCAGGGCCGCCGATAGAGACGGAGCCGCCGGGAATGGGGATGCGGATGACGGTGTCGTCTTCTTTAACGTCGCGGCTGACTAATTTATAGGGCTTGCTGACCGGAATGCACTCGATGACCCCGGGCATGGACTCGAGCGAGCCGAGGTCCACAGCGCCTTTGTTGCCGGTGATGCCGATGGCGGTGCGGGTGGAGCCGGGGATGGGATGGGCTTTGAGGTTCAGGGCTTCGATGCGGTCGCAAACGGCGCGAATCTGCTCCTCGGTGGCGTGGGCCTGCATGACGACCAGCATCGGTGAATCCCCCAGCGTGCGGCGAAACAAGGGAGTTTACTGCAAAGGGAGCGAGGGGGCAAATGGCGGAGAAGCAAT
>CAZHLD010000102.1:4613-6623 GCA_964533185.1 uncultured Acidobacteriaceae bacterium | reverse complement strand
CCGCCGACTGCGGGAAGTTCGTCGCGTAAGTTTCACCAACCACACAACACAAAAATTGAGACAGCCTGCACGGCCCGGCCGGGGCAAGGTGTCTCAAATCGAAAACCATGCCTCGGGAGCATTGTTAAGCCCACGGTACATGAGTGTGATACACCTGCGATTCGTGCGCCCCAAAGCTACTCCTTTTCGACATCTCGCTTGGCACGTGAAACTACCAGTCTTTCATAGAGCATCCCGAAAATCATAGGAATTCATGGGCCCTGGTCTACCCCTAAAGGGTATCAAATCTCCTGTTATCAACTGCTTGACGATTCATGCGTTGGTGGCATAGCATTTGCACTTGGTTTAAACAGGTGAACGTTGGAATCTCGTACAATAACGGATTATTGGGTTAAGAAAGTGGGTGTGTCCGAACCGCCGTCATTGGGTGTGTTCGACGTGCGGGGCGGGCGCCCAGAGCTACTAAGGGAGGAAGCGTTATGAACCTTCGAAATAAGTGGTGCGCGGGGCTCTTGCTTGCCTTCGTAGTCCTCGCTGGAGCGCCGACGGCGTTCAGCCAGGCGACCACCGGTGCGATTTCAGGCAGCGTAGAAGACGTCCAAGGAGGGGCCGTTGTCGGAGCCACCGTCACGGTGCGCAACTTGGACACCAACATGAGTCGTTCCCTACAGACGGGAACGGACGGCAGGTTTAGGTTTCCGGGGCTCCCAGTGGGTCCCTACGAGCTGACGGTCGAGCATACTGGCTTCGGCAAGTACGTGCGCGGGCCCATTGTACTTTTGCTCAACCAAGATGCCGTAGTGAACCCTGCCCTGAAGCCGGCGGCCGTCACCGAAACGATTACGGTCACCGAGGATGCTTCGATCCTGAACACCTCCAATGCGGAGGTCGGTGTGCGCTTCGATGAGCGTCGCATCACCGATCTGCCCATCAGCGGTCAGTTCGGCAGCGGCGGCGGCTTCCGAGACGTCTTCTCGCTGGCGCTTGGCGCCCCTGGCGTCAGCCAGGTCAACGCCGGGAACTCGGCCTTCACGACCGGCACCAATTACTCTGTCAACGGCATGCGCCTGCGGAGCAACACCTTCCTGATTGACGGGCAAGACTCCAACGACCCGAGCATCACGGGCCGCCAGCAGGTAATCAACAACACGGACATCGTGAAGGAGTTCCGCCTGATCACCAACCAGTTTGACTCCGAGTATGGCCGGGCGGCCGGTGCCGTGGTCCAGGTGATTACCAAGAGCGGCACCAACGAATACCACGGGACGGCGTTCTGGTATCACAACGACAACCAACTGAACTCGCGCAGTAACACCGACAAGGCGGCCGGAAGGACCGAAGCGCCGTTCCGGATCGAGAACCAGTTTGGCGGGACCTTCGGCGGCCCCATCCTGAAGGATCGGACGTTCTTCTTCGGGTCCATCCAGCGCTGGACCGACCGGTCGCTGGGTTCCGGCACAACGATCAGCACGGTGCCCACTGCCGCGGGGAAGGCGCTCCTGCAGAGCACGGTCGGCACCCGCCCGCAAGTGGCGGCCCTGCTGAACAACCTGCCCGCGGCGCAGACCGCGGGAACCGCGACGGCGGCCTACTGCGTGGGTGGGGGGACGCTGCCCGCCTGCACCGGCGGAACCAGGGTGAACATCCCGCTGGGCTCGCTGACGGGATCTTCCAGCTCCCCGTTCGACGACTGGCAGTTTTCGATGCGCGTGGACCAGAAGATCACCGACAAGCATAACTTCGGCGGGCGCTACCTTTACAACGACAGCGCGGTCAGCGGTTCCGGTCAGGCCACGCCGAGCGATCCGCGGCTGACCACTGACAACCTGGCCCGGCAGCAGGCCATGGTCGCCTTCCTGACCAGCAACTTCACGTCCCAGACGCTCAACGACCTGCGCTTGTCCTGGCAGCGCCTGGGCTCCAACACCATTGGCACTGACCCTCGTGCGCTGGCGATCCCTTCGCTCGAGATCACACCCCTCGGGCTGACGGGCTTCAATGCTTCCTCCT
>CAZHLD010000102.1:0-4513 GCA_964533185.1 uncultured Acidobacteriaceae bacterium | reverse complement strand
ATCCCTTCGCTCGAGATCACACCCCTCGGGCTGACGGGCTTCAATGCTTCCTCCTCCCGCACGGCCCTGGGGCTGGCGGTGAACATCCCGCAGTTCCGGTTCAACAACACCTACCAGATCCAGGACACGTTCGCATGGACCCGCGGGGCGCACGCGATCAAGTTCGGGATCGACTTCCGGCGCATCGACGTGCAGAGCTTCTTCTTCCCCACCAACCGCGGGCTGCTGCGCTACAGCGGCACGGCGTTGGCCGACGGGACCGCGAACCTCCAGAACTTCGTGGATGATATTGCCGAAGCGGCGAACATCAACAAGCCGCTCCCCGGCGGTACGCTTATCAACAACTACCGCTGGTACGACTACTTCTTCTTCGTGCAGGATACCTGGAAAATCCACCCGACGTTCTCGCTGAACTACGGCATCCGTTACGAGACGCCGGGGATGTTCCTGGACAGCCTGGTGGACCTCAACAAGGGCATCGTGGCCACCAATGGCAACAATCCAGCGTTTGCGCTCGCGCCCGTGCCCGAGCGCGACAAGAACAACTGGCAGCCGCGCCTCGGCTTCTCCTGGAACCCGCGCACGCGGAACGAGGGCTGGATGGGCTGGCTGACCGGCGGCAACAATCTGGTTGTGCGGGGAGGCTACTCCCGCACGAACGACTACGCCTTCCTGAACATTGCCTTGAACATCGCGAGCGCGTTCCCCTTCGTGGCCGCGATCAATAACACGAACCTGCCCAGCGCCTTCACCGCCCTGGCGAACGTCCAACCGAACCTGAGCACGCCAAACCTGCTTACCCGGACGATCGTCGGTGCGGACTTCCGGTCGCCGGTGGCAGAGCAGTTCTCGTTTGAAGTGCAGCGGGCCTTTGCGTCGAACTACTCGCTGCGCGTCGGCTACATCGGCACAAAGGGCACGGCGTTGTTCCAGACGATCGACGGCAACCCGCGCACGCAGTGCAACCCGATCCCGGCCACGCGCAATGCCACCACGGGCGTGTTCACGATTTCGGGCTGCCCGCGCGTGGATCCCACCCGCGGCGTGATCCGCCTGCGCGCGAACGCGGCCTCGTCGATTTACCACTCGATGCAGGTCCAGTTCGAGCGCCGGTGGGCAAACGGCTTCAGCTCGGGTGCGCACTACACCTGGAGCGCGTTCATCGACAACGCTTCGGAGATCTTCAACGCGTCGGCCGCCGGCGAAGTGGCCGTTGCACAAAACTCCTTCGACCGCAGGAACGACCGGGGTCGCTCCACCTACGACCGTCCGCACCGCTTCTCGGTGAACGGCGTGTGGGAGCTCCCTTGGTTCCGCACGCAATCGGGCGTGGCCGGACACATCCTGGGCGGCTGGCAGGTGGGTGGGTTTGCCACCCTCCAGAGCGGCTCACCGTTCAGCGCCTTGAACGGAACCGACCCGGCCGCGGTCCTCGGCGGCATTGATGGACTGGTGGGCAACTCCGTCCGGCCGAACCCAAACACGACGATCAACTTCTCGAGCCTCTCCGTTGAGGAGCTTCTCGCGGCTGGGGGGCGCTCGCTGTTCTCTGTGCTCCCGTCCGCGGTTGCAAACTGCACGCTCAACGCGGGCAGCACCACGGCCGGGACCTGCTCCGTTCCGCTGGCCAACCGCTACGGGACGGTGGGACGCAACGTCCTGCGCAGCGACGGCATCGGCAACGTGGACTTCAGCCTCTCGAAGTCGACACGGCTCTTCTGGGAGTCCCACAAACTCCAGTTCCGCTTCGACTTCTTCAACCTGACGAACACGCGCAACTTTGGAATCCCCGAGGCGCGCGTGAACAATGCCCAGTTCGCCAAACAGTCGGCCACCGACGGCGGCAACCGGAGGATCTTCTTGTCGTTGAAGTATCTCTTCTAGCCGATGCTTCGCAACCGGGCCGGGCGGCTCTTTGAGCCGCCCGGCCCTTTTGCTGTTTGAGTTCTCTGCTACCGAGCATGGGGATGAGGAATTGCCGAGGCCCAAGGAGGCAGCGGGGGACGCATGAGCCTTGCCTTGGTGACGAATCAGACGTAGAGTTGGTCTACGATCCTTAGGGCAGGTCGATTCATGCACTGGTTATCGCGGCTTCGGCCGCCGGTTCCTAGCACGGGAAGCAAACTGCGGTCTTCGGCCCGCAAAATCCTTAGGCTCCTTACCCTAGTGTTCTTAGGCGTCCCGCTCCTTGCCCAAGATCCCGGCATGCCTAAGCCACCCGAGACGATCTGGTCCCCGGGGCGACCAGCTCTTCTAGGCATTGAAGGCCGGGTGGTTTACCGGATGGACGGCGCGAACCTCTCTGGGGTTCTCGTTTCACTCACCGACTTCCGCGGTGTGCTGCGGGGCACCTATTACACCCGCGAAGGCGGTGCGTTTGCGTTCACGAACCTCGGTCCGGGCCGGTATACGCTGACGTTCTCGCTCCCAGGATTTATCGAGGAGAATCAGACTCTGGAATTAATCTTCTCGTCCTCACGGGGACTTGTTGTTGCCCTGTTCCCAACCGAGAAGACCGCCAACTCTTCCGCCATACCTCTGGCCCCGGTCTGGGCGTTGCAAGTCCCCGCCAAGGCACGGAAGGAGTTTGAGAAAGGACTCGCGTGGCTGGAGCGAGATGGATCCGAGCAGAGTCTGAACCATCTCCAGGAGGCCATCCGGCTTTATCCACAGTATGCTGCGGCTTATGCCGCTCTGGCGACCGCCCAGACCAATCTCTCCGATTCCGCAGCGGCAAGGGAATCTTACGAAAGGGCCCTAGAGATTGACGCGAATCTCTTCGCTGCCTGTTTGGGTTTGGGGACTCTGCATAGCCAGGAAAAACGCTATCGAGAAGCAGAGAAATATCTGCTGCGGGCGCGCATGCTCAGACCGGATGATTGGAGGGTTATCTACCAGTTCGGAGAGATGTATTGGGGCCTGGGGGATTGGCCCCGCACCGAGGAAACGGTGCGCCGCGGCATTGCGCTGCACGAGAAGCTTCCCCGCATGCACATCCTGCTGATTAATTCCCTTGTGGGGCAGGAGAAACTTCCGGACGCATTGGTAGCAATGGAGGATTTCCTCAGACTCTTTCCCCGTCATCCTGCCGCTTCGCAGGTGCGGCTGAAACGGGATCAACTCAAGGCTGAAATCGAGAAGAACGGCGCGGCCGCCGTAAAGCCCTAACCCAACCCTACCTCGAGACTTTGACTACGCCGGACATGTCTTTGGCGGCGCGGTCGCCGTGGAAGCTGCACTTGTAAGGATAGGTGCCGGGCGGCCCACGGCAGAAATCCAACTCCACTTGGCAGTTCGTATGCTCGAGCGATGGGCTGATGGCCTAGCGGCCCGACACGCCCCTTCCCTGCCCTGCGGTACAATGGCCGGCGTGTTCTTCCATTGGAAAGGACTGCCGGCATGAGGGCCACTTTCCCCAACCAACCAATTGCAATTCTTCTGCGGATGCTCGATGAGGCTTACGACCACCGCGCCTGGCACGGCACCAACTTGCGCGGCTCGCTGCGTGGATTGAACGCCCGGCAAGCGGCCTGGCGTCCTGCGCTGCGGCGGCACAATATCTGGGAAGAGGCCGTCCACACCGCGTACTGGAAGTACGCCGTATGGCGGCGACTGACAGGCGAAAAGCGCGGCTCGTTTGCCCTCAAGGGGAGCAACTGGTTCGCGCGGCCCGCCGGCCCGGCCACCGAAGCGGCCTGGCGAGCAGACATGGCTTTGCTCGAACGGGCGCACCGCCGGCTGCGCGCGGCCGTCGAACAGCTTTCCGCCGTCGAGCTGGGGCGTCGCGCGCGGGGAGTGAAGACCACGCCGTTTGACCTCATCCTGGGCGTGGCCTGCCACGACGTCTACCATTCCGGGCAGATCCAGCTCCTCAAGCGCCTCCAGAGAAGTTAGTCGGTTGCTGAATTAGCGCCCGTGGTTGTCATTCTGAGCGAGCGTAGCGAGCGAAGAACCCCTCTGTTTCCTTAGTCCACCTCCCGTGTAGCGGCGACTTTACGTCGCCACTCTAGCGCTGGCTCCCAACGAGCCAAGAAACGCGCCAGCGCCCCGCGAGTGTCATTCTGAGCCCGCCGTGGCGGGCGAAGAAACCCTCTTGTTTTTGCCCACATCCCCTTCCGCTCCGTCTCCAGCACCTATTGACCCCCTCCATGTAGCGCCGGGCTGCGCCCCTCCCGTCACGCCGACTGTCTGTCGGCTCCTCTTAAGCAAGGCCTCTCCAAATTCGTCGTTTCACTGGTTCAACCATTGCTGCCGGCCAGTACATGTTGTTGCCTTGAATGCGCCAGAGTGATAAGGTTTCGGCTCGTTGGAGTTTGCCCCATTGAGCAGCAGGCATCTTCTTCCTGAGCTGGGAAAGCCCTTTTACTCCACATCCCGTGGGGCCGCCTACCTTGGTGACTCCAGGGATCTTCTGCAGGCTGTCGGCAATGATAGTGTTGACCTTATCGTTACTTCCCCTCCTTTTGCTCTCAAACGCAAGAAAGAATACGGCAATGTGGATGACCACTATTAC
>CAZHLD010000101.1:0-6838 GCA_964533185.1 uncultured Acidobacteriaceae bacterium | reverse complement strand
CCGCGGAAGGAAGTACACCATGCCTGCCCCGGAAAACTTCTCCGAGTTCTGGCCGCATTACGTTTGCGCCCACGCGCAGCCGCTGACGCGGGCCTTCCATTTCACCGGCACGCTGTTGGGCTGGCTGCTGCTGGTCGCGGCGATCGTGCTTCGCAAGCCCTGGCTGGTTGTAGCGGCGTTCGTAGCGCCATACGCGCTGGCCTGGTTTTCGCACTTCTTCATTGAGCACAACCGTCCCGCTACCTTCGGCCATCCGCTGTGGTCGTGGTGGGCCGACCAGAAAATGTGCGCGCTGATCCTGGTGGGTCGCATGGGCGAAGAAGTGCGTCGCTGCGCACCGAACACGTAGAGTCGAAGGACGTCGATCGGCGCGCGGGAGAGGATCAGTCATTGCAGAGGCGGGGCGGTCGAAGCGGCTTACTCGATCTGGGTGGCGATGAGTTGATTGCCGCGGACGCGGATTTCTATTGCAATGGGCGGGCGGAGGCCGGCGCCGGAGACGATTTCTCCGCGCACCCAGGCGCCGCCGGGCGCAGTGCCCAGCCGCAACGGGTCGTACACCGTGCCGGTGCACGGGTCGCCCACCATCGGGTAGCGCGACTTGTAGCCATACTGGCTGGCCAGCCGATTCAGGTCGGTCACCAGCTCGAGCTCACATCTTCCGTAGGGCGCCTGCAGGGAAAAGCCCCAGTACCTTCCCTCGCCGTTTGATCCGCCACCAGGCAGACGCACCACCAGCGCCGGCACCATCTCACTCGACGTCCGCTTGCGAAAGAGGAATCGCATTGAAGACCACGGCCGGGCCAACTCCTGCGCCGCGCCGACCTCGACCGGCCCATACGATTGTAGCCATGCAGCGGTCGGCAACGGCGGCAGCGGGTTTCCAGCGGGTGCGGATGCGGCCTCCACCTGCGGCGTTTCCGTCTGTGAGGGCAGACTGCGTGTTGCGCGGTAGGCCCACCATGCCGCTCCTGACACAAAGACCACTGCGGCGCCCACGATGGCCGCTCGCGCAATCAATCCGCCGGAGCCCGGCGGTGTTTCTGCCGTCTCCTCGCGGATAGGCTGGTCCGGCACACCCGGAATCTTCGGCATATCTGCCCGGAACTTTGGCTTGCTCTGGATTGCGTCGGCCATGGGTCTAGCGCTTCACCATGTGAATTTCCGTACCGCCTCGCTCGTAGCGGACGTCGTCCATCAACTGGTTGATCAGATAGAGACCACGCCCGTGTGCGGAGAAGATGTTCTGACCCTGGATGGGGCTGGGCAGCGAGGCCGGGTCAAAGCCCTGGCCGGGGTCACGCACCACCAGGAGCATTCCGCGGGTATCGTCGCAGGCCACCGTGCATTGCACCTGTTTGGAGGGATCGTTTTTGGCGCCGTGCAGGATTGCGTTGGCCAGCGCCTCGCGCAGAGCCATTTCTACTTCGAACTCCTTGCCGGCCGCGCAGCCCAATTCGCGCACCAGCCGCACGATGCCATCCACGACGGGCGTGATGGCGTCCACGCGGGCCGGAATGGTGAATTCGAAGCGCACGGTCAGCTCATGGGGATCAAACTCGCAGCGGGCTGTGCGTTCGGCTGGCGTAGTCCCTGGATTGTAGTGCGCCACCGGGACGCCCACAAGAGGCCCGCGCTTGCGGCCTGGTCTGGGGCAATCATCCGTCCACCAGCTTCAGCCGCACCGAGTGGTGCCGCAGGTATTCTTGGAGGTTAGAGAGGCCCAGCAGAAGCTCGAGTACTTTCACGCGCTGCGCCGGCGAGCAACCGTTGCCGTTGTGTGCCAGTGTCTGCACGGCGAAATCGGCTCCGGCCAGCAACCAGTCGAGCAGGTGAGTATCCACCGGCAGGCCCTGCCGGCACAGGTCGAGGGCTGTGCGCAATTCTGAGGAAGCCTTTTCGACGTAATGGTCCAGGCAAAGGAAGTCCTGCGCCAGGGTCGCGGGGACCTTCTCCGCGCAACCCGAGGCCTTGCACTTGCCTGTAGGGGCTGTCTCCACAGGGCACCCCGTCGCTCCAAAGCAGCAGGTGCGGGGTGCAACCCGCCTGCCACGTGTCCGGGGTTGGCTCCACGCAGCAAAGCAAGCAGTTAGGCAGATCAGCAGGGAAGGGGCGGTGAAGTCGGCTTTCTGGAAGGGGTAGAAAGTTCCCCAACTAGGAACAGGTTAACTGGCAGCCACCGGTTCAGATAGCAAGGCTGGCGGCGCCGGTACTCCGGCCTGGCCGGCCCTGCTGCTGAGGAGGAACAGACTCAGAAGTTCAGTACAATCCCGGTGCGGTAGCGGGTGTTGTGCTGTGCGATGCTGGAGAAACGCGTGCTGACGTAATCGGCCTCCACACGCCAGGAGAGGCGCTCGTTCAGCCGGATATCGGCGCCGCCACCCGCCACCCAGGAAAAGGAGTTGCGCGCTGCCGGCACGCCGGCAGTCTGTACCACGCGGATCCGCGCGCCGCCGGCCAGAACGTGGGCCCACGGTTGGAAGCGCCGGTTGTAGCGCCAAGCAATCCTGGGCCCGCCTCCATACCAGAACCATCGCGTCGGGATTCCAAACGGGCTGGCAAAGGCGCCGCTCGGCCGGCTTGAACGGGTCGAATGCGTGCTTTTCGTCGCTGGGCTTGTCGTCGGCCATTGGGGGAGATTCTGGCCGAGTCGGGGCGGGGAATCAACTGGGCGAGCTGTCAGCGGTCAGCAATCAGCCATCACCCTTCAGTCCTTCCGGACACTCGAGGCGGTGGCTGGCGGCAGGTGTTCTTCCGTCAACGCGGTGGGGAAGCTGGCTGCAAGGTGCGGGCAAGCCGGCTTAGCACAGAGTCGAACTTGGGCGGTAGATGATGCTAGCGGATCAGCGCGCTGGCGCTCAAGCCAATCATTTGGTTCGGTCCTGCCCCACCTTTTTCTTTCCCAGAAGCCAAGGCTTTCTGGGAGGGTGCACAAGCTTGTAGGCGCGTATGAACTCGGTGGCTTCGGCGATGTAGGCCCTGGCCTGGGTATCGCTGTCAATGGCAAGAAATCTTTTCAAGATTTCATCTCGCTGAGAAATGGGAGCAACGCTGAGATGCCGCATCAACGCCACATGCAGGAAGCCGCGAAGTTTCGGCTCGATCGTTTTTTCACGTCTGCCCTCGAGGTTTTGGTTTCCTTTCTTGACCACTTCTCACCTCCTCACAATGACGCCCCGTGCAGCCGCGGAGACCCGACTGACGAACGCGTCGTCATCCCCGGTGCATCGGAAGCCCGAATCAGCCGCATTCGGGAGCAGAGTCGGGGCATCAGCCCTGGGTTGCGCCAGTGAAAGCAAATGAGTGAAGGAATGGGCCTGCCTGTCCCGCTCCGTCAAGGGCCGGAATCCGAACAACTCTCCCACTGTCTTTATGACCGATGAGTGGTCATAGACAGTGTGATCGATCGTCCCACGCGGAACAAGTGGTGAGATGATGACAGCCGGCACCCGGACACCCAATTGCGTGAAGTCGAAATCGTTGTGATTGTTCTCGTCGTCTGTAATGCTGTCTCCAGGGTGCACCGTTCGCGGCGGTGGGACGTGATCGTAAAACCCCCCGTGCTCGTCCCAGGTGATTACGATCAGGCTCGAGTTCCAGTGAGGGGAATTTCGAACGACCTCATACACTTCTTTGACTAGCTTTTCCCCTCGCGTTACGTCATCCAGCGGATGTTGTGAATTCCCACAGGTAAAGTCCCCCGCAGTTCCCGGGAGGATGTTCCCATAATCGGGCTCAATAAAAGAGTACGACGCAGGGAAATTGCGATCGTTAACGGAATCCCTGAAATCTTCAAAATCACGAAATCGTCCCTGTAGTGCGTTGAAGGTCATGCCGCTCAGCGCGAAGACCTGGGGAGTCTCATCGCCCTCGAAGATCAACCAATCTAGGCATCTGTCCTCCAGGCGGTCGTAGATGTTTCCGTTGTCGAACCGGTAGCCGTCGATTAGGGTGGTGGTGACGGTATCAAAACTAGAAGGACTGTCGTCGAGGCCCGCTGAGGATGCGGCGTGAACGAAGAGTCGATTGGGCCAAGTAGGCCCGGGCATGGAGCAAAACCAATGGTCGCACACCGCAAACTCCTTGGCGAGGGCATTCAACACCGGCAGTTGACCGGCCGAGTAAACGTTCATGACCTTGCCGGGCGATGCCGACCCACGGTTCCTGTAGTTCGCGACGAAGCCGCTGTTGTTTATCGGAGGGTATTGCTGCGCCGGGTTGAACGGATAGAGTGCTTCCTCGCCCGCCAGCTGCTCCAGAGTATCGTGAAATTCGTGTCTAGGATCCTTGTCGGCTTCGCTCAGCGCAAAATCGGCGGGGGATACGGTCACAACGGGGATGCCAGTTCCCGGGTCGAGGTTCTGTCTCGGGTTGCCAACGAGGTTGTCCAGTCTAGTGGGCTGACCAGTTGCCGCGTCCGTTCCCGGAATGTCAGAGAAGCCCAACATGTGGTCGAGAGATCGGTTTTCGAGCATGAGCACAAAAACGTGCCGGATGCGCCGCCTTTTCTGCCGTGGTTTTGCGCTTTCGCGTCGGAAAAACCACTTCAACCAAGGTAGAACAACATCGATCGCTACCTTAACAGCCTCTGCGATGAAATGACCAGCTACCACAAGCGCGCAACGTATTTTGTCCCAGGTGATGCACACCAATTTGGCTACCCAGGAGGAAAGTATGCAGACTGTTTCTAAGACCCAGAAAAAGCCAACGCAAGCCCACTCCACAATTGTGCGCCATGCCTTACATACCCAGTTGGCGACCCACACCCATGCCGTGCACACGCTGGTGCTCACCCATGTCCACCCGATGCACACCCAAGTTATCAGTTTGCATGCCCAGGAGCATGGCCACCAGTCGCAACATTGAGCATCCCAGTCATCACATCGCTTGCTCCACTCCTGCTCCCATCGATCGCATCGGTCGTAGCCTTCGTCGGCCCATTCGTCGCACTCCTCCCTTTCCCTGGCAGCCCATTCTCGGCAGCGCAGAGTCCACCGATCGGCCCACTGCTTACATTCGATCACACCCTTGTCGACCCAGCGCGTGCATCGGGACATTGCTCAAACCTCCGGCCAAAGACTGCCTTCTCCAACGACCGACCCGCCAGTCATCTCACGAACGATCCTTTTGCACATTAGGGAGAACTGGACTCGAGTGACTGCGAGAGACACGAGCTTGGCTGCAAGAGCCACTCCTCCTGAAACGACAACAAGCAGGCACGCGTGCCAAAAGAACCGAGTAGAAAGAATGGAGTTGGAAATGCTTACCAGGTAGGCGCCGCCGCCAAGAAGGGCCACGAATAAGCACGCAGCACCCGCAACACATCCACAACGGGTCTGGTAGCGGTTGAGCTTGGCTTCCCAACGAATCTGCTTGTGCCTGGGGCTATCGGGAAGGTCAAGGACAACTCTGTCGCGAGTCGACCAGCCGTTAACGTACCGGTCTTGAGGGAGCGCTTCAAGATCCCGGATGGAGATGACGGGCAAGGCCTCCACCTTTTGCAAGCATCAGGAATCCAGATGAATCCGTAGGTTCCTCGGCTAGCCCGGGCCGAAATACTGCGCACTTCTAATATCTAAATCTATGACTACTGTCAAGTAAAATAAAAGACAGTGGATTACGCTAGGGGGACTCAAGGCAAGGGGTTTTCACAGAGGGACGGAAGGTGCGGGGAGATGGTTCTTCAGGCCGTTCTCCAGCAGCATTTTTGTACTTCTTCCCGGAGCCGCAGGGGTCCCGACACAATGAGTCGGGATGCAAACTACGCACAGGGTCGTTGCGGGTGTTAGGCAGCACGTGCGCAGTCCCGACCCAGAGCGTCGGGATTGCTTCGGTCCGCTACGCGGCCCTCCCACAACACTTCTTATACTTTTTCCCACTTCCACATGGGCAAGGATCATTTCTTCCGATTTTGGCGCTGGCGCTGCCGCTGCATTGGCCGGCCCTGCTGCGGAGGAGGAACAGACTCAGAAGTTCAGTACAATCCCGGTGCGGTAGCGGGTGTTGTGCTGTGCGATGCTGGAGAAACGCGTGCTGACGTAATCGGCCTCCACACGCCAGGAGAGGCGCTCGTTCAGCCGGATATCGGCGCCGCCACCCGCCACCCAGGAAAAGGAGTTGCGCGCTGCCGGCACGCCGGCAGTCTGTACCACGCGGATCCGCGCGCCGCCGGCCAGAACGTGGGCCCACGGTTGGAAGCGCCGGTTGTAGCGCCAAGCAATCCTGGGCCCGCCTCCATACCAGAACCATCGCGTCGGGATTCCAAACGGGCTGGCAAAGGCGCCGCTCACTCCAGCCTCCACACCCACCCAGTCGTTGAGAAACCGCGTCATGGAAGTCGTATAGCCGTTCATCCCGAAGTGGATGCCGCCGCCCGTGTCTACACGCAGGTATTCGTAACCCACGCTGATCTGCCAGGGGTAGAGGTCTTCGGAAGGCTGCGGCTTCGGCTGGGGAGCCGACGGAAAGCTGCCTGCTGGCGAGAGCGAGCTCTCCTGGGCCGCAGCCGGCATAACCAGGCAGAGACACAGCCCCAACGCCATCCACCAAGTACGCATGAGGACGCCTCCTGAGAGGGAAGTAATCCAGTACTGCTCAATAGTTTCTTAGCGCCGGTGGGCGTCGGTGTCCAATTCAAAACGCGGCCGCAGAAGACTGTGCGTTACTGACTAGAAAGACACACGGCAGACGGGCCCCGCCAAATCAGAAGCGTGCGGGCGGGAGAAAAAACCGGCCACCCGCCGTAGGGCGAGCGGCCGAAAGAGGGTTTGGGTCGAAGTACTACCAGTTGATGTTAAGGCCGGTGTTGATCATGAGGTTGTGCTGCACGTCGCTGGCG
>CAZHLD010000100.1:0-6903 GCA_964533185.1 uncultured Acidobacteriaceae bacterium | reverse complement strand
TCCGAGCGTTTCACGCGCCAATGGAGCGTCTGCGCAGCCCCTCAGGCCTGCCGACGAAAGTCCCCTACCTCTTTACTAATATGCTGAGGCGGCTGATGAAGGAGTACCGGCCGGACTACCTGGCCGTTGTCTTTGATGTGGCCGGGCCGACGTTTCGCGACAAGCTCTTCGCCGACTACAAAGCGCAGCGCCCGCCCATGCCTGAAGACCTGGCGCAGCAACTCCCCTACGTGCGGCGGGTGTGCCAAGCGATGCGGCTGCCGGTGCTCGAGTACGCAGGTTACGAGGCCGACGACGTCATCGGGGCGCTCGCCCGCCAGGGCGCGGCGAAGAAGCTTGAAGTGGTGATCGTAACCAGCGACAAGGACATGCTGCAACTGGTGGGCGGCGGCGGCCCCGGCGAGGGGCCCGCGGGCAGCGCCGGCAAGGCGCTCGGGGGAACGATCCGCGTGCTGCGGCCCGGCTCGGGCGGGGCGAAGGCTGATGTGATGGTGGACCCCGCAAAAGTGGAAGAAATCCTCGGCGTGCCGCCGGAAAAAGTGGCAGACATGATGGCGTTGATGGGCGACGCCGTCGACAACATCCCCGGCGCGAAAGGCATTGGCGAGAAGGGCGCCAAGGAGCTGATCCAGCGGTTCGGGTCGGCGGAAGCGGCGCTGGAAAATGCCGCAAAGGTCGAAGGCAAGCGCTACCGCGAAGCGCTCGAAACGCAGCGGGAGATGGTGCTGCTTTCCAAGCAGCTCGCTACCATCGCCACTGACGTGCCCGTCGAACTCGACCTCGTGGCGCTCGCTCGGCAGGAGCCGGACGTCGAGGCCCTGCGCTCGCTTTATGCCGAGCTGGGCTTCAGCTCGCTGCTGAAAGAACTGGCACCGGCGGCCAACGCGAGCGCCGCGCCGGCGGATTCCGCAAAGCTCGAAACGGCAGCGGCGCTGCGCAAATTCTTGGACGGCCTGCCTCGCGGGAAGGAAACGGCCGTCTGGCTCATGCTCGAGCGCGGCGAGCGCCCGGGCGACGATGCAAGCGAAGGCTACGGCAACCGAATCGCAGCGGTGGAGATTTCAACCGGGCCGGGCGTGGCGCGGACGGTATGGCTCGATGAGAAGGGAGAGATGCTCGCCGTGCTGCGGCCGTGGCTGGCCGATGCGGCGCGGCCAAAAGTCGTTCACGACGCGAAGCTCTTTGAACTGCTGGCCGGGCCGGTGGCGGGAATCCGCCACGCGACGCAGCTTTACTCTTACCTGCTGCGGCCGACCACGGCCAAGCACGACCTGGGCAACGTCGTCGTGCGGCAATTGAACGTGACGCTCGCTGGCGCACCCGGGGAGCACGCTGAAACGCTTGCGCGTCTTGCGCCGCAGTTACGCAACGAGGTGGAAAAGCAAAGCCTCGCGCAACTCTACGAGACGATTGATCTGCCGCTCGCGCCGGTGCTGGCGGCGATGGAGCGGCGCGGTGTTCGCGTGGACCCGCAGGCGCTCGCAAAACTTTCGGCCGAGCTCGAAGGCGAAGTGCGCAAGCGGGAAAAGCGCATCTGGGAGCTGGCCCGCGGCGAATTCAACGTCAACTCGCCGCAGCAATTGGCCGAGGTACTGTTCGACAAGCTGGGCCTCGAGCCGCCGGTGCGGCGCGGGCGCTCAGCGAAGCCGCGCTCGACCGCGGCCGACGTGCTCGAGGAGATGGCGCTCCTGCACGAGCTGCCGCGCGAAGTGCTCGACTACCGCGAAGTGGCCAAGCTCAAGTCCACTTACGCCGACGCGCTGCCGCGCCTGATCCATCCGCGCACGGGGCGCATCCACACCAGCTTCAGCCAGACGGGCACGGCGACGGGGCGGCTGGCGTCGTCCGACCCCAACCTGCAAAACATCCCTGTACGCACGGAGCTGGGCCGTGAAATCCGCGCCGCGTTTGCCGCCGCGCCGGGCCGCACGCTGCTTTCCGCCGACTACTCGCAGATCGAGTTGCGCATCCTCGCGCACTACTCCGGCGACCAGGTGCTGGTGGAAGCGTTTCGCACGGGCGAAGACATCCACTCGCGCACGGCGCAGGAAGTGTTTGGCGTCGGACCGATGTTGCAGACGGCCGAGCATCGCCGCGCGGCGAAGGTGATCAACTTCGGAATCATCTACGGGCTTTCGGCGTTCGGCCTGGCGCAGCAGCTTGGCATCGAGCAAAAGGAAGCCGCAGCGTTCATTGCCGCTTATTTCGCGCGCTATCGCGGCGTGAAGGAGTATCTCGACCGGTCGCTCGCCGAAGTCCGCCAGACCGGCTTCACCCGGACGCTCTTTGGCCGCGTGCGATCCATCCCGGAGATCAACGCGCCGCAAGCGAACATGAGAAGTTTCGCCGAGCGCACGGCGCTGAACACGCCGCTGCAGGGCACTGCCGCCGACCTCATCAAGCTGGCCATGATCGAAATCGAGCGCCGCCTCGTGGAAGAGAAGCTCGAATCAATGATGATCCTCCAGGTGCACGACGAACTGCTGTTTGAAGCTCCGCCCGCCGAGCTCGACCGCCTGCGCCCGCTCGTCGTGGACGCGATGTCCCGCGCCGCCGAGCTCGGCGGCCCCCCGGCCCGACCGGGGCGGGCCGATAGGATCGGGGCAGGCCCCGATAGAATTGGGGCAGGGCCGCTGGCCATCAAACTCGCCGTCCCCCTCGTCGTCGACTTCAAGTCCGGCCCCAACTGGCGCGACATGACCTGACCGCCAGCGCGAATTCCATTGACGGTGTAGAAGAAAAGTTATTGGACATATAAGAAGTCGTTATGTTACAAGCAAGGCTATTGCCGCCCCGGCTTGCCGCCGGCGGTTTCGTCCTAGACCGCCCAAGCGCCGGTTTTATCTAGGTCAGCCTAAAAAGGAGCAAGGTGGGAAGGTGAGGAGCCGGGAGTGGTAGAGAGTTGCACGATCCCAAACGTGAGTTGAACTATGTTCGAGTGGTCGAATGTATTTGCGAATGCTATCTGGGCTGCGATTGGTGCGGCTGGACTGTATCTGAAGCGCCGTTTCGAAAACTGGCGCAGGAGTCGTGGTCACGGCGCTTTGTTTGCCGGCCTTGAAGGGCCGACGCTTTTCGTCTTTCCTCCGAGACCGGGAACGGGCAAATTGCTGCCGCAGACGGCCATTGAGGATTTTCTCGCAGTGAATAACATTATTAGCGCGTATCTCCGCATAGGGAAGCATCCTCCTGACAAGTTGCGCGACCACGATCATCTCGAACCCTTCGAGCGCAGGAACAACAACCTGATTCTGATCTGCAGTAACAAGTCCAACAGCGTCACCAGAGAGGCGCTCGACTTATTGCGAGCCAGAAACAGGCGCTTGGCCGATTTAGTTCCTTATTTCGAGGACGTTCCCGGCAGACCCGGTGAAAGTCAGATCAGGTGGAACAGGGGCGTTTTCCCCTCAGAGAGTTACAAGCAGACTGGCCCTCAATTGGATGACATGGCGGTAATCGTGAAGGCGCGGAATCCTTGGGCCCAGCAGCACAAGATACTTATCGTCGCCGGCATCCGCGGCATTGGTACGTGGGGCGCTGCTGAAATGCTAAAGAAAGGGTGGAAAGAGCTTTACGACAGCAAAGATAGTTCGCGGAGTCGAAGAACCAAGAAGCAAGGCGACTTTGCGGCGATCGTCAGCATCCATTATGAGGATCATGACATAAAGAGTGCGACCCTGTGCCAACTGATTGACCTGGATCAGACTTATTCAGATTGATCCAAACTGTGGCGCCGGCTAACCGATGAATCGAGCCGACGCGCCATCGGTCGTGAATGCGCGCGGCTCATTCACAAGCGTTAGCTAGCGAACCTACAGATGCACGAATTGATTTATCTCCTATTGGGGTGGTTCCTAGGACTCCTGAGTCCGGGTATCGCGGAGCGAATTCGTCGCAAACATCGGCAGCAAGACTTGGTCAGCAGCGTCGTTAACGAGTTCGGAGAACTTCAGTACATCATGGTGTTCGTAGCGTTCCGAATGCGCTCGAAGGTTGCCACCGTGACTGATGAGTTTCTCGATTGGATTCTGCCAATCGTCAGCTCGTACAGCGGACCCGGTAAGAGTCCAACACTCGCTGCGACCCTTGCCAAAGTACGCGAGTACACACAGGACCAGCGGTGCCAAGCCGACATCCTCATGCGAGATGAAAGCCGAGGGTTTGCGCTCAAGCGGTACGAAGTGCCGTTTCTCGTAGCTCAAGCGAATGAGCTATCGATCTGCTCTCTGGATTTTCAGCGCAGCATCTTCCGAGTTAAGGCTCAACTCGATCTATTTAACCAACAGTCTTTATTTCTGCAGGGGCAGTACGAGAAAACGTTTGACGCCTCGATCGTGGGAGCGAACCGAGATGCCGTTGAAAGAAACCTCATCGAAGGGTACGCCATTATCGCTACGAGTGCGGAAGGAATTGCGAGGGCAATTGGCGAGATCATGTCTCGATACGGCAGCCCATAGATCGCCAGCTAATAGCGTTTGCAGCCGATGGCGGGAGGCGCAATCATGCGCTGCCGCTGAAATCCGGCGTTAGGCCAACCAGGACCGGTTTTATCCAGTCAGCCTAAACAGGAATTAGGCGCAGTACACTAACGCTTGTCACGGTTCCTTATGCTGTTGTTGACGGAGGTGCTCTCGTGCCATCCACGCCGAATCCCGAAGTGTTGAAACTCGGCGTACACGAAACCGTGACGGCCAAGAGCGTCCCTATTCTGCTTTCCGTTCAAGACATCAACCCTGCAGCCGGGAAGGTGGAAATTACGGTGGGCGCGAGAGGGCTTCCTAATGTAAAGGACACCCTCCGCACGGGTGATTTTGTTGTCTTCGATTTTCCGGGTCAAGGACTTTTCGAGATCCGCCTCCTGAACATCGGGTTCTTCCCCCATTGGGCTGCCTTATCTGTTTCGAATGTTGCCTCGCCGGCAGAAGCAGGCGGTCCCGCCACCGGCCCATCGCTGCCAGCCGATAATACTCCCTTTAGCGCTGAGGAGCTATTGCGCTTGTCAGGAGATGTCACGAGGATTTACCACGCGGTCTCCCGCTCCGGTACGCTCTCGGATGAGCAGGCTACTGCACTGCGGGACCACCTCGACTATTTGTCTCGGGCCGCAAGCCGCGTTGGCCGCAAGGACTGGGTGTTACTGGCGATTGGCAGCTTTGCGAATCTGATCGTGGCCGCGGCGCTGTCACCGACTGCTGCCCGTGAAATGCTGAGAGTGGCGGCGCGCATTCTCTCCTGGCTTACGGGTGGCACTCCTCTGCTGCCCTAGGCGGCTAGCGCCTCGAGAACTGCGCCTAACCACGTGCTGCAGCGGACCGCCTGCGGCGGCCGCTGAGCTTGATTTCGTTAGCCTCCTGGGGGATCGCCGTCAAGAGCGGCTGTGCGCTCAACCATCGGCCGTGGTGCAACCACCGCGGAACTCTCCCATCAAGTAGAACGGTGCCGCTCACTTGGCCGTATAACGCGCTTCTCGGCGCTGACCCACTCCCAGGCGGGAGGACGACGTTCAGCTCTGTTGCAGCGCCCGGCCAGGGATTCTTTGTTCCTCGACTTCGCTCGGGGCTCGGAATGACATCCCACATTCCGAGGAGCGAAGCGATAAGGAATCGCTCTTTTGCCTGGCCTTTTTCGCGGAGGGGTTCTTCGGCCGCCGCGGCGACCTCAGAATGACATCCAACATTCCGAGGAGCGAAGCGATAAGGAATCGCTCTTTTGCCTGGCCTTTTTCGCGGAGGGGTTCTTCGGTCGCCGCGGCGACCTCAGAATGACAGCCCACATTCCGAGGGGCGAGCGAGGAGGAAGTTTGTCAAGGGGCGGGAAGAGGCAGGAAGTGGGGAGCCAAGAGTGTATCCGCAAGATAGCGCGGGGGTTGAGGGGTCACGCAGAAGCCGCGCCGAAGTGAATAAAGAGGGCGGCGAGATTGGTACACTAGAAGTATAGGGTTCACCGCAGAGGACGCGGAGGGCAGAAGATGGCGGGATGAATCCGCCGGTACAAAACAAGAGAGAAGATGGCGGGCGTCCCTCGGCTGCGCTCGGGATAAATGCCGTCGAGACAGCAGGGCGGTCGGTTTGCAAACCGTTTGTTGAAAGAAAGAAGATGCCGGGGGCCCTGCCCCGGCGCTACAGGGAAACCAGAGGGCCGACCAGGCCGGGCCGGAGTAGTCCACACTTACTTGAGTTCTTACAGAAGAGGGATTCTTCGCTTCGCTCAGAATGACAAGCCGAACGCATTTTTCAACAACCTGCTAAGTCAGCTCTCCACGAAAGCGTGAGTCTGAGATGTCCAAGAGAACAAATTTGGCACGGGTGTGGGCGGAGGTCGAAGATTGCCTGGTGCCGTATTTCCGGCTGGATGCGCACGAACGCGCGCTGTACTACCACTTGCTGCGACACACGCGAGTGGTGGGGCGGCGAACGGTGTTTATCTCCAAGCGAGGATTGACGATTTCCGCGTGCCTGAGCATTACGACGATCATCAACCGGCTGCGCGGGTTGGCGCGCAAAGGCTGCATCCGGATTGTGGAAAGAAGCTATGAGGGGCATCGAATCGAGGTGCTGGTTCCCGGAGAGATTCCCGGCTGCGTGCGGCGCGAGGAAAAGGAAGCGGGCCCGAACCTGGAGGCAGCGAATTGCTTCAAGAACCCAAAGCTGCGGCGCGCCATCTTCCGGCGGGAGGGCGGCCGGTGCTTCTATTGCTTGCGGCGATTGGGGCCGAGGATGGCCAGCATGGACCACGTTGTGCCGCTGGCGGAGGGTGGCGACCACTCGTACCGCAACGTGGTGGCCTGCTGCTTCCACTGCAATACGTCGAAACTGGCCCAGCCGGCAAGGGAGTCCCTGCGCTGGCTGGCGCGGGAGGGCGTGCTGAATCGGCGAGAGCTGCCGGGGCGGAGGCGGGCGCTCG
>CAZHLD010000099.1:0-7317 GCA_964533185.1 uncultured Acidobacteriaceae bacterium | reverse complement strand
AAGAGGAACGTGAATCCGGCGATTCTTGCGTTCGTCGTGCGAGTCATGTGTGCTCTCTCCTTATGCGAGCGATTGAATCAAGGGTGCACGGCGCGCTACGATCGCAATTCCCCCGCTGCGCTGGCCTGCTCCTTCCACCGTTGTTCGTCCACGCCGAACACGAGGAGCCACAGGATCAGCAAACCTTCCCCGAGCATGCCGGGCGCCAGATTGTAAGGGGACAGATACTTTGCGAGCGGCGGCCACAGAAAGGTCAGCCAACCCAAACCGGCAAACGCCATCAACGCACCCAGAATTCGCGGCAGGAAGGTCGACCTGAAAATGAGGTAGCCGACCAGAAGGCAATGGAGCCCGAAAAACACCAGGTCTCTCAAGAGAATGAACGGGGTGAGACCAAAGAGGCTAACGGCGCATCCCACGAGGCCGAAGAACGCCGCTAGTAAAGAAACGGACCTGTTCACCGGCTTGAGCAGGTCATAGAGGAGCAGCGTCACAACGATATAGCACAGGGGCGCGACGATGTTGGCTGCGGAGAAAACAACCCCGCCGCCAAGGAAGAGGGCGAGTGAGCCCGCCAGAAAGACCATCAACCAAAAGATACCGGCAGTCCTGGCTTTGAGACGTGGCGACGCTTCTGCAATCCGTTCCATCATTTCATAGCCTCCAGGAGGGGCCGCCACATGAACGCGGCGACGCCGAATATTCCGACGCCCATAAGGGCCGTGAGCACGACGAGTCCGCCCGCCATGGCGAACCGCCCGCTGGGACCAGCGCCGTCCGCAAAGATTTGCAGTGAATGCCGCTTTTGCGATGCGGTGCTGTTTTGCAACTGTGGCAGGTCGCGCGGCGGGATGTAAGTCGCGTGCAGGAGCACACCTCCATTGTTGAACTATACGCACCGGGGGAGCGGTTAGTTCCCTAGCATGCATGGGTTTGTGACTGGGCCGCCCCACTGGGCGCGTCAGCAGTTCCTCGATGTCCGCAACGCTGCCCCACGCTCCCAGATCTTCTCGGAGCCGATCAAGCGGAAGGTCGGATCTTGCGACAGCCGCTCCGCATCGTTCACATCTTCGTATCCTGCCAAGCGACTGTAGATGGACTGTCGCAGCAGATCCCGGAGCGGCAACTGCATGTTCTTTCCCCGCCGACCGTCCATGATGTTTTCGAGGATGAGTGCACTCAATCCCAAACGTTCATCCAACTCGCGCACCAAAAGCAGACCACTGTCGGAGGTGACGCGAGAACCGCCGATTGAACCGATAAGAAAACTCATTGCAATAGCGGGCCAAGTGCTTTATCGAGACTTTGTCGTACGTCCCGTAGAGTCCGCGCCGTGGCGTGCCCCTACGAAGAGCACAGGCCCGCCGCGGAGGCGGCGAGCACTCCGTGGCGACAAAAGAAAGACCGGATGCCGGGGAACGAGCACCGCGTGGTTCGGCTATGCTCACCACAGGTGGTTCGGCTACGCTCCCCGCAGGATCATCCGGGGCAGGCACCACAGGCGCAGATGGCGGAGGCGAGAGCGCAATTGAGGGCGGGTCAGAACTTTCTTACGGCACAACGAGTGGAGGAAGTCTGCGGCGGGGGAGCACAGAGCAGTGGCGGGTGGTCAGTCGTGAGTGGCGAGAAGTGAAGCTAGAGCTTTCAGGCGGGAGTGAAGCTGTTTCCGGGGAATCACTCCTTTGTCGTGAAGGCCACGGAGGAAGTCTGCGGCGGAGGAGAGTCCCTTGGCCCAGTTGCACCGGGCGCAGCAGGCGGCCAGATTGGAAGCGCGGTCGGAGCCGCCGCGCACGACGGGGACTACATGGTCGAGGGTCCAATCGCCGGGAAGGAGCGGCTGGCGGCAATAGAAACAGCGTTGGCGGTCGCGTTTGAGGATGCGCGTGCGGAACTCGTCGTTGCGGAAATGATCCGAGCGGGGCCAGGCGCGAGGCTGTCCGGCGGCGTCGCGGTCGAGGAGGTGCGGAAGGGAAGCCAGCGGGGAATTGTCCGCCGGCGGGGCCCCGGCGGGGCCGAGTTTGGCGAAGATTTCGTCGGGGAGCAGAACCGAGACGAGAGAGCCGTCGGGGCCGCGGTCCACAAAACGAATGCATTGCTTGCGGGCCAAGACGCGGAGATAGTGCCGGGCGGTGGCGGTGGAAAGGCCGGAGGCGCGGGCCATGCGGCGTCGAGAAACGCGGATCAGGCGGCGCCCGACCAGGCGCGTGCGGCGGACCAGATGGTAGTACAGGGCGCGTTCGTGCGTGGTGAGGCGGAGCAGAGGGATCAGGCGGTCTTCGATGTCCACCCAAAGTCGCGCGGCGGCGGAACGAGGGTGCATAGGGGAGGCTCCTGGGACGGGGCCGTAGAACCTAAAAGCTAATATGTCACATACGAGTATAACACAAAGATGCAAGGGAGAGGGACGAGCAAGGAATCATCCTGACAGCCCGGAGAGGAGCGAATGCGAATGTTGCGCCCGTTGAGGCTTCCGTGGTAGGTGTTCGTCGTGCTGAGAAGAAAAGGAAGGATGAAGAAAAGGCGGGCAAGAACTTCGCCAGGCACAAAAGCGGGGAAGGCGCTGCCCGGACAGGTCGGGGCGCTGCGGACCCAACTCGTCGGGCTACTCGATTGGAGCGATGCGCACTTGAGCTTCGATGATGTGCTGCGCGACTGGCCGGAGCGGTTGCGGGGAGTGAAGCCGGCCGGGGCGGCCCCGAAGGGTCGGGGCGTGGCGCACACGGCGTGGCAACTGGTGGAGCACATGCGGATTGCGCAGTGGGACATCCTCGAGTTCAGCCGGAATGCGAAGCACGTGTCGCCGGAGTTTCCGTCGGGCTACTGGCCGAAGACGGAAGCGCCGCCGGATGCGTCGGCGTGGGAGAAGAGCCTGGAAGCGTTCCGCGCGGACCTGAAGGCGATGGAGCAGTTGGTGAGCGATCGGAAGACCGACCTCTTTGCGCGCATCCCGCACGGCGAAGGGCAGACCATCCTGCGCGAGGCGCTGTTGGTGGCGGACCATAATGCGTACCACCTGGGGCAGTTGGTGCTACTGCGGCGGTTGCTGGGAACATGGAGCGAGTGACCGGCATAGCCGGGCGCAATACAGAATTGAGCGACAAGTCGTCGGGATTGGAACCGGGGCGCGCCATGGTTCGGCGTAGCTCACCACAAGTGGCGTGCCCCTACATGACAGAGATGAAGGGGCCGGTGCGAAGCGACGAAAGGGCGCGATGCATCGGGCCCCTACGAGATCGATCCAGCGGATGCAAACGGTTCTGGAAAAGATACGAAGAGCTGAAAAGGAGTCGCTGGCCGTTGGCCACAAGAGGCGGGATTAAGGTGCGGACCTTCTTGTCACTGACGATTGGAAGCTGCTGATGAGAGTTGTTGGCGGAAACAATGAACTTGTGCCGATTTGAAACCGCACCACAACATCTGGACACTTTAGGCACGTTGCAACAACATTTTGTGCTCGCAGCGGTGCTTTTCTCTTGACAAGTTTTTCGTGCGCCGTATACTGGCCGCCCAGATTCGGGAGACCCGTGGCACGGCCCGCTCGCGGGTAGGGCCAGCCGATCGACCACGCCGACTGCCCGGTACAACCGAGAATAAGGAAGGGAGAGCCGCTTCCCCAGCGTCGGCGGTCCAGCCCCGCCGATGACCAGTCCAGCGATTTCAGGTTGCTAGCAAAACCCTGAAATTGCACAGGGAAGAGTTTCCGCACAGCGTGCGGGTGAGTACCTTCCGCTTAAATTGCGGGAGAGTACGATTCGCACCAGACGCGGGGAGCACTTTCCACTTTTTCCGAGTTTCGGTGGTGCCCTGCAGTTCCTACCTGAATCGAGTCGCGTCTGCTGGAGAATCAGATGCGGCGCCCCCAAGCACGCACTTGGAGGTAAACTAGGAGGGCTGCTCCTTTCCCCGGGGGCCCTCTTGCGCGGAGGCAGCAATGGCCCATGCACGGACGGCAAAGATGGCGCTGGATGAAAAAGTCACGAGCGGCAAACCCAACGGAAAAACAGCAGTGACCACAGAAACCAAACCGAAGAGCGGGCTCGAATTCAAACGCTATTTTACCGACGGGAAAAATTCCCCGTTTGATGCCGTGGAGTGGGAGCGACGCACGGCGCTGATCGGCAACGAGAAGGGCGAGACGATCTTCCGGCAGGAGAGCGTCGAGGTGCCCAGGGCGTGGTCGCAGACGGCAACGAACATCGTGGCGTCGAAGTATTTCCACGGGAAGATCGATACGCCGGGGCGCGAAGGCTCGGTGCGGCAACTGATCGGCCGGGTGGTGAACACGATTGTCGGGTGGGGCGAGAATGGCGGCTACTTCGCCACGACGGCGGACCGCGACGCATTCCGCGACGAGCTGACCCACCTGCTGGTCGAGCAGAAGATGAGCTTCAACTCGCCGGTGTGGTTCAACGTGGGCGTGCAGGAAAAGCCGCAGTGCTCGGCGTGTTTTATCAACTCGGTGCAGGACGATATGGTCTCGATCATGAACCTGGCCAAGACCGAGGGGATGCTGTTCAAGTGGGGCTCGGGGACGGGGACGAACTTTTCCTCGCTGCGCGGCAGCCACGAAACGCTTTCCGGCGGCGGCATCGCGTCGGGGCCGGTGAGCTTCATGAAGGGCTTTGACGCCTTTGCCGGCGTCATCAAGAGCGGCGGGAAGACGCGCCGCGCGGCGAAGATGGTGATCCTGAATGTGGACCACCCGGACATCATTGAGTTCATCGACTGCAAAATGCGCGAGGAGCGCAAGGCCCAGGTGTTGATCGAGCAGGGGTACGACCCGGCGATTGACGGCGAGGCCTACACCTCGATCTTTTTCCAGAACGCCAACCACTCGGTGCGGGTGACCGACGAGTTCATGCAGGCGGTGGAGGACGACCACGACTGGTGGACGAAGAACGTCAACGACGGCAAGCCCAACGCCAAGTTCCCGGCGCGGGAGCTGCTGCACCGCATGGCGGAGTCGGCGTGGCACTGCGGCGACCCGGGGATGCAGTACGACACCACGGTGAACCGCTGGCACACGTGCAGGACGACGGCGCGAATCAACGCGTCCAACCCGTGCTCGGAGTACATGTTCCTGGACGACACGGCGTGCAACCTGGCGTCGCTGAACCTGCTGAAATTCCTGCGGCCGAACGGGCAGTTTGACGTGGAGGCTGTGCGGAATGCGGTGGACGTCACCATCACGGCGCAGGAAATCGTGGTGGATAACGCCAGCTACCCAACCGAGCGCATCGCGAAAAACTCGCACGACTTTCGGCCGCTGGGGCTGGGGTACGCCAACCTGGGGGCGCTGCTGATGTCGCTGGCGCTGCCGTACGATTCCGAAGGCGGGCGGGACATGTGCGGCGCGGTCACGGCGCTGATGTGCGGCGAGGCCTACGCGCAGTCGGCGCGCATTGCTGAGCGGCTGGGGCCGTTTGCGGGCTATGCCGCGAACCGCGAGCCGATGCTGGACGTGGTCCGCATGCACCGCGACGCGTTGCGTCCGATCCGGTCGGAGAACGTGCCGGCGTCGCTGCTGGGCGCGGCAAAAGACGCGTGGGACACGGCGCTCGCCCTGGGCGAGAAGCACGGCTATAAAAACTCGCAGGTGACCGTGCTGGCGCCGACAGGCACAATCGGCTTCATGATGGACTGCGATACCACCGGCATCGAGCCGGACCTCGCGCTGGTGAAGCACAAAAAGCTGGTGGGCGGCGGGCTGATCAAGATCGTCAACCAGACGGTGCCGCAGGCGCTGCTGCGGCTGGGGTACACGCCGGAGCAGTCCAACGACATCGTCTCGTTCATCGACCGGAACGGGACGATCGAAGGCGCGCCGTGGCTGAAGCCGGAGCACCTGCCGGTGTTTGATTGCTCGCTGACGCTGCCCGGCGGCGGGCGGGCGATCTCCTGGCACGGGCACCTATGGATGATGGCCGCGGCGCAGCCGTTTATTTCCGGCGCGATCAGCAAGACGATCAATATGCCGGAGGAGTCCACGGTCGAAGAGGTCATGCGGGCGTACATCGAGTCGTGGAAGCTGGGGCTGAAGGCGGTGGCCATCTACCGCGACAACTCCAAGCGCAGCCAGCCGCTTTCGGCGGCGGGCGGCACGAAGAAAGACGCCGCGAAGGTGCCGGCGCAGCCCGAGCAGCAGGAACTCTTCGCGCGGGCGCAGCGCCGCAAGCTGCCCAGCGAGCGCAACTCGATCACGCACAAGTTTTCCATCGGCGGGCACGACGGCTACATCACCGTGGGGATGTACGAAGGCGGCGTGCCGGGCGAAATCTTCATCAAGATGGCCAAGGAAGGCTCCACGCTCTCGGGCTTCATGGACGGAGTGGCGCTTTCGGTGTCCATCGGCTTGCAGTACGGCGTGCCGCTGAAGGCGCTGGTGGACAAACTGATGAACACGCGGTTTGAGCCCTCGGGCTACACCGGCAACCCGTCGATCCCTTACGCGCACTCCGTGCTGGACTACATCGCGCGGTGGCTGGGCGGACGGTTCATCTCCGTCGGCTACTGGCTGCCGAACGGCCCGGTCGGCACGGAAATGCCGTTGCCGGGTATGAACCCCGCACCGGCGGCGCCGCGTCAGTACGCGGTGGACGCGGCGATGATCTGCCAGGTGTGCGGCATGTTGATGCTGCCCAACGGCTCCTGCTATAAGTGCGCCAACTGCGGCACCACCTCCGGTTGCAGCTAGGAATGACAATGCAAGATGAAAAGGTTGACCTAGCCTACGCGAGACTAGGCGCATTGAAAGCGAATCTCCCCGATGGATCTTCGGCTGAAGAGAAGTTTGTTCAGGAATTCCACCAAATCTTGGAGCTTTTGGAGCAGGTTTCTGGAGTCAGCTTGGGCAGTTTTTGGATCCCACGGGAGGAACTCAAGCCTCTCGTCGTCAGTTGGAACACAAGGACCGGTAAGGTGCAGTACGGCGATACGCTGGAATGTGACCGGGCCTACCTGATGATGAAGATTGACGGGTTGTTGAAGTTTTTCGAAATCCAGATGTCGGGCCAAAAGACCGCAATAGGCTTCAGCGCTAGATAAATAGTTCAGGTCTTTCTGGCAGGCACGGACTTCAATGCGTAGGGGCACGCCACGGCGTGACCCTACATTTTTCTAACAGCTCCGCTGACCCCGCGTGGCGCAACCCGCTGCGACTTGAATCGTCCGCAGCGCGGACGTATCATCTCCGCAGCAATTGGGCTGAGGCGCAATGCAGCGGCCCGTCGGGAACGAACCCTGCGTTCCCGGAGACGAACTGAATGGAGGTCCTCGCACATGCCTACCACGAAAGAATTGACCATTCGCATGGACGAT
>CAZHLD010000098.1:0-7328 GCA_964533185.1 uncultured Acidobacteriaceae bacterium | reverse complement strand
CATCACCCGCCCACCGGTTTCATCCGCAAGTACATCTTCAGCACCGACCACAAGGTCATCGGCATCCAGTATTTCCTGCTGGCGCTCCTTTCCGTGTTCGTCGGCATGGCCCTCTCGCTCTTCATGCGCATCCACCTGGCCTGGCCCGACGCCCACATTCCCTTCTTCAAAGACGGCATCATCACGCCGGAGCAATACCTGGCCCTGATGACCATGCACGGCACCATCATGGTCTTCATGGTGCTCACTACAGCGCCGCAGTCCGGCTTCGGCAACTATTTCCTGCCCATCCAGATTGGCGCCGCAGACATGGCCTTCCCGGTGCTCAACATGCTCTCGTTTTGGGTCACCTTTGTCTCGCTGGTGGTGATGCTGGCCGCGTTTTTCGTCACCGCCGGCGCGCCCATCAGCGGCTGGACGGCCTACGCGCCGCTCTCCGCGCTCGGCGAGATTGCCGGCCCGGGGCAGGGGACCGGCCAGACGCTCTGGGTGATCGGCTTGGCCATCTTCTGCCTGGCCACGCTGCTGGGCGCACTGAACTTCATCACGACCACGATCGACCTGCGCGCCCGCGGGCTTTCGCTGCTGCGCATGCCGCTCACTTGCTGGACGTGGTTCGTCACCGCCATCCTCGGCCTGCTGGCCTTCGGCGTCTTGCTTGCCGCGTGCATCCTGCTCTTGCTTGACCGCGTGGCCGGCACCAGCTTCTTCATCCCGGGCGGCCTGATCCTCAGCGACAAAGCGGTCAACCACGCCGGCGGCTCGCCGCTGCTCTGGCAGCACTTGTTCTGGTTCTTCGGCCACCCGGAGGTGTACATCGCCATCCTGCCGGGAATGGGCGTCGCGTCCCACGTGCTCTCCACCTTTGCGCGCAAACCCGTGTTCGGCTACCGCGCCATGGTCTACGCCGTGTGCGCGATTGGCTTCCTGGGCTTCATGGTTTGGGGCCACCACATGTTTATGAGCGGCATGAGCCCCTATTCAGCGCTGGCCTTCTCCCTGCTGACCATGTCCATCGGTGTGCCCTCGGCCATCAAGACCTTCAACTGGCTGGGCACGCTGTGGGGCGGCAAGATCCAGTTCACCTCGCCGATGCTGTTTGCCATCGGCTTCGTTTCGCTGTTCGTGACCGGCGGCGTTACGGGCCTCTTCCTGGCGCAGCCCGCGGTGGACATCGCGCTGCACGATACGCCCTTCGTCGTCGCTCACTTCCACATCATCATGGGTGTGGCGGCAATCTTCGGCATTTTCGCGGCCACCTACTTCTGGTTCTCGAAAATGTTTGGCCGGATGATGAGCGAGCCCCTGGGCAAGATCCATTTCTGGTTCACCTTCATCGGCGTCTATCTCATTTTCATGCCCATGCACTTCCAGGGTTTGTTTGGCCAGCCGCGGCGCATCCCGGACTTCAGCAACTACGATTTCCTGCCGCCGATGGTACCGATCCAGAAGTTCATCTCCATCGCCGCCATCGTCACGATCAGCGCGCAGCTCATCTTCCTGATCAATTTCCTCTATAGCCTGAAGTGGGGCAAAAAAGCAGAAATGAATCCTTGGCGCGCCACCACGCTCGAATGGACTGTGCCTTCGCCGCCGCCGCACGATAACTTCGGCGGCCACGTGCCGGTGGTGTACCGCGGCCCGTACGAGTTCAGCGTGCCCGGAATGACGGAAGATTATCTCCCGCAACACATGGCACCGGAAAAGGTGGCAAAGTCCTAGGCAGGTTGGAAGCGATGCCCACTGCTGTCATAGACAACATCGAGATCAAGCAGGGCGGCCGCGACGGCTGGCCGCCTCCTCCGCCCGCTGGCGGCGACGACGGCTCGCGCGGCCCGGGCGGTGATGCTGCGACGGTTTCCCGCCGCGCCTACTTCACCGGCCTGACCCTCGCCCTCGGCGGCATCCTGATGTTCTTCATGGCGCTCACCAGCGCCTACATCGTTCGCAAGGGCCTGGGCGAAAACTGGCAGGCCATCGCCCTGCCTCGCATCCTCTGGCTCAACACCGCCGTGCTCTTGGCTTCGAGCGCCACGATCGAAATCGCCCGCCGCAAACTCGCCCGCGCGGTTATGGGCTCCTTCCGCGCCTGGTGGTGGGTCACTACGACGCTGGGCGTGGCATTTCTTGTCGGCCAACTTGTCGCCTGGCGCGAAATGGTCGACCGCGGTATCTACCTTGCCGGCAGTCCCGCCAGCAGCTTTTTCTATGTCCTGACGGCCTCGCACGGCCTGCACCTTGTGGGTGGCATTGTGTTTCTCTTTTACGTAGCCTTCCGCGCCTGGAGTCGCTCGTCGATCTCGCAGGGCACGGCCGCGGAGCTGGCGGCGGTGTACTGGCACTTCATGGACGGGCTGTGGGTTTTCTTGCTGTTGCTGGTTTCTTTGGGGCAGTGAACCGCGTGGCGGCCACGCCGCCACGACAACTGGGACGGTGAACCTTGAGCGAACCTCGCACTGACGCAGCGATCAGCTCACCCTGGTCGGGCGGTGTCTCTCCCTTTGCTATCGGCTCGAAGAAGCTGGGGATGTGGCTCTTCATCATCTCCGACTCGCTGACCTTTACGGCGCTGCTGGTGGCCTATAGCTACTCGCGCCTGACCAACCCCAACTGGCCCAGGCCCTTCCCGATGTGGCCGGCCATCGCCCTTTCCTCGACGATGTCCGTCCTCCTGCTCTCGAGCAGCTTGACGATGGTCATGGGCGTGGCCGCAGCCGCTCGCGGCGACCGCCGCGCCACGGTCAAGTGGATCCTGTTCACCATGCTCGGCGGCCTGCTCTTCATCCTTCTCCATTCCTACGAGTGGATGCACTTGATCCACGACGGCCTGCGGCCATTCTCCAACCCCTGGAACGGCTCGCCGCTCTTTGGCGCCACGTTTTTTGGCGTCACCGGCATGCACATGACCCACGTGGCCATCGGCGTCATCTACCTGGGCATCATCGCGACCGGCTTCGGCCGCGGCAAGTTCACCTCCGAAGACGTCGAGGTCAGCGGCCTCTACTGGCACTTCGTGGATCTGGTCTGGATGTTTGTCTTCCCGCTGATTTACCTGATGTCGGTGAAGTACTAGTGGGACAGGCACTCTGGCCTGTCCGCCGTTGTGATGAGGGCAGTCGATAGTCGAAGGAGTTGATCAAACGATGAGCGCACACGCCAACGCGGAAACGCACGCTGCCGGCACTGGGAAAACCTTCGCCTGGGTCTGGTTCTGGCTCATCGCCATCACCGGCATTGAGGTTTTTCTCGCCTACATGCACATCCGCCCCGAGCTGATGCTGACCATCCTCGTCGGCCTCTCCACCATCAAGGTGGCCATGATCATGGCCTACTTCATGCACCTGCGCTGGGAGAAGCTCGGCCTGGTCCTCTGGCTCATCCCGGCCATGGTCTTTTGCATTTGCATGATTCTGATTTTCTTTTTCCCGGATGGCTTCCGTCTGGAAAAGCAGCGCAAGGAGTACAAGCCGCTCAGTCAGATGAGCACCCCCGTGCCAAACGGCCACATTTGGAGAGTGTAACGCTTCAAAGAGCTTGCTCCAGCGCTTGTGGGAGTTTTGTTGTAAGCTGGATACTAACCGCATGAATCTGACCGCCAAAACTCGCCGCTTCCTGCTTCTGTTTCTTCTCTGTGTCCTCTTTACCTCCATGGCTGCCCCCGCGGCCTTCGCCCAGGGCTGCGCGATGTGCTACACCTCAGCCGCTGCCGCCAGTGCCGCCGCCATGCGTTCGCTCAATATCGGCATCCTCGTGCTCCTGCTTCCCCCGCTCGCTATGTTCATCGGCATCCTTACCTACACCATCCGCCGCGCCCAGCCCTGAAGGTCGAGTAAGAGAGCGCCGCTACTGTTATTCCGGGCGAAGCGAGGAATCTGCTTTTGGTTTGATCAGAAAGCAGATTCCTGGTGCTGACGTGAACCGTCGCCCATCGCAATGACAGATTCGAAGAGGTTCCTCGGGTTTTGTCAGCCCCTGAGGGTGCCTGCGGTCGAAAGCGTCTCCGCCACGCGCTCGATCTGCGCGGCGGTCAGCTCCGGGTACATCGGCAAGGAGAGCACTTCTTCAGCGGCTTTTTCCGCGACAGGGAAATCGCCGCGCCGGAAGCCCAGCCCGGCGTAGATGGGCTGCAGGTGGAACGGCGCCGGATAAAAGACATTGCTCGCAATTCCGCGCTCGGCGAGAAACGCTTGCACGCGGTCGCGCCGCCCGTTGGCGATGCGCACGGTGTACTGGTGATAGACGTGTTCCAGGCCCGTGGGTACGTGCGGCGTCGTCACGCCCGAAAAGCCCGCCAGTAGCCGGTTGAATGTGGCAGCGTGCTCTTGCCGCGCCTTCTGCCATTCGTCCAGATGGCGCAGCTTCACGCGCAACACCGCGGCTTGCAGTTCGTCGAGGCGCGAGTTCCAACCCGCCTCTTCGCTGACGTACTTGCCGCTTTGCCCGTGGTTGCGCAGGCCGCGCACGCGAACAGCAAGCTCTTCCGACCCGGTGACGATCATCCCCGCATCACCATACGCACCCAGGTTCTTGGTTGGGTAGAAGCTGATCGCGGCCGCGGCGCCCAGTCCGCCGGTGCGTCGCCCTTTGTAGCGCGCCCCGATGGCTTGGGCATTGTCCTCGACCACCGCGAGGCCACGCCTCCGCGCAATCTCGTTGATGGCGTCCATCTCCGCCGGCAACCCGTAGAGGTGAACCGGCACGATCGCCTTCGTCTTCGGCGTTGCTCTCGATTCGATCTGCGCCGGATCAATGTTGAACGTATTTGCCTCTATGTCCGCGAAAACTGGCCGCGCGCCCAGCGCCGTCACCGCGCCTGCCGTGGCCACAAAGCTGAAGACGGGCACGATCACCTCGTCGCCGGGGCCAACCCCGCAGGCCCGCAGCGCGAGCATCAGAGCGTCGGTGCCGGAGCCTACACCTACCCCGTACCGACTCTCGCACAGCGCGGCCAGCTCCGCCTCGAGCGCCGCCCCCTGCGGCCCCAGGACAAACTGCTGCGTCCGCAGCACCTCGTCAATCGCCGCGCGAATCTCCGCGCGGATCGCCGCGTACTGCGCGCGCAGGTCGAGCAGCGGAATCGCTTCCGCGGCCTTTGCGGTCGGATTCATGGTCACGGGATTGTATCGCAGGTATCGCCGCGTCGCAGCCAAAGCAGTGGCCGCGCACATGACAAGTGGCAAGAAAACGTAGGGGCGCAGCCCGCCGCGGCGGGCGCCCCTAAAGACGAAGAAGCCGGGATGCGTTGCTACTGCTCTGCTGCTTTCTTCTTCAGGTTCGTGCAAATACTGATGGCGTTGGTGGGATCCACGGCGCTGCCGCCTTCCTCGACGTGCTGGATCACGCCATTCTTATCCACCACAAAGGTCGTGCGCATCGCAAACTGCATCTCTTCATTCAGAATGCCGTAGTCCTTGGAGGCCTTGCGGGTCATGTCGCTCAGCAACGGGAACTGGATGCCGTTCTGTTTCGCAAACTCCGCGTTGGCGGCAAAGCTGTCCACGCTGATTCCCAGCACCTGGGTATCTTCCGGGTCGATCTTTCCTTCGGCGATACCAGCCTGGTACGCCTTCACCTCCTTCGTTCAACCACCGGTGAAGGCCAAGACATAGAAGGCGAGCACCACATTTTTCTTCCCGCGGAAGTCAGAAAGCTTCACCGGCTTGCGCGCCGTATCCAGCAGGGTGAACTCGGGTGCGGTGTCGCCCACTTTCAGATGCGTCTTGGCGACGGCGGGCCGGGGCGCCTGTTGCGGCGCCTGAGCGGCCGCTCCGGCCGCCAATGCCAGCGCCAGTGTCGCGGGAAGTATGCGTTTCATCGATGCTCTCCTGTGCAGATCGTTCCGGAGTCTGCGCGCCATTATACGCCCCCAGAAGCCCTTGCCAAGCTTTCTCTAGCTCACACCCTTGCCGTCAGCCGCCTATAATGGCCGCCATGTCCCGTTCCGTTGAAGCGCTCGAAAAGGACTGCGCCGCTTGGCTGCGCGTTCCCGCCGCCGTCGCAACGGGTTACGGCCGCAGCTCCGCGCTTCTGGCGTTTCAGGTTGTCCGCGCGACGCGCGGTAGCTCATCCAGCGAGTGCGAAATCCTCGTGCCCAACTTCATCTGCCGCCAGGTCCCGGAAGCCGTGTGCCGCGCCGGAGCCACCCCGCGCTTCTATCCGGTGCGACGCGACCTGGTCATGTGTCCTGAGGACCTCCGTGCCGCCCGCACGCCGAACGCGCGGGCCGCGCTCGTTCCGCATTACTTTGGGCAGATACAGCCGCACATCGGCGATCTCGCCCGGACTTGCCGCGAACTTGAGATCACTCTGATCGAAGACTGCGCGCTGGCCCTGGACGCCCACACGCGCGACGGCCAGCCCGCCGGCACGTTCGGTGAACTGGCCATCTTTTCCTTAACGAAAAGCGACTGGTGCTTTGGCGGGGGAATCCTGATTGCTCGGGAGTCGGCGCATGCCCGGCTCGCCCGGGCGTTCCAATCCGCTGAGTTCATCCCGGCGCGCGGTGGCGCTCTCACCTACGGCCTTCTCCGGCGCGCTGATTTCGCTTCTAACCGGCCCACTCGCGCGCGTCTGGCGGATTTCGCCGGTCAGTGGCTCGAGCGCCTATGCGGGATGCGTGGCGCCAATTTCTACGACGCCGCCCGTTATGATTCCCTAATGCCGGCTTTCGCCGCGCGTCGCGCCCGCCACCTGCTAAGGAGTCTTGCAGCCACGACTGCGCGCCGCCGCCAAATTCTCGCCGCTTTCTACGAAGCACTTCGCGACACTCCGCTTCTCTATCGCCCCCAGCTCGACCCCGGCGACGCGGGATCGTTTCTTCTTCTGCAGTCTCCCGATGGGCACGCCGCCGAATGGCGCGAGCGAGCGGCCGCCGCCGGCGTGACGCTGCGCCTGGTCTGGCCCGCCTACCAGGAGTCCGAGCCCGCGCAGGCTTCTGCTGATCTCGCCTGGCTGGCCGACCATCTCCTCTTCCTGGAAATCCACTCGAGACTCACCTCAGGCGAGATCGATTACATTGCGCGCACTCTGAAGAAGCTGGTAGGGTGCATGTAGCGGCGGCTTTAGGCCGCCAGCTTTGGCTGTTTGGTTTTCTACGGCGGCGGCTTCCAGCCGCCACTCCTGCCGGGCGAGTCTATGTAGCGGCGACTCAATGTCGCCAATCCTGCGTCCTTTATCAGTTAGCGCAATCTTCCCGGCGGGTCGGCGGGTTCGGGGCTGAACGGTTGGGCGGAGGGAGGAGTCTCCCTGGCTGTAATTTTCGAAGGAGCCGGCTGCGACAGCCCAACGCCCTGGTTCATTTCCAGGTGTTCTTTGCCGCACCGCGGGCA
>CAZHLD010000097.1:0-7349 GCA_964533185.1 uncultured Acidobacteriaceae bacterium | reverse complement strand
GCGGACGGCTGGTGAAACATGCGCGTTATTACTGGCTGCTGCTGGCCGAAGGGCAGCTCACGCGGGAGCGTTTTGGCAGCCTGCTGCGAAGGATCGCGGTGCTGCCGCTGCCGAACGGGTAGCGAAGCAGGAGAGACAGCGAATCGAGCGCTTAGAAGTGATCCAGTCGGGACAAGTGTCAGCGGCGAAGCTGGCTGGAGGCGAGAAACAAACCAGGCCAGTCAGCGGAACTGCCCAACGAGGCGCACTTTCCACCTAACTGTGGCCATGGTGATCCGAGCTTGACACCAGAGGGTAGCTGGCATATGGTTTTGCGCAGAGATAAAGTTGAAATCGGAAATTCCGGACATTTATTCATTGCACCAGCGCAACGCCGCGGCCATCTCACCGCGCTGGGGCTCTGCTTGTTGCCGCGGGGCGAATCTCGCATGATCTAGGCCCGTCCGGCCGCTCCAGGATAAAGAAGCAGGAAACAAAATCGGAAGCGCGCGCGTATTGCTAACAGGGACGGTCGTGTGTATTCGGCCGGTCTCTTCAGGGTGGCGCGGGGCAAGCAAGGACACACGCATGTTTTTTCAACGCATCACGGAAAGCTAGAAATACCGACAAAGGAGAAGAGATGAAAGACGCGACACGCAACACGATTTTTGCCGGCGCGGCGCGGGTGGCCGCGACGGCCCACGCAACGCATCGCCGATGGGTTGCGGGGTGTATCGCGGCGCTGTTCGCGGCGCTGATGATTCTGGCGCCGGCGCCGGCGCTGGCGCAGCAAGCGCCGGCGGGGCTCGAGGGCCGCTGGGAGGGCGCCATTCAGCTCCCGACGCGCGAGCTCCAGATCAACGCCGATTTCAAGAAGACCAGCGACGGATGGGCGGGCACCATGGACATCCCGCAGCAGCGCGCCGCGAGCCTGCCGTTGCAGAACCTGAAGCTCGACGGCGACAACCTCAGCTTCCAGTTGCAGACGCCCATGGGCCTGACCGGTTTCGAGGGCACGCTCGCCGGCGACGCGATTTCCGGCACATTCACCCCGGGCGGGCAGACGTTTCCGTTCACCCTCGCGCGCAAAACGGTCGCGGCGAAAGCGGCGCTGCCTGAAGGGATGATCCCGCGCGAAATCCTGCTCGGCAATCCCGAAAAGGCGCAGCCGCGCGTTTCGCCCGACGGGAAACTGCTGGCGTATCTGGCGCCGTCAAACGGCGTGCTCAACGTGTGGGTGCGCACGCTCGGGCAGACCGACGACCGCGTGGTCACCTCGGACAAAAAGCGCGGCGTGCGTTTCTACACCTGGGATTGGGACAGCCAGCACGTCATCTACGACCAGGACCGCGACGGCGACGAGAACTGGCACGTCTACCAGACCAACCTGAAAACGAAAACCACGCGCGACCTCACGCCGTTTGAGGGCATCCAGGCGCGCCACACCGCTGCGGAGCCGAAGTTTCCGGACACCATGCTCGTCGCGCTGAACATTCGCGATGCGCGCTACCACGACGTCTATCGCTTGCACCTGCGCACCGGCGCGCTCACACTCGACACCGAAAACCCCGGCGACGTGGGCAGCTGGACCGCCGACAACAACCTGGTCGTGCGCGCCGCCGACATCAACACCCCCGACGGCGGCACGCTGATCCGCGTGCGCGACTCCGCGAACTCTCCCTGGCGCGAACTCACCAAGTGGGGCCCGGAGGAGTCCTTCGGCGGGGTGGCGGGTTTTGCCGCCGACAATAAGACCCTGTGGCTGATCTCGAGCGTCGGCGCGAACGCGTCGCGGTTGGTCGAGATCCCCGCGGTCGCACCCGCCAAAGGCGGCAAAGCGGCCGCGCCAGCGCAGCGCGTCATCGCCGAAGACCCGGCTTACGACGTCAGCGGCGCCATGGTCCATCCGACCACGAAAAAGCTCGAGGCCGTCAGCTTCACGCGCGCGCGCACCGAGTGGAAGGCGCTCGACCCGGCCGTCGAGGTCGACTTCGCCGCGCTCGGAAAAGTCCGCGACGCCGACTTCTTCATCTCCAGCCGCGACGTCGCCGACAAGACCTGGATCGTCAGCTTCGTCTCCGACGACGGCCCGGTCTATTACTACGCCTACGACCGCGCCACCAAACAGGCCACGCAACTCTTCAGCAACCGCCCCGCGCTCGAAAAATTCAAGCTCGCCAAGATGAAACCCATCTCCTTCACCACGCGCGACGGCATGACCATCCACGGCTACCTGACCGTGCCGCCCAACTCATCGGGGCAGAATCTTCCCATGGTGCTCAACGTACACGGCGGCCCGTGGGGCCGCGATACCTGGGGGCTGAACGGCACCGTGCAGTGGCTCGCCAACCGCGGCTACGCCGTGCTGCAAATCAACTTCCGCGGCTCCACCGGCTACGGCAAAAAATATCTCAACGCCGGCGACCGCGAGTGGGCCGGAAAAATGCACGACGACTTGATTGACGGCAAACGCTGGGCCATCCAGCAGGGCCACGCCGACCCGAAAAAAATCTGCATCATGGGCGGCAGCTACGGCGGCTACGCCACGCTGGTGGGCGTGACGTTCACGCCCGAGGAGTTCGCCTGCGGCGTGGACATCGTCGGCCCGTCGAACATCGTCACCTTGATTAAGACCATCCCGCCGTACTGGGCGCCCCTCAAGAGCATGTTTGACCGGCGCGTGGGCAGGGTCGAGACCGAAGAGGAGTTCCTGAAGTCGCGCTCGCCGCTGTTTAAGGCCGAGCAGATCAAGGTGCCGCTGCTGGTGGCGCAGGGGGCCAACGACCCGCGCGTCAAGCAGGCCGAATCGGACCAGATCGTCGCTGCGGCGCGCAAAAACGCCAAGCTCGTCGAGTACCTCGTCTTCCCCGACGAAGGCCACGGCTTCGCGCGGCCCGAAAACCGCCTGGCGTTCTATGCCGCCGCCGAAAGTTTTCTGGCCAAAACGCTCGGCGGCCGCACCGAACCGCCGTCCGACGCCGAAGCCAAACTCCTCGCCTCCATCCACAAATAACGCCACCGTATTCCGTTGGGGCGGGCCCCCGAGCCCGCCCGCGGCCGCAATCGGGGCGACCACTGGGGGGGCGCCCCTACATCCTTCGCCCCGCCCGCTTTGTACCGCTGGCGTACCGCCGGTTCCTTGTTGCTCTTAACATGCAACTTTTGGCGCCCTCTTCTTCGCGGAAAACGGACAACGGAAAACGAACTCCTGCGTACTGCCAACTGTAAACTCTCTCCCCCTCCGTTATCCCCGTCCCCGCGCCTGCGTATAATAGATGCGGATACAGACCATGGCCTCTCGCACCACTATGTCTTTCGGTGAAGCGGTTGGAATTGCCGCCGCTTCCCTCTGGACCCACAAGCTCCGCAGCATCCTCACGCTGCTCGGTGTGGTGATTGGTGTGACCTCGGTGATCGCCGTCGTCAGCTTCATCAACGGCCTCAATAGCTACGTCGCCGAAAAGGTCTTCAATCTCGGCGCCGACGTCTTCCTCGTCAACCGCGGCCCCATCATTGCCACCAACATTGACGACGTCCTCGAAACCGAAAAACGCAAAAAGTTTACACTCGAGGATTTCGAAGCCGTCCGCGAGGGTTGCCGCTCCTGTGCTGACGTTGGCGCCGCCACGCGCACGACTGCCGCCGAAGTCAAATACGGCATGAACTACCTGCGCGACAGCACTCTCCGTGGCTGGACCACCGCGATGCCCCGCATCTACGACGTTGAGCTCGTCGCCGGCCGCCACATTACCGATGCCGACCTTCGCGCCGCCTCCCGCGTCTGCACCGTCGGCTGGGATATTGCCGATAACCTCTTCCCCGGCACCGACCCGATCGGAAAAGAAATCCGTGTGGACGGCGAAGCCTGCGAGATCATCGGCATCGGCAAAAAGCTCGGCTCGGCCCTCGGCCAGTCGCGCGATAACTGGGTGATCCTTCCGATCACGTTGGTCCAGAAGACCTACGGCACTCGGGAGTCCGTCCGCATCTGGGGCAAGTCCCGCGGCCCCGAGCGCCTGCAGGAAACCATTGACGAAGTCCGTCAGATCCTGCGCGCCCGCCGCCATGTCCCCTACAACAACAAGGACGACTTCGTCGTCGAGACCAGCAAATCTTTTCTGAGCCTCTGGGCCGGCATCAGCTCGGCCTTCTTTGGCGTGGTCGTGGCCATCGCTTCGGTCTCGCTCGTTGTCGGCGGCATCGTCATCATGAACATCATGCTCGTCTCCGTCACCGAGCGCACCCGTGAGATCGGCCTGCGCAAGTCCGTTGGCGCTCGCCGCGCCGATATCCTCATGCAATTTCTGATTGAGTCCTCAACGATTTCCGCCATCGGCGGCTTCTGGGGCGTCGTCTTCGGTATTCTGCTCGCCAAGCTCGTTTCCTGGGTCACGCCTCTCCCCAGCGCAATTGAGATCTGGTCCGTCCTGGCGGGCTTGCTCATGGCCACCAGCGTTGGACTGTTCTTCGGCATCTACCCGGCCTCAAAAGCCGCGCGGCTCGATCCGGTCGTCGCCCTGCGTGCGGAGTAAATGCGAATGTCGGTGACCACATCCAACGCGACTCCCGGTGTTCCGGCCCGATCTGGCCGTCTTCGCGCCTTTCTGCCCGCCCGCCGGCCCTGGGTCAGAGAGCTGACCGAGGCGATGGGCCTGGCCTTCGACGACCTCCGCCGCAATCCCCTCCGCTCCTCGCTCACCATTCTGGGCATCGTCATCGGCGTCAGCACGGTCATCGCCATCAGTTCGGTCGTCAACGGCCTCAACTCCAACGTCCTCGGCTCCGTCCAGAGCCTCGGCTCCAACATCGTCATCTGCTACCGTTTTCCCTGGGCCTCTCTCGGCCGCCCGCCCAGCGATTGGTTCTCCCGCAAGGAGCTCGAAGCCGACTGGGCTCAGGAAATCGCCCAGTTGCCCAATGTTGAAGTCGCCGCGCCCTCCCTGCGCATTTTCCGCCCCGAGTTCGGCGCCGGCACCAGCTACGTTCGCCGCGGCGACGCCCGCGCCAAGAACGTCATCCTTCAGGGCAATCCGCCCGAGATCGAGCGCGTCTTCGATTTCGATATGGTCCGCGGCCGCTGGTTTACGCAGGTTGACGAGGAACATCGCTCCGCCGTCGTCGTCCTTGGCTACGACACCGCAAACACACTTTTTCCCGATCCCGCTGAAGACCCCGTCGGCAAGGAAGTCCTCGTTGAAGGCCGCGTCTTCACTGTCGTCGGCGTCGCCGAGCGCCAGAAGTCGGCCTTCGGCGGCGGCAACAACCCCGAAGACAACATCGCCATCATGCCTCTCTCCACCATGCACAAGCTCCACCCCGAGACCAAAGACCACGTCATCTTCATCAAGGCTTCCAGCGCCGAGGCCGTTCAACAGGTTGTCGAATCCACCCGCGATCTCCTCCGCCGCAAGCGCAAACTCCCCTCCAATAAGCCCGACGACTTCGCCATCTTCACCCCCGACGCCTTCATCGACCTCTGGCGCCAAATCTCCACGGGCATCTTCATCGTCATGTTCGCCGTCGGCTCGGTCGCTCTGCTCGTTGGCGGCATCGGCGTGATGAACATCATGCTCGTCAGCGTCACCGAGCGCACCCGCGAGATCGGCGTCCGCAAAGCCATCGGCGCCAAGCGCAGCAACATCCTTTCACAGTTCCTCCTCGAGGCCATGACGTTGGCCGCCATCGGCGGCGTCCTCGGCATTCTCCTCGGCTCCGTACTCGGACTCTCCGTCCGCCTCATCTTCCCTTCCATTCCCGCCAGCATGTCCCTCTTCTGGACCCTCGCCGGTCTGTTCACCTCCGCCATGATCGGCGTCGGCTTCGGTATGTATCCCGCATGGAAAGCCTCTCGCCTCGACCCCGTCGAAGCCCTCCGCTACGAATAATGATTGGAGGGCGAGGGCTCGGAATCTTCGCCGCTTTCGTCAAAAAGCCTGTCGCCATCATTCGTTTTGCGCTGATTGCGTCGCTGGCGTTCGCCTGGAGGGTGGTTTGCGCTTTGAAGTTTGGGATTTGTAATCTGGAGTATCTTTCTTTGCTGAGAACTGATAACTGACAACTCTCTCCTACTCTCTACTCCCTACTCCCTTCTTTCTCTCCACCAATCCCCTCAACGTCTCCCCATACGGCGCTCGCGCCACGCCCCGCTCGGTGATGATCGCCGCGATTAGCCGCGCCGGCGTCACGTCAAAAGCCGGGTTCGCCACGTCCACGTCCGGCGCAATGCGCACTCCCTGAATGTGCGTCATCTCTTCCGCCGCTCGCTCCTCGATCGGGATCTGCTCCCCTGACTCAATCGTCAAATCCAGCGTCGAGATCGGCGCCGCCACATAAAACACCACGTTGTTCTCTTTCGCCAGCACCGCCATCTGGTACGTGCCAATTTTGTTCGCCGTGTCACCGTTGGCCGCGATCCGGTCCGCACCCACCACAATCGCTCCCACGCGTCCCGTCTTCAGAAAATGCCCGACCATGTTGTCCGTTATCAGCGTCAACGGGATGCCGTCCTGCTGTAGCTCCCACGCCGTCAGCCGCGCCCCTTGCAGATACGGACGCGTCTCCGGCACCAGCACCCGCAGCTTGCGCCCCTGCTCCGTCGCCACGCGAATCACGCCCAGCGCCGTCCCGATCCCCGCCGTCGCCAGCGCCCCGGCGTTGCATTGCGTCATTACTTCGCCCGACTGCGGCATCAGCTCCGCGCCATACCTCCCGATCGCCTCATCAATCACCCGCTTTTCCGCGTGGACCTGCTGCGCCTCTTGTACCATCGCCTCGCGCACCGCCGCCAAATCCTTCGCGCTCGACGCCACTTCGCCAAATGTCCGCTTCATCCGCTCAATCGCCCAGAACAAATCCACTGCGGTCGGACGCGTCGCCGCCAGCGTCTCGCAGATTGTCGCAAACTCCGCCTTCAACTCCTCTACGCTCCGCGCCGCCGACTTCTGCACACCCAGCGCCACTCCCATCGCCGCCGCCACTCCGATGGCCGGCGCCCCGCGAATCACCATCTCTTTGATCGCTCGCGCCACCTCGCGATAATCCGTGTACGTGGCATAGACCACCTCGGCCGGCAGCCGCCGCTGGTCCAGCATCACCACCCCCGCCTCCGTCCATCGTATCGGTTCTACGCTGTGCATCTTCTGTCTCGCTTCTTCCTCTGCTCCCTCAGTGCCTCAGCGCTCTCCGCGCTAAATCTTTTTCTTCTCTTGTCGCTTCTCTGCGTACTCTGTGCCCTCTGCGTTAAATCTTTCTCTTCTCTCCTCTCCAACTTCCAACCTCTCACCTTTAACCACCAGTCGGTGGAAACCTCTTAAATCCTCCCGTCGCCGCATACAGCCCCAGAAACAAAACACTGTTATAGCTCAGGTGCA
>CAZHLD010000096.1:0-7515 GCA_964533185.1 uncultured Acidobacteriaceae bacterium | reverse complement strand
GAGTTCTCCGACCCCCGGCTCCGCATGGGGAGAAATCCCACGGGCCAGGGGGCGACCTCATCCGCGCTTCGCGGCGCTGGTTTGCGGCGTCACGCCGGATGAGCGAGGGCCCGGGCGGAAACGCCCGCGCCTCCCGTGCTTGGAAAGGAGAGCGGCCCGGCGCTGGGGAGGTCTCCAACGCCAGCCGCGACGCCCAAATCCATGCACGGATTTGGGCAGTTTTGTTCTTCGACCCATGAACCCGCTGCCATCCCGGTCTCCCGTGATCCACGACGCCTTCGGCCGGCCCCTGCGCAGCCTGCGCCTATCCGTCACCGACCGCTGCAACCTCCGCTGCCAGTACTGCATGCCTGAGGAAGACTACGTCTGGCTGCCGCGCGAAGACCTGCTCAGCTTCGAAGAAACTTGTCATTTGGCCGGCCTGTTCACCGACCTGGGTGTTCGCAAGATCCGCTTGACCGGTGGCGAGCCGCTCCTGCGCCGCGACCTGCATCAGTTGGTGCGCATGCTCGCTGCCCTTCCAGATTTGGACGAACTGGCCCTGACCACCAACGGCGTCCTGCTGGCCGAGCACGCCCCGGCTCTGCGCGCAGCGGGTCTCCACCGCCTGACCATCAGTTTGGACACGCTGCGCCCCGATCGCTTCCGCGCCCTCACCGGGCGGGACAACCTCACCGCTGTCCTGGAAGGGATTCGCGCTGCGGCGGATGCCGGCTTCACCGGCACGAAGCTCGATTCGGTTCTCCTCCGCGGCAGCAACGACGACGAAATTTGTGACCTGCTCGAGTTCGCCCGACAGGTCGGCATCGAAGTGCGCTTTCTCGAATACATGGACGTAGCCGGGGCCACTCGTTGGACGCTGGACCAGGTCTTCACCCGCGCCGAAATCCTCGCCGCCCTCACGCAGCGTTACGGCCGAGTCGAGCCGCTGGCGGAGAATGGCTCCGCGCCGGCCCAGCGCTTCTGCCTGCCCGACGGCACCACATTCGGCATCATCGCCTCCACCACAACTCCGTTCTGCCGCACCTGCGATCGCAGCCGCCTGACCTCCGATGGCCTGTGGTTCTTGTGCCTCTACGCTACGCGCGGCCTGGACCTGCGCCGCCCGCTTCGCAAGGGCGACTCGCGCGAGGCAATTCAGGCCCTGATTCGGCACGCCTGGCAGCAGCGCGACGACCGCGGCGCCGAGCTTCGCAAGCAGGTTCCCGACCGCCACGCCTTCATCCCCCTCGAAGGGCTTCGCCGCGATCCGCACCTGGAAATGCACACGCGCGGCGGTTAATCGCAGGGACTGGAAAAGAGAAATCAGAAAAGAGAGAATAGAAGTTCACCGCCGATGGCCGACGAACAAAACGAACCGAAGCTCTTCACCCTCTCCGAAGCGGAGCGCACCCGCCGCGAGCTCGAGCCCGTCCTGATCGAGGCCATGAACGGCCGCAAGCGCATGACCGAGCTCGAAGAAAGCCTGGGCGGCATCGCCAGCCGCATCATGATGATGGGCGGCGTGATCGTCTCCTATGAAAAAGCCGCGAAACTTCGCACGGAGCACGACCGCGTGGTTGCCGGCGTGAAATCGGCTCTCGAGCGTATCGAATCGACCGGCTGCGTGGTGAAAGACCTCGACGTCGGCCTGCTCGATTTCCCCGCCATCCTCGAAAACGAGGAAGTCTATCTCTGCTGGCGGCTGGGTGAAGACCGCATCCGCTTCTACCACCGGCAGGACGAGGGGATCGCCGGCCGCAAGCCGCTTGACCCGCGCGACCCCGGCCCGGGTAATCCGATTCAGTAGCGGCGAGCTTTCACGCCTCCGGTTTGTGTGCCGGCAGGCCCTGCGCCCGCCACTCTTTTCGAGGACGCATCGTGACCGACCAACCCGCGAACCGCCTGACCAATTCCGCCAGCCCGTATCTCCGCTCGGCCGCCCATCAGCCCGTCGCCTGGCACGAGTGGGGCGAAGAAGCCTTCGCCCGCGCCCGCGCCGAAGACAAGCCCATCCTGCTCGATATCGGCGCCGTCTGGTGCCACTGGTGCCACGTCATCGACCGCGAAAGCTACGAGAACCCCGAGATCGCCGCGCTCATCAACCAGCTTTACATCCCCGTCAAGGTGGACCGCGACGAGCGCCCCGACGTCGACGCGCGCTACCAGTCGGCCATCAGCGCCATTTCCGGACAGGGCGGCTGGCCGCTCACCGGCTTTCTTACGCCCGAAGGAAAACCCTTCTTCGGCGGCACCTACTTCCCGCCCGAAGACGCCATGGGCCGCCCCGGTTTCAAGCGCATCCTGGCCGCCGTCTCAGACTCTTTCCGCAACCGCCGCGCCGAAGTCGAAAAGGCCGCCGGCGCACTGGCCGAAGCCGTGGCTCAGGCGGAAACGTTTGCAGGCGCGCGCGCGTCGCTCGACACGCGCATCGTTGAAGATCAGATTAAGTCCATCACCGGCCTCTTCGATCCGCGCAACGGCGGCTTCGGCCGCTCGCCCAAGTTCCCCCACGCCGCGGCGATTGATCTGCTCCTCGAGCGCTACCAGTCCACGCGCGAGCCAAACCTGCTGTCCATCGTCGAAACCACACTCGAGAAAATGGCCCGCGGCGGCGTCTATGATCACCTGGCCGGCGGCTTCCATCGCTACTCGGTGGACGAGCGCTGGCTCGTGCCCCACTTCGAGAAAATGAGCTACGACAATTCCGAGCTGCTCCGCAACTACCTTCACGCCTACCAGGTCACGCGCAAGCCGCTCTTCCGCGAAACAGCCGAGGGAATCGTTGCCTGGGTCACCGAGACGCTTTCCGACCAGGCCCGCGGCGGCTTCTTCGCCAGCCAGGACGCCGACTACTCGCTCGAAGACGACGGCGATTACTTCACCTGGACGCTCGATGAGCTGCGCGCCGTGCTCTCGGCGGAAGAATCAAGCGTGATCGAGCTGTATTACGACGTCGAAGCCCACGGCGAGATGCACCACAACCCGGCGAAAAACGTTCTCTGGGTTGCGCGCGAGCCGGAGGAGATCGCCCGGCAACTGCGGCTCAGCGAAGCCGACGTGCGTCTGATCATCGCCCGCGCAAAAGGAAAAATGCTGGCTGCTCGGCGCGCGCGTCCGACGCCCGTTGTGGACACCACGCTCTACGTCTCATGGAACGCGATGTTCTGCTCTGCGTTTCTCGATGCCGGGCGCGTGCTCGGCCGCGCTGATTGCCGCGGCTTTGCACTGAAGACACTCGACCGCATCTTGGATGAGGCATGGAGCGAAGTGAAGGGCTTTGCCCACCGCGTGGGAGGCGCATGGCTTGATGGGTCGCTCGACGACCAGGTGTTCACCGCCGCGGCGCTGCTCGATGCTTTCGAGGCCACGCTCGACCAGCGCTACTTCCGCGCTACCGGGCGCGCCATCGATCTCGCCATTGCGAAGTATGGCGATTCCGAGCGCGGCGGCTTCTTCGACCGGGCCACCGATGCCGCGCCCATGGGCGGGCTCGACGTCCGCCGCAAACCTTTGCAGGATTCTCCCACGCCCGGTGGCAACAGCGTCGCGGCCATGGTGCTCGAGCGCCTGGCCGCCTTCACCGGCAAATCGCAGTATCGCCAATGGGCCGAAATCACGCTGGAAGCTTTTGCGGGCATCGCGCCGCAGTATGGACTTTTCGCCGCCACGTATGGTCTTGCGGCCACGCTGCACGCGCGCCACCCGCTTCAGGTGGTCATCACGGGTCGTGCCGAAGACCCACAGGCCCGCGCGCTCGAGGAAGCCGCTGCGGGCGTCTATCGCTTCGGCAAAGCGCTGTTGCGGCTCACGCCGGAAACTCCTGCCGATGCTCTGTCACCCGCGCTAAAGGAAATCCTGCCCGGTCTACGGCCCGACGCGCCACAAGCATTTGTTTGTACTGGGACGGCCTGCCAGCCACCCACCGCCGACCCGGAGACTCTCCGCTCCCTGCTTGCCCCGGCCGCCTCCGGCGCCGCCGCGGATTAGTCTACCGTCCGCGTGACTACAGCCTCTACCGCAAGCTAGCTGACGCTCGTTCGTGTCATTGCTGTGGTGCCTCGATCCATGAAAAGCGCTCGGAGACCTGCTACTGTTCTGCCCGCTGCCGGGTACCTCCTCTCGCCGGTCTAGGACAGGACAAGCTTCTCGCGGAGGCTCGTGGTCCTCCCTTGTACTTCTTCCAACAAGCGCAATCCTACCACTGGAGTCCCGGAGCTCTCTTGCTGCATTCAGGCGCAACCTGTCCACGTACCTCCAACCAGGCTCAACTTTTCTCACCGGCTGACCCACCGGGGCAGAGTAGTGGTGAGCGCAGGGACATACGTCACCAGCAGGGTGGCAATTAAAAACACGACCATCATCGGGATAACGGCGCGAAACACTTCTGACACCGGCTTGCCGAACCGGTAGGATGCCAAGAACAGGTTCTCACCAACGGGAGGCATCAAGTAACCCAGCTCGGCATTGGCCAGGAAGATGACGCCCAGGTGCACCGGGTCAATGCCAAAGGCGTGGCCGAGGGGCACGATGAGCGGCACGACGACGAAGATAGCCGAGTAGATGTCCATCAAGGCTCCCACCAGGATCAGCAGCAGGTTGAGCAAGAGCAGGAACACCAAGGGAGAGTGGATCGAAGCGGTCACCCACTCGACCATCCGCGTCGGCACTTGCGCGTCCACCAGGTAGTTGGTGAAGCCGAGCGCGACGCCCAAGATCAGGAGCACGCCGCCCACCAGGAGCCCGCATTCGGTCATGAGCCGAGGCAGATCGCGGCGGATACTCAGGTCGCGGTGCACAAAGGTCTCGACAACAAAGGTGTAGAACGCCGTCAGCGCGGCGGCTTCGACCGCGGTCGCCAGTCCGCTGAACAGGCCGGCGAAGGCTACCACCGGGATGAGCAGCTCCCACTTCGCCGCCCAGATGGCGCACCGCGCTTCCGTAAAGTCGAACGACTGGCGAGCCTCGGCGCTCGGAGGCGACTGCCGAATTCCCCAAACGGCGGTCATCGCAACGAGCAGAATCCCCGGCAGGAATCCTCCTAGGAACATCTCCTTGATTTCCACGCCGGCTATGACCGCGTACAAGATCAGCGGCAGACATGGGGGAAAGAGCAGGCCCAGCGAGCCGGTGCCGGTCAGCAGTCCCAGGGCGTTTTTTTCCGAGTAGCCCGCCTGCAGGAGCACCGGCATCAGCAAGCCGCCGAGCGCGAGAATCGTTACACCGGATGCACCGGTAAAGGAGGTGAAGAAAGCGCATACGAAAGCCACCATCAGCGCCGGGCCGCCTCGGAACTGCCCGACCAGCGCCTGGAACACCCGGATCAATCGCCGCGGCGCGCCGCCCTCGGCGAGCAGGTAGCCGGCCAGAGTGAAGAGGGGCACACTGGGCAAGGTGGCGTTGGTGACCAGGCGGTAGTGGTCCACCGAGATGGCCGCGATGGGCACCTCGGCGCCCCAAAACAGAATCAGCGCCGCCCCACCCAAGGCCGCAAAGATCGGCCCGCCCACTGCGGTGGCCACCAGCAGCAGGACCAGCGCGGGAAGGACCAGCTGGTCTCGCGGCAGCGGGGGATGCACACCGACCCAGATCAGAACGCCCGCCAACAGAATCACGGCGACGCGCCATTTCCATTTCTCGGCGGCGCGCCAGAAGATTCGGATGGCCACCAGGGCGAAGCCAATTGGCAGGACCAACTGGATGACCCACGCCGGGATGCCGTAGGCCATCGTTTTTCCGGCTCCCTTCTCCGCCTGCACGAACTGGAGGGTGGCCACCACGAGGAACACGGCCACCACCCCGGCGACCGAGTGGCTCACCCCGCGGGCCAGCAATCGCGCGCGGCCCTTAATCAGCATGTCGAGCGAGCCGACCGAGAGCAGGCGGCCCTCGCGGGCGGCGATGGCTCCGCCCAGCATGCCCACGATCAGGGTCAGATGCTGGACGAACTGCGTTGAGCCGGAGAGGCCGGTCTGAAAGACCTTGCGCAGGAGGATTTCCAACAGCGGCAGAAGAACCATCGCCGCCAGCATGAAGGTTAGAACCAGGTTCTCGCCACGGGCCAGTCGTTGCCGCCAGCCGGAGGCTCCGGCGTTGGCCGGGGGGTGGGTCATCTCCAGAGTGGGAGGGGCGGTCATCGGGAGGTTCGCTTTGAGGCGCGGTACTCTGCCAGCAGCCGGCGCGTCTCGTCGAACACATCAGGGGGCACGATCGAGCCCCGGATGCGTGGGTACACCTGCTCGCCGAGGCGGTCCCACTCCGCCTGCGCCTGCGGTGTGACCCGATGCACCTTGAGGCCACGACGCTTCATGGCTTCGATGGACTCCTCGGCCTCGGCACGGCCCCGGGCCTTGATCTGCTCTCCGGCCTCTGCGGCCGACTTGAGGATGACTTCCTGGCACGGCGGCGAGAGCGAATCCCAGGTCCTCTTGCTGATCACCGTTGCACCGACCAGGGGAACAAAGTTCAACTCCAGCATGTTGCGGGAGACGGTATGGAACTGCATCGCCAGGGCGTGGAACGGAGCCGTCAGGACGGCGTCCACCATGCCCGTGTTCAGCCCGGTGAGCGCGTCCGACCATTCCAGTTGAGCGCCGGTGAAGCCCAGAGCCCGCATGATGTCAATCTGGTGGGGGTCCCCGGGGCCGACGAAGAGCTTCATGCGCCGGAAGTCGTCGGGCACCAAAGCGGGATGGCGGGAGAAGAAACGGGCCCAGCCGGCATCGCCCCAAAACAGCACGACAAACCCTTTGTCGCGCAGCCGCTGGTTCAGCATGGGCTCGAGCTTCACGCGCACGTAGTCCACCTCGTCGAGCGACTGGAAGATCAGCGGCATCTTCTGCAACGCGCTCACGGAGGGATCGATCTCCGAAAGCCCGGTGACGGTGAGCATCGCCGCCTGCAACTGCTTGACGCGCATCCGGCTGACAATGTCCACCTCGCTGCCCATCGTTGTGCCGGGGTAGATAGTCAACTGGACGCCGCACGCCGGCGCAAGGCGCCACTTCTCCCCCATGGCTTGCAGCGCCTGGTGATAGGAGGTGCCCTGCGGAGCCGGGGTGGCCAGGCGCACGCGGACCTGCGCGTGAACCCGCACCGGCACTCCCAGGAACAGGGCGACGAGCGCCCCGGCCAGAATTGCGGTTCTGCGGATCGCGGTTCGGTTTTGGCTCATGGCTTCTGCTCCTCGGGTTTGGGTTCGGCGAAAAGCTCGTCGGCACGCGCCAACAGCCAGCGGGCGCGCCGCTGATAGATAAGGTTTGCCAGCCTCATCTCCGGTTTCTTGTCTGGGTCAATCGCTAGGGCGCGCTGGAGTAGCTTCTCAAACTCGGCGCGGTCCTGCTTTTCAACCGAGACGGCTTCTGCCAGCGCAATGTACGGGCCGGCCGAATGGCCGCCGCTCAGCTCGACCGCCCGCGCGAAGTGCTTGCGCGCGCGCTCGGCGGGGTCGCCGGTAGCGCCCTGCCGAGAGGTTTCGTAGCTAATCAGAAAGCTATGGATGGCACCGTTCTCGAACTTCTCATCGAGCTCCAGAGC
>CAZHLD010000095.1:3543-7843 GCA_964533185.1 uncultured Acidobacteriaceae bacterium | reverse complement strand
GACCGTCTGATGGACGCCGCGCTCTGGCAGCGCGGCCAACTGCTCATCGCCGACTCGGTCAAGATGCCCGTGCAGGCGCTTGGACACACAAAGGTCCCCAGCAACGTCCGCCTCGACCCCGGCCGCACCACTCCTCGCGTCTTTCAGTTCACCCGCGGCGTAACGGTCGAAGTCCTTGCCCGGGCAGCCACCGATGCGCCTCCGTCCGATGAAAAGCCCGCCGCCGCCGAATCCTCCAGTGCCGGCCAGCCCGCCGGCCCGAAGCGCGAAGACTGGCTCTTGGTCCGCGCCAGCGTCGTGCCTGCCGCAGACCCCTCCGGCGCCGCCGGCCCCAACGCGCCCCCCGACCCACCCGTCACCGTCGTCGGCTGGGTGCGCGGCCAGTTCGTTGCCCTCGACCTGCCCCAACCCATCCGCGACTACGCCTCTTCCTCCGGCCTGCGCGTCACCGCCTTTTTCGAGCTGAACCGCGTCCCCGACGCGATCGGCGAGAAGCCGCAGTACCTCGCCGTCGGCACGCGCGGCGGCGAGGGACAGACCTGCGACTTCACCCTGCTCCGCGTCTACACTTGGGGCACCGTCCGCCAGCGCTACGAGACCGCCTACATCGAAAGCGACTTCTGCGGCTTCTTTCCCGTCCGCATTGGCAAGGCGCCAAACGGCGACCCCGAGTTTCACTTCACTGCGCTCATCCCGCGCAAAACGGGTAGGGAAGAGCGCCTTTACCGCATGCGCCAGACCGTCGTCCGCCGCATCCGCGAAGATAAGAAGCCCTCAGCTCGAAGGTAACTTTCTTCTCTGTGTTTCTCTGCTCCTTAGGGATCTCTGTGTTAAGTTTCTTGTGTGGTGAGGTTACCGCCCTCCAGGACTCGTCTCGTCGTAGTCTTCGCCCTCTTATTGCTGTCCTCCGCCTGTTCCCGGTCTGCCCCGCAGCAGCTTCCACCGCCTAAGCCTCCGCTCGAATTCCTCGGCGAATGGGGAATCAAGGGAGAGGGCCCGGGACAGCTAAGCCTTCCGACTGGAATCGCTACCGATTCACTGGGCAACGTCTACGTCGTGGATGCAGCGACGAAGTTTGTGCATAAGTTCAATGTGAAAGGCAGGCCTCTGCTTTCGTTTCAAGATGACCGCTTGCAGTACCCGGCAGGGATCGCTGTAGATGTCGGTGGCGCAATCTACGTTGCGGACTCCGGGCGTAGTTCAGTTCTCATCTATCTCCCGGACGGCACTTTTTTCAAAGAGATTCGTGGAGGACCTCAGGGCAGGCTTCAGAAACCTCGCGAAGTTGGCGTTAGTGCCGAGGGCAAAATCTTCGTGCTTGAAACTCGCGACCGAATACAGGTATTCAACTCGCGAGGGCGTTTTCTTCGACCGATCTCAGGTCAGAAAAGCACTTCAAAGAATTCACAACTCTGGCTTGGCATGGCCGTGAGCGCCGACGGCTCCCTGTATGTAATGGATCTGGAGGCGGCTCGCGTTCTCAAGTTCAACCCGGAAGGTCAGCTTGATCCCTTGTGGGGTATAGCCAGTAAGCCTTCCATTGGCATGAACCTTGCGGCATCATCTAGGCATCTTTTTCTCATTGATCCCGGCGGACTTGAGACCGATGTTTGGACACTCAACGGCGCACACGTAGGCAAGTTCAGCACTAACCGCGGCCAGCCTCCCGCGCATGGATCCTTTGGGCTGAGCCTTGCCATTTCTCCCAAGGGAGAGCTGCTGATTTTGGACGCTGCAAACGCCCGCGTCCTCCGCTTCCGCGTCAACCTGTAGCCTGCCTCTGCGCAGGCGGGGTTTTCTTTTACTTAGTTAGTACTTTCTTTCTCTCTTTTTTTTTCTCTTTTTCTTTCCTTTTTTCTGTGACTCTGTGTCTCTGTGGATTTCCCGACGATTTGCATTTTCCCTGAGCCTGTGAAAAACTTTTTGCCTCATTTAGTCTGAAGGAGCTCTTATGACAGACAAAGTCGCACACACCGCCGGTCTCATCTGGCACACGCTCAACGGCATGGGCCCGCTCAAGTTCACCGCTCTGCAGCGTCAGGTCAAGGTGCCCGCCCCGTTGCTGCACATGGGACTAGGCTGGCTCGCCCGCGAAGACAAGGTCGAGCTTACGCTCGAAGGCCGCAGCATCCACATTCGCCTGAAGTAAGCATTCGGGCAGCTCCACTTGGAGGTTCCGTTGGCTCTGCTGCTCAGCGAAGGCGACGTCCGCAGCCTGCTCACCATGCCGATGGCGCTCGACGCCGTCGAAGACGCCTTCCGCAAGCTGGCCGCGGGCGAGGGGCAGCTCCATCCGCGCCGCCGGCTCGAGCTGCCCGAAAATGCCTTCCTGCACTACATGGCCGCTGCTGACACCGTCAGCGGCTACATGGGCATGAAGATTTACACCAGCGTGCGCGGCGCGCTGCGTTTTCTCGTGCCGCTCTACCGTGCGCGCAACGGCGAGCTGGTCGCCCTGATCGAAGCCGACTACCTCGGCCAGATGCGCACCGGCGCCGCCAGCGGCATTGCCACAAAATACATGGCGCGCAGCGACGCCCGCGTCATCGGTATTCTTGGTACTGGCCTGCAGGCGCGCACGCAGCTCCAGGCCATCTGCGCCGTCCGCAAGATCGAGCACGTCCGCGCCTTTGGCCGCAACCCTGAGAAGCGCGCGCAGTTCGCCTCCGAAATGACTGCCAAGCTCGCCGTGCAAGTCGAAGCTGTAGCCTCCGCTGAAGCCGCCGTCCGCGGCGCCGACATCGTCGTCACCATCACTACCTCATCGCTTCCCGTGCTTGAGGGCGCCTGGCTCTCACCCGGCGCGCACATCAACGCCGCCGGCGGCAATTTCCCTCAAAAGCGCGAACTCGACGATGCCGCCATCGCCCGCGTCGGCCTCTTCGCCGCCGATTCGGTCGAACAATCGAAGCTCGAAGCCGGCGACCTCATCCAGCCCTTTGCCTCCGAACCCGACCGCTGGAACGACGTCCGCGAACTCGCCGACATCGTCGCCGGCAAAACCCCCGGCCGCACCAGCGCCGATCAAATCACGCTCTTCAAATCGAATGGGATCGCGATTGAGGATGTCGCCGTCGCCGCCCGCGTCTTCGAGCTCGCCACTGAGCGTCAACTCGGCACGCGCTTCCCCCTCTGGGAGCACTGCGGCTAGTAGGACAGCCTTTCCAGCCTGTCCACTTGTCCTGCTTAGGGGCGCGCCACGGCGTACCCGAAAGTGTAGCGCTGGGCTTCAGCCCAGCATCCTCGGTCGCCTCTCGTCCATCCTCGTTTTCTACCCTGTGCGGGGCAGGGAAGTGGATTAACCGCCCCGCGCCTGTCTCTTGACATACACCTCATTTTCGATTATTTTCCGAACGAACGTTCGACTCAGCCGCCGTGCCCAAACCTGCCCACAACGGACAGCGTCACTTCGACGGTAAGCTCCAGCTAATTCTTCGCCACGCCGCTCGTGTGTTTGCCGAGAAGGGCTTTGAAGGCGCCTCAATCCGCGACATCAGCCGCTCAAGCGGCGTCTCCCTCGCTGGTCTCTACTACTACTTCGAAAGCAAGCAGAAACTCCTCTATCTCATTCAACTGAATGCCTTTACGAGCATTCTTGCGCGCCTCGAAAAGCGCCTCGCCGCCGTTACCAACCCTCAAGAGCGCCTCCGCCTGCTGGTCAGCAACCACATTGACTACTTCTTGCGCCATCCCGTTCAGATGAAGGTCCTCTCCCACGAAGAGGCAGCCCTGGTTGGGCCCTACCGCCGCGAGGTGGCCGAAATCAAGCGCCGCTATTACGACCTCGCCCGGGGCATTTTCGAAGACCTGCGCCGCGCCCGGCTGGTCCGCCGGGTGAACCCCCGCGTGGCGGTCCTGAGCCTCTTCGGCATGATGAACTGGATCTACAAATGGCATAACCCGCGGGTGGACCCCCGCGCCGAGCGCCTGGCCGAAACCATGACCGGGATTTTTCTCGAGGGCGTGGCCAATGGCCACGGTCCCCGCCCCGCGCGCCGGGCAGACCGGGGGAAGCGGGAATCGCACCCGGACAACGCGCAGCCCGAGCGGCTCGCGGGGTAGTTCGCGAGTTTTGAGTTTCGATTGTTTCACACGGAGGATATGCAATGGCAACAACGACGGCTGTGGATCAAAAGGAACTGGTGCATTACCGCGTCGAGCAGGGCGTCGCCATCTTCGAATTGGACGACCCGCCCGCCAACACCTATACCTACGAGATGATGCAGCAGCTCGACCGCGCCATCCTTACTGCGCGGATGGACGACTCCGTCCACGTCATCGTCATTCGCGGCGCGGGCCA
>CAZHLD010000095.1:0-3443 GCA_964533185.1 uncultured Acidobacteriaceae bacterium | reverse complement strand
GGCACGCAACGTCTGCTCCGCGTCATTGGCCGCTCCCGCGCCATGGAGCTGATGACCACCGGCCGCACCTTCAGCTTTGAAGAAGCCCTCGAATGGGGCCTGATCCATTACATCTACGACCGCGAAAGCTTCTGGGACGACGTGATGGCCTATGCGCGGCAGTTCTGCCCGCCCAACAAAGCCTCCCGCGCTGTCGGCCGCATCAAGCGCGCCGTCGTCACCGGCGCGGAGATTTCGTTCCAGGAGGCGCTGGGGGTCGAGCGCGAATTGCAGCAACTGCTCTTCACCAGTGAAGACGCCAAGGAAGGCATCAACGCCTACGTCAACAAGCGCCAGCCCGAATTCAAAGGAAAGTAGTTAGTCGTCAGTTTTCAGTCGTCAGTCAGAACCCTGCGCGACACTGATAACTGAAAACTGAAAACGGAAAACTGAGAACTGAGGTTTGAATGGCTACGACTCCGCAAGTGCAGCTCAAGCCCGGCAAGATTTTTATTGGCGGCCGCTGGGTCGATTCGCTCTCCGGGAAGACCTTTCCCACGGTCAACCCAGCCACCGGCGAAACCCTGACGCTGCTCGCCGAGTCCGATGCGCGCGACGTCGATGCCGCCGTTGCCGCCGCACACAAAGCCTTCTCCTCCGGCCCCTGGGCCGAGATGAGCGCCGCCGACCGGGGCAAAATCCTCTGGAAAATCGGGGACCTGGTGGACAAGTACAACGAAGAGCTCGGCACGCTGGAGACGCTCGATAATGGCAAGCCCATCTTCGAATCCCGCCAGGTGGACATGCCCATGGTCGCCGAGGTCTTCCGCTACTACGCCGGCTGGGCCACGAAAGTCTACGGCGAGACCGCTCCCGTTCGCGGGCCATTCTTCCATTACACCCTGCGAGAGCCGCTCGGCGTGGTCGCCGCGATCGTGCCCTGGAATTTTCCCCTGCTGCTGGCCTCCTGGAAAGTCGCTCCGGCGCTGGCTGCCGGCAATACCGTGGTCCTCAAGCCGGCCAGCTACACCTCGCTCTCTGCCCTGCGCTTCGCCGAAATCTGCCAGGAGGCCGGCCTGCCCGACGGCGCCTTGAACGTCATCACCGGCTCCGGCGCAGGCGCCGGTCAGGCGCTGGTCCGCCATCCCGGCGTCGCCAAGATCGCCTTCACCGGCGCTACTTCCACCGGCCAGCAGATTCTCCGCGACTCGGCCGACACCCTGAAGCGCGTCACCCTCGAGCTCGGCGGCAAATCGCCCAACATCGTCCTCGCCGATGCCGACCTTGATGCCGCCGTGCGCGGCGCCACCATCGGTATCTTCTACGGCAAGGGCGAGGTCTGCGCCGCCGGCTCGCGCCTGCTGGTCGAGCGCAAGATCAAAGACCAGTTCGTCGAAATGCTCGTTGAGCGGACCCGGAAACTCCAGCCCGGCGACCCGCTTGACCCTAAGACGCGCTTCGGCGCGCTGGTCAGCGAACGCCAAGTCGAGATCGTGCTTAGCTACATCGAGAAGGGCAAAGCCGAAGGCGCGAAACTCGTGGCGGGCGGCGCCCGCGCCACGGTCGGCTCGGGCAAAGGCTGCTTTGTTCAGCCGACCGTCTTTGACGATGTGCGCAACGATATGACCATCGCCCGCGAGGAGATTTTTGGGCCGGTGCTGGCCACCATCGCTTTTGAAGATGTCGAAGACGCCGTCCGCCAGGCCAACGACACGCCCTACGGTCTCGCCGCCGCCGTCTGGACGCGCGACATCGGCAAGGCCCATCGCATTGCGCGCCGCCTTCAGGCCGGCACGGTCTGGATCAACACCTACAATAACTACGACCCCGGCGCGGCCTTTGGCGGTTATAAAATGAGCGGCTACGGCCGCGAACTGAGCGGCCACGCGCTCGAGCACTACACCCAGGTGAAAAGCGTCTGGGTAAACCTCAGTTAACGGAGAATGATGAAGACGCTTCCCGATTTCCTGCGGCCCCGCATGAGGTTGATCATCGTCGGCTGCAATCCCGGCGACCGTTCCGCCCGCGTCGGGCATTACTACGCCGGTCGCAATAACCTCTTTTGGCCCCTGCTCTATGAGTCCGGCGTCATCCCCGAGCCGCTCGAATACCGCGACGACAAGCGCATCATCGAATTTGGCATCGGCCTCACCGACCTGGTCAAGCGCCCCACGCGCGGCATCGAGGAGATCCAGCGCCAGGAGTATGCCGAAGGCCGCATCCTGCTGGCGCAGAAGCTCGAGCAGCTCACGCCGCGCGTCATCGCCTTCAATGGCAAGGTCGTTTACGAGAAGTTTGCGCAGCGCACTTGCAAGTTTGGCCTGCAGAAGGAAGCGCTCTACGGTGCGCAAGTGTTTGTCCTGCCCTCCACCAGCGGGCAGAACGCCACCGGCCGCGGCCCCAAGCTGCGCTTTTTTCGCCAGCTCGCGGCCGTGCTGAAAAAGCTAAAGGATTAGCTTGTCTAACGCCGCACAACCCGCTTCCACCCCGGTCGTGCTCGAATCGCGCACCGCGGGCGTGCTGACCATCACCATGTACCGCCCCGACCGCCTGAACGCTCTCAACGTCGAGCTCGGCACCGCGCTCGTCGCCGCCCTGCGTCGCGCTGCTGTGGACGACTCGGTCCGCAGCATTGTCCTCACCGGCGCTGGCCGCGCCTTCTGCTCCGGCGGCGACCTCACCTTGCTCCGCGACGCCCGCCAGCGCAACGCCGGCCACGAGCTCGAGGGCCTGCTCCGCGCCGGCATGGAAATCGTCCTGGCCATCGCCGATCTGCCCAAGCCCATCCTTGCCGCCGTCAACGGCCCTGCCGCCGGCGCCGGCATGAACCTGGCCCTGGCCTGCGACCTCTGCATCGCCTCCGACCAGGCCACCTTCGGAGAGAACTTCGCCCGCATCGGCCTGTACCCCGATTTTGGCGGCACCGTACTGCTCCCCCGCCTGGTCGGCCGGGCGCGCGCCGCCGAGCTGTTCTACACCGCCGAAATGATTTCGGCCGCCGAAGCGTTGCGCCTGGGCATCGTCAACCACGTCGTACCGCAAGACCACCTGCCGGCTGAAGCCGCCGCGCTGGCCGAACGCCTCGCCGCCGCGCCGCCGCTGGCTGCTCGCGCTGTGCGCCGCGTGCTCTTCGGCGGCGACCGCGCTGCGCTCGAACGCGCGCTGGAGTCGGAAATTCATCAGCAAATCGAGTGTTTTGAATCGGAGGATTTTCTCGAGGGCCTGAACGCCTTTTTCGAAAAGCGCCCTCCCCGCTTTCGAGGGGTATAGCCCTTGCTGTCATCCTGGGGTCCCGACCCGGTCGGGCGGAAGGATCTCCACTTAGGAATTGGCAACACGTATTGATTATTAGGAGGATCGGCCCTCATGCCCGCGACTCGCATCTCGACCTTTGACGACTGGGTGGACCTGTTCCGCGTCTGGCGCAAGGACATCGGCGTGGACTACCCCGAAATCGCCAACTA
>CAZHLD010000094.1:4160-7868 GCA_964533185.1 uncultured Acidobacteriaceae bacterium | reverse complement strand
TCCGAATGGTCGGATTGACCCAATCTGCAAATCGTGTTATTGGGGTGTGTTCCCCGCACGCCGGAAAACAGATGGCTAGGCCAAATCTCCCCAACCGCTCACCGCGTCGAGGCACAATATTCAGCGCGGAGACGTTCCGCTTTTTCCGCGACCTCGCACGCAACAACCACAAGGCCTGGATGGACGCCAACCGCGAGCGCTACCGCCAGCTTGTTGTCCAGCCCTTCCGTGCCCTGCTCGACCAGCTTGCGCCCGAGGCCCTGCGCCTGAACCCCAACTTCGACACCAGCGGCCGCACCGGCAGCAATTTCTCTCGCATCAACCGCGACATCCGCTTTGCCGCCGACAAGTCCCCTTATCGCTCGCAGATGTACCTGATGTTTAGCGACCAGCGCGTCGCCGATGGCGATGACGCCCAGCTTTACCTCGGCGCGTCGGCTGAAGCGGTCACCTCCGGCTTCCGCATCTACGGACAGGGAAAGCAATCGCGTTTGGCGCGCCTGGCCCGCCCGCGCGCCGTTGAGCATGCCGCCTGGCTCGAGCAACAAGCGCGAAAGCTGCGCCCGCGCTATGAGAGCTACTGGTACTCCACCGAAAAAGCCGAGTGGACCAGGCACACCGGCTGGCCCACACTCCCCGACGACTGGAAAAAACTGAAGGGCTGGATCGTTCGCCGCAAGATGTCGCCGCGTGCGGCTACGCGGGCGAGTTTCCTTATCGATGTAGGCAGAGTGTTTCGCGAGGTCTTTCCGCTCTATCAGTTTGTTTCATCGGCGAAGTGGAAACCCTGAGTCCTGGATTCAAAAGATTCAGCTTTGGAGGCGAGTGTGAGCTCTGTGGCGAAACGCGGTATCGCAATCCTGCAAGCTGTCCTGCTTCTGACTTTATCCCTTTGCACCGGGATTGCACCCGCGCAGGAAAGACCCGCGCAAGAACGGCCGCCCGCGGCGCCGCCTTCGCAGGAAAGGCCGCCGGCGGGCCAGGCCGCTCCGGCCGCCGCAGAGAAGAAGACTCCGCCGCCGGAAGAAAAATCTTCGCGCACCACGCGCACCGTCCGCATCGGCGGCGTGGATATCAAGTACACCGCCACCGCCGGCACCCTTCTGCTCAAAAAGGAAGACGGTACGCCCCGCGCCAGCATCTTCTACATCGCCTACACGCGCGACGACGGCGGTGATCCCACGCGGCGTCCGATCACCTTCACCTTCAACGGCGGCCCCGGCTCCTCGTCCGTCTGGCTGCACCTGGGCGCCTTCGGGCCGCGACGCGTCTCCATGGGCGACGTTGGCGCGCTGGCCGCGCCGCCCTACCGCATGGTGGACAACGAAAATTCCATCCTCGACATCACCGATCTGGTCTTCATCGACCCGGTGACCACCGGCTACAGCCGCGCCGTCCCCGGCGACACCGCCAAGCAGTTCCACGGCATCCAGGAAGACCTCGAGTCGGTGGGTGAGTTCATTCGCCTGTGGACCACGCGCAGCGAGCGCTGGAGCTCGCCCAAGTTTCTTGCCGGGGAAAGCTACGGCACAACGCGCGCCGCCGGCCTCTCTGGCCTGCTCCAGCAGCGCCACGGGATGTTCCTCAACGGCATCGTGCTCGTCTCTTCGATCCTCAATTTCCAGACGGCTCGCTTCGACGTCGGCAACGACCTGCCCTTCGCCCTGTTCCTGCCCACCTACACGGCCACGGCGTGGTACCACAAGAAGCTCCCCACCGATTTGCAGGCCAGTCTCCCGAAAGCGCTCGACGAGGCGCGCCGCTTTGCTGTCACGGACTACACCCTTGCCCTTGCCGAAGGCGACCGCCTCTCCGGCCAGCAGCGCGCGCAGATTGTCCAGAAGCTGGCGCGACTGACCGGTCTTTCCCCGGCCTACATCGAAGAAACTAACCTGCGCATCAACATCGCGCGCTTCTGTAAAGAGCTGCTCCGCAGCGAGCGCCGCACCGTCGGGCGGCTGGACAGCCGTTTCCAGGGCATCGATCTTGACGCTGCCGGCGAGCGCAATGAGTACGACCCCAGCAACGCCGCCATCCAGGGGCCGTACACCACGATCTTCAACGACTATGTGCGCCGCGAGCTGAAGTTTGAAAGCGACCTGCCGTACGAAATCCTCACCGGGCGCGTCCAGCCGTGGAACTTCGAGCCGTATGAGAACCGCTACGTCAACGTCGCCGAAACGATGCGCAGCGCCATGACGCAAAATCAGAATTTGAAAGTGTATGTGGCCAATGGCTACTACGACCTGGCCACGCCCTTCTTCGCCACCGAGTACACCTTCAACCACCTCCAGCTTGACCCTGCGCTGCGCGACCACATCTCCATGGGCTACTACGAGGCTGGGCACATGATGTACATCCACGCGCCGTCGCACACCAGGCTCCGCCAAGATGTGACCGCGTTCATCCGTACTTCATCGCCGAAGTAGCAAGAGCTTTCTCTTCTCTGCTGTTGTAGGGGCGTAGCACTTGTCCCGAGCAAAGTCGAGGGATGCTGCGCCCCTACAAGTAGTGAAACTCCCTTCACCTGCAGCGTTGACGTTCGGGAAGGCCTTTCGTACGATGCACACAAATCTGGCGGCGTGGGGCAGGCATGAAAAAGTTGCGGAAGATTCTGCTGTGGACGGCCATCTCCCTCGCAGGCGCGGGAGGGCTCGCGGCCATTGCTTTTGAGCGCGGCGAGCCGTTGGGCGCCATCTGGTTCATCGTCGCGGCGGCGTGCACCTACCTGGTCGCGTACCGCTTTTATTCCGCGTTCATCGCCGCACAGGTGCTTGCCCTCGATAACAGCCGCGCAACCCCCGCCGAGCGGCTCGACGACGGCCGCGACTTTGTCCCCACCAATAAATGGGTCCTGATGGGCCACCACTTTGCCGCCATTGCCGGGCCCGGGCCGCTGGTTGGTCCCACGCTGGCCGCGCAGTTCGGTTATCTGCCCGGCACGCTCTGGATCATTGTCGGCGCGGTGCTGGGCGGCTGCGTGCAGGACTTCGTCATCCTGTTCCTCTCCATCCGCCGCAACGGCAAATCGCTCGGTCAGATGGCCCGCGAAGAAGTCTCAAGACGCGGCGGCATGATCGCTCTGCTGGCCGTGCTGGCCATCATGGTCATTCTGCTGGCCGTGGTGGGGCTGGTGATCGTCAACGCGCTCAAGTCCTCGCCCTGGGGCACCTTCACCCTGGCGATGACGATTCCCATCGCCATGCTCATGGGCGTGTACATGCGCTATTGGCGGCCCGGCCGCGTCCTCGAGGCTTCGGCCATTGGCTTCGTCCTCATCCTTCTCGCGCTGGTTGCCGGGCAGTGGGTGGCCGAAGCGCCCGGCTGGGCGCGCGTCTTTACGCTCTCCGGACCGGCGCTCGCCGCCGCCATCATCCTTTATGGCTTCGCAGCCTCGGCTCTGCCCGTGTGGCTTCTGCTGGCCCCGCGCGACTACCTGAGTGCTTTCATCAAAATCGGCGTCGTCCTGGCGCTTGCCGCGGGCATCCTTCTCGTCCGCCCGACCATCCAGATGCCGGCGCTGACCCGCTTCATTGACGGCACCGGCCCGGTCTTCGCCGGGACCATCTTCCCCTTCTGCTTCATCACCATCGCCTGCGGCGCGGTGAGCGGCTTCCATGCGCTCATCTCCTCGGGCACCACACCCAAGATGATCACGCGCGAAGGCCACGCGCGGCTGGTGGGCTACGGCTCGATGCTGATGGAATC
>CAZHLD010000094.1:2512-4060 GCA_964533185.1 uncultured Acidobacteriaceae bacterium | reverse complement strand
CTGTTTATTCTGACCGTGCTCGACGCCGGCACGCGCGTCGGCCGCTTCATGGTGCAAGAGCTGTTGGGACACGTCTGGAAGCCGATGGCGCGCACGGGCTGGTATCCGAGCATCATTTTCTCCAGCGCCCTGATCGTCGCTGCCTGGGGCTATTTCCTCTTCCAGGGAGTGCTCGACCCGCTGGGCGGCATTAACTCGCTCTGGCCGCTGTTCGGCATCGCCAACCAGTTGCTCGCCACGGTGGCGCTGGTCGTGGCCACCACCATTCTCATCAAGATGAAACAACTGCGCTGGGTGTGGGTCACGCTGGTGCCGATGGTTTGGCTGGTGACCATCACCATGACCGCCAGCTTCCAGAAAATTTTCCATGCCAACCTGCGCATCGGCTTCCTCGCCCAGGCCCGCGTTTTGCGCGAGCAGATCGCCTCGGGCGTCGTCGCTACCAATCTAATCGGGGTAACCGAGCGCCTCATCTTCAACAACCTGCTCGACGCTGCGGTCACCGCCCTGCTGGCCGGCATGGTGTTCTTCCTGTTGGCTGAGGCCCTGCTCGAGTGGTACCGCATCCTGAGCGCGCGCAAGATGCCCGCGCTGCACGAAGCGCCCTACGTCGCCACGCGCTGGGCGGAAGGAGACTGACGATGAATGAAGCAACAGCCACGCTCGTCTTTCAGCGCAGGTCTTTGCTACGGTTGGCACATCGCGTCTGGTGGTGGCTTCGGCAGGTCTCCGGCGACGCCGCCTACGAGAATTATCTGCGCCGCGTCGCAACCGCGCGGCCAACCGGCGGCTCCTGCCCACATGGCGCGGGCGGTGTCCTTACGCGTAAGGAGTTCTTTCTCGACGCCCTCCGCCGCCGCTACTCCGGCGTAAGCCGTTGCTGCTGAATGGTTATCTCGGGCGCCAACATCCAAAGATTGCGATAGACGCGGCCGCTCTTGGACCCTATAATCTGCGTTTGAGCCGAAAATGCGTTTCTGGCCCCAGCCGCTCACTCGTCGAGCACCCTGACACTGAGGAGCAGTCCCGGATGAGTACCGCACCAGCAAAGACCCCGCGCCTTGTGCCCGAGGTTCGCCCCACCGCCGCACTCCAGCTTTATCTGGAGACCATCATGTATAAGACCCGCGAGCGGCTCGAGCTCATCAATATCACCCGCGACCTCAACGAGGTCGTCCGCAAGCACGGGCTGAAGGCCGGCTTCGTGGTCGTGCAGTCGCTGCACACCACTACGGCCGTTTTCATCAACGAGTTCCAGCAGGCCCTGATGGACGACATCAAGGCTTTCCTCGAACGAATTGTGGGCCGCATTGATTACTGGCGGCACAACGACCCCAGGCTCTCTGAATGCGACCGCAAGAACGCCGACTCCCACCTCCGCGCCATGCTGCTCGGCCACACGCTTTCGGTGCCGGTGCGCAATGGCGCCTTGGCGCTTGGCAACTGGCAGTCCATCATCCTCGCCGAGCTCGACGGGCCTCGCGAGCGCGCCGTCCAGATCCAGGTGCTCGGCGTGCCCGAAGACCCCGCGCCCCAGCCCAAGTAGCC
>CAZHLD010000094.1:0-2412 GCA_964533185.1 uncultured Acidobacteriaceae bacterium | reverse complement strand
ACGCAGAGAATGGTCGCCTGGAAGTCGGCATCGAGTTCCTGAACGCCGGCAACTTCTGGCAGATGGAGTGGAGCCAGCCCGAGCCGGCTTTCTCCCGGTCGCTGCACTAACCCTTCCGCATTCGCTCCGGCTGCACTGCAATCAGCACGGATGTTAGAATCGGGAGGGAGAATCTCTTGATGAACCGCACGCCCCGGATTGGCATCCTGACCGGCGGGGGAGACGTCCCCGGCTTGAATTCCGTCATCAAGAGCGTCGTCTACAAAGCTACTGAGCTAGGCCGCGAAGTGCTCGGCATCCGCCGCGGCTGGGAGGGTCTCACGCACCTGTGTCCCGGCCCGGAGCTCGACTCCGAATACCTCCGGCCGCTCGACCGCACCAACACCCGCGGCATCGACCGCACCGGCGGTACGATCCTTCACACCTCGCGCACCAACCCGGTCAAGATCAAGAAAGCGAATCTGCCTGCGCACATTCCGCCGGAGCGCCTGAAGCGGCTGGAGGCCGGCGAAGGCGTCTATGACTTTACGCCGGTGGTGCTCGAAAACATCGAGGCCCTGGGGATCACCTTTCTGATCGTGATCGGCGGCGACGACACACTCAGCTTCGCCAAGACGCTCGATGCCCGCGGCCTCCCGCTGATTGGCATTCCCAAGACCATGGACAACGACGTGCGCGGCACCGAGTACAGTATCGGCTTTTCCACGGCCATCACCCGCGCCAAGGAGCTGATCAACCGCCAGCGCACCACGCTCGGCTCACACGAACGCATCGGCGTCTTCCGCATCTTCGGCCGCGATTCCGGCTTCACCGCGCTTTACACCGCCTACGTCACCTCAGCGCGCTGCGTGCTCCCCGAAGTCGAGTTTGATCTCGACCGCCTGACCGGCATCCTCCTCGAGGACAAGCGCAACAACCCCAGCCGCTACTCGTTTGTGATTGCCTCCGAAGGTGCTGTTTGGCAGGGGCAGAAGCTGGCCGAGTTTGGCGAGGCTGACGCCTACGGGCACAAAAAGAAAGTGGACATCGGCCATGCGCTCGCCGAAGAGATTCGCGCCCGCACCGGCGAGGACACCATGTCCAGCGACCTCACCTACGACCTCCGCAGCGGCGAAGCCGACGCGCTCGACCAGATGGTGGCCACCACCTTCGCCAACGTGGCCATGGACCTGGTGCGCGAGGGCATCCACGGCCGGCTCACCGCCATCCAGGACGGCAAGTACACCCATGCGCCGTTGCCCGACCCGAAGCTCGGCCCCCGCAAAGTGGACATCGAACGCATGTACAACCTCGAGCGCTTCCGCCCGCACTATTCCGGCAAGCTCGGCGCGCCGCTGCTGCTCAGCCCCGAGCGCACCTGAATTTTCCCGCCGTTTTTTCGCGCGCCGCAATTCCATCTTGCGTGGCTCCTCGTGCGGACGTAGAATCCATTTCGTCCCGATAAGGCATCTCTGTCCTATCGGCATTGCCCAAGGAGGCAAACTATGCGACGTGTATTTTGGCTGGCGCTTTTCCTTTGCTTGGTGGGAGGTATTGCCCTGGCGCAATATGGGAATCCACCGCAGGCAACAACCCCGGCCCAGACGCCAAAGCCCGATTTCATGATCACGGCCAGCTACATCGAGGCCTGCACTTGCGACATGTTCTGTCCCTGCTATTTCAACGACCACGCCACCGCACACGGCACGGCGCACTTCTGCAAGTTCAACAACGTGTTGCGCGTGGACAAGGGCTATTACAAAGCCACGCAGCTTGCTGGTGTCAAAGTGTGGCTGGCGGGCGACCTGGGAGCCGAGTGGGGCAAAGGCAAGGCTGACTGGCTGGTGGTCACCTTCGACCCATCCGTGACCAAGGAACAGCAGGCAGCGATGACCGACATCCTCTTCCAGCTTTACCCGCTGAAGTGGAATGTCCTCGGCGTGGATACCGTCCCCATCACCTGGGAGGTGAAGGGCGATACCGCCACCGCGCGGCTGGGCAACGGCAAGGGGGAAGTGATCCTTGAGCGGTTCTCGGCGAACAACAACGACACGAAGCAGCAAGTGGTGATCCGCAACCTGAAGTACTGGGGCGCTCAATCCAACAACGGCTTCCAGATGTGGAAGAACAAGCGCCACTACTACGAAGGCCACGGCCAGAAGTACGAGTACAGCGGCACCAACGGCTTTCGCATCACCATCACCTTCTCCGGCCAGGCCAAGCCCGCCTCCGCGGACTAGCCGCCGGAGTGACCACTGGTCTCCTGTAGGGGCGTATCGCTATGCGCCCCTACAACTCCTCTTCGTCATCTTCTTTTTTTAGGCGGCTGACCCGCATCGTGATGCCAATGCCGCGCGCGCGCGCATCGGCCAGGATGGCCTGCCGCACCGCCGCCGGCAGCGCCTCGGGCGGGTACACGCCACCCAGCTCGCG
>CAZHLD010000093.1:1704-8387 GCA_964533185.1 uncultured Acidobacteriaceae bacterium | reverse complement strand
GGAGATTAGAGGTTGGGGGTTAGAAGGCAACGGCTGAGCGAGGATGCGAGGTGAAGGCGAGGGGAATTTCAGAATGCAGATTTGAGATTTCGAATGGAAACCAAGAGGGCCAGCGTTGCGAGAGGCAACGAGCAGAGGCAGGGCGGCGTCCAATCAGGTAGACTCGGGGGGCTATGCGGAAAGCGAAAGCGTTGACCTTTGCGATTGTCGCCGTTGCGGCGCTCGCAGGAGCGGGCACGGCGCGCGCGCAGGCACCTCCGGGCCCGCTGCCGCCGAAGCCGGGCGCCGCGATCCAGCAGCCGCAGCATAAACCGATCCGGGTGCGCGTGAACCTGGTGAATGTGCCGGTGACGGTACGCAACGACAAGGGCGACCTGTCGCTGGAGCTGACGCAGGGCGACTTCCGCGTCTACGACAACGGGGTGGAGCAAAAGATCGAAGGTTTCTCCATGGGCGGGGAGAAGCTCTCGATTGCGCTGGTGTTTGAGACCAGCTCACGGATCCAAGGCCTGCTGCCGGCGGTGCGCAAGGCGGGGATCCTCTACAGCCAGAGCGTGGTGGCGCAGACGGGCGAGGCCAGCGTGATCGGGTTTGACGACGCGATCCGGCCGCTGCTGCCGTTCACGGCCAACCTGGACCAGATCGAGAAGGCCATCGAAACGCTGCCGATGGGAATGAGCGGGGCGCGGCTCTACGACGCGATGTCCGTGGCCATCGGTCAGTTGAAGGAGCGGCCGGCGAACCGGCGGCGAGTGATCATCGTGACGTCGGAGGCGGTGGACACAGGCAGCGAGATCAGGCTGGGCGAAGTGCTGCGTGAGGCGCAGCTCGAAAACATTACGATCTACTCCGTGGCGCTTTCGGAGTTGGCGGCGCAACTGAAGGCTCCGCCGAAGCAGTACGAGCCCATCCAGCCGACACCGCCCGGGACGTTTGGCCTGCCGCCCATGCCCGGCACGGTGCAGACTCCGACCACCGAGAAGCAGCGCTACGGGAACATTGACCTGCTAGCGGCGGTGGCATTGCTGGTGAAAACGGCCTCGAATGCCGCGGGGGAGACGGCGCTGGAACTGTCGGCCGCGGCCACCGGCGGAACGAATTTCCCGACCTTCCGCGAACGAACCATCGAAAACGCGATCGAGCAGGTCGGCAACGAGCTGAACGCGCAGTACGTGCTGAGTTACCGGCCGACCGGGACGTCGCCGGAGGGATACCACGAGATCAAGGTCGAGGTGGATCGCAAGGGGCTGAATGTGAAGTCGCGGCCCGGGTATTATCTGCCGGGAGAACTGAAGTAGTCAGCCGACAGTTGTCCGTTGTCAGTCCACAGAAAACCCGGAAACGGATCACCACATAGAACGCAAGGCCGGCACGCTGCGGCGTGCCCTTGCGACCCAGGACGGGCGCAAAATGCTGCGTTCCGACAGCAGATGCCGGGTCTGCGACCCGGCGCTACATTGGGGACAGGGGGCCGGAAACGCTGACGGCGGTGCCTTCGGAGTCGAGAAACTGGGCGAGCTCGCCGCCGAAGTCCTGCCGGGTCGGCGGCATGGGAAACTTCACGCCCTTGCCCGTCATTTCGTTGTGGAAGACATGAATGTCGGGGACCTGAAAGCCGATTTCCACTTTGCCAGCGGGATTTTTCGCTGAGGCCAGGTGGAGGGCGAGGATCGTTTCACCGGTGATAAATTCCGTCCATTCCGGCGAATCGAATTTGAGTCTGAGGCCGAGCGTGTCGCGATAGAAACGGATGGCTCTCTGCATGTCGGCGACGAAAACGATGGCGTAAGCGAGCTTGGGGGGCATGGTGTCCTCCAGGTGATTGGCATGATAGCGCAAATACAGTGCTTGAGGAGCGGGTAACGGGGTTGTCGTAGGGCGCGATATGTCGTGTCGCTGCGCAGATGCCGGCGCTACCGCCGACTGGCCGCTACATGGAACACGGACCGGGGTTTTCACAGCACCCAGTGGGGCTTGTCAATCAGATTCTGAGTGGATGTTGGTTCTGCCGTGACCTAAACGGTTGGGTAGTTATCGGCAAATCCGACTGCGTTCATCATTCTAGCCTCATTAGCGGGCATAGGCAGCAGGTCGTGGTTCCGGTCGAGCATTAGCCAAATGATACGGTAGAGCAGGTTTGTCAATGCAAGACGAGCGAGTCGCACCGCTTCGAGAATGTGCTCTTCGTCTTCGAGAGCACCCCTGCGTCTGACAACCAGTGCGGCAGAGTTTTCAGCTGCATTGCGCGTCGGGTGTGCCAGCTCGCTTAACACTCCGTAGTCTCTGCCAAGGTTTGGTGCATTGTGGCCTCGATTCCTAGCGTTTCGCTCCAACCCGGGGATGTCCGCTGACCACGCATCCCGAACCCGAGCGAGCCACCTTCCCACCGCTCCCCGGTTATCCAGTAGCCTAAGCTCGAAGGCAAGGAGCCACGCCTCTAGCAACGCCCGATGGATTGCATCGAACGCATCCAGCTCCTCAGACCGCACCAGCGACACCATGGACCGATACAGGGAAGTGCACCGCAGCAGCAAAAGTACGACAGCCGAGAGTTGCGTCTCCCGTCGAAGCAAGTCGCATTCCTCCCGCCCAATCCGTAGGAGTTCCACCTCGACTTCACCGATGCACAAAAGTGCATGATTCAAGTCAACGATTGCAGCTTGCGCCTGCAAATCCTGGTTTGGGTTCCCCATCTTCTTCAATCAGGATTTCGCTTCTTCCTTGGCCTCTTCCTCTTGGATGATGGCGGCGGCAGCCACGCTGTCTCCCTCGTCCAGCCTGAGTAACCTGACGCCCTGGGTGCCGCGGCCGGCTTCGCGGATCTCGTTGGCGTGGACGCGGATGACTTTGCCGTGCTCGGTAATGATCATCACGTCGGACTCTTCAGTGACCTGCAGCGCAGCGACGACGGAGCCATTGCGGTCTGTGGTCTTGAGGTTGATGACGCCCTTGCCGCCGCGCGAGGTGATGCGGTACTCGGCCAGCGGGGTGCGCTTGCCGTAGCCCTTTTCGGCGACGGTGAGCATGAGCGAGGTGAGCGAGTCCTTGATGACTTCGTTGTCGAGGTCGTCGAGATTTTCGCTGGTCTGCTTGTGCTCCCGACGGATGATTTCGAAGTCGGGCAGGACGTTTTCCATGCTGACGACGTAGTCGCCCTGGGCCAGGTCCATGCCGATCACGCCGCCGGCCTGGCGTCCCATGGCGCGGACTTCGGTCTCGCGGAAGAGGGTGGCCTGGCCCTCGTGGCTGGCCAGGAAGATCATCTGCTTGCCGTCGGTGAGCTTGGCGCCGATGAGGGCGTCGTCCTTTTCGAGGTTGATGGCGATGATCCCGGAGGAGCGGGGGTTGCTGAACTCGGCGAGCACGCACTTTTTCACCGTGCCGCTGCGCGTGGCCAGGAAGACGTAGAGGCCCTGCTCTTCGAGGTTGCGCGCAGGGACGACGGCGGCGAGCGTCTCGCCTTCCTGAAACTTCACCACGCTATTCAGAGCGCGGCCGCGCGTGGCAGCAGCGGCTTCGGGGATTTCATAGACCTTCAGCCAGTAGACGCGGCCCTTCGAGGTGAAGAGCAAAATGTAGCTGTGCGCCGAGGCGATGAAGAAGTGCTCGACAAAGTCGTCCTCACGCGTTTTGGCGCCGATGCGGCCTTTGCCGCCGCGAGACTGGTGGCGATAGACGTCCACGGGCGTGCGCTTGATGTAGCCGGCATGGCTGACGGTGATGGCCATATCCACATCGGCGATCAGGTCTTCGAGCTTGATCTCCTCGACCTTGTCCACGATTTGCGTGCGGCGGTCGTCGCCGTAGGTCTTCTGGACGTCGCGGAGCTCGCCGACCATGACCTGCTTGAGTTTTTTCTCGCTGGCGAGGATCTCCTTGAGCTCAGCGATGCGCGCCTGAATTACTTTCAGCTCTTCGAGGATTTTTTCGCGCTCCATCTGGGTCAGGCGGTGGAGCTGGAGGTCCAGGATAGCCTGGGCCTGGCGGTCGGAGAACTTCCAGGAGGCCATGAGGCCTTCTTTGGCCTCCCTGGGGGACTTGGACTGACGGATGAGCTTGATGATGGCGTCAAGGTGCTCGAGGGCCTTCTTGAAGCCGAGCAGGATGTGCTCGCGCTCCTCGGCCTTGCGCAGGTCGTAGCGGGTGCGGCGGAGGACGACATCCCGGCGGTGCTCGAGGAACAGGCGGACGAAGTCGAGCAGGCCCAGTTCGCGCGGCTGACCGCCGACGATAGCCAGCAGGATCATCCCGAAGGACTCCTCCATCTGGGTGTACTTGAACAGGTTGTTGAGGATGAGCTTGGACTCTTCGCCGCGCTTGACCTCGATGACGATGCGCATGCCCTCGCGGTCGGATTCGTCGCGGACGTCGGAGATGCCTTCGAGCTTTTTCGACTGGACCAGCTCGGCGATGCGCTCGATGAGTCGAGCCTTATTGACCTGGTAGGGAATCTCAGTGACCACGATGTTTTCGCGGTCCTTGCCCACGTCTTCGATGGCGGCCTTGGCGCGCATGCTGAAGCTGCCGCGGCCGGTCTTATAGGCTGCTTCGATGCCCTCGCGGCCGGTGATGTAGCCGCTGGTAGGGAAATCGGGGCCGGGGACGAGCTTCATGACTTCTTTGAGCCCGGCGTCGGGCTTTTCGATCATGAGGACGCAGGCGTCAATAATTTCGCGGAGGTTGTGCGGGGGGATGTTGGTGGCCATGCCGACGGCGATGCCGGAGGCGCCGTTGACCAGCAGGTTGGGGATGCGGGTGGGCAGGACGGTGGGCTCGTGGGAGGTCTCGTCGAAGTTGGGGACGAGATCGACCGTCTCCATGTCGATATCGGCCAGCATCTCTTCGGCGATCTTGGAGAGGCGCGCCTCGGTGTAACGCATGGCCGCGGGCGGGTCGCCATCCACGGAGCCGAAGTTGCCCTGGCCGTCGATGAGCGGATACCGCATGTTGAAAGGCTGGGCCATGCGCACCAGGGCGTCGTACACCGGGGCGTCGCCGTGCGGGTGGAACTTGCCGAGGACTTCACCGACAATTTTGGCGCACTTGCGGTAAGGCTTGGTGGAGGTGAGGCCGAGCTCGTAGATGCCGTAGAGAATGCGCCGGTGAACGGGCTTGAGGCCGTCGCGGACGTCGGGGAGGGCGCGGCCGATGATCACGCTCATGGCGTAGTCGAGATACGACTTGCGCATCTCGGTTTCGATATCGACGGGGAGAAGCTGGGCGTGGGGTGTGGTTTCGTCAGCCATTGCAGGTCCTCAGTTGTCAGTTACCAGGTTTCAGTTGTCCGTCGTCCGTGATCCGTTTTCCATTGTGTTGGCGCCCCACGTTTCCAAGTACAGCTCAACGGCCTCGCGCAGGTTTGCACGCGCGGCGCGAGGAGTCTTCCCTTGCGAGGTCACCTCGGGCTCGGAGCAGCGGGCAATGTACCAGTTGCGTTCCTTCGTTATGCACACCGAATATCTTTTGTTCATACGCTACCAGTGAAACCCTTTCACGTCTTTGTTTCCCGCCCAGTCGAGCGCACGGGCCTTGACGGCTTCGAAGGCGGCGGCATTGTTTGAAAAACGCTGCGCGGCGAAGGCGTCTTCCAGGCGGCGGAGAAAGGCGTCGCGCTCGGCGTCGGTCGAAAACTCAAGCGCCACGCCGCGCTCCGTATCCGGCGCCGCGGTCGGCGTTGCGGCAAAGTCCGAACATGCCAGCCCCCGCAACCCGGGCAGCGTTTTCCAGGTCAGTTGGTAGAGCACGGTTGATCGTATGCCGTTGTCGTCATGCGTTGTCCGCAAAAGCAGATTCCTCGCTTCGCTGGAATGACATCTGCTCTCTGGCGGGATACCCCCACCACAAACGGGCACGCCATAGCGTGCCCCTACAACAAAAATCGCCGGCGAGACGCCTGCGCTACGGCTAAATATCGAGGTTGACCACGTCGAGGGCGTTCTCCTCGATGAATTTGCGGCGGTTTTCGACGTTTTCGCCCATGAGCGTGGTGAAGATGCGGTCGGCCTCGACCAGGTCTTCGAGCTTGACCTGGAGCAGCGTGCGGGTTTCGGCGTTCATGGTGGTTTCCCAGAGCTGCTCGGGGTTCATTTCGCCCAGGCCCTTGAAGCGGGTGATGGTGAACTCCTTTTTGGCGTCTTCGAGGACGTAGGCGAGGACGTCGAGGGCGCGCTCCTTGGAGATTTTGTCGCCGTTGCGAGTGACCAGGAAGGGCGGGGAGTCGTGCTCGGCGATCGCGCGATAGAGCGAGCGCAGGCGCTTGTATTCGGCGGTGCCGGCCAGGGCCCAGTTGACGCGACGCTCGAGAGCGCCGGCCTTTAAGACCAGCTCGTGGAGGCTGTGTTCTTCATCGTAGCCGATCGTGCCCTCGAACTTGAGTTTTTCCTTTTCGATGGCCTTGAGGAGCAGTTCGAGTTTTTTCTTGTCTTCGAAGTCGGCTTTCTTATCGAGGTCGCTTTTGGCCAGAAGCTCGACGACCTGCGCGTCGCAGAGGCGGCGGGTGAGCCGCAGGGCGACCTGTTCGTACTCCTGGACATTGAGCAGGAACGTAGTGAGGGCGCCGCCTTCGAGGGTCCCGCCTTCTTTGGGCTTGACGATGTGGTCTTCCGTGGCGCGGCGCATCATTTCGCGCGAGAACTCGCGGTCGTCGCGGATGTAGCGGTCGGTCTTGCCGCGCCGGATGCGGT
>CAZHLD010000093.1:0-1604 GCA_964533185.1 uncultured Acidobacteriaceae bacterium | reverse complement strand
GAGAACTCGCGGTCGTCGCGGATGTAGCGGTCGGTCTTGCCGCGCCGGATGCGGTAGAGCGGCGGCTGGGCGATATAGACGTGGCCGCGCGAGATCAGCTCGGTCATGTGGCGGAAGAAAAAGGTGAGCAGTAGGGTGCGGATGTGGCTGCCGTCCACGTCGGCGTCGGTCATAAGGATCACTTTGTGGTAGCGGAGTTTGGCGGGGTCGAAATCGTCCTTGCCGATGCCGGTGCCGAGCGCGGTGATGATGGCGCGGATTTCTTCATGGCCCAGCATCTTGTCGTAGCGGGCCTTTTCGACGTTCAGGATCTTGCCCTTGAGCGGGAGGATGGCCTGGAATTTGCGGTCGCGGCCCATTTTGGCCGAACCGCCGGCGGATTCACCCTCGACCACGAAGATTTCGCAGCGCGCAGGGTCGCGCTCCTGGCAATCGGCGAGCTTGCCGGGGAGGCCGCCGCTGTCCATGGCGGACTTGCGGCGGGTGAGCTCGCGGGCCTTGCGCGCGGCCTCGCGGGCGCGGGCGGCGTCAATGCACTTGCCGATGATGCGGCGGGCGACGGTAGAGTGCTTGTCGAAATATTCGCCCAGGCGCTCGTTGATCAGCTGCTCGACTTTGCCCTTGATGTCGCTATTGAGCTTACCCTTGGTCTGGCCCTCGAACTGCGGCTGCGGGAGCTTGACGGAGACGACCGCGACGAGGCCTTCGCGGACATCGTCCCCGGTCAGGGAGACTTCGTCCTTCTGCTCTTTCAACATGCCGAACGAATTGGCGTAATAGTTGATGGTGCGGGAAAGGCCGGTGCGGAAGCCGGCCAGGTGCGTGCCGCCGTCCACGGTGTTGATGGTGTTGGCGAAGGAGAAGACGTTTTCGGTGTAGCCGTCGTTGTACTGCAGGGCGCTCTCGATTTCCACGTGGTCGCGCTTACCCTCCATGTAAATGGGCGAATCGTGCAGGGTCTGCTTGCCGCGGTTGAGGTGCTTGACGAACTCGGCGATGCCGCCGGTGAAGCGGAACTCGGTGGCTTTGTCGTTGCGCTCGTCAGTAAGGGTGATCTTGAGGCCCTTGTTCAGAAAGGCCAGCTCGCGCAGGCGTTGGGCCAGAACGTCATGGCTGTAGTCGGTCTTGTCGAAAATTTTCGGGTCGGGGTGGAAGGTGACCTTGGTGCCGGTCTTGCGCGTCTTGCCGGTGACTTGGATCTTACCGCTGGGCTTGCCGGCTTCGTAGGACTGCTCCCAGACTTCGCCGTCGCGCCAGATTTCGAGGTCGAGCCAGTCGGAAAGCGCGTTGACGACGGAAACGCCGACGCCGTGCAGGCCGCCCGAGACTTTGTAGGTGTCGCTATCGAATTTGCCGCCGGCGTGGAGGACGGTCATCACCACTTCGGCGGCGGGCTTTTTCTCGGTGGCGTGCATGTCCACGGGAATGCCGCGGCCGTTGTCAATGACAGTGACGCTGTTGTCGTCGTGGACGCTGACGTTGATTTCGTCGCAGAAGCCGGCCAGGGCTTCGTCCACGGAATTGTCCACCACTTCCCAGACCAGGTGGTGCAGGCCCATCTCGCCGGTGGAGCCGATGTACATGGCCGGGCGCTTGCGCACGGC
>CAZHLD010000092.1:0-9152 GCA_964533185.1 uncultured Acidobacteriaceae bacterium | reverse complement strand
GAGTTTATTGACAAGATCGAGACGGGCATCACGCACGTCAATTCGCCGACGGTCGGGGGCGAGGCGCAAATGCCGTTTGGCGGGATGAAGGCCACGGGCGTGGGTCTGCGGGAGATGGGGCGCGTGGCGATTGATTTTTATACGGAGTTGAAGGCGGTCTATATCGATTATACGGGGAGGAAGAGGGAGTCGAATATCTATTAGAGAGTTGTCGGCTATCAGTTTAGAGTTGAGAGTTTAGAGTCGAGAGCAGGAAAGAGGGAGGGCCGGCTGAAGCCGACCGCTACATGGACGGGCACGAGGGCCGGCCTGTGAGGAGAAATCAGGGGCAGACCCGCCCGCGGGGACTGGTTTCAATGTGGAACGGTGGGAGTGTCTGATTCGATGATGTCGCGGATTGGCGACGGAGAAAAGACCGCCAAGATGCAAGGCACGGTTGGACGGACACCGTGCTGTACTTCTTCGAAGCGGCCGCGACGGCCTTCCTGCTACGAGGCTGGTTGCAGTGGGTAGCGGCGCGCCCGCGAATCGAACTGCCCGGCTGGCAGCGCGCCAGCGCAGTGTCCGGTCTGGTGAGCGCGTCGCTGAGCGTGGTGCTTTCGGTGGGCGTGGGAATCGGGATGGCGATGAGCCAGCCGCTCGAGCGAAACCCGACGATGCTGGTGATCTGGGGCGTGCTGGGGCTGGTGTTGTGCAGCGCGGCGCTTCGATCTGCGGCGCTCGGCAAAAGCCACGGGCGGACGTGGGTGCTGGCCAGCGCGCTGGTGATGGCCGCCCGGTGGGTGGGGTTCTTCCTAACGTCGGTCTGAGATACCATCTCCAACAGAATGAAGATCACGAAAAGCCTGAGCCTCGCGCTGGCGGCAGTGCTGGCGGCGGGGAGCGTCGCGGCCGATAAGATTGTGTGGAAGCCGGTGAAGGAGGTACTGCTGCGGGTGAACGAGCGGGCACCAGGGAAATGGAATGTGTATGAGTCGGAAAAAGTGCCGGGGATGTACCTGGTGCGGTTTGAAAAGCGGGTGGTGCTGCTCGACGTGAAGCAGCGCGAAGCGTTTGAGCTGGATCCGGAGTCGCTGGTGCGCAGCGGTGCGGGAGTGGTTTGGGAAGACGTGCGGGCGGAAGCGCAGACCAATCCGGAGCCGATGCCTCCGGGTCAGGGTAAGCCGCGGCGGCTTGTGGTCGAAGAGTGGACGGTGCGGGACGTCGGGCGGGCGGACCGAATCAAGGTGAAGCTGGCGGGGCATGGGACCGTGATTGATGTGCAAATTGTGCACCCGTTGAGCAGGCGCTCGGCATACTGACAAATCAGCCACAGAGACACAGGGAGGTGAGGGATGAGTGAGAGGAGTGGCGGGGAACCGGCGCTGGACCCAGAGAGGGTGAAGGGGAGCGAGCTGTGGAATGAGGATTTGGCGCCGACGGCGGCGGAGAAACGGTCGTGGGGCGCATATGAGTTTGCGACGCTGTGGATCGGGATGAGCATCTGCATTCCGAGCTACATGCTGGCGTCGGGCCTGATCGCCGGAGGGATGAGTTGGAAACAGGCGGTGTTCACCATTTTTCTGGGCAACGTGATTGTGCTGGCACCGATGCTGCTGAACTCGCACGCCGGGGCGCGGTACGGGCTGTCGTTCCCGGTGTTTGCGCGGAGTGCGTTTGGGGTACTGGGGGCCAACGTGCCGAGTGTGGCGCGGGCGCTGGTGGCGTGCGGGTGGTTTGGAATCCAAACGTGGATCGGCGGGCAGGCGATCCACACGATCCTGGTGGCGCTGTGGCCGGGATGGGCCGAGGTGAGCGGCGGAGTGTGGATTTGCTTCTTTGCGTTCTGGCTGATGAATATGTACGTGGTGGTGCGGGGGACGGAGTCGATCCGAATTCTGGAGGCGTGGGGCGCGCCGTTTCTGCTGGTGGTGTCGGCAGCGCTGCTGGTGTGGGCGTACGTAAAGGCAGGCGGCTGGGGGCCAATGTTTGAGGCGCCGTCGAAGTTTGCGACGTGGCGGGAGTTTTTCCCGTTTTTCATGATTTCGCTTACGGGGATGGTGGGGTTCTGGTCCACGCTGGCGTTGAATATCTGCGACTTCACGCGCTACTCGAAGAGCCAGCGGGCGCACATAACTGGCCAGGCGATCGGCCTGCCGCTGACGATGACGGTCTATTCGTTTATCGGCGTGGCGGTGACGTCGATGACGGTGACGATTTTCGGGTCGGCGATCTGGGACCCGGTGGAGTTGGCCGGACGCATGGGGTCGCCGCTGACAGTGGCGGTGGCGCTGCTGGGCGTGATCGTGGCCACGCTGACGACCAACGTGGCGGCGAACGTGGTGTCGCCGGCGAATGCGTTTTCGAACGCGTGGCCGCGGGGCATCAGCTTCCGCACCGGCGGGATCATTACCGGCGTGCTGGGAATCGCGATGATGCCGTGGAAACTGCTTACGAACTACGAGACGTACCTCTACACGTGGCTGGTGGGGTATTCGGGGTTTCTCGGGCCGATCGCCGGGATACTGATCTGCGACTACTTCGTACTGCGGAAGAAGATCGTGCTAGTGGAGGACTTGTACGAGCGGGGGGGATTCTACGAGTACTCGGGGGGATTCAACTGGGCAGCGCTGGGGGCGCTGGCGCTAGGATGTGGAGCGGCGTTTATCGGGCTGGTGTACCCGCCGCTGCGGTGGCTCTATGACTTTGCGTGGTTCGTGGGATTTGGCGTTAGCTTTGTGGCGTATTACGGGTTGATGATGGCGACGAGACCGGTGAAATTGGGGGCGGAAGCTTGAAGAGCAGGGTGTAGGGAGTAGGGTCTAGGGTTTGGGGCCAGCGGAAGCAGAGCGAGGTGAATCAAGCGCACCGACAGAAGCGCACTGGCCGGAGCAGAGCGGGCAGCGGACGGGGCGGCGGAGGATGGAAGCGTCACGGGGGAAGACGGAGCCGAGCATCCAGTCCACGGCGACCTGTACCTGTTTTTTGAAGCCGACCAGCTTGAAGAGGTGGACGGCGTTCCAGAGGAGCCAGGCGAAGTAGCCGGAGAAGCGAATCCGGCCGATACTCACCACCGCGTAGTTCATTCCCAGAGAAACGAGCATGCCCGTGGGGGCGTAGCGGAAGGATTCGAGCGGCGTGCCGCGCTCGAGATGGGCAATGTTGCGCGCAGCGAGCCCACCTTCGTCAATGGCCACGGGAGCGACCTGCGGGGCGCCTTCGGCGTGGACCACGGCAGCGGAATCGCCGACGACGAAGACTTCCGGATGCTCTTCGAGCTGAAGGTGCACGTTGACCTGAGTGCGGCCGCGGCGGTCGTGCGGGCCGGGGAGCGATTCAACAAGCGGATGGGCGCGAACGCCGGCGGCCCAGATGACGGTTTCGGCCTGGATGACTTCGCCGCCGGAGACTTCGACCCCGCCGGGGAAACTGCGGACGGCGGCGGAGTTGGTGCGGACTTCGATACCTTCGGCGTCAAGACGTCGGCGGGAGTAGCGGGCGAGGTTGGGATGGACGCCGCGAAGAACTTCGGCAGTGGCTTCGAGGACGACCAGGCGAATGTCTCCGGGGGCGATGCCGCGGTAGCGCGGGACAACGTAGTGGAAGAGAAAGTCCTGCATCTCGGTGATGAGCTCGACGCCGGTGTAGCCGCCGCCCACAACGACAAACGTGAGCAGGCGACGGCGCAGGGCCGGGTCGGCGGTGTGGTCGGCGTGCTCGCAGAGGTCGAGGAGGCGCTCGCGGAGGAAGAGGGCGTCTTCGAGCGACTTGAAGTCCCAGGTGTGCTCGCGCGCGCCGGGGACGTTGAAAAAATCGGTTCGGCTGCCGAGGGCCAGGACGAGGTAGTCGTAGGCGAGCGAGCCTTCAGCGCAGTGGACGCGGCGCGCGGCGAGGTCAAGCGAATGGACGGTGTCGCGACGGAAGCGGAAACGGCGGCGGCCGCGGATGTCGCGGATAGGCTGGATGAAATGGCGAGGGTTGATGTAGCTGGAGACGACCTGCGGCATCAGCGGGGTGAAGAGGAAATAGTTTTGGTCGTTGACGAGGAGGATGTCGTGGGCGGAGTCGCGGGGGAGGGCGCGGTCGAGCTCGATGGCGGTTTGGAGGCCGGCGAAGCCGGCGCCGAGGATGAGAATGCGCGGCATGCGGAGAGTAGTTTAACAGGGGAAGGGTAACAGGGGACAAGGTGGGGACTGTGCGCGGTTGGCCGTTCTGCGTTTGCCGTTGCCGGAAAGAAAAGCCCAACGCAGAGGCGCCCCGACGGGGTCGGGGCAGGCCCCGGCCCGCCTGCACACAATCCGCACAGGCAGGAGTGCCTGTGCCACTCAAGGCCGGCTGGAAGCCGGCGCTACAAGAAAACTGCCGGCAAAGGTGCCGGCGCTACAAGAAAAGCGCCAGCAAGGGTGCCGGCGCCACCGGATCAGTCGTGGGAGGGGGAGGGAGGAGAGCAGGAGGGGGCGTCCCCCGCGGCGGACTGGGCGCGGGCGCGCTGGTTCCAGGACTGGGGCGGGAGGCCGGTGTCAACGCGCTTCATGGTGATGCAGTTTTCCACCGGGCAAACCAGCGCACAGAGGTTGCAGCCGACGCATTCCTCCTCAATGATGCGCGGAACGTGGACGCCCATGCCGCGCGGGTTTTTCTTGCCGTTGCCCGCAGCGTCGTAGGGAGCGATGCACTGGTGGGCGCCGTCTTCGCAAGCGACGTAGCAAAGCTGGCAGCCGATGCAGAGGTCGTGGTTGATCTCGGCAATGATTTTGTAGTTGAGGTCGAGGTCGCCCCAGTCCATGACGTTGGGCAGGGCGCGGCCGCGGAAGTCCTCGATGGTGCGGAAGCCATGGTCGTCCATGTAGGCGGAGAGGCCGTCGGCCATGTCTTCGACGATGCGGAAGCCGTAGTGCATGACGGCGGTGCAGACCTGCACGGTGCTGGCGCCGAGAGCGATGTGTTCGGCGGCGTCGTTCCAGAAGCCGATGCCACCGATGCCGCTGATGGGGATTTTTACTTTTTTGGCAACGCTGGCGACCAGGTGCAGCGCGATGGGTTTGACGGCAGGGCCGCAGTAGCCTCCGTGGGAAGATTTGCCGGCGACTTCGGGACGCGGGGAAAACGTTTCGAGGTCCACGCCCATGAGCGAGTTGATGGTGTTGATGAGGCTGACGGCGTCAGCACCGCCTTTTTCTGCGGCGGCAGCGATGCGCGAGATATCCGTGCAGTTGGGCGTGAGCTTGACGATGACCGGCGTGCGCGCGGCCTCCTTCACCCAGGAGGTGATCATTTCGGTGTACTCGGGGACCTGACCGACGGCTGCGCCCATGCTGCGCTCGCTCATGCCGTGGGGGCAGCCAAAGTTGAGCTCGAGAGCGTCGGAGCCGGCGTCTTCGGCGCGGCGGACCATTTCGTGCCAAGACTCGCGCTTGGATTCGACCATGAGCGAAGCGATGACGAGATGCTTGGGAAAACGCTTTTTGACTTCGGCGATTTCGCGGAGATTGGTTTCAATGGGGCGGTCGGAGATGAGCTCGATGTTGTTGAAGCCCATCATTTTTACGCCGGCGAGATCGATTGCGCCGTAGCGCGAAGTGGTGTTGACGATGGGCTCGCCGATCGTTTTCCAGACGGCGCCGCCCCAGCCGGCGTCGAAGGCGCGCATCACCTGGCCGGCAGTGTTGGCGGGCGGGCCACTCGCCAGCCAATACGGATTCGGTGATACAAGGCCACAGAAGTTGACGCGAAGGTCTGCCATAGAGCACCGCCAGTTGTCAGTTATCCGTTGTCCGTCATCCGTTGTCCGTTTTCCACCAGATCAAAACCGCCGGCAAGGTGCCGACGCTGCCATAACCTGCTGGGCTAAAGCCCAGCGCTACATGAACCCAATCAGGCCCGCGGCTTGCCCAAGAACAAGTCGAGGGAGCGGGCGGCGGCCATGCCTTCGGCGACGGCGTCCACGACTTCTTTGCCGCCGTTGACGCAATCGCCGGCGGCGAAGAATTTCGGGTGGCCGGTTTGGTGCGACTCGTTGACGACGACGGTGCCGTCCTTATTGAGCGCGAGGCCCGGAATGGCGCGCAGAAATTCGGTGACGGGCTTCTGGCCGACGGCGCGAACAACCATGTCCACAGAAAGGGTGAACTCGGTGCCCGGCATCGGGTGCGGCGTGCGACGGCCCCTGGCGTCGGGCGGGCCGAGCTCGGTGCGAACACATTCGAGGCCGGTGACCACGCCATTTTCGCCGAGGATGCGGACGGGCTGGGTCTGCCAGAGGAAGGCGACGCCGTCTTTTTTGGCCAGCTCGTATTCGTAGGCGAAGGCGGGCATCTCGCGGTGGCCGCGGCGGTAGACGAGATAGACGGTCTCGGCGGCGAGGCGGCGGGCGGCAGTGACAACGTCGATGGCGGTGTTCCCTGCCCCGATGCAGGCGACCCGGCGGCCAACTTCGACTTTTGGAAACGGCTCGGATTTGGTGCGCTCGATGAACTCGATGGCGCCGTACACGCCGTGGAGGTTTTCGCCGGGGAGGTCGAGCGCCCAGGTCTCGCCCAGGCCGACGCCGAGGAAAATGGCGTCGAACTGCTTTTCGAGATCGGCGAAGGAGATGTCGCGGGGGATTTCAGTTTTCTGGCAAAAGGTGACGCCCAGCTCACGGACAAGCTCGACTTCGCGGAGGGAGTCCTTTGCGCGGGTCTTATAGGCGGCGATGCCGTAGGTGTTGAGGCCGCCGGGCAATTCGTTCTTGTCGAAGAGGGTGACGGCGTAGCCGGCGCGGGCGAGCTCCGTGGCGCAGGCCAGCGACGCAGGGCCGGAGCCGATGCAGGCGATTTTTTTGCCGTTGGGCGCGCCGGCGCGGAAGAGCTGAATGCGACGGTCGAGGACGTAGTCCACGGAGTAGCGCTGGAGGCGGCCGATCAGAATGGGCGGCTCGCCCTTTTCGTGCATGACGCAGGCGCCTTCGCAAAGAACTTCGGTGGGACAGACGCGCCCGCAGGACTGGCCGAGGATGTTGGCTTCGAGGATGACGCGGGCGGAGCCGCGAAGGTTGCCGGTGGAGATTTTTTTGATGAAGGCGGGGACGTCAATGCGCGTTGGGCAGGCGATGGTGCAGGGCGCGTCGAAACAGTAGAGGCAGCGGGCGGCTTCGATGGCGGCCTGGCGGGGGTTGTAGGGCGGAGTGATGTCGGCGAAGTTCTGTTCGTATTGCTCGGGCGGGAGCTTGGGCGCGGTTTCGCGAAGGGGCATTGTCGTGGCTCAAATATGGGATAAGAGAAAGAAGATTAGCACAGATGAGGAAGAGTGGGGGTGACAGGTGACAGGTGACGGATTCGTTGACCGTTATGCGTTTTCCGTTGTCCGCAGAGAGAAAGATTCACCGCAGAGACGCTGAGAAGCGCAGAGGAAGAGTGGAAAAGGAGCTAGGAGGACATGATTTTTTGGAAGCGGGGGTGGGAGCGGAGGTTGTTGAGGTCGGAGTCGTGCTCGGCCCAGCGCTTGTACCAGAAGCCGTGGACGAGGGCTTTTTCGAGGCAGCCGAGAGCGTCGTCGAGCTGACCCTGGAGGGAGTAGACGCAGGCGACGTTGTAAAGAATGCCGGCGTCTTCGGGGTCGATGGCCAGGGCCATTTGGGCCCATTCGAGGCTGCGGGCCTTTTCGCCGAGCTGGCAGAGGTCGGTGGCGCCGAGGTACAGGGCGCGGGCATCGTCGGGATGAAGTTCCAAATGCTTTTCGATGATCCGCAAGGAGCGGCGGTGAGCGGCCTGGGCTTCGGTCATACGGCCCTGGCCCTCGTAAACCATGGCGAGCATGCTGGGCGCCTGGAAATCATCCGGGTTGACGTGGGCCGCCTGCTGGAACAGATGGGCGGACAGCTCGAGATTGCCCTGCTGAAAGCAGGCGCGGGCGTAGAAGTAGTAGGCGTCGAAGAGTTTCGGGTCCAGTCGGATGGCGGATTCAAAGTCCTTTTGCGCCTCGTCATATCGTTTGTTCAGCGCAATGGCCAGGCCGCGGGCGACGTGGGCTTCGGCGAGGTCGGCATCGAGCTCGAGGGCCTTGCGGCTGGCGTCTTCGGCCGCTGTGAGGTTGGCTTCGGTCGCATCCCAGTACATGTAGAGGTAGGAGTAGCAGTTGGCCACGCCGGCGTAGGCGCGGGCGTAGTTGGGGTCGAGCTCGATGGCGCGGGTAAACATCTGGCGAGCGAAGTCGTAGCCGCGCCGGCGAAACTGATAAAAGAACTGGCGGCCGCGGAGGTAGTAGTCGTACGCCTGGACATCGGCAGTGGGGGCTTTGGCGATGGCCTGCTTTTCTTTCTCGGTCAACACCAGTTCCAGGGCGCGGGCGATGCTTTGGGCGATTTCGTCCTGGATGGCGAAGACGTCTTCGAGCTGGCGGTCGTAGCGCTCGGCCCAGACGGAGCGGGAAGTGCGGGTCTCCACCAGACGAGCGGTGACGCGGAGGCGGTCGCCGGCGCGACGCAGGCTGCCTTCGAGTACATGAGTGGCGTTTAACTGCTGGGCGACCTCGGAGGCAGTGATGGGCCTATCACGGAAAGTCTGAACGGACGAGCGGGTGAAGACCCAGAGGTCTTTGAGCTTGGAAAGCTCAGTGATGATGTCTTCGGTGATGCCGTCGCGGAAGTAGTCGTCGTCTTTGCTGCCGCCGGGATTTTCGAAATAGAGCACGGCGAGAGATTTCTGAGCGGGCGGGGCCACGGGCGTGGCGGCGCGGCCGGAGTCGAACTCGCGCTTGAGACGCTTGAGATCCTGCTCGAGGGCGGCGGCGTCTGGGTAGCGGGCATTGCGATTTTTTTCGAGGGCGCGGTTGATGATCTGCTCGAGGCCGGCAGGAAGCGATGGGTTCAGACGCACGGGCGAGGCCGGTGCACGGTTGAGGATGGCTTCGAAGATGACGGCGGAGGTATTACCGGCAAAGGGTGCGCGGGCCGTGGCCATTTCGTAGAGGACGACGCCGAGAGAAAAGACGTCGGTGCGGGCGTCGAGCTCTTCGCCGCGGGCCTGCTCGGGAGACATGTAGGCAATCGTGCCCATGGACGTGCCCGGGCTGGTGAGATTTTCATCCGAGAGGCCGAGGGTGTTCATAGCGGTGGCAGCGCCGGCGGCTTCGCCGACTTTCTGGCGCTGCGGGGCGAGCTTGGCGAGACCGAAGTCGAGGATCTTGGCCTGGCC
>CAZHLD010000091.1:0-9440 GCA_964533185.1 uncultured Acidobacteriaceae bacterium | reverse complement strand
CTGTCGATTCAACGGGAGCAAGTCCGCCTTTCAGCCACATCCTGATAAGTCGCCTGCTCGGAATTTGAGGTGATCTATCCAGTCGGCTTTTTCACCCAAGTATATTTAGCCAAAGTGACCCACTACCCCGGCGCGGGTTCGCTTGTCTCTCGCCCGGTGGACACGCTACAATGGTTGTGCGTTCCCGCTCAGGAACCGATGAAAGGCACACGTCTCACTCCCTATCGCGCGGCCGTGCTGGATGCGCTGCGCTCCAGCATGAACCACCCCACCGCGGCGGAGGTTTATCGCCAGGTGCGACGCCGGCGGCCGGGCGTGGCCTATGCCACCATTTACAACGCGCTCGGCTGGCTGACGCGCAACGGCATGGTGGTGGAGCTGAAGTTCGGCGACGAGGCCAGCCGCTATGATCCCATCACCGCACGCCACGACCACCTGGTCTGCACTGGCTGCGGCGCGCTGGTGGACTACCAGGTCTCGCTGCCCCGCAAGTTCTGGCTGCAGGCTGGCCGCCGTAACGGGTTTCGCGTCCAGCATTATCGGCTCGAACTGTTTGGTTCCTGCCCGAGCTGCGCGAATGGCCGCCCCGCCTCGGCCGTCCGTTAACGTTCCCTTCCAACCGACAATTGAGTGATCTTCTTCGGAGTAGTTGTATTTGCTGACAGTTGATGGCTGAAAGCTGATAACTCTCTCAGCTGGGCTTTGCTGCTCCCACGGGATGGACGGCGCGCAGAGCTTCCTTCTTGCGGCGGGCGAGCTCGGCGGTGCGCAGCTCGGCCAGCACTTTCGCGGTTGGCGCGTTAAAGGCGTTTGCCACCCAGCGTTGCTCCATCCAGATCAGGTCGTCTGCAATTGCAGCGCGGAATGAATTACTGGCTGCATCGCGCCGCTCCAGCCGCCAGTCGATCACCGCGAGCAAGGCATGGACTTCGTCATCTTCCTTCACTTTTTCAATTACCTGTCTTGCATCGGCCTGGCGTCCCATTTCCGAAAGTACCCAGCCGCGATCGATGTCAATCTGTGCGTCGTCCGGATCGCGCTGCCGGGCGGCATCGAGTTCTTCCAGGGCTTCGGGCAGTTTTCCCGAGCGGTACATCCACCAAGCCATTTGCAACCTCACTGCGGCTTCGTTCTCGGGCGGCATGCGCGCGCTGATCAACTCGCGATAGTGCTCGAGTGTCCGCGGCCGCCCGACGTAAAGCTCGAGGCCGGCGTGGTTTGCCCCGAGGATCCAGAGCGTGCGCTGGGTCACCTGCTTGCTGAGCGCGGCGTCGATTGCAGCGTAGTGCGCCGGAGCGCTCGCCCGGTCTGACACCGCCAGGGCGCGTGCCAGCAGCCCCCAGAGCGACGCATTCTCCGGGTTGATGCGCAGAGCTTCTTCGGTGGCCGTGGCGGCGCCGGCGGCATCGCCGGAATGCCAACGGGCGCGGGCCAGGCCCTTCCTCGCACGTGCGGATTTTGGTTCGGCTGCAATCGCTTCTTCAAAGCGGCGGATGGCTTTGTCGTAGAAGCCGCGGCGGTCAAACTCATCAGCGTCGTCCGCGAGGAAGATCGCGCGGATGGCCAGCGGCCGGCGAGCCGCGTCGGTCTTCCAACCATTTGCGGCAACCTCTGCTTCAAACGCGGTGATTCGTTCGCGGGCGGGCGGGTGCGAGCGGAAGTACTCCTGCAAAGCCTGCACGGGCACGCGAGCCATCTCTTCGACGGGAGAGACAGCCGGTGCGCCCGCAGGCCGGCTCAGGCGTTCGAGCCGCTTCATCGCAGCAATCGCGCCGCCGGGAGAATAACCCGCAGACACAGCCAGGCGCAGTCCTTCACGGTCGGCCTCGAGCTCCTGTTCCTTCGTATAGCCGGCCTGGAAGAGGTGAACACCGATCGAGCCCAGCCGGTAGAGGCCACCCAGGCCGAGCTTGCGGCTCTGCAACTCGTATTGCAGCCGCTCAATGCAGTGGCGTCGGTCAACGTGAGCAATCTCATGGCCGAGGATTGAGGCAAGCTCGTCTTCCGATTCGAGTAACTGCAAAAGGCCCTTGCCGATGACGATCTGCCCGCCTGGCAGTGCCGCCGCGTTCACAAAGCTCTCTGAGGGGTTGTAGTGAAAGCGATAGCGGATGCCCGACCGCTTCACGCCGCCCGTGACGCGCAGCCCGACTTCGTTGACGTAATCGCGGATGCGGTTGACCTCCGGGTCTTTCGTGTCCGCGGGCGTGAGGCCGAAGCTGCGGGCCATCTCCTCGCCGATCTGGTTTTCTTCCTCGACGCTGACGCGCGTCAGCTCGAGCGGGATGCGCTCGAGCTCGCGCTGGGTATCGGCCACCAGGTAGAGCAGCGGCCGCGGCGTGACTTCGGTCGAAGCCTGTTTGCGCTGCAGCACCCAGATGCCGGCCACACCCGCAGTCAGCAGCAAAAGCATCAGGATGCGCCAGCGGCTCACAAGTATCTCCTCAGCAGCTCGCGGTAGCGTGCATAGAGGTAGCTGACTAACAGCAGAGCCGCACCCAGCGCTAGGAATGAAAAGATGCGTCCCAGCGGGTCGAGTGCCCAGACGTCTACAGTCACAACGCGCCCCACGCACAACAGCAGCAGCCCCAGGCTGAACCAACGAGAAGCGCGCAGAGCCCAGGTCGGCATGCGGATGTAGATTGCTCCACTCTGGCCATCTGGGTTTGCAGCTCTCTATTTGAGTAGGGCAATCGCCCGGAGGGGTGAACCATCGGCGCCGACGATTTTCAGTGGCAGAGCGATCAAATCGAATTCACGACCGATCAACGGGTCCAGGTTGGCCAAACCCTCGATGATCGGAATGTGCGCTTGCAGGAGTATCTTATGTACCGGCCAGGCGACCCTCTGGTTGGCGGGGTCGGTCCAGCCCTGTGCGACGCCCCGCTTGAAGTTTTCCAGGCCCGGCGTATTGCTGGCCACGCAGCGCACCTTGCGGGCGACGAGCCACCGCGCAGTTTCATCGGTCAGGTAGGACTGAGAATAGAGTTCGCCCGGCTTGGGCGGGCGGTAATCAAAGTAAAAGATCACCACGTCTCCCGGCCGGATGTTCATCTTCTCCAGGTCGGCAGGCGTGACCGGCTCGTCGGCCGTCTTCTTCCGCACGTCCACCAGCACCCCGGGACCCATCAAACTGTCGAGTCGCACTTGGTCCACTGTCCACCCGTCCGGGTTCACGTGGGCGCCGGCATCCATATGGGTCCCGACTTGGGTCGAGACGCCTAGATAATAGGAGCGGCCGGTGGTCTTCTCGAAGGTCATCTCGGCCGTGAGGCTCACTTCCCGGAGGGAGTATTTCTCGATCATGGCGTCGCCCAAGGTCTTCCGCACCATGCCGACCTCAATCGGTGCGGTGAGATCAATGATCGAATGCCGCGGCGTTTGCGCAACCATCCCACCGCCCCAAACCGACACCGCCACCAAGCTCAGCATGAGCCGACGCATCTGCCCTCCTAGGAGCTTGCTGAAAAAGTACCTTTCGAGGCCCTTCCGAGCGAAGCGATCGAAGATTCCGGCCCTGCCGGAAGGCATCTGCTTTTCGTGAGAGGCCAGGGGAAAAGCAGATTCCTCGTCGCCCCCGGCTCCTCGAAAGGACAACTCCGAGAGTTTTTCAGCATCCGGCTAAAACTCGAACCGGAAAACCAACTGGAACGCCCGTGGGCCGCCTGATCCCAGTACACCGCCCGCGGTGCGGCGCGGGAAGCCAAAATCCATGGAGAAGACGTTGTTCTGCGCTCCGGAAACACCCGAGAAGGTCGGCCCGCCGTTCGAAAGGAAGTTGACGTGATTGAAAAGATTGAACACTTCCACTGCTCCGGACAAGGACACGCGTTCCTTGATCCGGAATCTCTTCAGCAGGCGAAGATCGGTGGAATAGAAGAAAAACGAGCGCGGCGAGGTGGTGCTCACCACGGGTAGTTCAGCAGCGGTGCGCAACGCGTTGATGGAAGCGATCATGCCGCGGCTGTCCCGCGCGCCGCGGTTACGCGTGACGCCGGGCGGCCGGCTGGGAGAGAAGCCGTCCAGCGATTCTCCAGTGACGATGTCATACGGGCGGGCAGAGGCCAAGGCAGTGATCGTCGAAAGCTGGAAGTCCCCAGGGAGATGCACCAGGCCGTTCAGGACGAAGCGATGACGCTGGTCGCGGTTGGAATCGCCCCGCTCGGCCCTCAGGTCGAACGGATTGGCGGCGGTGGACCCGATGGAGTCGTCGCCCATGTCCACCGCGTGGGACAGCGTGTAGGCCGCCAGGAACTCGAAGCGATGGCTGAGCGTCTTCTTCACGGAAATCTCCAGCGCGTTGTAGGTGGAGCGCCCGTCGTCGTCCGTGCGGATCACCGGGCCAAACGAAGCAGCCACTGCCGGCCCAAACTCCCGCGCCAGAATCGTCTCTGGGCTGCCGATGTTTCCGAGCGGATCGAGGTTGACATCACGGCCCAGACGCTGCTTCAGACCGAGGTTATGGACGTAGTCCACCGTGACCGCCAGCGCGGGGGTGATCTCTTGCTGTACTCCAATGGAGAACTGCTGGACGTACGGCGTGCGGACATGGTTGGCAAGGGTGAGCACAAGGAACTGTGGTTGCGCGAATACCTGGGCGGAAATCTGCTCCTGCGTCAGGCCCGGGAATGGGTCCGTAATGTTGAGGGGACCAAAGAACAGTCCGAAACCGATCCGGCGGCCGTCAAACGCGGACTCGACCGCCGGGCCGGTGGCCACCGGCAGGGCGTAAAAGATGCCGTAGCCGCCGCGAATCACCGTCTTGGCCTTGCCGAACGGATCCAGTGCAAAACCCACTCGCGGGCCCCAGTTGTTCAGGTCGCGCGAGCGTGCGCCCAGGGGCGCGATCTGCGAAGTGAAATCAGGGCCGTTCTCATTGGTCGAGACGTCCCAGCGCAGCCCGAGGTTCAGCGTCAGATACCGGCGAATCCTCCAGTCGTCCTGGAGGTAGGCGCCGAAGATGTTGTCGTGATACGCGGGGAACGCAAAGTTCCCCACAGAGAAAAATGCGAAGTCGGCGAGGGTCTCAGCCAGCGGCGCGTCGCTGAAGAAAAAAAACTGCCCGCGGGAGGCGAATTCAAGTCCTGCGTCCACCGAGAGCCGCTGATAGTCCACGCCAAACTTGAGGTTGTGGGTGCCCCAGGCGGAGGGAATGTGGATCGCCAAGTCCTCCCGGAACTGCTGCCGGCTGATCCCAGTGTTCTGCGGAGTATTGAAGGCCCCGCCCGTGACCAGGCTCGGCCGCACGACCTCCGGAGCAGTGGAGAGCGGCAGGAGGTGATTGTTGAACCGGCCGTAATGGTAGCGGGCAGAATTCAGAACGCGCGGGGAGAGGAGTGAGCTGTACGAAACCACCAACGACGAGCCCCGGTTAGTGCTGCGCACGCCGTTTTCAGCGCTGCGGACCCCGCCGATGCCTTCCCTGCTGAAGTTGTCCTCGAAGCTGTAGCGCAGCATCAGCTTGTGCCGCTCGTTGAAGTGGTGGTCGAACCGCGTGGTCAGGAGGCGCCCGGTATAGGGAAGGCCGAAGCTCCCTTCGAAGGTGCCATAAGCGCCGTTTGTGTTCACGATCCCGAGGTTGTCCTCATTGGTGCCTTCGAAAGCCAGAAAGAAGAAGCTACGGTTCTCCTTCACCGGACCACCGAAGGTGAACCCTTGCTGGGCGCGGTGGAAGTCGGTTTTCTTGGCCTGAAAAGGATCGCGAGCGCTCAGGCCCTGGTTGCGGAAAAACAGGAAGTAACTGCCATGGAAGTCGTTGGACCCGGACCGGGTGACCACGCTGACCGCTGCGCCGAGCGCGCGACCCTGTTCGGCCCCGAATCGGCTGCTGGAAACCCGAAACTCCTGGATGCCCTCGACGGTGAAGTTCTGGAGCAAGCCGCCGTTGACGATGTCTGAGTTCTCGGCGCCGTCCACGGCGAAGTTCGAGCTGCGCCCGTCCGAGCCACCCGCGGAAATGTTGAACACCCGCGTCTTGATGGGGTCGAAGTTCGGCGCCGGCAGGATGCCGGGAACCAGCGAGGCCAAGTCGGCAAACTGCCGGCCATTCAGGGGAAGGCTTTGGATTGCCATGGGCGCAATCACTTCACCAATCTCTGAGCTTTCTCGGTCGATGAGCGGCGCTTCCTCGGTAACCTTCACTTGTTCCGCCACGCCCGCAGGCGCTAGCGTGAATTCCAAGACAATCACGCGGCCGACGGGCAGCTTGAGTGCCCGGGCCTGGCTTGCAAAGCCGGTTTTTTCCACCGTAACCTTGTAGTCGCCGGGAGGAAGAGATTCCGCAGCCAGGTTGCCCAAGTCGTCCGTTTCCACCCGACGCTCCACCACACCCGTGGCGGCGTTCTGAATTGTAACTGTGGCCCGGGGAACGGCCGCGCCGCTGCTGTCTGTCACCGTTCCGCGCAAGGCCGCAGTGGGCAACTGTGCCACGGCCAACGGACTCACCAGCTGGATGAGTGCAAAAAGGCTCGCTTGGCGGAACCTCATCTTTCACCTCCGAGGCAGGGCGAAGCGCTAGCACGGATACGGCCGCACCCGGGTTACGCTGTAGAGCCCAATGCGCCCGCTCTGCGCTGCTGCACGCGCAACTTATATCCATCATGCCGGAGTGTCAACAATCATTCTGAGCGTCGTAGCCGCAAAGTGAGAATGTCCGGTTTCATGGTGGCTGGGAGGCGCGATGAAACCGGAGCGAGTCGAGTTGAGCCAGACAGAGCGAGATCGACTGAAGCGGTTACACGAGGTGGAGGAAGGCCATATCCGGCAGGTCGAAGCCTGTTTGCGCTGCAGCACCCAGATGCCGGCCACACCCGCAGTCAGCAGCAAAAGCATCAGGATGCGCCAGCGGCTCACAAGTATCTCCTCAGCAGCTCGCGGTAGCGTGCATAGAGGTAGCTGACTAACAGCAGAGCCGCACCCAGCGCTAGGAATGAAAAGATGCGTCCCAGCGGGTCGAGTGCCCAGACGTCTACAGTCACAACGCGCCCCACGCAGAGCAGCAGCAGCGCGAGGCTGAACCAGCGATAGGTGCGCTCGCCCAGCTTCAACGTCGCCGCAAACACAATCAGCGCCTCAACGCCCCACGCTGCGGTAAGGTAGCCGCGGCGGACTTCGAGGCTCAGCAGGACGGTTAGCAGCAGTGTCGGCACAAAGAAAAAGAGCAGACGGGGATTTTCGTTGAGCCAGTGCCAGGCTCGCCGGATCGGCGCCAGGCGGCTGGAAACTTCAGCGTGATCCTGACTCCTGCCGCGTTTCTCACTCAGGGCTAGCGCAAGCGGAACGTAGAGCAGTAGGGCAGCCAGCGTGACGGTGACGGTGCGCAGGTTGGTGAAGCGCCACCCGCTGGTCTGGTAGAAATTGTCCAACGCGCAACGCATTCCCACCAGCAGAGTCAGCAGGCAGGCTTGCTGGCGCAACGTCGCACTCACCAGGCGCCGGCCACCCACTTCCAGCACAACCACCATCGCCGCCCAGGCCACGGCCACCCAGGCGATGCCCAGCTCAAAGCGCAGCAGCGACGCCGCAGCCGCCGTGCCAAACCAGAAAAAGGCCGTGCGCATCCGCGACCACTCTGGTGGCGCGCTGAAGGCCTGGTAGTAATAAATGGCCGCCAGAAGGGAAACCGTAATCAGCCGTGCGGAGACGTGCGCGATTTCCTGCTCGGCATTCAAGTCCACGAAAAAGATGCGCGCGAAGCTCAGCACCAGCAGCGCGTGTCCCTGCATGGCGAGTGGACGGTCAGGCTGGCCGCGAGCAACGCGGCTGCTTGTGCGGCTGAGCTCGACGAGTGCCACGCCGGCCAACGCCCAGCCCAGGCCGACGGCCGTGTTGGTGAGCTCGTTCCACAGCAGAAGCATCAGCAAGAGCGAAGCCGACCAGGAGTACACGGCGGGCAACCCGCCCCAGTGCGCCAGCCGCTGCCAGCGCGCGCTCTCACCCGTGGCGACGGGGTTGGGAAGCGCGATGCGGCGCCAAGCCAGATAGAAGAGCGCCACGCCGGCGCCAACCGTCAGCGCGCGGGTGCTGACGCCGTAGAGCTCGGGCGCGATTTGCAGGTTGATGGTCAGCAGGCGCAGCGCCGCCAGGAGCGCCGCGCCGTGGCCGCAGCCGCGCAGCATCGCGTCGTTCCAGCGACGCCCGATTTCGCCCAGCGTTAAGGCCAGAGCCACCCACACCAGTCCGACCCAGATGTGCGACACGGCCAGCCAAACGGCGGCGAGCAGCCAGCCCGTGGCGACGGCGTAAGAAGCGGTGGCCGAAGCGGTGTCGGTCTCGACTGCTTGCTCGCGCAGCAGGCGCGGAGCCAGGCGCGCGTTCAGGTAGAAGCCGGCCGCGAGCGTGAGCAGCATCAGGCCCAGTGCCGCGTCGGGTGGGTTCCAATCGTAGAGGCGCGGAGAAAGATCGTGCAGCGTGACGTAAATGGTCAGCGCGCCCGCAGCCGCCCAGCCCAGCTTGCGTAGGTGCGACTCGGCCAAGCGCCATCCCACCACAAGGAATGCTTCGGCCTGGACCAGCCAGACGATCTCCAGGCGCGCGCCGGAGTAGCGGTAAGGAATTGCCGCGGCCAGAAGCACCGCACCGACGGTGCTGGTCAGAACAAACGCCAGCCGCCGGCCCAGCCGCTTGCCCAGCGGCGAAAGCGCTAGGTAGGTCACGCCCGCGCCCAGCAGGAACCAGAAGCGCAGGTGCGGGTAGAGGGACTGGTAGTGCAACACAGCCAGGTAGCCGGCTGCGTTGAGCAAGAAGGAAGTCGTCAGCAGGCGCTGCGCCGCGGCGTCGCGCTCTTCGCGCAGGAAAAACGACGCCATCCACACGGCCCAGTAGAAAGTCAAAAGCGCGGCGCTGGCTGGGAACTCAGGGAAAGGCTTGTGGCCGCCCAAAGCTTCAAATACCTGCCGCAGCCACAGCCAGTGCACGGCGTAACAGGCGACGATAGCAATCGGCTCAATCGCGTACCAGCGCCGCCTCCAGAGCACCACAACCAGCGAGGCTGCCAGCCCGGCCGATGCCACCAATGTGCCGACGGTCATCTGGCTGACGGCCACGGTCACGAAGGCGAGCAGGTAAGCGAAGCCGGTGGCCACCTCGGAGTTGTAGCGCAGCGAATGCGCCACCATGGCCACGGCCACCAAGAAGAGCAGGAAGAAGCCCAGCGTTGCGCTTTCCACCACGCGCACCGCAGTGACGTTGTGCATGGCGTAGGTGGTGAAATAGATGATCGCCCAGCCGCCGCCCAGCACGGCCCGCGCGGCTACTTGATACGTTTCCTTGCGTTCGCCGACAACGCCGAGACCAACCAGCACCGCGCCCGCCGCATACGCCACGGCAATCTTGCCCGCCGGGCCGACGTTGCGCATCACGTAGCTGAGGAACAGCGCCACGCCGATCACCAGGACGACGATGCCGATCTTGTTCAGCCAGTTTGCGCCGAGACGTTCTTC
>CAZHLD010000090.1:0-9702 GCA_964533185.1 uncultured Acidobacteriaceae bacterium | reverse complement strand
TCGTTGAACTGTTCAGTTTCGGTGGAGCCCTCCAGCGCAGTGGTTGAGCTTTGCCCGGCAGAGATGGTCTGCGCCACCTGGTCGAAGTAGCCAGTGCCGACAAACCGCTGATGCTTCACGGCGCGGTAGGAGGCCTCTTCCTCCAATTGGAACTCGGCCTGTTGCAGGCGGCAGTAGGCCGTCATGCCCTCGTTCCGATAGGCGCGCGCCAACTCGAACATGCTCAGGTTGAGCGAATGGAAGCCGGCCAGGGTGACAAACTGGAACTTGTAGCCCATCGCACCCAGCTCTCGCTGGAAGAGTGCGATCGTCTCGCAATCGAGGTTCTTGCGCCAGTTGAACGACGGCGAGCAGTTGTAAGCCAACATCTTGCCGGGGAACTCGGCGTGGATGGCCTCGGCAAACTGCCGGGCCTCGGCGAGATCCGGGTGAGACGTCTCGCACCACAGCAAGTCCGCGTACGGCGCGTAGGCCAGGCCGCGGGCGATGGCGGCCTCGATGCCGCCGCGGAACTCGTAGAAGCCTTCCACGGTGCGCGGGCCCTTGACGAATGCGCGGTCGCGCGGGTCCACGTCAGAGTGCAACAGGCCGGCGCTGTCTGCATCGGTCCGGGCAACGATCAGCGTCGGCACGCCCATCACGTCGGCGGCCAGACGCGCGGCGATCAGCTTTTCGATGAACTCACGGATCGGCACGACCACTTTCCCGCCCAGGTGGCCGCACTTCTTGGCGGAAGAAAGCTGATCTTCGAAGTGCACTCCTGCGGCGCCCGCATCGATCATGGCCTTCATGAGCTCGTAGGCGTTCAAGTTGCCGCCAAAGCCCGCTTCGGCGTCCGCCACGATGGGAGCGAACCAGTAGGTGCTGTTCTTGCCTTCGGCGTGGTCCACTTGGTCGGCGCGCAGCAGCGCCTTGTTGATGCGCCGCACCAGGTTCGGGCAGCTATCGGCCGGATAGAGGCTCTGGTCCGGATACATGTCGCCGGCGTTGTTGGCGTCGGCGGCCACTTGCCACCCGCTTCCATAGATGGCCTTCAGGCCGGCGTGGACCTGCTGCACGGCCTGGTTGCCGGTCAGCGCACCCAAGGCATGCACGTACGGCTCAGTGTTCAGCAGGTGCCAGAGGCGCTCGGCGCCCATCCGGGCGAGGGTGTACTCGATGTGGATCGAGCCCCGCAGGCGCAGCACGTCGTCATAACTGTAGGGACGCGTGATGCCTTTCCAGCGCGGGTCGTTAGCCCAGGGGTCAGCCTTCAGAGCCGCCTTGCCGTTGGGTTTCGAGCCCTTGCCGTTGATCGCCATTTTCGTTCCTCCTCACAATCAGGTCTAGTGATGTTGCTCCGGGGCCGTGTCAAACTGGATTGAACTCGCCGCGCAGAATCATTTGCTCGCACAGCCGGCGGGCTTCGCGGAGACGCGCCTCTTCTTCCGGGCCGGCATCCGCGGGCAGTTGGCGCACCAGGAGCTCCAATTCCTTATCGAACAAAGTGTGGATCAGCTCGGGTGTGTGGGGCACCAGGCGGCCGTCTTCGTCGGTGATCGCGAGGCGGTCGCGATGCAGCATTCGCTGCGCGATCATCAGCCGGTAAATCCGGTCCGTGGCCAGATCTTCCATGTAGCTGTCCAGCAGGCTGGCACCCTTCCCGCCAAGCACACCATGGCGATAGCGGAGCACCGTGCGTACCGCCGCGCGCGTTCCCCACAACGTGCGCTGGCCCGCACCGTCGGGCAGCGGGCGAAGATCGGGTTGCGCCACCGGGTCTGGTGGCCGGCGGTCGAGTTGATTCGGATAGGGGAACTGCTCAACGGCGATCTGGTTCTGGTCCGGATGACCGGTCCAGGCACCGTCCATCAACGAGGTGGCTTCGTTCTTTTTGTCCTCAGCGAGCACGGCCAGCGCGCGCTGGTTCAGCTCAGCGTCTTCGCGGCTGGGGTAGAGAGCGGTCATGCCCCCGATGGCCAGCATTCCGTGCTTGTGGCAGATCTCCGGTATCCGCTCGCGCAGGTTCTGGAAGAAGGGAATGTTGTGGGGAATGGTGTTGCGGTCCGGCAGCACCCAGGCCGGGTCCAGCAGGTTGAAGTGGATCAGACTGGCCATGTAGTCCCAGCGGCCCAGGTTCAACCCCAGAAGGTGTTGGCGCAGGTACCAAGCAAACTCCTCCATCTGAAAGGCCAGGGGGTGCGACTCGACCAGCGCCATGCACTTGATCCAGCCGCTCGGCCAGCCCTTGGCCCGCTCAATGGCCTGGAAGAGGTCGCGCCACCACAGCGCTTCCTCGGCGGACTCTGATTTCGGGATGTAGAAGCACAGCGGGTGCTTCAGTGCGGAGGCGTCCACCTGGAAGGCCAGCAGGGCCACATCGAAGAGTGAAGCCGGCAACACGCGCCCCGGCAAAACACCGGCCTGATGGACGTGCAGCCCGCGCGGGCGCGTGAAGATGACCGTTGTGCCTGGTTGAATCGCAACGGTGCGGGTGCGCTTCTTGTCGAAGTAGGTCAGTGTGTCGGCGAGCGCTGCTAGGAGGTTGCCGATGCCGCGCATCAGGTTGGGCCAGGTGTTGGCCATGGAGTCTTCAAGGTCCAGCATCACGCTCGGCGCGCCCGAGTTGAGCATCTTCACCACCAGCTCGCCGTCATCGGCCGGGCCGGTCATCTGGTTGCGCTGGTCGCGGCACCAGGCAGGCAGCTCGATCTTCCAATCGGTGGTGGTGGCAGGCGAAGGTGGCAGGTAGTTTGGAAGATGGCCGCGGTGCGCCTCCGCAAGGGCTGCCTCGCGCTTGGCGAGGAGCGCCTGCTGGCGCGGAGTAAACTCGCGGTCCAGTTGTCGCAGCAGTTGCGCAAACCCCGGCGGAAGGTCGCGCGCGGGGTCAAAGCCGGCGGGGGCAGTGTTCATCCGTTCGTCGGCGCGGCTCCGGGCCAGCACCTGAATCGGTGACTTGGGCCCACCCGGGTTACTAGAGAATCCCGTCTCTGCCATTTCCGTCGTCTTCGCTCGGAGTCATGCGACCGGTACTTCGATGACGCCAGCGAAGTCCTCGCTTCCTGAATCCGATGGCAACCGTCAGACTGGGCCCTGCCCCGAGCATGGAAAGCCCCGAGGCGCAACCGCAATTACGCATTTCAGCTACCAAACACCCTGTCGGCAGCAAATGCTTAACTTTGTGAATTCAGTGACTTACCGGGGACGGGGGCGAGTCGACTGGGGCCAGCAGGGGCCTTGCCAACGGCGCAGGAAACTCCTTTGCACATTTCGGGAAGGCTTTCCCTGTTTGGAGCGCATTGTTCAATATATTGAACAAGCGTTCAACCTTGAGTCTAACCCGGCCTCGCCTTGCCGTCAAGTCCCTGTTCAATATCCTGAACATTTATTCTATACTTGGTACTGGAACTTGGTTCCCCGGGCGTTCCGCTCTATGTCCATCCGTCACGACTCGCCGTCCATCGCCGTTGACCGCGCCCTCGCCATCCTCGAACGCGTCGCGCAGAACCGCGACGGCCTCACCAACGCCGATATCAGCCGCCGCGTCGGCATGCCCAAGAGCTCGGCCAGCTACATCCTCCGCACGCTTGAGCGTCGTGGCTATCTCCGCCGCCAGGCGCAGACCGGTCGCTATCGTCTGGGACTGAAAGTTCTCAGCCTCGGGCGCGACGTCCTCGCCGGATTTGAAATCGGCGAAGTGGCGCTGCCAATCCTCCGCGCTTTGGTCGAGCGCACTCAACTCACCGCGCACCTTGCCATCCTCGACCACGGCGAGGCGGTGTACATCGAGAAAGTGGACGCGCCCGGCTTCATCAAGATGGACACCTGGGTGGGCCGACGCATGTTTGTACATTCCACCAGCGTCGGCAAAGCTCTGGTGGCGCACATGCCCAAAACGGAAGTGGAAGCCATCCTGCGCCAGCACGGCATGAAGAAGCGCACGCCGAAAACGATCGCCACGCCATCACGATTCTTTGCAGAGTTGGAAAAGGTTCGGGCGCAGGGTTATGCGGTGGACGACGAAGAAAACAGCCTGGGCGCGCGTTGCCTGGCCGTGCCCATCTTTGATGGGCTCGGCTACGTCGAGGCTTCGCTCGGCATCAGCGGGACCACCACGCAGATCGACGAGGCTCACCTGCCAAAGCTCGTCGAGCTACTCCGCGATTCCGCGCGCCGCATCTCGCGGCAACTGGCTCGCTCCGGCGCTGCCGCCGGATGAGTCACACTCTCCGTGCCCGGTCAACTCTGCTACGATAGCCACTCGTGATGCGCGACGTCTGGATAGTTGGACACCGCGGCGCTTCCGGCCATGCCCCGGAAAATACCCTGGCCGCCTTCCGTCGCGCCGTCGAGCTGGGGGCCACTTTTATCGAGACGGACCTGCAGCTCTCGCGCGACGCTCACTTCGTCGCCCTGCACGACACTGCTCTTGACCGCACCACCAACGGCCGGGAAAACGTTCACGATTTCACACTGGCCCAGTTACGCGAGCTGGATGCCGGCTCGTGGTTTTCTCCGGAATTTGCCGGCGAGCGCATCCCCACGCTGGAAGAAATTCTGGCCTTCGCGCGCGGAACCGACGTGGTCTTGTATCTGGAGATCAAAGTCAGCGAAGTGTGGGGGGCCGAGCGTGCCCTGGTGGCTGCCCTCGCCGATGCGAAGATGCTGGAGCGAGTGGTGGTCCTCTCGTTCGACATGGCTACCCTGCTCGCGGTGCGAAAACGCAACCCCGCAGTGATGACAGGTTATCTGTTTGACTGGCCCTACCCCGACGCCGTTGAGCGAGCGGTCCGCGTCGGTGCCCGTCAACTCGCGCCTCGCGGCGACCTGGTGACGCCCGCGCTGATCGAGCAGGCGCAACGCGCCGATCTGCAGATTGTCACCTGGACGATCAACGAGCCCGCCCAGATGCGGCACCTCGCCGCTGCCGGCGTCGACGGAATCATGACCGACTACCCGGACCGGCTGGTGGCAGCGCTCAAGGAGTAGGGGCACAGGTCGAATTGCCCTCACAAAGCCCGAAATAGTCCAGCTAGTTGTGTGACGCTCAACTGTTCGGCGCGGGCGCCGCGATGAACGCCCGCGGACGCCAGCAGGGCCTGGGCGCGTTCGCTGCCCAGCCGTCCCTTCAAGTTGTTGAACAGCGTTTTTCTCTTCTGCCCAAAACAACTCTTTACAAACTCCAGAAATCCTTCTGCGTCTTGCAGCTGGAGCTGTTCCCGCTCCCCGGGCGGATGCAGAGCAACCAGCGCCGATGTAACCTTTGGCCGCGGCCGGAACGCGCCCGGCGGAATACGCAGGAGAATCTCTGGCCTCGAATAGAACTGTGCCAACACGGAAAGATACCCATACTCGCGCCGCCCCGGTCGGGCCGCCAGTCGAGCCGCCACCTCGAGCTGAATCACAACGAAGATGGCATCAATCTGGTCTGCCTGCTCGAACAGCCTGTGCAGAATCGGCGACGTAATGTAGTACGGCAGGCTGCCGTAGACCTTGATGCGACTGGCTCCCGCCAGGCGCGCGAGGTCAAGTTTCAGGATGTCGTCCGCAACGACGATGATAGCGGGGATTGCGCGGGCCATCGCCTCCAGGCGCGGCAGCAATTTGGAATCCAGCTCAACCGCCCACACCCGCGCGCCTTGCCGGGCCAGCTCCGCGGTCATCTCTCCGTGCCCTGCGCCAATTTCCAGCCACACCTCTCCCTCGCGCACACCAAGCTCCCGCAGGATGCGTGCTCGCCAACTGGCGTCTGCCAGAAAGTGTTGTCCGAGCTTCTGTCGAGGCATGGTCCGCGAGGGGCAACCTCTTGCCCAGATACGTGCAAACTATCAGATTTATGAAGACGAGAGAAATGGAATGCGCATGTTATACTCTCAATTGGAGAAGCGGAATGCGCAGGGCTAAGTCCAATCAGAAACTAGAGCCAGCGGCAAGGAAGCTCTACACCATCTTTGAAAGACATCTTGCAAAGATGTCTCCGCATGAACGGGCGGCAAGGTGGAAGGCATTGGAGCAGGCTGTTGAGCGCGCACACGCAAGGGAAAAGGCTAAGGCTTCCGGCTCTCGCGCCAGGCGTGCAAAGCGTCCCGGAACTCAGGCGACCCCTCTTTCAGTCCGAGCGCACGGATCGAATCGGTAAAAGTTCTTTCGTCTTGAAGCGACAAAAGGCTCCGAATCGTTTGAAGCTTCCTGAGCCGTTCTTTCCTGGCGGCCCCAGGCTTGGGTTGGCGCCGGCCTCGGTTTCTTTCCTCGGCCATTACTTCTGAGATATCGTCTTCGCGCATACTGAGGGGTGATGGTGCCCTAATTCTTAAGTCGAATGCAAGTTGTCTGCCTTGACGAGATCACCCGGTGTTTGCATAGCGCGGAATTCGCCGGACGCTTTGTCTTGACGAATGCGGGAGCTTTGTTTACCGTGTTTAGCTTCATCGAGGTCTCATGAAAATCCTATTCGTTGCTTCCGAAGGACTCCCGTTCAGCAAGACCGGCGGCTTGGCCGACGTGGTTGAGGCGCTGCCCAAGGCGCTGGTGGCCATGGGCCACGAAGTCGGTGTCGTCCTCCCGCGCTATCGCGGCACGAAGACAACGGGCACTTTGCTCCCCAGCCTGACCGTGCCGTTGGGCGACCGCCTATACTTCGCGGACGTGCTGGGGACCGCGCCCGTTCACGGCGTGCGCTATTTCTTTGTAGACGTCCCTGAACTCTTCGACCGGGAACAGCTCTACGGCGAGAAGGGCAAAGACTACCCCGACAACGGCGTTCGCTTCGCCCTGTTCAGCAAGGCCGCCATCGAGATCGCCAAACGCGTGTGGGTGCCGGACGTGATCCACTGCCACGACTGGCAGACCGCGCTGGTTCCGGTGCTGCTTTGCAACTCGTACGAAGAGGACACGATGATGCGTCCTGTGCCGGTGGTCTTCACGATCCACAATATGGGCTATCACGGTCTGTTCCATCGCCACATTCTCCGGCAGATCGGACTGCCTGAGAGCCTCTTCCATCAAGACGCGCTCGAGTTTTACGGCAAGGTGAACTTCTTGAAAGGCGGGCTCGTTTTCTCCGACTATCTCACCACAGTCAGCCGCCGCTACGCGCAGGAGATCCAGACGGCCGAATACGGCCACGGCTTGGAAGGCGTGGTGCGTGGTCGGGGCAAGCGCATGGTGGGCATCCTGAACGGTGTGGACTACGCCGCCTGGAGCCCGGAGAACGACACGTTTACCGCGGCGCGCTACACGGCCAAAGACCTGGCCGGGAAGCGGCTTTGCAAGAAGGAGCTGCTCGAGCAATTCAAGCTGCCCGTTAAAGAAAAGGAATTGGACCGTCCGCTGATCGGCATTGTCTCGCGCTTTGCCGACCAGAAGGGATTTGACCTCATCGCGCAAGATGCCGACGAGATTCTCAGCGAGGACTTGACCATGGTTGCGCTCGGGGCGGGCGAGCCGAAATATGAGCACCTCTTCCGCGTGCTGGCCATGCGATTCCCAGAGAAGCTCGGCGTCAAAGTCGCCTACGACAATGCGATCGCCCACAAGATCGAAGCCGGCTCGGACATGTTCCTGATGCCCTCGCGCTACGAGCCCTGCGGCCTGAACCAGATTTACAGCCTGCGCTATGGCACCGTGCCCGTCGTGCGCGCCACCGGCGGCCTCGACGACACCATCCAGGATTTTGACCCGGAGACCGGCCAGGGCACCGGCTTCAAGTTTGAAACCTACGATGGCCAGGCCCTGCTCGCCTGCATCCGCCGCGCGCTTGCAACCTATCGCGACGCCAAGGCCTGGAAGAAGGTCCAGGCCAACGGCATGGCCAAAGACTTTTCGTGGAAGGCGTCGGCGGCTGAATACGCTCAGCTCTACGAGACGGCGCACAAGTCTCGCAACCTTCGCGCCGCTGGCACATCTAATTAGTTTCGAGGCCTGCGGCGGATGCCCGCGGGCCAATACCAAAGGGGAACTCATGGCCGATAACATCAGTAATGTTACCGATAGCGATTTCCAGAGCGAAGTCATCGACGCCAGCAAGAACCAGCCCGTGCTGGTGGATTTCTGGGCCGAATGGTGCCGCCCGTGCCACATGCTGGCGCCGACCGTGGCGGAAATTGCCAACGACTTCACGGGCAAGCTCAAGGTGGTCAAGCTCAACGTGGACGAGAATGTAAATGCCGCCGGCCGTTTCAACATCCGCGGCATTCCCACCTTGCTCATCTTCAAGGGTGGAGAGGTGGCCGACCAAATCGTCGGCGCCGTCTCTAAAGAACACATCCAGAAAATCCTCGAGCGCCACATCAACTAAAGAACGGCTGCAAGCCTTCCGCAGACGCGGGGCAGGGAAGGATGTTCACGCTACCAGGACTCCAGTGGGGCGGTGTGGGACACGCTGCACCTAACGGATCGCGGCTCAGCTGCGGCCGCGCGTGAACCACCTTACGACCGACCGCAGGCCGCCGGCGCGACAAGCACGAGACCCGGCGGCCGGAGGCTGACCGCCCCGCACGCCACCGCCCGCGGCCGTCAGATGCAGCTGCTTGTTAGGCTGCATCTGTCTTCCGTGCTGTGAACCACGCGAAGGAGCCCCAGAGTTCCTCAAATGCGAACGGGTTGAGGCCCGACGCTTTCAGTTCTCGGGCGAAGCCAGCCGAGTCGAAGCGATCGCTCTGGGGGTGTTCGAGGATGCGACGGGTGATGGGATGGTCGATGAAGCCCCTGAGGACCTCTTCGGCGTAGAAACAGCCCCCGGGCTTGAGAACGCGATGCACTTCCGTCAGAGCGCGGCGCCACTCCGGAACATGGTGGATGATGCCGAAGTCGAAGACGGCATCGTAAGTCGCGTCGGGAACGCTGATGGCGCCGGCATCGCCTACCCACAGATGAACCCGGGAGCCGTGCGCCGCGAGCCGCGTTCGGGCGAGGGCAACCATGCGGGGGTCGAGGTCGAAGGCATCGACCGAATCGGCGCCAAAGACTTCGAGGATGAGCTCGGTGCCGACTCCACGCCCGCAGCCAACCTCTAGGGCGCGCCCACCGTGCATGGGACCGCCCATGCGGAGCAGCCGCCGTGCCTCGAAGTGCCGCTGGATTGCGGCACGGACGGGGTTGTTCATGAGCGCGTATTCGATGCGGTTGAGGAGCAAGGCTCTTACTGTGACCTAACGCCACGCATCAGCGGGCGCGCGCGGAGCATTCAGGGATACCTGGGAAATCGGCTTCGCGCGCTCCGCTGCATGCACTTGTTAGGCACGGCACCAACTGAAATAGCTTAGGCCCATTTTGCAAAGTGCCATACCAGCTGCAACCTTTACTTGCTGTAATGGTCTGCCCCCATAAAATGTAATGAAACGTATGGTTCATCTCCGACCACCCAACTTTCGTGTGGAATTGGAGGGATATAAAATAGAGTGCCTGGAGTCATTTCTATTATTTTGCCATCCTGCATCGCCGCCGTCGCAATACCTGAAATGACCAGCCCCACGTGTCCGACATCACAAAATTGTTTTCCCGTCAGGCGGCCAACGTGTTCTGACCACCTCCATCCTGGTTCATAAGTTGCCCTTCCAATAGTCATTCCTCCGATCAGTACAACTTCAAATTTCCCTCTTTCAAAATGGCGCGTTTCATCGGGCGTATCAAATCGTTTTAGGATTATTTCGAGCATTTGTTTTTCCTTTTGGTCTGAAGACTCTTCTTCTCCTTCTCAATCCTACTGACCGCCCGAAAACTAGT
>CAZHLD010000089.1:8446-10107 GCA_964533185.1 uncultured Acidobacteriaceae bacterium | reverse complement strand
TCCTCACCTCCCGGCCTGGGCCGGCCCCATCGGTTCGCTAGTCGGCTCAGCACAAAGGACTTACCGATGTTACGAAACGCATCAAAACCGCAAACCCTTTCCTCTCTACCGCTTACAGAAACGATGACCCCCCGGGGGGTACCAGTACCATGACTGAACGCTGCGTCTATCGCCATCCCGCTGGCCACTTTTGCAAGCGCTGGGTGGAGACTGGCAAGCGTTTCTGCCACGACCACGATCCCGACCGCGACGACCTCCCCAAGCGCACTAAAGCCGATCATCTCCACCCCCTCCTCCGCCTCTCCACCCCCGAAGACCTCTTCGACGCCGTCCGCGAGGCCATCAACGCCGCTCGTCTTGGCCGGATCAGCCCCGGCCAGGCCTACGCCATGGGTTATCTGGCCGATGTCTGGCTTCGCCTCCACAAGGCAATCGGCTGCGGCCTTCGAGATAAGGCTCTCCATCGCCAGTTTCTTCCCGACATCGTTGCCGAAGAAAACGCCCTGCAGGAAGACTTCGAGAACACGCCTGTCCCTCCTCCCACCCCGCGGCAGGTGGGCCCGAGCATCCCCGCTCTACCCCCCGAATCCCTCGCCGAGACTGTCCTCCAGGTGGTCACTCCTCCCCTCAAACTAGAGGAGAATTCGTCCGCCTCTGCCTCCCCGGGCAAAGATTCCGGCGACGCTCTCTTCCACGCGCTGCTTCCCCCTCCCCTTCAGCGCAATCCAAAATAACCCCACAAAAAAAATAGGGCGTCCGCTTCAACGGACGCCCCACCTTCCGAACGAGGATGTGTTGCGATTAACGAATCACGGATAGCGGTTTACGTCTTTACAGCAGCACCCTCCGGCTCACAATCCGCTTCCGGTCCACCGCCGGCTTGGGCGGCTCGATCTCGACGTTCACCGTGACTTGCGATCGGTTCCGCAGCACGCCCAGCGCGAACGTCTTCTTCTCCGCGCCCGCGCGCAGCTTCTCGCGCAAGTCGGAGACGCTCTTGACGCGCTCGCCGTTCACCTGGGTGATGACGTCGCCGGCCTTCAGCCCGCCCTTCTCCGCCGGCGAACCCTCATTCACCGAGCGCACCAGCACGCCTTCGCCATCCGGCGCGCCGAAGTACGCGCCAAGCTGCCCGCTCAGGTCCTCGGCATCAATCCCGAGCAGCGGCCGGCCCATAAAGAGGGACCTGCCGGAGAGCTCGGGCAGCACGAGCAGCTGATCGAGTTGCGGCATCTCGAACTTGAAGTTGAAGTCCTTCGGCATCACGCGCAAGACCGAGCGCGCTTGCCCGAGCTGCACCGAAGCAGTCTGCGCGCGGCCGTCGCGCCAGTAGGTGAGCTGCACGCTGCGCCCTGCCGGCGTTTCGCGCACGAAGCGCCGGAACTGCGCCGTGCCCTCCACCTTCTGGCCGTTGAACTCGCTAATGACGTCGCCCGACTTCAGCCCGGCCTTCGCCGCCGGGCTGTCGGCCTCGACGTCGGTGAGCAGCACGCCGCGCTCGGCGGGCAGCTTCAGCTCTTTGGCCTTCTCGGCGGTGACTTCAGAGATCGAAACGCCGAGCCAGCCGCGGTCATCGTCGTCGCTGAACCAGAAGCCGGTCGCGCCCTGAGCGAGCTCCTGGGCAACTTCAGTGTGAACCTTGCCGAGCTCTTCGGCCAGCG
>CAZHLD010000089.1:0-8346 GCA_964533185.1 uncultured Acidobacteriaceae bacterium | reverse complement strand
TGCGGCCACCTCTTCGGCCAGCGCCGCCTGTTTAGCAGCGAGTTCGCCAGCGACCTCCGCTTCGATTTCGCGCTTCTGGGCGGAAGCGTCGCTCTTAATCCGCGACTTCTCGGCCTGCAGCCGCGCCAGCTCAGCCCGCAGGCTAGCCTCGGCGCGACGCATCTCTTGCCGGATGCCCTGCGCCGCGGGTCCGGGCAGCGCAACCAGCGCAATCGCCAGCAGCGCGGCAACGGGAAGAATCCAGAACCATTTGTTTTTCATGACTGTTTTCTCCTGTATGCGGTTCACTCAGATGGTGGGCCGCAGGGTGACCACCCGGATTCCACCATTCACGGTCCGAATCTGTATCGTGCTTCCGCCCTGCCCGATTTGCCCGCGAAAGGCCTGCAACGGGCTTGCACCTTGCAGCGAGAGCGGCAGCTCAGAGCGAAAATCGCCGTTGATCGTGCGAACATCGAGTTCAGCGTTGCTGCCGGCAGGCAGCGCCAGCAGGATCGTGCCATTGATCGTCTCGAGCACCACCGGCTCGCCGTCGTCGAGGCGGCGCATCTCGAGCCGCAGGTTGCCATTGGTCGTATGCGCGCTCAGACGGCCAGTGCAATCGAAGACGTCCACATTGCCGTTGACGGCGCGCAGGTCGCCGGTGGCCTCGACGTTGGCCACACGCACCAGGCCGTTGACCGTGGCCACGCGCTCAAGCTGCACGCGCCGCGGCACGCGAATGCGATACTCCACATAGACTTTGACCCCGTCGTCCTGCGGGTAGCGCGTCTCAACCGCCACGCGGTTCGGCGAGGCCGAGACGTCGATGCGCACCCGTGCCAGGTCGCGCGGCGCGCCCAGCGCGGTCTTCACCGCGTGCACTTCCACTTCATTGCGGTCCCAGCCGCTGATCTGCACCGAGCCATTCACGTTGGTCAGCAGAAACGTCCCGCCGCTTTGCAGCGGATAGGTCTGCTGGAAGACTTCATCAACCGCCCACGCCGGAGCGGCCAGAAGCGCCGCCGCCGCGACTACTGCAAGTACCCTCAGAGCTTTGCTCATCTCTGCACCCCGGTCAGAAATGGCAGAATTCCCGCCAAAGCGGGAGCCCGACTAATCCAAACGGAATACGACCGTCACCTTGGTCACAACTTTCACCGGCTTGCCCTCGATCAACCTGGGCTGATAGCGCCACTGCCGGACGGCCGCCAGCGCCGCGTCGGCCAGAATCGGCTCGCCGGCCAGCACTCGTGCATCGCTCACCGTGCCGTCCTCTGCGACTACAACCTGGAGCCGGACGCTGCCCTCAATGCCGGCCTCACGGGCCACGTCCGGATAATCGGGCGGCACGTAGTAGCTGAGCTTTTTCTGCTGCTCCTCGGCGTCCACGCGGACGCCGCCAATGATCATCTTCTCGATGCGCCGCTGGAGGCCGGCCAGACGGCTGGCTTCGCGCGCCTGTTCGGCGGCCTGCTGCCGGGCTTGCTCGGCAATCTGCTGGCGGGCCTCGGCCAAAGCCTCCGCCTGCGGTCCTGCTTGGGCGCGGACTTGCTCCTGCAACTGAAGGCGGCGCATCTCCTGCAGCTCGAGGCGCTGCTTGAAGCGCTTCTTCATGCTTTCGTTCTGCTGCAGCTGGGTGGCCGGGTCGCTGAGCTTCAGGCGGATGTTACCGGCGGTGGTGCGGATGCGGAGCAGATCACCGCCGCCATTGAGCGTGCATTCGCCGCGGACTTCCTGCTGGCCGCCGCCCGAGCTCGAGTAGCTGACCTTGAGGGGAAGCGCCGGGTCGGCTTCAATGCGGTGGTCGGCCGGGGTTTCGATCACCGCGTTGATGGTGATGGCCAGATCGCGCGGCAGATAGACGACCACGTCACCCAGACCGGAAATCAGTTGCGAGGGGCCGAAGGATTTTGATTCGGGCAGGAAGAATGCAGTGATTGTGCCGGCGCCGGTGGAGGCGCGTACGGCGCCCTGCACCTGGGTAAAGAAGATGCTGCCGCCGCCGGTGTTGAGATCAGTGGGGCCGGTCACGCGCAGGACGCGGATCACGCCGCCGCCAGTGCGCGCGCGGATCGGACCCGCGGCCTCACCGATATCCACCTGTCCGCCGCCGGTGATGGCGGAGACTTCGGCCATAGCGCGCTGCACAGAGATGTTGCCGCCGCCGGTATCGAGGCGTGCAGCTCCGGCAATGGTGCCGACGCGGACGTGCCCGCCGCCGGTGCGCATCGTGGCTTCGCCTTGAACCGAGTTGGCAGTGATGTGGCCGCCGGCGGTGATGGCGCGGAGCTCGCCGTTGACGTCCTGTACGTTGATGTGGCCGCCCTGCGTCTCGAGACGCGCGCCCGCCGCAGAGGGACCGCCGACGCGCCCGGCGGAGATGTTCCCGCCGCCGGTGACCAGGCTGACGCGGCCTTCGATGTCTTCCACCTGAATGTTACCGGCCCTGCTGTTGATGTCGAGCTCATAATTGGGCGGCACGTTGACGTCGAATTCCACCCAGCGGCGCCCGCGGAACTCGCGCGCGGGCACCTGTCCGGTTATGTACACGCCCGTCGGCGTGCTCCGCGCTGTGACAACAAACTGTTGAATCAGCGCGCGGGCGTCCGGCTGGCGCGAGTCGGTCTCAATGCGTACCGAGTAACTCACTTGACCGGACTCTTTGACATGGATGCGGACGTTGCCGATATCGGTGACCAGGCGCAGGCGCAGCCCATCTTTTGTTTCGACCACGCCGGCTTTGACCTCGGAGATGCGGTCGGCCTGCGGAGTATCGGCCGGGGTGCGCTCTTCTGCCGGGACCAGCTCGGGCAGGCGCTGGGGAGAAGTAACACTCTGGTCGGGCGCTGGCCATTCTCCCGCGGAGGGCCCCTGCGCCTCCGAGGCAGGCAGCGCTGCGCCGGTCTGCATCACAAAAAATGCGCCGGCGAGCAGGGCAAAAAGAGCCCTTCTGTGGAGCGAGCGATTCATGGAGCCACTTTCCAAACTCAGTACGATTGCCGGGGACCGAGCTGACGGACCGCGGCCGCGCTCTGCATGCGGATATAGGTGTTGGGGTCTTTCTGCATGCGGTCACGCAGGACGTCGATCACGCTCTGGTCATCGAAATCCGGGGACTTTTCCGTCAGGGTGCGTAAGGCATTGATGGCCTCAATGCGCACGCCGGGGTTGCTGTCTTCGATAAGTGCGGCAAGCAGGGTGTCGCGGACGAGCTCATCCTGCTCAAAGCCGCGCAGGGCCTCGAGCGCTTTCAGGCGCACGCCGGGATTGCGGTCACTCTTCACCGCGTTGCAAAGCGCCTGGCGGACGGCGGCGTCGCCCGAGCGCATGCGCAGCACGTCCACCGAGTCGAGGCGGATGCCCGGGTCAAAGCGCTGGCCGTTCTGGACAATAAAGGTGAGCACACGCCGGACGTCAGTGTCGTCGGTGGTGCCCAGCAAGATCAGAGGCTTCTCCGCGGTCACGTGCAACTCGATGCGTTGCGCGCCGGCATTCGAGTCGCCCACCCAGTTGATACCCGATACGCCCAGCGTTTGCATGTCCTGGTCGGTGAGGCGCGGCGCAGAGACGATGACCCCGGCACCATTGATCGGTCCCGGCTCGGGGATAAACCAGCGCGGGGCAACGGTGCCGAGGCTCACGCCGACCAGCACCAGCAGCGTGGCGGTCCAGACCGGGCGGAGGACGAACCACTCCGAAGGCCGCAGCCAGCCAAACCAGCGGCGGCGCGCGGCCGGAGCAGCATCATCGTCGAGCTTCTCGGCCAACTCGCTGCGGCACTGGGCCAGAAGCAGCCCCGAGGGGTCAAGCCGGTCGGCAGGCCGGCCCGCCGAGGCCAAAACCTCGCGCATGCGCAATTCACGGGCCAGGGTTGCGGCGCAGCCGGCGCACTGCTGCACGTGTTGCTCGACCGAGCTGCGCTCGGCTTCTTCCAACTCGTCGCAGGCGTAGAGAACGAGCAGGCGCTCGATCGGTTCGCAGGCCGATTTGTTGATTTCGTTCACAGCAATCCTTCCAGCCGCGTGCGGAGTTTCCGCGTGGCGCGAAAGAGCGAATTCTTTACGGTCTCCTCAGTAGTGCCGAGCAGTTCTCCGATCGCTCGCAGCTTCAGGCCCTGATAATGTTTCATTTCAAAGACCATGCGCTCGCGCGGCGTGAGGGTCTGCAGGGCCCCGTGGATGCGCCAGCCGATCTCTTTGCCCATGAAGCTGCGTTCGGGGTCGCCGATCAAGCGGTCTTCGGCCACGCGTTCGAAAAAGTTGGTCGGAGCCGTCTCGTCGGGCGAAGGCTCGGGGGCCTGGTCCTCGGGGCGGCTGATGCGGCGGCGAAGGTGGTCCAAGCAGACGTTGGTGACAATCCGATAGACCCAGGTGTAAAAGCTGCACTCGAAGCGAAAGCGGTGGATGTTCTTGTAAACTTTCAGGAAGGCTTCCTGATAGACGTCGCGGGCATCCTCTGTGCGGTGGAGCAGGTTGAGCGCAAGGCGGAGGACATCGCGGTCGTAGCGGTGGACGAGTTCCTCGAAGGCCGCGCGGTCTCCGCCCTGGGCCGCCCGGATGAGGGCCTGTTCATCCGCCGTCTTCACGATGGTCCGGGCGGCCGCGGCGCCCCCCTCACAACCTCGGTGCGTTCCTTGTCCTGGCACAACGAAGGCCAAACTTGTTAGCGGCATACCCTGGTTTCTCAACAAATGGCGTGAGATCCGGCCAGCCTGGCAGCCATTCTCCAGGCCAGATTATAGAGCAACAGCCGGGGCGCGAGCCGTGCGCCACACCCTGTATAGACGATTGAGACTGACCGGGGTAAGCATAGCCTCCGCTTTTTCATAGCTGCGGAACACCCCAAGACACAACGCCCGATCAGCCCCTTCATGCCGCTACTCAATGGATGACGAGATTACCCGAAGAGATGTTTCAGTGAGGGGCGAAAGACTGGATACATCGCCTACTGTACGACTTGGGTTGACAGGGGAGGTTCACCCACGGGGGGCGGCGCGTTGCGAGACCTGAGCCAGGCCAGCAGAGGCCAGGCCAGCAAGAGAATCCCGAAGGCCACAGCGAAGTAACCATTCCACCGGAAGAATGAATTTGGTTGTCGCACGAGCTCGAGGACACCGCCGGAAAGCGAGAGCAACGTCGCCAGCAAGAAATAGCCGAGAAGATTGAACCGCACAATGCGGGCCACTCCCCAGCCGATGACGGCAATTGAGAGGGAGAGCACCACGACCTGCTGAAGGAAGCTGGATGCGCCAATCCAGTTGCCAGCCAGTGCCATCGCGGCCAGCAGGACTAGCCCCGCCCGCATCCAGACCTTGCGCGCATAGGCGGCGACGAAGCCTGCTAGCAGAGCAACCAATCCGGCAATGAAGAGCCCGCTCTGTACCGAACCGGCTGCCTCGACAACGCTGGGAAAAACCAGGTCTAACTGCCCGGGAACGTCCGCCGAAAGGGACCGCTGGGCCGCCGGCCAGAAGCGCGAGGCGAGCGAGGACAATCCGCTAAGTCCCGCCAGTGCGCACGGGCCCGCAAGGGCGATCAGCAGCGCGTCGCGGTAGTAGGCGGCAGGCATTCCCCACCACCCCGGCAAATCGTCACTGCCGAAAGCCCGGGTGAGAAAAAACCAGCCCAGGCCAAAGAGGAAAAACAAGGCGGAATAGACGGCCGCAGAAGCGATCACCAGGCCGAGAATCAGAATGATCCCAAAGTTCAACATCGGAAGCTGCGTGTCGTACTGTGCTGCAAGGATCCGGGGGATGCTGTTGGCAAACACAATCACGATAGTAATGAAACCCCACAACGCCCAGCGGGCCAGGCGCCGCCAGGGGATGGCCGCTGCCGCGGGGTGGCGGATATTCATGAAAAAGAGAACTAGAACCAAGAGTGAGAGACCAGCGAAGAACGCATACTTGCCGATTTGCTGGGCAATTGCACCGAAGGACTGCGCTTTCTGGCGGCGCTCCCATTCCTCGGGGATCTTGACGAAGATGCGGTAGCGGGTGACCTCGTCGCCCAGCACTTGCAGCTCGAAGCGGACATGGGCGGCCTCTTCGGCGGAAGGCGGCGAGCCAATGGGGGCAATCTCTTCCCAGGTGAATTCGTGGTCGGTACGGGCGGGTCGTTTGTCCGATGTGGCAGAGACCAGCTTCCACTTGGAGAGATCGAGCTGCCTGGCCTCGAGCAGCCAGGCTTCGCCGCGGGCCTGGGCTTCTTCCTTTGTTAGATTGGCACCTAGGGTCTTTTCATCAAGCTGATGATGGACGGAGTGTAACGAGCCATCCGGCTTCAGGATGACGGCATACTCCTCTTTCTGCAGGCTTCGGAAATAGCGGACGCGCCAGAAGGCCGAGGGGACCTGCTCCTGGTAGAGCTTGTTGGCGGCGGCAATGCCGATCTGGCGTTTGAGGAACTCGTTGGTGATGCCGTTGAAGGTGAAGGCAGTGGTGACCGTGCGCCGGAAGGAGGCGGGATCGACCTTGCGCTCGCGCAAGATTTCATCAGAGCGGGCAGCGGCCTGGCGCGAATCGGTCTGGAAGCGGATGTATTTGCCGATGCTCTCCGACTTGCCGGCGGCAGCAATCGCAATTCCCGCGGCAGCGCAGGCCAGCAGGATACCGATCGAGCGGCGCGTCATCGGCTCCCAGCCGGCCGCGCGAGTTTCGGTCGGAGCCGGTGCCGGGGCTTTTTCCTCAAGAGGAGCGGCGCGGTTGAGCTGATCCTCGACCGGTTCGAAGCGCCTTCGAATCAGGTACGACGTGCCGGCAACGGCCAGCGGCAGAACAGCCAGACCCGCCACTAGCGCACCCGAAAGCTTGAAGGAGAGGCTCTCCGAGCGCAGCAGGATCAGGCCGATCAGCAGGGCGTCCACGGTGTAATGCCAGACCAGCGTGGCCAGAATGCCCCAGCGAATCATCACCCACCCGGCCACGACTCCGATCACGCCCACTTCGAGGCCGCGGACGTAGCCGGGCTGCTGCGGGTAGATGCTGTGGAGAAAGCCCCAGACGAAGGCGGGCAGGAGTATCGCCAGCACGCGCGAGCGCGTATAGCGCATCAGAAAGGGGATGGCAAAGAGGCGGAAGGTGAACTCCTCGTTGGTGGCGGCGTAGATGCTAATCGCCAGCGGGTAGATCCACGGCAGCACGGTGCTGACCGTATCGCTGTACTTAATCTCCTGCGGCGCCCAGATGCCCAGCTTGCGGCCGATCAGGTAGAAGGCGACGACAAAACCGATGTGCGCCGCGGCCATCGCCAGACCGATCACACAGGAACGGAAAAACTCCTTCGAGCGAAGGCCGCGCAAGCTCCAGGCCGCGCCCAGGCGCAACTTGTCCGGGTAGGCCTGGCGATAGAAGGGCTCGCCCGCGGCGAAGAACAGTGCGACCAAAATTCCGGTCAGCACGCTCAGGAGCAGGGCTGCGCCCATCTGCTCGGCGAAGAAGCCGGAATAGGACGTGTTGGTGTCGTAGCCTGCGCGGGTGATCGGCCACTGGTTGAAGTTCATCACCAGATAGAGCACGGTGAGCGCCAGCCCTACTTTGAGCGCGCCCCGCCAGTGGACCAGGCCGCGGCGGGCGAGCTCGAACAGGACGAGAAGTGACGCGCCAAGCAGGAAGAAGTAAGGCACCTGGCCAACCCACTGCCAGAGCTCGTTGCTCGAACGCAGGCGGCGGAAATCGCGCTCCCAGGCTTCAGGGACCTTGAGGAAAGCGTCGTAGTCGCCGACGCGGTCGCCCAGGACCTGTACGCGCAGACGGTAGGTGGCACCGTCGGGCCGGTCGGGCGCGCGGAAGCCGCGACGCTCCCAGGTGAAGCTCCAGTCGCGGCGGTGAGGGCGCTCGGTGGAGTTGGCCTCTTCGGGTAGAAAGTCATAGCCGGCAAATTGCGGGCCAAGCTGCGTGTGAAGAAATGCCTCCGCAACGGTGCGCGCGGCGGCCTGGTCGAGCTGGGCGCCAGCGCGGGCCTCTTCGATCACATGGTCCATGCCCACCACGCGGCCGGCCGGGCTGACGCGCACGGAAAACTCTTCCTTCTGCTGCGGGCGGAAAAAGCGGACCGACCAGTACCAGATGTCCAGCTCGGAAGCCATCAGCCGGTTGGCTTGCTCGAGTCCGACTTCGCGCTCGAGGTAATTCTTGGCGTTGTCGTCCACGCGGAAGACGATGCTGGATTGGTAGCCCTGTATCTGAAAGCCTTGGACGGCAAGGAAATTTCGCGCCTCCTCGACGGCGGCGGTGCGGGAGACGCGGAAATCCACCGAGGCCTCGGGGAACGCGACGAAGAAATATTTGAAGGAAATGAATACGCCGAGGAGGCCGACAGCAATCCAGATGAGGAGAGTTCTCAGGTCGCTGCGGTTGAGCCGTTC
>CAZHLD010000088.1:0-10218 GCA_964533185.1 uncultured Acidobacteriaceae bacterium | reverse complement strand
CAGGGCGCGTGACGCGCTGGGCCAGCCGGAACTACAAACTGCTCACCGCAATGGCTGGAGCCTCCGGCCATTTTTTATAGATAACTCTTGACAAGAGAAAGAGACCGCGCTATAGGCAAGCCATATTTTGTGGTGTGGTGGTCGGCTCAGGGGCTTGTCGTCTTTTCCTCGGTGCAAGTCGTCTCCGAGCCAACTTTTGGGGTGCTTCAATCTCGAACCTTTCCGAAGAGGAGAGCAAAATGAATAGGTTCAGAGCAGCGTTTTTTGTCGTCTGTCTCCTGCTTGTCATTCCAGCGTCACTGGCGGCCCAAACGAGCACGTCAACGGTGCTCGGCACCGTTAAGGACCCGCAGGACGCGGTCGTGGTCGGGGCTCAAGTGAAGCTGGAGGCAAAGGCTTTCAATATCTCCCTGACGCAAACTTCGAATTCGTCGGGGCAGTACATCTTCGTCAACGTAATCCCCGGCATGTACACCATTTCGGTGACGGTGCAGGGCTTTAGTACCGCCAGCGTTAAGGACTTCCGAGTGGAAGTAGCCACGAGTTACACGATTGACCTCAAGCTCCAATTGGGCCAAGCCACCGAAGTGATGACCGTGAGTTCCGAAGTAGTCAAAGAACTGCGGACCACCGACTCGACCGTCGGCAACGTGATTTCGGGCAACCTCCTGCCGCGCATGCCGGCACTGACCCGACGCGCGAACGAGCTGATGGCCCTGCAGCCGACCGCGGTTCCCGGCGGGCAGGTGGCCGGTGCGCGCGACGACCAGTCCACCTTCACGCTGGACGGCATTGACATCACCAATAACTCGATCGGCGGCGGCGCCGGGAACGCCACGCTCATTCCCCTGCCGATTGACAGCATCGAGGAGTTCCGCGTCGGCGTGGCCAATCCGACCGCCAATTTCGGGCGCGGCTCCGGTGGCCAGGCGTCCGTGCTCGGCAAAGCAGGCACCAACGCCTACCATGGTACTGGCTTCTGGTATCACCAGAACGACAACTTGAACGCCAACACTTGGACCCTCAATCACACGCCTTCGAGGGACAAGACAGGTGCGCTGCGGGGTTTCACGCCCAAGGCGGAGCAGAAAGACAACCGGTTTGGCTTCAACTTTGGCGGGCCGATCCCATACCTCCCATACCTCAAAGACAAAACCTTTTTCTTCGCCAACTACGAGGGCCGGCGGTTCCCGGAAGCTGCGCCCTTCACGCGCATCGTCCCCAACGCGACTTTGCGCCAGGGCATCCTGCGGTTCCCGGATTCAACGGGTGTGGTGCGCGATTACAACGTGGCGACCCTCGACCCGCGCGGCCTGGGGTTGAGCCCCGTGATCCAGCGGCAGTTCGCCCTGATGCCGGCGGGCAACTCCACCACGGGTGTGGTGGACTTGAATAACACCAGCTCTCTCATCGGCGACGTACCAGCCGCGCTCACCAATGACAACTACATCCTCAAGGTGGACCACAACATTACCAGCAACTGGCGCGCGAATGGCCACTTCCGGTACTTCGGGCAGACGGCGGCAGGTACCACACTGTTAGACATTAGCGGTCCGCAGGTCATTAGCCGCGAGAACTTCCCCAACCGCGGGAACTTCTTCAGCGCGGGCCTGCAGGGTAGCTTCTCCTCGAACCTGTTGGCCGTATTTCAGTTCGGTTGGGTGCGCACCCGTACCGCAACCAACCGGTTCCGTCCGAACCAATCGGCCGAGTTGCTGGCCATCCCGGGGACCGAAACCGGCCTTCCCACAGGCGAGCAGCAGTTCTTTCCCCTTGACATTGGCGCCCGCGGCGGAGCCGATTCGGTTCTTTCCGAGCCGATCGACTACGACACGCAGAGGGCCCGCAAACAGGCCAACGACAACCGGCTGTTCCAGTGGAACGCTGACATGACCTGGATCCGCAACACCCATACGTTCCAGTTCGGGACCCACGTCCGCTACCTGCCGACCCTGCACCTGCGGGACGACAAGGTGATCGGCGCGCTGGGCGCTCTGGTGGCTTCGATTGACGCCAACGGCGCGTTCGTATCGCTCCCCTCTACTCGTCCGCCGATCTGCAGCTTGACGGTAACCACGTTCTGCCTCCCGGCCAGCCAAACGACGAACTGGGATCGTCTGTTCGCCGGTTTGACGGGCATCGTGGATGGCGTCAGCGTCCTGGCGGTTTGGGACGGTGATTTCAAACCACTGCCGTTCGGCAATCTACTGGAAGCCGACACCAAGCTCTGGTCGCCGGAGTTCTACATCCAGGACACCTGGCGGATGACCCCGAGCTTCACGTTCACCTACGGAATCAACTACGGTTGGCAGCAGTCTCCGAGGGAGCGGCTGGGCCGTCAGAGTTTCCAGATTGAGTCGGTAACCGGCGAGTTCCTTACCGCGCCGACTTTCCTCGAGCGCCGGCGGAATGCGGCCGCTTCGGGCCAGATCTACAACCCGAACTTCGCCTTCCTGCCGGTGAATTCCTCCACGCGGGCGACCGTCTTCAACGTGGACTGGAACAACATCGCCCCACGGTTCGCCGCGGCCTGGAATCCGTCGTTCGCTGGCGGTTTGCTGGGCAAGTTGTTCGGCGAGCGCAAGACCGTGATCCGCGGCGGTTACGCCATGATCTACGATCGCCAGAACACGGTGCAAAGCGTAATCGTTCCGACGCTGGGCATTGCCTACGCGCAGACGCTCAACCTCATTGCGCCGTTGTGCAATGCTTCCGCTTCACCCGGCACAAACTGCACTCCGGGCAGCCCCAACCAGGCGCTGAGCAGCTTCCGCGTCGGCCGGGACGGCCGCATCCCGGTGCCCACGGTACCGGGTCGCTCAATCCCGGTGCAGCCGTTCTGGGGGATCGACCGGAATCGACCGGGCTGCGCCGCGCCGGGGGCCAACGGGCTGTTCGCCGCGACCTGCCTGGCGCTGTTCCCGGAGACCTTCTCCTTCCAGGTGGACCCGGACATCCAGGTGGGCAAAAACCATGCCTTGGACTTGACCTGGCAGCGGGAACTCCCGGGCAACATGCTGATGGAGGTCGGCTACGTGGGCCGGTTTGCCCGGCTGCTGCCGCAGAGCATGAACCTGGGCCAGGCCCCCTACACCCAGGTGGACCCGGCCTCGGGCCAGACCTTCGCGCAGGCGTTTGATGCTGTAGCCTTGCACTTGCGCCCGGGCGGCTCGGCTGCCACCGTCCCCGTGCAACCCTGGTTTGAGAACAGCATCCCCGTGGGGGCCTGCGTCGTCGCAGGTGCCCCGGTAAGCTGCACCCAGTGGATCGCCGCTGTTCAAGGAGCAAACTTTAGTAACTCGAACGTGAACTCAATCTTCTTGTTGATCGACCAGCGCCGGCTGCAGGCTCAGTTGACGCCGTTCAACAACCTCATGTCCCAGATGTTCTTCCTGCGCTCGAGCACGGGCATCTCGAATTACAACGCTTTGTTCGCCACCCTGCACAAGCGCCTTTCACGCGGACTGATGCTGACCGTCAACTACACCTACGCTCGTTCCCTCGACATGGGTAGCGCCAACCAGAACGCCGCCAGCGTCATGGCGAACAACTTCGACCTGCGGTCGGATTACGGGCGGTCGGACTTCGACTTCAACCACGTGTTCAATGCTTCCTGGCTCTCTGAGCTGCCGTTCGGGCGGGGCCGCTGGATCGGCACCGACAACGGCATCCTGGACCGGATCATTGGCGGGTGGGCGATTTCGGGCATCTTCACCGGCACCAGCGGACAACCACTCACTGTAACCCAGGGTGCGCAGTCATGGGGCGGTGCGCTCGCGCTCGGCTTCAATTCGGGTGGGATCCTGGCGAATCCAAGCGCAATCCAGGAAAACAACGTGCATAACGTTGCCACGACTGTTTCCCCGACGGGCCTGAATCTGTTTGGCGATCCGGCCGGAGTGCGCGGCGCATTCCGCCGAATCGAGCTGAGCCGGGACGGCCGAGCCGGCCGCAACGTGCTCACCGGCTTGCCGCGGTGGAACGTCGACATGCAACTGTCGAAGAAGACTCGCGTTACCGAACAGGTCAACTTCACCATCCTGTTCGACTTCTTCAACGTGTTCAACCACGTGGACTTCGCCAACCCGGGGCTGGCCATCAACAACCTGACCACGTTTGGCAACATCACGGCGCAGTTCATCCCCACGAACCGGACCAACGGTGCACGTTGGATCCAGATCGGGGCGCGCGTCGAGTTCTAAGCGGCACACTCGAAAACGGAATTACTGCGGGTCCGGAGAGACAAGCCTCCGGACCCGTTCCGTTTTCCGTGAGGATTGTCGAACTAGCGGGCTGGCGCGACGCGCAGCGTCACTCGACCCGTCCACGCGGCTCCCGCCGCCAGTTCCACCGGCCAGACGGCTAATATCTGCGAGCCCTGGTACACGCGCTCGAAGCCCTCTTCCGACTCCGAGACCGTCTCAATCGGCGCCACCCAGTACTGCGCCGCCCCGGGCGCCTCGAGCGTTGCCGCCACGTCCTGCCACTGGTCCACTACCCGCAGTTGCGACGCAGGGATGGCTCCGCCCCAACTCAAAGGATGCCGCTCGCCTGGAGAAGATTCAAAAAAGCGGTCGGGCTCGTTCGCAGCCAGTAGGTTCAACACGATTTCCAGCCCCACCTGCAGCTTGAGCGGCGGGCCTTCCCCCTGCTCGATTGAGAAATCACACTCGACCGCAAACCCATCTCCCGCGCCGGTGAAGGAATACTTTTTCACCACGCGCAGCTCGGGATCAGCCAGCTCGCCCAGCGTAGCGGGGCCGTGCAGTGGGCCTTCGCAGACCAGGTCCACGCCCTTGCCCGAAGCCGCAGTGCACTCATACGCGCCGGCGGCAAACGCGGCGCTCTCTTCCAGCATCACCGCATCGTAGTCCGCAATCCTCTTCCACGGCGGAAAGAGCAGCAGCCGGAAGGCATGCCGCGGCCAGCGGTCGTACCGCAGGCGCTCGGCGAGGCCCGGCTCCTTGACGCGCGTCTGTTCGTGGATTGACGCCACGCCACCCGCGTCCGCCGCCGCCTGCCGCAAGCGAGCATGGTAGGCCTCCGGACGCCGCTCGAAGGAATTGATCAGCGTGACGTCGCGCGGGCGGAAGTCGAGCGCCGCGATCGTGCCTCCGTCCGACGGTTTCACCAGTGCAGCGCACTGCGGCGTCGTAACGTAGATCTCTTCGGCCCCGTCGGCATCAAAGTCCAGCCGCCGAACCTCGGCGTATTTCGCGCGACCGTGGGCGGTGGCGTCGGCCAGTTTCTCCGCCCGCACCAGCTCGCGCCAGAGTGCGGTGCGCAAGTGCGGCGCGTAGATCCCGCCGAAGACCCCGTGCCAGTAGGCGTCGTTGCACTGCGCCCGCAGCACGTGCTCGGCGGCTTGGTCGAGCGCCCGGCGACCGGCGCGTCGCAGCGGGCTGCGCCGGCGCGTCTCGGCCAGCTCGCGGACCCGACTGGAAACGTACAGCATCTTCTTGTGCAGCAGGTTGGACTCGGGATACTTGCGGAAGAAACCCCGCCAAAACCCGCCGCGCAGGAAGTTCAGCACATCAGGCCGCGCCGCGAACTCCTGCTGCACGGCGTGGAAGCGCTGTCGCACCGGCGTCGGCAGCGCCCACTCCATCATCTCCGAGTAGGAAGCCGCCAGCAGGTCAGCGCGGCCCAGGGCCGGGTGCTGAGCAAGGTAGTCGCCCGGCGTCGTCGTCACCAACCAGTCCGAACTCCCTTCCAGGGCCGTGAAGAACTTCTCGAGCCAGCCGTCCCGGTAGCAATGCTCGTACGTGCCCGGCCAGACGCCGAACTTTTCGCAGTCGTCGCCCATCGCCGCCATTCCGTCAGGGTATTGCTCGGCGGCGCGGCGGAGGAACTCCATCGTTTCTTCCACGCTGCGGAATGGGATCAGGTAGCGCAACGACTTCCACCCGGGAATCACCTTCACCTTCGCACCGAGGTCTTCAGCAATGTAGTAGCCGTGAAGCTCCTCCAGCTCGAAGCCCGAGGCCAGGAAATTCACGTCGTCCACCAGCGTATATTCGACTCCGGCCTCCGCCAACCGCGAGGCCAGTTGCGGCTCCCAGACGCGCTCGGCCAGCCACGCGCCCGCCGGACGCTGCCCGAAATGCTTTTCCAGGTACTCGGCCATGCGGCGGACCTGCTCGAGCTGGTCTTCGGGCGGGATGGCGATGAGGATGGGTTCGTAGAAGCCGCCGCCCACCAGCTCCACCTGCCCGTGGCCGATCAGCTCGCGCAGCAGGTCGAAGCAGTCGGGATGCTTGTCCTCGATCCATTCGAGCAGCGGCCCGGAATAATGCAGCCCCAGGCGCACCGCCGGGTGCCGGGTGAGCGTGTCGAGGAACGGCAGGTAGCAATGCTGGTAGGCTTGCTCGATCACCTTGTCGAAGTTTCCGACCGGTTGGTGCGCATGAATGAGCAGGACCAGATGCAGCTTCGGCACAGGGGACTCCGTGCAAAGACAGGCCAGAGATGATAGCGCGGCGACAGGCTTCCACCCGAATCGAATCCGCCGGCAGCGTATAGATTCGCGGGGGGACCGCCGCGATCGAGCGACCAGCGCCGCCTATCAGTGAATTACAGCCGTCGAGACAACGCGCGCGCCGGCAAAGCGCGCCAGGCGTTCTCCCACACGGTCGAGCGCCTGCCGGATGGCCGATGTCGAGCTGCCCGCCGGCGCAAAGATGGTGGTGAGTACCGACCGGGTCGCTTCGGTGATCATTGTGCGCGTCGAATCGCTCACCGGGCTGCCGAACGGCCCGCGCGAGTCGGCCAGCACCGGCCGCCCTTCCAGGTGCCAGATGTGACGCCCGATGCCTTCATAGGTTTCGCCCGCCGCGCCCATGCGAAAGGCCACCGGCGGCACGACGTGCGCGACGTCGTAGGTGCCGTAGGGCCAGCCGGTTTCGATCGAGCCCAGGTTGATGATGTCCACGACGTTTGACACGCGGTACAGCCCCTTGCCCTGCACCACGCGCCGCAGCAGCGCTTCCGATGCCGGGCGGTAGCGCGCCGGGTCCACTCCCCACGCGCGGAACATCCGCCGGACCGCGCTGATTGATTCGAGCCCAGCTACGTCATCCACTGTCAGCTCGCGACGCAGCCGCTCGCAGACGGCATCCATCTCGCGGAAAAGCTCCGGTGTCGTCGGCGCAACCTGCGCTTCTTCGACCGTAATCACGCCCACCGTCACGCCAGGGATTTCTATCGTAATCTGCACGAGCCGCATCGCCTCCGCGGAGTCTGCTATTATGCCGGGTTTCGCAGCACGCACTCAAACCGGTCCGCCCAATGATGAACGATCACGTTAAAGATGAGAAGTTTCAAAGAGGGTTGGAGCAGTTCAACAGCGGCCAGTTCTTCGAGGCCCACGAGACGTGGGAAGAAATTTGGCTGGCTGCCCAGGAACCAGAGCGGACGTTTCTGCAGGGGATCATCCAAGTGTCGGCTGCCTTTCACCATTACCAGCGCGGCAACCGCGCCGGCGCTCACTCTTTGCTCGAGGCCGGACTGAACAAGCTCGAACGCTTCCCGGCCACGTACCGGGGCATCCAGCTCGATGAGCTGCGCGCAGCGGGAAAAAGGTGGGTTGCAGAACTGGCCGCGGGGCGTTCGCCGGGAAACGAACAGTTCCCGCACATTCGCCCCGCGCCGAAGTCGTGATGCCGGCTACTCTTCGACGATCAAGACGCCCTTCATCCCCGAGTGGCCAAGCCCGCAGAACACCGAGCACTTGAAGGGGTAGCTGCCCGCGCGCTCGGCGACAAACTCAATGACACGCTCCTCGTTCTGGGCCAGCTTCCAGTTCTCCTGCTGCGGGTCAAACTTCAGCCCCGGCGCTCCGCTTTCACCTGCACCTTCCGGGTAGAGCGCGATCTTGAACCCGTGGGTGCGGTCCGTCGCGCGAACCTTCAACTGCACCCGCGTGCCTTTCTTCACGCGAAGCTCCAACGGCGTGTAGGCGTACTTCTTCGCCGTCATCTCGATCACTTTCACCTGCGCTGCGGCGGTTTGTGCGGGCCCCGATTGCGCACCCATCAGGCTCACGGCAAGTCCCAACACCGCGCAAACTGCGGTTGCGTCAGCGAAGCGCTTCAATACAGTTCCTCCTCAAGTTTTCGGCTGGTGAGAATTATGATTCAGCCAGTTAGGATGCCATGAGGGTCCGAAAGGCTGCAAACCGCGCAGGCTCTTCACCAGCGCAACAACGCGGCTTCGGCGGCAAATCCCGGCCCGAGCGCCAGCATCACGCCGTAATCACCCGGCTGCGGCTCACCCGAGGCAAGCACTTCGTTCAGCACAAACAGCACTGTCGGCGACGACATGTTGCCGAAATTGCGCAGGACGTGCCGCGATCGCCTCAAGTGCTCTTCGCTGAGGCCCAGGTAGCCCGCCGCGGCGTCGAGCACCTTCCTCCCGCCCGGGTGCAGCACCCAGAAGCGCACGTCTTGCTTGCCGAGGCCGCGCGGCGTGAGCAGGCCGTCCAGACACCGCTCGATAATCGGCCCGGCCAGGTCGCGAATCTCTGCGGCCAGAATGATGCGCAGCTTGCCTTCCTTCTGCTCGAAGCCCACCTTGTCGAGCTGGCTCGGGTCGAGCACAGACTGGAAGGCCACAATACGCGGCAGCGGGACGCCAGCCGGGGGCGCGTCGCCGTCTCCCAGCACCACCGCCGCTGCGCCATCCGCGCAGATGGCATTGCCAACCACCGTCTCGAGCGACGTATCAATGAAATACGCCGCCGAGCACACCTCGACCGCGATCGCCAGCACGCGATGGCCCGGGTAAGCTCGGGCGTGGTCGGCGGCGCGCTGCAGCAGCGGCAGTGCGCCAGCACAGCCATGGCCCAGCAGTGCCCCACGCTGGACGTCGCGGCGCAGCTCGAGCTGCCCCACCAGCAACGTGGAGAGGTCCGGGCACAAGTAGCCGGTGCAGGACGCCACAAGGACACAGTCCACCGCCGATGGCTCGAGTCCCGCAGCGGCCAGCGCGCCCTTGGCGGCCTGGCAGGCCAGGTGCATCGCGCCCTCGCGGTAACGCGCGTGGAGTTGGTCGGGCGTCTCGTTCGGGGTGAAGTTATCTGGGTCGGCCCAGAAGTGGCGATAGTCAATGTCGCTGTTCAGAAAAATCTTCCGGATGCGCGGGCTGGTGTAGCCCATCACGCGGAAGACTTCTTCCTGCGTCAGCCGCCGCGGCGGCACCACGCGCGCGCAGGAAAGGATGGCGGGCTCTGCCAAGATTGCTCCTCAACCGGAGGAATGCCTGACCACAACTGAGATGCAGGATACCCTGCCGGCGCATCTCACCAAAGCGCTATCGCAGCGCCCGGGTTGTTGCTGACCGCGTGTGCCGCTCTGCGCGCAAAAACAAAAATGCGGCGCAACCAGGCGGTCGTGCCGCATCTTGCGTTTCGGAGATGTCCGAAGCCGCCGCGGGGCTCAGGCCGTCTTCTTCGTGTACCAGTCCGCGTTGATCGGCGTAAAGTTGGCCCACTTCTCGGGCAGGTCTTCCAGCGCGAAGATGGCCGTCACCGGACAGACCGGCACGCAGGCGCCACAATCAATGCATTCGACGGGGCTGATGTAGAGCTGCGGCTCCGACTCGAAGTTTGCTTCGTCCTTGCGCGGGTGGATGCAGTCCACCGGGCAGACGTCCACGCAGGCGGTATCTTTCGTCCCGATGCAGGGCTCAGCAATGACGTAGGCCATCAGACCTCTCCTTGACGCATCGTTCCAAAGCCAGTCGTGCCAATCGACTCCGGCGCAAGCTCACTGCTGCCCCCAGAGCGCGCCGGGAAATTCGCCTTATACCACCAAATCAGCGCCCGGCACAAGCCAGCACCCGCACACCAGTTTACCACGCCAACCAGTCTTCGCGCCTCACGGGGCCGCTATCAGCAAGTGGGTCAGTTTCCGAGTGGGGCGTCTAGCAGGAACTGTCCTGATCTCTTGTAGAAAGGGCTGTTATCAACTTCTATTGTGGAATCGCGCTCCGGTGGGGTGGTCGTTAGCCATCTGCGTGGGACCGGGACGATGTGCCAAAAGTGGCGCTGCACGATGTTGGCAACCGGTTACGTCCGTTAGCGACAGACACTCGTACAATTTGCGTTGCACAGTGTGCGGAAAGAAATGGTTCCGGAACGCATACGGCGTTGACCAGGCGTTGTCGTGCGAGCGTGATGGCCCCCTCGCGTGTGGACCAGTTCGAATGGAGGCGGTACGA
>CAZHLD010000087.1:0-10304 GCA_964533185.1 uncultured Acidobacteriaceae bacterium | reverse complement strand
TGGTCTGAAGACTCTTCTTCTCCTTCTCAATCCTACTGACCGCCCGAAAACTAGTGTTCTGTTACATAAGTAAGTGACACATGACCCTTGTTATGGTAAAAGGGCTCATGTTCACTGCAAAGGAGCCGTTTTGTTTGCAACCCCAGGAGCGTGCCCGTTTGGAGCAACTGGTTCGCTCGACCCGCCTGCCCGCCGGGCTGGCGCGTCGGGCCCGCGTGCTGCTGCTGCTGGCGCAAGGCTTCTCCTTGCGACGGGTCCAGGTGCACACCGGGATGAGTCCGCGTCGGGTCCGGGCCTGGAAGCTCAACTGGCAAAAGAAGGGGCTGGACGGTCTGCTGGACGCCCCGCGCCGGGGTCGGCCGAAGCAACTGACCGCCGCGCAGGAAGCGGCGATCTTGGCGACTACCGAGCGCCGTCCGCCGGGATCGATCACCCACTGGTCCACGCGCCGGTTGGCGCGCCGTCTGGGTGTGAGCCAAGTCACGGTGATGCGCGTGTGGCACAAGGCCGGGTTGCAACCCCATCGCCTGCGGCGCTACCTGGCCAGTCCCGATCCGGAGTTCGAAGCCAAGGCCAAAGACATCCTTGGCTTGTACCTGGATCCTCCTAAGAATGCAGCGGTTTTTTGCATCGATGAGAAGACCGCCATCCAAGCGTTGGATCGCAGCCAGCCGGCGCTGCCGATGCGTCCGGGCCAACCCGAGCGCCACGCCGTGGAGTATGTTCGCCACGGCACCGTCTCGCTGTTCGCGGCGCTGGAGGTGCACAGCGGCAAGGTACTCGGACACTGTGCCCCCCGACACACCAGCGAGGAGTTCGTCGCCTTTCTGGACCAAACCATCTCCGGTCATTGGCGAAAACCCATCCACGTGATCTTGGACAACCTCGCGGTTCATAAAAGCCCGATCGTGCGTGCCTGGCAGAAGCAGCATCCGCGCGTCCATTTTCACTTCACGCCCACCTACTCCTCCTGGCTGAACCAGGTGGAGATTGGGCTGGGCCTGATCACCCGCGACTGCATCCGGCGCGGCATCTTCCGCTCGGCAGCCGACCTGATGCACAAGATCATGAATTTCATCCGGCTCTACAACCGAAACGCCCAGCCCTTTCGCTGGACGTACTCGAACCCAAGGAAAAGAATCCGTGTGTCACTTTCTTCGGTAACGCGACACTAGTCCAGCCAAAATGTAGCTTCTCCGGGTATAAGACGCGAGAGGAGAAGCACCGATGAGGAAGAGCCGATTTAGCGAAGAGCAGATTGTCGGGGTGTTGAAAGAAGCGGAGGCCGGAGTTGCGGTGAAGGAACTCTGCCGACGGATCGGTATAGGCGATGCGACGTTCTACCACTGGAAGGCCAAGTAAGGGGCTTGGAAGTAAACGAGGCTCGGCGGCCGCGCCAGCTCGAGGACGAGAACGGGCGGTTGAAGAAGATCGTGGCGCAGAAAGCGGTTGATTTTCGGAGGGCACACACGGAAAGCCGTCCCGACGTGCAGAAGAATTCGCCGCCCGTGGATTGTGTACACGCGCGAAAGGGTGAGCCACCCGCCCGTGACGGTTCTATGTCTCATGTTCCAAAATAAACCGCCGTTACTATGACGACGTGAGCCAACATATGCGCGATTATTGCCGCTTCAAGGCCTTTCTTCCAGTAAAGGTAACCGGCAATCAAACCGAATACGGAATTTGCGATAATTATATAGGACACTATCGGTACAGTGAAATTAACAGCTAATGCGGACGCTATGGGCAGATGCCCCAAACCGAAAATAACAGATGAAATGATAATCGCACTCACGAAACAAATCGCCCGCGGCTTACCTTGTTCTTTCTGAAGCAGCCGCCATGCCACCCACACCAAAAGCGTCATCACTCCCCACCTGAGCAGCAACTCTTCGGTGATGCCACCGTAAAGCAGGCGAGTCAAGAACGGCAGGACTTTGTTCAATTCTTCGGCTCGCCTCACAAACTCCGGTGGTAAAAATGGTTTCCACAACAGCCAAAATAAAAGGATTGTAATGCTTCCCAATAAACCACCAACCAAGCCGGGAACAACTTGCGGCATGAGTACTGGGATTAGCCGTCCGCCGCCAGCCGCCGATTCCGCCAAAGGGGATGACAAGCCGACTTTGGGAGCAAGCGCGATACCAACGAACACCGCAATGGAAAGAATAATAGTTGATTGAATTATGCTCAGAAGTTTTATCACTGGAAACGGAAATGGCGTCTTTGCTCCCGCCGTTACTGGTAAGTTCGCCAGCAATGCGGATAAGTCCACCAGCAAAAAGGAGAGAACGCCCGCCATGCCTGCTACCCATAGAATTACAAATAGTCTGGTTTTGAAGTTCATAGTAAAAGTTTAGTCAGAGATTCACTCTTGAGGCGGCGCAACTATTGTTTAGGTCGGCCCGCCCAGACCGCCATGGCGGGCGGCCTAAGACCAAGCACCGCCACGATTGCCGTATACACGAGTTCCCATCATAAGACAACTTGCGATCAATGAATAATCCACAGATTCTCCGGCAATTCACCGGAGCAAGTTGACGGATTTCACAGGCTCAGAATTCGGCGGCGGGATGAACACGGCGCCACATTAGTGGCGCAGGCTACTAGCAAAACCATGCCGGCCGTGCAGCGCAGGCCGGCGCTACATTCACAGAGCCGGCAAGATGCCGGCGCTACAAAGGCAAGGCGAGAGCAAGCTTCCGCACTCCAAAGGGCGCGCGGTTGTGATGCGCAGGCCCGACGCGTGGGGCACCCGCTCCTAAGACAACATCAAGAACCCCACGCGTACAACCGACGCGTAGGGCACCCGCCCAAAATGACCCGGTACCGCAACTTGCCTTCTCGTGCCGCGGCGGGTAGGATACTGATTCCGCGCGGTGCGCTGCCCCCTCCCAGTGAATCCTCGGTTCGAGTCAACCGGGGAGGCGTGCGGTCAGTTTGCGCCGGCGCGCAGCCGGGCTGAGGGAAACACTGGATGAAGGCGATCGTCGTTGTAGGTGCCCAGTGGGGCGACGAAGGTAAGGGCAAGGTCGTTGACTATCTGGCAGGTTCCTTCGACTACGTGGCCCGCTGGGCCGGCGGCCACAACGCCGGTCACACGGTCATCTTCGATGCCCACCGCTTCATCCTTCAACTGATCCCCTGCGGCATCCTGCGTCCGGGCAAACACGCCGTAATTGGTCCGGGCTGTGTGGTAGACCCCGCGGCACTCGTCGCCGAGATTGAAAACCTCAGTATAGCTAGCATTGACGTCACGGGTCGCCTCCACCTTTCCAACCGCGCGCACCTCATCTTTCCGTATCACCGGCAGATGGACAAAGCCGCCGAAGCTGCCCGCGGCGCCGCGAAGATCGGCACCACGGCGCGCGGGATCGGTCCGGCGTATGAGGACAAAATGTCGCGCCGCGGCCTGCGCATCTGCGACCTTCTCGATCCGGATGGCTTCGCCCGAAAGCTCGAGCGCGTCATGGCCGAGAAAAATCAGATCTCCGAAGCTGCCTTCCGCGCGCCGCTCGAGACCGCGGGCCTGCTCGAAGAGTATCTTCGGCTGGGCGAACGCATCCGCGGCTTTGTCACCGATACGGCTGTCCTGCTCGATTCCGCGATACAGCAAGGCCGCTCTGTGCTCTTTGAAGGTGCGCAGGGCACGATGCTCGATATTGACCACGGCACCTACCCCTTCGTCACCTCCTCGAACGCCACCTCCGGCGGCTGCTTCACCGGCCTGGGTGTCGCGCCCACGCGCATTACCGCCATCGTTGGCGTCACTAAGGCATACACGACGCGCGTCGGCAGCGGCCCTTTTCCCACCGAGATGCCCGACCTCGAAGCCAAGGAAGTCCGCGACCGCGGCCAGGAATTCGGCGCCGTCACGGGCCGCCCGCGCCGCTGCGGCTGGCTGGATTTGGTTGTGCTGCGTTACGCGGTGATGATTAATGGCATTGATTCGCTGGTGGTCACCAAGCTCGATGTCTTCGACACGCAGGCCGAGATCCAGGTCTGCACCGGCTACACTTACAAGGGCGCTCCTCTTCACGAGATCCCTGCCGAAGCTGAAAAGCTCGAGCAAGTGACACCGATCTATCGCACGCTGCCCGGCTGGCGCAGCAGTACCTACGGGCTGCGCGACGCTGCTGCGCTCCCGCCCGCCGCGCGCGACTATTTGAAATTCATCTCTGACCAGTTGGGAGTCGAAACTGGCATGATCTCCACCGGCCCCGAGCGCGACGCCACCATCATCCCGGCGGGCACACGCTTCGCCTCCTGGCTGTAGCACGCCATGCTCTCTTTTGAAGAAGCCCGGCAGAAAGTCATTACCGTTACCCGCGAGCGCGGAGCGCGCACGGCCCACGACGTTGTCGAAATCGGCCGCGGCTTCGGACGCGTCCTAGCCGAGCCCATCCTCGCCGACCGCGACTACCCGCCCTTCGATCGTTCGACCCGCGATGGCATTGCCGTGCGCTCGGCTGACGTTGCGAAGCCCGGCGCTGCACTCGATCTTGTCGGCGAAATCAAAGCCGGCGACACTTTTTCCGGCTCGCTTGCCCCGGGTCAGTGCGTACAGATTATGACCGGAGCGGCCCTGCCCCCGGGGGCCGATGCTGTGGTCATGCTCGAACACTCGCGGGCAGAAGGGAAGCGCGTCCTCTTCGAGCGCGCTGGCGAGCCCGGACAAAACGTGGTGCCGCGTGGCAGCGAGGCCCGCGAAGGCCAGACGCTGCTCGAACCCGGCGCGCGCATGGGCTATGCCGAGATGGCGCTGGCGGCGCAGGTGGGCAAGATTCGCTTCGATGTCTTCCGCCGCCCTCGCGTGGCAATTCTTTCCACTGGCGATGAAGTCGTCCCCATGGAAGCTCAGCCCGGCCCATTTCAAATCCGCAATAGCAACGTCCTTTCGCTGGCTGCGCAGGCGGCGCTGGCCGGTGCCGAGCCTCTCCCGCTGGGCAACGCACCCGATCATCCGGGGCCATTGCGGGTGATGATCGAGCAGGGCCTCAGCGCCGACATCTTAGTGCTCTCCGGCGGCGTCTCGGTGGGGAAGTACGACCTGGTGGAAAGCGTTCTCCGCGAGCTGGGCGCCGAATTTTTCTTTGACGCTGTGGCCATTCGCCCCGGCCGGCCTGCCGTCTTTGGCATCTGCCGCAACAAATTCGTCTTCGGCTTGCCCGGCAACCCTGTCTCGACCATGGTTACCTTTGAACTCCTTGTGGTGCCGGCAATCGACTGGCTGGGCGGCGCCGAACCGCGCCCGCTGCCGCTTTTCAAAGCACGCCTGGCGGCCCCGGTGCATCAGAAGGCGCCCCTCACGCATTTTCTGCCCGCCAAGCTCACCTGGACTGCGGGTGAACCGGTGGTTCGCGAGTTGCCCTGGCAGGGTTCAGGAGATATTGTTGCTGTTGCGCGCGCGGCGTGTTTCTTGGTGGTTCGACCGGAAAAGCTCGAGCTGGCGGCGGGCGACTGGGTGGACGTGCTGCCGCGCCGCGGTCTCTTTTAGCTCCGCAATGCGTAAACTCTCCCACTATACGAAAGACGGACGGGTGGCCATGGTGGACGTCACCGCCAAGCCGGCCACGACGAGAACCGCGGTCGCCCATGGCTTTGTACGCATGAGCCGCACCGTGCGCCAAAGCGTCCGCCGCCTCGAAACGCCCAAGGGCAACCCGCTCGAAATCGCGCGAATCGCCGGCATCGCCGCCGCCAAGCGCACCGCCGAATGGATACCGCTTTGCCATCCCCTGCCGCTGACCCACGTTGACGTGGCCACGCGGCTCGTCCAGAATGGAATTGAGATTACTTCGCGGGTCACGGCCACGGCTCAAACCGGTGTGGAAATGGAAGCGCTGGTGGCCGTCTCCGCCGCGGCGCTGACCATCTACGACATGTGCAAGGCCCTGGACAAGGGCATGGAGATTACAGACATATATCTGGTCGAAAAGGTTGGCGGAAAAAGCGGACACTACCTCCGGACTCGCAGCCCCCAGCCTCCTGCTGCCCGGCCCCGCCGCAGCCGCCGCGCAAAGCCGGCTCGGTAAGTCGCGGTTTGCCATGATGACGCCGCTCAAATCCGTCAAAGTCCTAGTCGTGGACGACAATCCGCTTGTGCTCGAGTGGATGGCCCGCGGGCTGGAGCCGTACTGCGAGGTGATCACCGCCCCGGACGGCGCCGACGCGCTGATCAAAGTCCTCGAAACCCCGCCCGACCTTATCCTCTCCGACTACAAGATGCCGGGACTCGATGGCCGGCAGCTTTTCGAGAAAGTGCGCAGCCGCCCGCAGTCGCGCCAGATCCCGTTCATCTTCGTGGCCAGTCGCGCTGATATCGAGGAAAAACTCCGGCCGCTGGCCGACGGCGTCGAAGAGTTCATCGCCAAGCCGTTTTTCGTCGCCGAGCTGGTCCGCACCACAAAAAAAGTGGTGGACCGCATTCACCTTGAAAAACTGGCGCAGCGCGCCTCGCGCCCGGGCGTCATCCAGGGCCGCCTCGAAGAGATGGGCATCACCGACCTCATGCAGTCGCTCGAAATGGGACAGAAGTCCTGCCGTCTGACGCTGCGCGGCCCGGCCGGCCAGTGCGAGATGTTTTTCGCTGCGGGTCAGTGCAAGCACGCCAGCTCAGGCAGTCTCGTGGGCGACGAAGCCGTCTATCAGGCCATCGGATGGGCCGAAGGCGAGTTCGAAATCGATTTCAACATCGCTGCCTCCGCCCGCACCACCACCACGCGCTCCACCACCGGCCTGCTCCTGGAAGCCATGCGCCTGCTCGACGAAGCCAGCCGCGACATGGTCAAGAGCTGACCCTGCCATGCGCGTCGCTATCGTGACCATTAGCGATACTGTCTCCCGCGGCGAGCGGCCGGACGCTTCCGGCCCGGCCGTGGTCGAGCGCTGCAAGGCGCTCGGCTGGGAAGTTGCTTCGACCCACGTTGTGGCCGACGACCAAACCGCCATCGAAGCGCGGCTGCTGATGCTGGCTGAATCCGGCCATGTAGATCTGATCCTCACCACCGGCGGGACGGGCATCGGCCCGCGCGACGTTACGCCCGAGGCCACTGCTGCCGTCTGCACTCGGCTGCTCCCGGGCATCGGCGAGCGCATGCGGCTGGAAGGCCGCGCCAAGAATCCTCGCTCCGACCTCTCTCGCGCTGTGGCCGGCGTGCGCGGCACCACGCTGATCGTCAACCTGCCCGGCAGCCCGCGCGGCGCCGTCGAATCGCTCGACGCCATCGCCGACCTTCTCCCACACGCCGTCGCCGTCCTTCATGGCGCGCGCCACGACTAGGCAGCAGAGCAATCCCGCCTCAATGCAACCGCCCCGGTGGTAGAATCGGCGCCATTACCAGCGCCCTTTCGAGGTTAAGACGATGCCGAAGAAGTTCTTCCCGTGCCTGGTCTTTGTTTCGATTCTGGCGCTAGCCGCATTGTTGTCTGCGGCGCCCGCGGAGCAGTCGCGCCCCGAGACCGTGATCGCACTGGTGGGCGGTCGGCTGATTGACGGCTTTGGCGGCCCGCCGCTCGACAACTCGGTTGTCATCATTCGTGGCAATCGCATTGAGGCCGTCGGCCGAGTGGGCGAGCTTGCGCCGCCTGCGGGCGCGCGCGTCATCTCTACCGAGGGCCGCACGGTGCTTCCCGGGTTGATGGACATGCACGTCCACCTGATGCTGGTGGGTCACGCCGACTACGACCACTGGTTCCGCACCTATCGCGACCGTTGGCGCGACGTCATCATGCCCATCGCCGCCCGCGAGCTGCTGATGGCCGGCATCACCACGGTCCGCGACGTCGGCGCCCCGCTCGAGGACAGCATCGTGGTTCGCGACCGCATCGCGCGCGGAGAGATTCCCGGCCCACGCGTCTTTGTGAGTGGCCCGTTCCTGCAGCAGACTTCGCCGCCTCTCGAAGCCGAGTTCCGCTGGGCCGTGCAGGGGCCGGTCGACGCCCGCGCCAAGACCAAGCGCATCCTCGACGCCGGCGCAGACCTCATCAAGGTCATTGATCAGGACCAGATGACGCTCGACGAGCTGAAAGCCATTGTCGAAACGGCTCATGCGGCGGGCAATCACGTGGTCGCCCATGCCCACCGCGCCGAAGAAATCCGCCAGGGCATCCGAGCCGGCGTAGACTGCTTTGAGCACACCGGCCTCGGCACTCAGCCCGGCTACCCGGACGACGTCCTGGCGATGCTGCGCGAGCACAATGCTTCGCTGTTCTGGTGTCCCACGATTGAAGGCCTCTACCTTTACTCTTACACCGTGGATCAGTTCCCGGAGCGGCTCGACGATCCGCGCCTCAAGGCCGACCTCCCGCCGGACGTCTATCAGGACGTCCGCCGCTCGCTCGAAAACCCGCAGCGCCTGGCCTATTTTCAGCTTGTGCGACGTCGCGTCCCCACCTTAGCCAATAAGTTCGCCCAGCTTCGCTCGACCGGGGTCACGCTCATTACCGGCACGGACTCCGGCATCCCGATGAATTTCCATTTCGATTCCACCTGGCGCGAGCTCGATACGTTCGTCCGTCTGGGCATGGAGCCCATGGACGCCATTCGCGCGGCTACGTTCTGGCCGGCGAAGCTGCTGAAGCGGGACGACCTCGGCACCGTTGCGCCGGGCAAGCTCGCCGACGTCATCGTAGTGGACGGCGATCCGCTGCGCTCGATGGAAAGCTTGCGCCACGTGGTCCACGTCATCAAGGATGGCGTCGTCTACAAGTGACGCGGCGGCTTGCAACACCCCCGCTTCCCATCCCGGCCGCGCCTACCTTTCCAGAAGGCTTGACGCCTGTGGTAGCATGGCTCATCAACGATGCCACGCCACTACATTCCGATTTTCATCTTTGCGGCGCTGGCGGCGGCGTTTCCAGCGGTGACGCTGATCATCATGCGGTTCATCCGGCCGGATTCGCGCGCGATTGGTGCCAAGCTCAAACCCTACGAATGCGGCATCCCACCGGAAGGCGATGCCCGCGGCCGGTACTCGGTGCGGTTTTACATCGTGGCCATGATGTTTGTGATTTTCGACGTGGAGACGATCTTCCTCTTTCCCTGGGCCGTGCAGTTTGGCGCTCTGGGCCTTTACGGCTTGCTCACCATGTTTGTTTTTCTGGGTATCCTGCTGATCGGCTACGTCTGGCTCTACAAGAAGGGCGCCCTCGAGTGGGTGTAGCCCGCCTCGCAGCAATTTCAATGTCATCTAATTATGCAGATCATCCTGTACACGACCGACTCTGCTTTGCAGACCGCCGTTTGAACGACCTTCGCAAACTCAACAAAGGAGATATTGCCGGCGCTCTCCATCGTGAGCGACAACCCCTAGTCCAAGAATTCTTCTTCCACTTGTGTGGGGCCATCGATTTCTTGGCGCAAGAGGTCAACAACCTCCTGAATCTTGGATTGGGTCCGGAGGATGTAACCGTTCCAATGGTCTGTAAAGAGCTGGAGAAAAACGGTCAAAACGACACAATTGGACGTGTTCTTTCTGAACTCCACCCACGAACGCGGGGTCAGCCACTTCCCGCTGACCCATACTCCGAAGACGGGTCGCATTTCCGCATTATCCTCTTCCGCAACTTTGTTTCCCACATACGACACAGCCCTTTTCTGTTTTGTTGTGGTGGACCTCATGACCGATCCGCTCACCTTTTTCTGGATCCGCGAAGGCCCCCGGATCAGCGAACACCATCGAGGCACGAGGCGTTTGAAGAATTGAGATTGTTTCTGGACTTGATCCGATCCAAGTGCGACTTGGTCTTGAAAGAATTGGGCATTTCGGTTTCTTAGAGATTCAACGAGAAACAGAGGACTGTGCTATAGCCCGCTACGACTCTCGTGATTCTTCAAATTAGGATAATCCGTGCATCCGCTTTTGATTGACCCTTCTGCGCCGCTGTGCTAAAAGCTACTGGTTAAATCCCCGGCCGCTCGGTCTGCGGCCGGACTCACACTGGCAGAATGGCCAACGACCCAGAGGAAAAGCAGCCGCCTGTCCCACCGGCAGGAGAAACGCCTGCCGCGCAGCCGCCTTCGGCGACTCCCCCTGTGCAGGCTTCTGGCGACGCCCCGGCCAAACCTGCTATCCCTCCAACGCCGCCCGCTGCCACTGTACCTCCCAAGCCTCCCGCGCCGCCGGCCGCCGCGGGGCCACCAAAGCCGCCAGTTCCTCCCAAAGAAGCGCCGCCCAAGCCTGAGCCGCTCGATAACGACCTCGTGAAGCGCTATCGCGCCCGCTTTGGCGAGGCAATTCGCGAAGCGTGGACCGACCGCAAGCAGGCCATCCTGGTGGTTGCTCGCGAACGCCTGGTCGAAA
>CAZHLD010000086.1:0-10444 GCA_964533185.1 uncultured Acidobacteriaceae bacterium | reverse complement strand
GCGTCGAGGACGCCATGCACGCCACCCGCGCGGCAGTCGAGGAAGGCATCGTGCCCGGCGGCGGCGTAGCTTTGCTGCGTTGCATCCCGGCACTCGATAAGCTCAGGGTATACGGGGATGAGGCCATCGGCGTGAATATCGTCAAACGGGCGTTGGAAGAGCCCATGCGCCAGATCGTCCAGAACGCAGGGCACGAGGGCGCGGTGGTGGTGGGCAAGGTGCGGGAGTCGAAGGACGACAACTTTGGCTTCAACGCCGAAACGGGCGAGTACACCGACCTGGTCAAGGCCGGTGTGATCGATCCGGCTAAGGTCACGCGCCTGGCCCTGCAGAACGCCGCGTCCATCGCTGCCTTGATGCTGACTACCGAAGCGCTGGTGGCCGACATCAAGGAAGACGAGAAGAAGTCTGCCGGAGCCGGCGGGCACGGCGGCGGCGGAATGGGTGGAATGTACTAAAGAACGGTGGTTGGAGGATGGAGGTTGGAGGTTAGAAGCCGGCCTCCTGCCGACCTACTCAAGTCAGACAAGAAAGAGGGGCGGCCCATTCACGGGTCGCCCTTTTTGTTTTAAGCGTGGAACAGACTGTGCGGGAGAGCTTGCCCGACTGGCTACGCATTGATATAGTCTCGGCGCAATCCAGCCCAGCTCCGAGGAGTATCGAAATCATGCCAGGACTGATGAGCCGCATCTTGCCGAAAGACGCGAGTTTTTTTGATACGTTCGTAGAGCTGGCGGAAAACATCCACGCCGGTTCGCAAGCGCTGGTGCACATGCTGGAGAATTACACCGACCCGGAAATCCAGGCGGGGGCCATCAAGGCGCTTGAGCACAAGGGCGACAACATGACCCACGCCCTGATGACCCGTTTGAACCAGACGTTCATTACGCCTCTGGATCGAGAAGATATCCACGAGTTGGCCAGCAAGATCGACGACGTCGTGGACCTGATTGACGCTGCAGCCAGCCGTCTGGTGACCTACCGGGTGCATACGATTCGTCCGGGGGTGGCCGGCCTGGCCAGGACCTTGCACGAGGCGACCGGGATGGTTGTCTCCGCAGTCCGCGAGCTCGAGAAACACGATCGTGTCCTTGAGTTCTGCGTTGAAATCAACCGGCTGGAGAACGATGGCGATCGATTGTGCCGCAGCCTGATTGCGCAGCTCTTCGATGAGGAGAAGGACCCGATTCAGATTATCAAGTGGAAAGAGATCATCGAGGCGATCGAGACGTCCACGGACAAGTGCGAAGACGTGGCCAACGTGCTGGAATCGGTCGTGCTCAAGAGCGGCTAGGCTCTGCTACTTTCCCACTTTGCTTTCGACATTCCCTGTGAAAAGCCCTCCTAGGCCCAGGAGAATCCATCGGTGATGAGCGAACTCAATGCCGCCTCTGTGTTGGTGCTGGCCCTGGTGCTGGCCGCAGAATTTGTCAACGGCTGGACGGACGCACCGAACGCCATTGCAACGGTTGTCTCGACCCGGGTCCTGCGGCCAGGCACTGCACTGCTGATGGCCACCACACTGAACATCGCTGGTGCGTTCTCTGGCCTGGCTGTCGCTCGGACCATCGGCAAGGGGTTTGTCAAAGCGGAGGCCATCGGTTTGCCTACGATTGCCGGGGCCATGGTGGGAATCGTCGTTTGGAGCACGCTGGCCTGGTGGCGCGGCCTTCCAACGAGCGAAAGCCACGGGCTGGTGGCAGGTCTGACCGGCGCTGCCTTTGCCTCAGCTGGTGCTTCCGCATTGCTGTGGGAGGGCTGGAAAAAGGTATTGGTCGGTTTGCTCTTTTCCACCTTCCTCGGTTTCGGCGGCGGGCTGCTGATCATGCTGTTGATTTATCGGTTGTTCTTCCGGTCCCGCCCTCGTACAGTACGCAACACCTTTGGCAAACTGCAGATTCTCTCTTCCGCCTTCATGGCCTACGGCCATGGAAACAACGACGGCCAGAAGTTCATCGGGGTTTTCGCGCTCACGCTGATGCTCGGTGGATTTCAAAAGGAGTTTTTCATCCCCAACTGGGTGATCATAGTGTGCGCGATCACGATGGGACTCGGCACGGCAGTAGGCGGCTGGAAGATCATCCGCACGATGGGCTTGCGGCTGACCAAACTCGAACCGGTGCAGGGCTTCTGTGCGGAGACCAGTGCTGCGCTTACCATCCAGCTGGCCTCTGCCTTTGGTATTCCACTCAGCACGACGCACACAATTAACACGGCGATTATGGGGGTCGGGGCGACGAAGCGGCTCTCGGCCGTACGCTGGGGCGTGGGCCGTGAAATCGTAATCGCCTGGATCCTGACCTTTCCCGCCTCCGCATTGATCGCGTGGACGGTCACCAAACTCGTTATCTACTTTTGGGGGCCTTAGACAGCGTCTATAATTGGCCAACGGGGCTGAGAGAATGCCTCGGAGAGCAACCATGTTTGCAACCGTTGAAGAAGCGCTCGCCGAAATTCAGCAGGGGCGGATGATCGTCCTGGTGGACGACGCCGACCGCGAAAACGAAGGCGACCTGACCATGGCAGCCGAGAAGGTCACGCCCGAGGCCATATCCCTGAAGAACGCCTGACGTACCACCGCAGCCGGGCAGCGCCCCGGGATGCTCACCGGATACCAGGAGTGAACCCTTGGATGGCTTCCATCTGCTTCTGCTGACCGTTGCGATGACCCTGCTCTTCGAGTTCTCCAATGGCTGGCACGACGCGGCCAACTCGATCGCCACGATTGTCTCCACGCGGGTGCTCTCCCCCATGCCGGCAGTGGCCTGGGCGGCGTTCTGGAACTTCGTGGCCGCGTTTGCGTTTGGCACGGCCGTCGCAAAGACGATCGGAAAGGGGCTGGTGCGGCTGGAGATGATAGACCAGTGGGTGATCCTGAGCGGTCTGGTGGGCGCAATCCTCTGGAACCTCGTCACCCTCACGCTGGGGCTGCCCACCAGCTCTTCACACGCGCTGATGGGCGGCTACGGGGGAGCGGCCGTGGTGAAGGCCGGCTTTTCCGCCATCATCGTGTCCGGATGGGTGAGGCCCGTGGTTTTCATCTTCGTCGCGCCTTTCCTGGGCATGTTTGTGGCAATGGCGGTGACGGTGGCCACCAGCTGGATCGTGCGGAAGTCTGCGCCGCAGCGAGTGGACCGATGGTTCCGTCGTCTCCAACTCGTATCTGCTGCCGGTTACAGTCTCGGGCACGGCACGAACGACGCGCAGAAAGGAATGGGAATCATCACCGCGGCCATGGTCACTGCGGGAGCGCTGCCTGCCTATGAAGTGCCGTTCTGGGTGATCCTGTCCTGCCATCTGGCCATTGCGGGCGGCACAATGGCCGGCGGATGGCGCATCGTAAAAACCATGGGCCAGCGCATCACCAAGCTCAACCCCTTTGGCGGATTTGCCGCCGAAACGGCCGGCTCATTGACTCTGATCGGAACGGCACATTACGGGATACCGGTGAGCACGACGCACACGATTACGGGCTGCATCGTGGGTGTCGGTGCATCGAGACGGCTGACGGCGGTGCGCTGGGGAGTAACGCGGAGTATCATGTGGGCCTGGGTGCTGACCATCCCGGGCGCTGCCATGATTGCTGCGGGCTTCTATGCCTTGCTACACTTGCTGCTGAAGGTCATCTGAAATGTTCTCCACCATCGAAGAGGCAGTGGCCGAAATCCGTCAGGGGCGGATGATCGTCCTGGTGGACGACGCCGACCGCGAAAACGAAGGCGACCTGACCATGGCCGCCGAGAAGGTCACGCCCGAGGCCATCAACTTCATGGCCAAGCACGGGCGCGGCCTGATCTGTCTGGCGCTGACCGAGGAGCGCTGCGACGAGCTGAACCTTCCGTTGATGTCGCCGCTGAACACCTCGGCCTATGGCACGGCCTTCTGCGAAGCCATCGACGCCCGCCGGGGCGTTACGACCGGGATCAGCGCCGCTGACCGGGCCATTACCATACTGGCGGCAATCGACTCCAACACGCGCCCGGCCGACCTGGCGCGTCCCGGACACGTCTTCCCGCTGCGCGCGCGGCGGGGCGGGGTGCTCATCCGCGCGGGGCAGACCGAGGCATCGGTGGACCTGGCGAGCATCGCCGGGCTGAATCCTTCCGGCGTGATTTGCGAAATCATGAACGACGATGGCACGATGGCGCGCGTGCCACAACTGGTGGAGTTCTGCCGGACGCACGGCTTGAAGATGGTCACCACCGCGGACCTGATCCGCTACCGCATGCAGCACGAGCGCTACGTGCGGCGAATGGCCGAGGCCATGCTGCCCACGCGCTACGGCGAGCTGCGGATGATTGTTTATGCGAGCGACGTGGACAGCGAGCAGCACATCGCTCTCGCGCGTGGAGATCTTGCAGGCAGCCTGCCGCCGCTGGTGCGCGTGCATTCCCATTGCCTGACCGGCGACGTCTTCGCCGCGACGACGTGCGACTGTCACGAGATCATCGAACGGTCGCTCGAAGCCATTGTCGCCGAAGGCCGCGGCGTATTCGTCTATCTGCACCACACCGGCCGCGGGTTTGCCGTGGAGTCGGCCGCTACTCCCGGTGAGGCGCTGCCGAAGATCCATTACCACACGCGCGGGCAGCTCGACCGCGACCTGGCCCGGCAGCGCCTGGTGCAGCGCGAAAGCGGTCTGGGCGCGCAAATCTTGATCGACCTGGGCCTGAAGGAAATCCGAGTCCTGACCAACCACCCGCGCAAGCTGGTCGCGCTGGAGGGATACGGGATTTCAATCACCGACCAGGTGCCGATTGCTCTGCAGGCCCGGAAGGAAACTCATCAGGTCTTCTAGCGGTTTCTTCTTCATTCCGCGTTGAGGGCAACGATGGGGGGAATTGTGCCTGAAGCTGCTCATCCTTTTCGGGCTTTTCGGGGCAGCCCTTCCAGCGCATCCGAGCCAGGACGGATTTTTCACGGATGAGGAGTGGATGGACACGGTATGCTAGCCGGCCAGATGCCGCCGACTCTTGCCATCGTTGGAGCAGGACGCCTCGGGCGGGCGCTCGGCCACCTGTTGCGAGACCGGGGCTGGCGGATCGGGGCGGTGGTGACGCGCTCGGCAGCAACCGCGCGGACGGCCGTCCGAGCGATCGGAGACGGCACACCATGCGCGAAGCCCACCCGCCGGGTTTTGGCCGCCGAAATCATACTGATCACCACCCCAGACGCTGCCATCCGCCCCGTGGCGGACCAGCTGGCTTCCATGGGACGCGAGGAATGGCGAGGCAAAGTGGTGCTGCACACCAGCGGGGCGCTCGACCATCATGAACTTGCCGCACTGGAGCGCTGGGGAGCGGCAACCGGCTCGTTGCATCCGATGCAGACGTTCAGCCCAAAGGTGAAGCCGCACCTGGAAGGCGTGCTGTTTGCAATCGAAGGTCACAGCGCCGCCTTGAGGGTTGCGCGGCGGATCGCGCGGGAATTGGGCGGCGTGCCGGTCAGACTGAGAGCAGGGGCCAAGCCGGCTTATCACGCAGCCGGGGCACTGGCCTCCGGCCACGTTTTGGGAATTGTCGAGGCGGCCGTGCGCATCCTGATGAGCCAGGGCTTTACACGTCGACAGGCCACTCAGGCTCTGCTGCCGCTGACGCGACAGACACTGGAGAACTATGCGCACCTCGGACCAGCAGCGGCGTGGACCGGGCCGGTGTCGCGCGGAGACTACAGCACGGTAGCCAAACACCTCGAGGCCCTCGGAAAGCACCCGAAAGAATACGGCGCGGCGTATACAGCGGTTACGCGCTTGAGCGCTGCCGTGCTTTCGGGCGATGCCGGAGACACACTGCGCCAGCTCGAACGCATTCTGAAAAAACATGATCACCGCGGGGGAAAATGACTGCACTCCACATTCCCATCGAAGAAACAAAACTGGACAACGGACTGCGCGTGGTGATTTCGCCGGACCGGGCGGCGCCGGTGGTGACGGTCGGCGTCTATTACAACATCGGATTCCGCCTCGAGCCGCCCGGGCGGAGCGGGTTTGCCCACCTGTTCGAGCACATGATGTTTCAGGGGTCCGAGAACGCCGGAAAGATGGAACACATCAAACTGGTGAACTCCTCAGGCGGCGTCCTGAACGGCTCCACGCACTACGACGTCACCAACTATTTCCAGGCCGTGCCCTCGAACGCACTGGCGCGCATGCTGTGGCTCGAGGCCGACCGGATGCGCGCGCTCAAGGTGGATGAAGAAAACCTGCGCAATCAGCGCGACGTCGTGAAAGAAGAAGTGCGCGTGAACGTGATGAACCGGCCGTACGGCGGCTTCCCGTGGCTCGACCTGCCGCCCGTGGCGTTCCAGAACTGGGCCAACGCGCACAACTTCTATGGCGATTTTGCCGACCTGGATGCCGCAACGCTGGACGACGTGCAGACATTCTTCAAGACCTACTACGCGCCGAACAATGCAGTCTTGCTGATCGTGGGCGAGGTCGAGCCCCCGGAGGGATTCCGCCTGGCGCAACAGTATTTTGGTGATATTCCGTCCAATTCGCTGCCGGTGCAGGCAGACGTCAGCGAGCCGGCACAGACCGAAGAGCGGCGAGGCGCCGTCGAGGAGCCCTTCGGGACACTCCCGGCGATCGCGGTGGGCTATCAGGCGCCGGCACGGCGCACGCCGGACTGGTTTGCCCTGGCAATGCTCGACCAGGCCTTGCACGGCGGCCGCGCGGGACGCATTCACCGGCGGCTGGTGCTCGAGAAACAGGTGGCGGTGGATACCGAAGGCGGCATCCAGTATCCGGTGGGCAACCTGTTCGACTACAACGGGCCGACGCTGATGGTCACCCGCATCCTGCACAAACCAGAGTACAGCGCAGAAAAAACACTGGAGACCTACGACGAAGTGATTGGCGAGGTGCAGGAGAAGGGCGTGAGCGAGGAGGAGCTCGAACAGGTGAAGGTTAAGTTTCGCTCAGACTATTTTTCGATGCTGGAGGGCGGCATGGGCGGCTACATGCCGCGGTACGGCTTGATGCACCTGCTGGCCTGTTTCGCGCTCTTTGACGGCGAACCGGGCCTGGTGAACACCATCCTGGGCGGCTTTCAGAAGGTGACGCGCGCCCGGCTGCAGACCGCAGCACAGAAGTTCCTGGTGCCGAGCAACCGCTCGATCGTCCTGCGCCAGCCGGTGCAGAAAGGAGTCTCCTGATGGCTGGCGCTACAGCGGCAACAAGGGAAGGTGTCCCAGCGCTGGCTACCGAACGAGAGCTCCAGTGGCCGCAACGAATGCGGCGGCGGCTTCCGAACGGGCTGGAGGTGGTGCTGGTGGAGTCGCACACGATTCCCAAGTTCAACGCGCAACTGATCTTTCGGAGCGGCAATGCCCTGGCCAGCCGCGTGGCGCCGGGGCTGGCGGACATGACCGCCAATGTGGTGCGAACCGGCACGGCTTCGCGGTCCAGCCGCCAGATTGAAGAAGACCTGCGAACGATGGGCGCGGACCTGGCCTGCGTCGCGGGGGCAGACAGTTCGGCAATTTCCTTCTCAGGGCTGACGGAGTTCTCCAGCGGGCTGCTCGAACTGGCCGCAGACCTGGCGCAACACTGCAGCTTTCCCGACGATGAATTCGAGCGCGAGCGGCGCCAACGGATCGAGGAGCTGCGTATTGAACGCACAACGCCCGGCTTCCTGGCCGGCGAACGGCTGCGCCAGGTGCTGTTTGGCGCGCATCCATATTCCATCGCCGCGCCGACTGAGGTGCAGGTGGAAAGCTACCGACGGGAAGAGCTCGTCGAGTTCCATCGCCAGAACTACGTGCCGGATCGCGCACTTTTGATTGTGGTGGGCGATTTCGCCAGCGAGAAGATGCTCCAACAGATTGAAAAGGCATTCGCTCAATGGGCGGGTAGTCCGCCCGCACGTCCTGAATTCCCTGCCCCGACGAAAGCGACCGGGCGGCGCGTTCATCTTGTCCATTTGCCCGGAACCGTACAGACGCAGGTTCTGGTGGGCAACCTGGCCATCACGCGGCGTCACCCGGACTGGATGCGACTGACGCTGGCCAACTCGATCTACGGTGGCGCGTTCAATTCGCGGCTGGTGATGAACATCCGAGAACAGAAGGGCTACACCTACAGCCCGCGCAGCACCGTCTATCCGCTGCGCGAGCACGGCTACCTGAATATCCACGCCGCAGTGCGGAATACAGTCGTTGCAGCCACACTCACTGAGATGTTCTATGAGCTGGATCGCATCCGGTCGGTGCCGGTCGGGGAGCAGGAGCTGGACGACGCGCGGAGTTATTTGAGCGGCGTGTTTTCGCTCGGACTGGGCACGCAGGATGCTTTGGCGGGCCAGTTGGCGACGGTCTATCTGAATGAGCTGCCCGAAGACTATCTCGAGACCTACCGGCAGAAGGTGCGGGCGCTTACAGCCGAAGATGTACTGACTGCGGCGCGCAAGCATTTCGATTCGGCGAACGCGCAAATCGTCATCGTGGGCGACCGCGAACAGGTGGGCGAGCAGGCCGCGCTGTTTGGCCCGGTCGAAACCTACGATCAACAGGGCAACCGCCTGTAAGGAGGCGGGCAGAACTCCATGTGCGAAGCACTAAACTGCCGACGCGGGATACGCGCCGCGCGGCACGCTTTCATTCTGCTCCTTCTGGGCCTTGCACTGCCTCCACTTGCCGTGGCTCAGGAGAAGAAAGAAACATCTCCGAAACTCCTGGACCTGAACACGGCGACGGTCGAGCAGCTCGAAAAGCTGCCGGAAATCGGCCCCACCACGGCAAAGGCAATCGTTAGGTTTCGCGAGAAGAGCGGGGCGTTCCGCCGCGTGGAAGATTTGCTGGCAGTGCGGGGCATCACCAAGCGGCGCTTGGAAAAAATTCGTCCGCTGGTGACGGCGACGCCACCCGCGAAACCCGAGCAGCAAGGCCAGGGCGGCAAGTCCCCTGGCACCGGCAATCTCTGATTGAAAAGGAATGGTTTTGGCTCAGGATTGCTGCTTCAACAACCAGGCGCTTGTATCTTGTATCTACAGTCTGCCCAAGACTGCGAGCAGCGGAGGGAACTATGCATCGTCTGTACCTACCAGCCTTGCTGCTCGCGAGCCTCCTGGCTCAAGGAGTAGCAAACCCGCAATCGTAACCACGGCCCCGAGCTCGAGACTTCGGCATCGCGCCCGGCGGCTAGGGTCCCGATGGAACACGGGCTGTCGTGAATGTCTGCTTTTTTCTGCGCTCCTGCTACATCTTTTTCGCTGCTGGCTTGGCCTTTGCCGCCTTGCCCTTCAGCTCCACTTGGATGTTCTCCCCCGCCGAATCGCTCAAGTTTTCCCAGGAGTGCTTCTGCGGCTCGTTCCACGAGGTTTGCCCGGCCTTTGTCTCGACTACCTTCGTCGTCCCATCCGGCAGGGTCAACCGGGTGTGTTGGTCAGTCAGGGAAATGGCTACGTACGCGGGATGCTCATGCATGGGGCCCTTCTCGTGCGGGCCCGAATGCCAGTGCAGCACGCGCACCTGCGCATTCTCGAATACAACTTTACAGTGTTGCGGGTCTACCTTCGCGGGGTCTTGAGCCCTAGCGGTGAAGGCCGCAAGACACACCACAGCCGCCAGCAGCAATACTCGACGCATGTCAGTCTCCTTTCGCTTTCAAAGCGTGTCAGGGTCGGAATGGACCGGACGCACCTTAGTCCCGTGGCTGGCAGTCTGTCAAGCACCACCAGCCTGCCCAATCCTCGGTAAAACCGACAGCATGGCCTTCGCCGTCGCAACCTGCCCTAAGTGCCCTGAGCGATTCCGGCTGGTCTGGCGGATTGGCGAGAAGAGACTGGCCCCATTGGCGCTCATGTAGCGACGAAAAGAAAGCTTTTCGGCACGTGGGAGGCGCTTCCAAGGCTTGGCGAGTCATGGCAAAGGGGGCTGCCTGCTTGACGTTGAGCCGCCGCAGCGAAATACTTAGACCCTATTTTAGCGTCACGAGGAGGGATTTATGAGCGGTCAGCCTATCCCTGTCGGCGCCCAGGTGGGCCCCGACCCCGGGCCCATCTTCGAGACAGCCGCAGGGTTTATGCGGGCCAAACAGCTGTTCGTCGCCGGTGAGCTGGGCGTCTTCGAAGTGCTTGCCGACGGCGCTAAGTCGATAGACCAACTCGCGCGTGACCTCGGCCTCCCGCGGCGAACCACACGCATCATTGTGGATGCTGTCACGGCCTTGGGATTCCTGGAACGTGAGGGCAACCAATACCGCAACGGTGAGGCCGCCGGCCGAGACAAAGCAATCCCACACAGCCTCAGAATCCCCTGCCACTGGCAACCCATAACAGCCTGTTGAAAAAGTCATTTGATGCCGTTATTTCGGACGCGGCGAGGAATCGCTTTACAAACAAAGTGATGCAGAAGAGGGATTCTTCGTCGCTTCGCTCCTCAGAATGACAGGCTCACCGGGTTTGCTGACAAGTAGAAAGAGGGATATGAAATTTTATCCCCTTTT
>CAZHLD010000085.1:0-10540 GCA_964533185.1 uncultured Acidobacteriaceae bacterium | reverse complement strand
GGCCGACAGCAATCCAGATGAGGAGAGTTCTCAGGTCGCTGCGGTTGAGCCGTTCATCGGGCTGGAGTCCGAACTGGGCAGAGCTCACTCGAATCCTCCGCGCGGGCTGGGCAGCGTCAGCACCCGGTCTGGCCGGCCTGAGAACAAGAACGGCGACACTCTATCTGTACAAATGCGCCGGGCGCAAGTATACGGGCTTCGGCGTCTTCCTCAATGAACGAAGCCGCCGGCGTGTGGCGATGATATAAAGAAGGCAGCCCGACGCGAGCCAGCCGCCATGAGTCTTCAACGATCGAGCGAGGTCATGTACCTGAAGGGAGTGGGCCCGCAGCGGGCCGCGAAGCTGGCCGAGCGCGGCATCCGCACGGTGGAAGACCTGCTCGGCTACCTGCCGTTCCGCTACGAAGACCGCATCCATTTCGCCGCGATCCGCGATGTGCGGCCCGGCGGCACCTACGTAGTGCAAGCAAAGGTAGAGAGCGGCGGCGCTGTGCGCTACGCGCGCAGCCCTTTCCGCCAGCGGGACGCGGTCTATCACCTGCTGGTGAGCGACTCGACCGGCGCGCTGCACTGCAAGTTCTTCCACGGCGGATACCTCGAAGGGCGGCTGAAGGCCGGGCAGCGGCTGGTGCTCTACGGCAAGGCCGAGATGGACCCCATCCGACCGTCGCGCCTCGAGATGATTAACCCGCAGTTCGAGCTGTTGGGAGAAGATTCCGCCGATTCGACCGAAGTTGGGCGGATCGTTCCCATCTACGAAGCGAGTGCCGGGATCAGCTCGCGCCAGTTGCGGCGCATGATTCACGCGGCGCTGAGCAACCTGAGCGAGGCGCTTCCCGACCCGCTGCCGCCGGCGCTGCTCGGACGCCACGGCTTCCCCACCAAGCACAAGGCAATCGCGGCGGTGCACTTCCCGGACGCCGGCGAGCCGCTTGAGGCGCTCAACACCTTCCGCACGCCGGCGCACCAGCGGCTGATCTTCGAAGAGTTCTTTTTCTACCAGTTGGGCGTAGCGCTGCGCCGTCAGCAAACGCGCCACCAAACCGGCATCGCATTTCGCGTGCGCGAGGAACGCATCCGCGAGGCGCTGAAGCGGATCCTGCCGTTCAAGCCCACCGAGGCGCAGAAGCGCGTGCTGGCGGAAATCGCCGCAGACCTGGAGCGGCCGGCGCCGATGAACCGCCTGCTCGAAGGCGACGTGGGCAGCGGGAAGACGATTGTCGCGCTCGAAGCGGCGGCCATCGTGATCGAAAACGGCTACCAGGCGGTACTGATGGCACCGACCGAAATCCTGGCGGTGCAGCATTTTCTTTCGGCGCGGCGCATCTTCGCGCACGCGGGATACTCGGTGGAGCTGTTAATCAGCGGGCTGAAACCGTCGGAGAAAAAGGCGGCGCGAGAACGCGTGCGCAAAGGCGAGGCGCAGTTGGTGGTCGGTACCCACGCGTTGATCGAAGAAGAGGTTGTCTTCGCCCAGCTGGGACTGGTGATTGTGGACGAGCAGCACCGCTTCGGCGTGATGCAGCGAAAGCGTTTGATCGAAAAAGGCGTCCAGCCCGATGTGCTGGTGATGACGGCCACGCCGATTCCGCGCACGCTGGCGATGACGCTCTACGGCGACCTGGACGTCTCCGTGATCGACCAACTGCCGCCCGGGCGCACGCCGGTGGAGACGCGCTGGACCAGTGTGGAGCACCTGCCGGGCGTGTGGGAGTTCCTGCGGCGCGAGGTGATGGCCGGGCGTCAGGCTTATGTGGTCTATCCGGTGATCGAGGAGTCGAAGCAGGAGCTGAAGGCGGCCATAGTGGAATACGAGCGGCTGTCGAAGCAGGTGCTGTCGGGGCTCAAGCTCGGGTTGCTGCACGGGCGGCTGCGCAGTGAAGAGAAAGAAGGGGTGATGGAGCGGTTCCGGCGGGGCGAGATTCAGGTGCTGGTCTCAACGACGGTGATCGAGGTGGGCGTGGACGTGCCGAACGCCACGGTGATGGTGATCGAGCACGCCGACCGCTTTGGCCTCGCGCAACTGCACCAGTTGCGCGGGCGGATCGGCCGCGGCGCGGAACAGTCGCATTGCATCCTGGTGGCGCCGAAAAAGCTCACCGAAGAGGCGCAGACGCGGCTGGAGACGATGGCGCGCACGTCCAACGGCTTCGAGATTGCCGAGATCGACCTGAAGCTGCGCGGGCCGGGGGAGTTTTTCGGCACGCGGCAGCACGGCGAGCTGGGCTTCCACATCGCCAATCCGTTGCGCGACCGCGAACTGCTCGAGCTGGCGCGGCGCGAAGCGCTTTCGATGGTCGAAGACCCGGCGCTAGAGCGCGAGGTGCAGCGCCTGCTCGAGTATCTGGGCCCACAGTGGCAGCGTCGCTACGTGCTGGCGACGGTGGGGTGAACGTGCGCGTGGTGGGCGGCATCTACCGGAGCCGTGCGCTGAAGACGCTGCGCGGGCTGGCGCTGCGCCCCTCCAGCGACCGCTTGCGGGAGACTCTCTTCAATATCCTCGGGCCGGCCGTGCGCGGTTCGATTTTCGTGGATGCCTACGCGGGCACCGGGGCGGTGGGCATCGAGGCCGCCAGCCGAGGCGCGCGCGAAGTGTATTTTTTTGAGCACCACGGGCCGGCGGTGGCGTTGATCCGCAAGAACCTCGCGTCTCTCGGCATCACGGGCGGAGTAACGCTGCTTTCCACCGACGCGGTGCGCGGCCTGGAGATGCTGGCCGGTCGGCGGGTGCATGCAGACTTCGTTTTCGTGGACCCGCCGTATGCCGCACGGAAGGAGTACGAGCGCGCGCTCGAAGCGCTGGATCGTTTGCCCCTGCTCGCGCCGGGCGGACGAGTGATCGTTGAGCACAGCAAGCGCTGGTGGCCGCCGGAACGCTGGGCCACGCTGGAGCGCGAGCGCGTGGTCGAACTGGGCGATTCTGGATTTAGTTTTTACCGCCTTTCGATGGCGGCGTGAGCGCTGCGGCTGGCAGAGTGCTGCATTATCGCCCGGTGTGTCATTCGGAGCGGAGCGATCGAAGATTCCGGCCCTGCCGGAAGGAATCCCTCTGCGAAGCAACCAAGGCAGAAGAGAGATTCCTCGTCGCTGCGCTTCTCGGAATGACAGCCATAAGGCCTCTATCAGCCGCGGCGGGGAAGCTGGCGATTTCGACGAAGACATTGCCGACGAAGAGGAGAGGATTGGGGCTGCAGTAATTGCAGTGCGATAAAGTTGTTGGACAAGCTCAATCCATCAAATTCATGAACTCCTCTGAACTTAGTTCCGCGTCACGCAGAATCTTGCGCAGGAGCGAGCGATCAATCGTCTTGTAGTTTGGGACCGTCACGGATTTTCTCTCTGAGCACTCTAACCGAATATGGCTGCCGCGTTGCCGGACAGAATGGTAGCCCAGTTTTTGGAGGATTCGAATCAGTCTCTTGCCGGAGAGAATCGGCAGGGCAGACATGCTAAACCGTGATGGTGTGGAGACTTATTTCTTCCGGCTGATAGTTGCGCAGGGCCTCTTGAGCTTCCTTTTCCTCCAAAATCAAGGAGACCACCTCTCGGATATTCCGCAAGGCTTCGTCAATCGTCTTCCCCTGCGTGTAACAACCTTCAAAGAGGGGGCATTCGACGACATAAAAGCCGTCCTGGCCCTTTTCCACAAAAATGGGCAGTTGCCTTCCCAGGATTTTTCTTCTGCGAACGAGAGCCATGCAATCAATACAGCACATTCTCCAAAGGTTGGCAAGTGAATTGGCAAGGCTGTACAACCGCGCTAACGCCCTGCGGACTGGAACAGGCGGCAATAGGCGACGTCAGCAGGCGTTCCGAGAGATGTGCAAGAGGCGTGCGCCCCAAAACATCAAGATCCGGCGCTTGTCCAGTTGCTTGTCAGGGCTTCTTGAAGAGGTCGGAGATGCTGGGCTTTTTCGGTTGTTGCTGTTGCTGGGTGCTGCCCGTCTGCTGCGGCGCAGATGTCTCAAAGCGCGGGCGGCCGCGGCCGGGCCTGACTTTTGGGACGCTGAAGGTGCCGCCGATGGAAATGGGCACGCTGGCGCGGGTAACGTTTTTCTTGAGCACGGCGCCGAGAATGCCGGTGATGGCGTCGGCGGGCGTTTGTGGGCTGCCAGCCGCACCGGGAACGAGCGTAACCTCACCGTTGTAATCGAGCGTGCCGTCCAGGCCAAAGCTGCCCTGAAGGTCCACGGTTCCCTGGGGCGAGTCCATGTGAATCTGGCGGCTGGCAACGCGGCCGCTGCCGACGGCGAGGTCGCCCGCGATTGAGCGGAAGGGCGTATCGCCACCGAAGGCCTTGCCCACGCCCAACGCGCCGGCAACCGACTGCATCGCATCGCCCAGGTTGATTCCCGGCAGGCGGCCGTCGCGAATGGTGAAATTGCCCGACCCGGAAAGCGCCTGCATCCAGGCCGGACTGAGCGAGCCGACAAGCTGGAGATCCAGCTCGCCCGTGCCGGAGATTTTGCCGCGGGTGGAAGGGTCGGTGGCGGCGAGCCCGGCCAGATCGAGGCCGCGAATCTGAATGTTGGTTGAGAAACGCTCGGGCGATTGCGAGCGGTCGGTGCGGGCGGAAACCTGAATGGTACCGCCGTAGGCCTGAAGAAGAACGGGCCACAATTCGACGCGATCGGTGAAGATGCGGACCTCGGCGGTGGCGTTGTTGCCCTGGTAGCTCTGCCAGCGGATTCGGTCGGCTTTCAGACGCCCTTGGGCCACCAGCTCGCTCTTTCGCGCGACACGCGCGGCGCCGGGGGTGCTTTCGCTCTGTGCGGCGAGAAACTGGTCCACGTCGAGTTGCGAGGCGCGAAGCTCAAAGACCGGCACGCCGCGCTCGACATCGGCAAGATTGAGATTCCCTTCGAGCTCGGCGGCCTTGCCCATGCGGCCGCGGAACTCCGCGGAGAGTTTTCCTCGGTCGAGCTGCAACTCACCGGAACGAAACTCGAAAGGCTCCTTCCAGCCTTCGAGCTCGAGCTTCACGCCGTTAAGCGGGACCTCAGACTTCCATTGCTTGAGGCGCAGCGGCGAAAGGGCGACGTCGCGCAGAGTGGCGTCCAGATTCTGTGCATGCAGGGTGGTGACCGGCGCACGGCCGCGGGCGACGCGCCCGAGGACGATTTCTGCGTCGGACAGCTCGACGTTCTCAACGGCCGAAAGCTGAAACGACGAGGCGTTGTCAGCGGCTGGAGCAGCCTTTCCTTTAGCTGTTGTGGGAGGTGTATCAAAGGAGTAGTTGGTGTGGCCGCGGTCGTCCTCAAGCAGGACGAGCCTGGGCTTGACCAGCTCGACCGAGGTGAGCTTCAGCTCGCCGCCAAAGATCGCGCCCCAGGTCAGGCTGCCGCGAAGCGTCTCAACCGCGAGCACGTCGCCATCGGGGAAGCCGGGCGGGTTGGCCAGCCGGAACCCGTCAACCGAGAAACCTGGAGTGGGCAGCAGGCGGGCGCGGATCTTGCCGATGGTGACTTTGCGGCCGGTGGCGTCCTCGATGGCGCTGGCGATTGCCGGGCGATAGCGGTCGGCGTCGAGGAAATAAGGCAGCACCAGGGCCGCCACCAGCATCAGACCCAGGAGGACCAACCCAATCTTCAACCAGTGCGGACGGTCTTTGAAAAGGTTTGGCATCGCGGAAGCAGGCGGTTATCGTGGCAAATTCAAAGCAGCCGGGCAAGGCATTTCCGCCGACTCGAAAGCCGCAGGGTATAATTGAAAGGATATGCCGCAGCGCCTCATGACCGAGGTGGTGACAAAGGTCAAGCCACGGCCCCGACGGCGTGTTCCGCAACTGGCGGTGACCTGGGAACCACGCGGGCAGATGTTTGCGGGAAGCCTGTGGGCGGTCATGAAAGGGCCGAAAGCGCCGAAGGAGTTCCGCGGCGACCCCTACTTCCGAGACTGCCATGTTGCGCGGCCAATCCCAAAACGGGCTTTGCTGGCGTCGTCGCTGTGGTATGTGGTGCTGTTCCTGATCCCGATCCCCATCTGGCAGAGGCTGGCACCTCGCCAAGAGCAGCCCCAGCTTGCCCTGCCGCGGATCGAGTTGACTTGGTACGAACCAGCGCGCGAGTTGCCGCCCATTTCCCAGCCGGGTGAACCTGAGAAGCCGCTGCCGAAGCGGGGTGCGGACGCTTTTCACCCGCGCCAGTCGATTCTTTCTTCGCCGCTCAAGCCGACGCACCCGCGCCAGACGCTCATTCGTCCGGACGCGCCTCTCGAGCCGCCGAAGCTGCTGCCCCAAATGCCGAACATTGTGCAGTGGGCGCAGTCAGTGAAGCCGGCGCGACCGCGACTGCAAATTGACACCGCGGCGCTGGCCAGGCTGCGCCCCAAGCGGCCGGCCCAGCGTCCGCTTTCGGAGATGGCCGTGCCGAAAATCCCCAACCAGGAGACCAACGTCGGCGAGCTGAACATTGCGTCGAGCGCGATGAAGGTCGAGCGGCCACGCCTGGCGATGAACCCGAGTTCGGCGCCGCGCGTCGGTCAAAGGCAAGACTCGCCCGATGCCGGCCCGGCTCCGGACATTGCTCCCGACGTCAGCGGCGGCGACAGCGGCCTGCGCAGGCTGATTGCGCTTTCAGCAACGCCTGTTCCCCCTGCCGACAACTTGCCTCTGCCGGAGGGCAACCTCGCTGCGCGCCTTTCCATTTCGCCGGAGGGCACGCAGCCGGGCGTCTCGGGTGGTTCGCCCAACGGCGTGCCCGGCGCAACCGGCAACGCGGGCGGCGGGCCCGGCTCTCCGGGCGGCATCGGAGGCGCGGGAGGAACAAACTCGGGGACAGGCGGCGGAGGTGGCTCCGGTCTGCCGAACGTGAGTATCACCGGCGGCGATCCGCGAGCGCTCTCGTCGGTTGCGGGTCCGGGTGGATCAGGTCTGCCCGGGGCAGGCAGCGTTTCGCCGGGGATGCCGGCGAAGCCTGAACCGCAGCCGGCGAATCCAGAGCCAAATCGCACGCGTCCGGCACCCGGGTTTGACCGCATCAAGCCGGGCATGGCGCCGGAAGAAGTTTTCGGCCCCAAGCGGGTGTACACGCTGCACGTCAACATGCCCAACCTCGCCAGCGTCACCGGCAGTTGGATTCTGAGCTTTGTCGAAATGGGTGCCGACTCCATCCCCGGCCAGCCGCCCGATCGCGACCTCACCGGCCCCGTGCCCATGCGCAAGGTGGACCCGAAGTACCCGCCGGCGCTGGCTAGGGCGCGGGTCGAGGGCGAGGTGGTGCTCTACGCGGTGATTCGTCGCGACGGCACGGTGGACAGCATTCAGTTGGTGAAAAGCCTGGACCCGCAACTCGACGAAAACGCCATGCTCGCGCTTTCGCGCTGGCGCTTCCGCCCCGCCGAGCGCAGCGGCAACGCCGTCGAACTCGAAGCCATCGTTCACATCCCCTTCCGCTCCGTCTCCCCGCTGTACTAATGCAGCCCTGCTCGTGTAGGGGCGTGTAGCGCACGCCCTCTTGCGTTTCACGGTCTCGCGCGTCCTGTGCAGCGCACGCCCATGTGTCCCCCTCCGGAACGCCAGCTCCTGCCCTGCCTGTCCCGAGCCCGCCTGGGCGGGGCGAGGGACGACGAGGAATCTTGGCGTTTCCCAACAACGCCCCGCCGTCCGTCGTCAGTCGACTGCCGTCGAACCGCCCCACTACCTGCCGCGAAAAATGCGCTTCAAACTCGAACTGCGACCGGCTACACTCTGTCATGGAAAAGGCCGCCTCTCCTCGGACATCCACTACGTCTTGACAACGCAGTGATGCCTGAGAATGCGGCCTTTTTCTACTTTCAATCAACGCATCTTGTTTACTTCTGGTGAGAAATCCGGGCCAAAATCCATTCTTCCCGCTCGCGGCCGTGTGTGTCTGGTTACCCAAAGCAATGCGCGATATCTCGCCCCCGACCATTTCGGATTAAAACGGTCCGAGTACCGGTACCCCCCCCTATACCTCCTAAATACAAGCTCCTGGCGTGCCGACATTCCTTGCATGGTTTGGCATTGCCTGTGCCTGTCGTCATGGGAGATTCGGTTGAGAGACGAAAAGGAAAAAGCAATGACCACTCGACGACAATTCCTGAAGGCGGGCATGATCGCTGGCACGGCTTTTGTTCTTCCCTGGGGGAAGTATTCAGGTCGTGCTTTGGCGGCGATTCCCGGCGGCAGCCTTGATCCCACCATCCTCCCGAAATACCAAATGCCCTTGGTGATTCCCCCAGTGATGCCTCGACAAGCGGCCATCGCCAAGAAAAGCATCGACTACTACTCAATCGCTGTCCGGCAGTTCCAGCAGCAGATTCTGCCGCCGGGCTACCCGTTGACGACGGTTTGGAGCTACGGCTCGCCTTCGAGTCGCGGAACGTTCAACTACCCAGCCTTCACGATCGAGGCGAAATGGGAACGGCCGGTGCGTGTGAAATGGACGAACGAGTTGGTCGACAGCAACGGCGATTACCTGCCTCACCTGCTCCCGGTGGATCAAACGCTGCACTGGGCGAATCCGCCCGGCGGCGACATGGGCGGCGATACGGGCCGCGACATGCGCGGTTTTGACCCAACTCCCTATCGCGGGCCGGTTCCTATCGTCACGCACTTGCACGGCGGACACTCGACTGAAGAAAGCGACGGCTACCCAGAAGCATGGTTCCTCCCTGCGGCAAAAGACATCCCTTCCGGCTACGCAGCCGTGGGCACTGAGTACGACCACTTTCGGTTCAAGTTTCAAAGCCTGTGGGGCGTCCCTTGGAAGCCAGGTTCCGCCGTATTCCAATATGCGAACGACCAGCGCGCCACCACGCTTTGGTATCACGATCACACTCTCGGCATGACCCGCCTGAACGTTTACGCGGGCCCTGCAGGTTTCTACAACATTCGGGGTGGCCCGGATGACTTCCCCGCCGGCGTGTTGCCCGGTCCCGCTCCTGCCCCTGATGACCCGCCGGGCATGAAGTACTATGAAATACCGATTGCCATCCAGGACCGTTCGTTCAACGCCGATGGCTCGCTGTTCTATCCCGACAGCCGTGCATTCTTCGACGGCTTCACCGGTCCTTACATTCCCGACAGCGACATCTCGCCCATCTGGAATCCGGAGTTCTTCGCCAATACGATGGTGGTCAACGGCCGAACTTGGCCTGTGCTCCAAGTTGAGCCACGCCGCTACCGTTTCCGCCTTCTCAACGGTTGCAATTCACGCTTCGTCATCCTGAAGATGGTCACGAATCCACTGGCCAAGCGGCCCGCACGCCCGGTCTTGCCGTTCTGGCAGATTGGTTCTGAGGGTGGCTTCCTGCCCGAGCCCGTCATGCTGGATCAATTGCTGATGGGCCTGGCTGAGCGCGCCGATGTGATTGTGGATTTCACCGGGCTCCGCCCCGGCACCGAGATCTACCTGGTCAACGAAGGGCCGGACGAGCCTTTCGGCGGCGGCGTTCCTGACAGGGATTTCCCTGCGGCTGATCCCTTCACGACGGGTCAGGTGATGAAGTTCGTCGTCGTGCCGCTCGCTTCCACCGACGCGAGTGTACCGCCCGAACTGCTGAACCTGCCGTCATTCACGCCGCTCGAAGCGGCCTCCCGCACGCGCAAGGTCTCACTGAACGAAGAGGATTCGGCAGTTCTTCCGGGTGTCGGCCCGCGCGCCGCGCTGCTCGGAACTGTAGACGATTTCGGAAACCCCGTGCCAAAGGAATGGGATGATGAAGTCACCGAAAAACCGACCCTAAACACAACCGAAGTCTGGGAGATCCACAATCACACTGAGGACGCCCATCCCATGCACGTCCACCTAGTGCAGTTTCAGGTTGTCGATCGGCAAGGGTTCGGCAGACGGAGAGCCCGGCCGCCGGAAACCTGGGAGACGGGCTTCAAGGATACGGTCATTGCCTATCCCGGAGAAATCACGCGGCTGAAGGCACACTTTGATCTGCGCGGTCTCTACGTCTGGCACTGCCACATCGTCGAACATGAAGACAACGAGATGATGCGGCCGTTCTACGTTGGTCCGTAGGCAAGAAAACAGTGCCCGTCCCGGTACCGCCGGCATCTTGCCGGCGAGTTCTCTGCAGGGGCCGGCACATTCGGGCAGCTTTCAGCTTCCCGACCGAATTCTGCCGCCGCACACTAAACCGCGGTCTTCCTGAGCGAAGCGATCGAAGATTCCGGCCTTGCCGGAAAGAATCTCTCTTGCCTTCGTCTGCCTTCTCCGTAGCGGTGACTTCACGTCGCCGCGGCGCTGCCCCTGCCGAACCAGTAGCGAGACGGAAAGTACAGTGAATCCAAGGGCAGAGCTCCGGGACTGGAAATCAGTGTCGGCGGCGAGGCTGGCCAGCAGCGGAAAACAGGCCCGAGGAGTCATTGGAACGGCCAAAACGAACTGCCCTGGCCCTCAAGCCCCGCCATTGCGATCTGGGCTTGACGCAAGAAGGCGACTGACGTACAGTTTGGTGGAAAGGTGAAGCTGAAATCGGAAATTCCGGTTGACTTGTCTTCGCGCCAGGCACACGATGCGCTGGCATGCAAAGCTCCTCGGTAAGGATTTCGTCAGCCAATCGGTAA
>CAZHLD010000084.1:0-10832 GCA_964533185.1 uncultured Acidobacteriaceae bacterium | reverse complement strand
GGCTTCTGCAAACAGGTGTTCCGCAAGCTGCCCATGGAGTTCGCCGTCGAGGCGCAGAAACTGCTGAGCGTGAGCCTGGAAGGGAGTGTTGGATAACGCCATGCTGGAGATTAAGAACCTGTACGTCAAAGTTGAGAACCACGAAATCCTCAAGGGCGTCAACCTGAAGGTGAATGCCGGGGAGGTGCACTCCATCATGGGGCCGAACGGCTCGGGCAAGAGCACTCTCGCGCAGGTGCTGGCCCGTCGCGAGACGTTCCAGGTCACCCAAGGCGAGGTGCTGTTCAACGGCAAGGACTTGCTGGCCATGAAGCCGGAAGAGGCAGCGTGCGAAGGCCTTTTCATGGCCTTCCAATACCCTGTCGAGATCTCCGGCATCAGCAACGCCTACTTCCTGCGCGCCGCGTTGAATGCCATCCGAAAATACCGCGGTCAGGAAGAGATGGACGCGATGGACTTTCTGCCGTTCTATAAGGAAAAAATGAAACTGCTTGAGGTGGACGAGCGCTTCATGAACCGCTCTGTGAACGAAGGCTCCTCCGGCGGCGAGAAGAAGCGCAATGAGATTCTGCAGATGGCGTTGCTGGAGCCCAAACTCGCCATTCTGGACGAGACCGACTCCGGGCTCGATATCGACGCGCTGAGGATTGTGGCCAACGGCGTGAACGCCATGCGCAGCCGTGACCGGGCCACCATCGTGGTTACACACTACCAGCGCCTTCTGAACTACATCGTTCCGGATTTCGTACACGTGCTCGTCGATGGGCGGATCGCCAAGTCGGGCGGCAAGGAGCTGGCGCTGGCGCTCGAGGAAAAGGGCTACGCCTGGGTCGAGGCCGCAGGCCACACTGCCGCGGTTGCGGTTTAACGGAGAGCAGGCAACGTGATCACGACCACGCAACAGCTCCCGAGCTACCTCCAAGCCTTCGAATATTCGCAGAAGCAGGCGCCAGCCCATAACCAGGAGGCTTGGCTGCGGGGTGTGCGCGAGGACGCTTTTACCCGCTTCTGCCAGTTGGGCTTCCCGACGGTCCATGAGGAAGACTGGCGCTTCACCAACGTTGCCCCCATTGCCCAGAGCACATTCCAGCTCCCTGAGCGCGGATTCAACGGAGTCACCGATCAGGACGTTGCTCCCTACAGGTTGGCGGGTCTGGCCGCTCAGCTAGTGTTTGTGAACGGGCGGTACGCGCCGGGGCTCTCGCGCCTGCCGGTGGGACACAAAGGGCTGAAGGTTGCCAGCCTCGCCGAAGCGATCCTGAAGGAGCGGGAAAAGGTCGAACCGCATTTCGCCCGCTACGCCAATTACCGCCAGGAGGCCTTTACGGCGCTGAACACGGCGTTCTTCGAGGACGGCGCGTTCGTATTCATCCCGCGGGGCATGGTGCTCCAAGAGCCTATCTATCTTCTGTATCTCAATGTCAGCAGCGAGACACCACTGATGGCGCACCCGCGCAACCTGATCGTGGCCGAAGAGGACAGCCAAGCCACGGTCCTCGAGGACTATATCTCGCTGAGACCGGGCGTGTCGTTCTCCAGCGTCGTGACCGAGATGGTCGCGGGCGCGCACACGGTGCTTCACCACTACAGAATCGAACGCGAGCATACGCAAGTGTTTCACGTCTCCACGCTGCGCACCCAGCAAGGACGCAGCGCGAGTGTCAATTCGCACTCGGTGCTGCTGGGCGGCGCTCTGGTGCGCAACAATGTGCACCCGGTGCTGGCCGGCGAGGGCGGCGAATGCCTGATCAACGGCCTGTTCATCGGGAACGGCCGACAGCACATGGACAACTACATGAAGGTGGAGCACGCGAGCGCGCATTGCGACAGCCGCCAGTTCTACAACGGCATCCTGGACGGAGAGTCACGCGGCGTCTTCCACGGGCGGATCATCGTGCACAAAGACGCGCAGAAAACCGATGCGAAGCAAACCAACCGCAACCTGCTCCTGTCCGATGGGGCGCAGATGGACACGAAGCCGCAGCTTGAAATCCATGCCGACGACGTGAAGTGCACGCACGGCGCCACGATTGGCCAGATCGATGAGGAAGCGTTTTTCTACTTGCGCTCGCGCGGCCTGGATGAGGCTTCGGCCCGAGGCCTGCTGCTGTTCGCCTTTGCCAGCGAGTGCCTGGAACGCATGAAGCCGGGTTCGATCCGCAGCTACCTGGAAAGGATCATCACGCAGGCTTTGCCCCAGGCGATGCATCCGGAGGCGGTCCGATGAGCACCGCTGCCAACCGCGTTGCCCCTGTGGTCGCTGGCTTCGATGTCGGCAGGGTCAGGGAAGAATTTCCCGCGCTGAAGCAACTCGTGCACGGCAAACCCCTCATATACCTGGACAACGCGGCCACGACGCAGAAACCGCAGTTCGTCATCGACGCCATCACTCGCTTTTACCAGGAGGACTGTTCGAACATCCACCGCGGCGTGCACCTGCTCTCCGAGCGCGCGACCAGGGCGTACGAAGATGTGCGGCTCGCCGTCCAGCAGTTTATCAATGCTGCCGACCCCGCCGAAGTGATCTTCGTCCGCGGAACCACCGAAGCCATCAACCTAGTGGCACACAGCTACGGCAGGACGCACGTGCAGGCGGGCGACTCAGTCTTGATCTCCGCGATGGAGCACCACTCCAACATTGTGCCCTGGCAGATCTTGTGCGAGGAGAGGGGCGCGCGGCTTCGCGTCGTCCCGATGAACGGTCGCGGCGAGCTCTTGCTGGATGAGTATGAAAAGCTGCTGACACCGCGAACAAAGCTGGTGGCTGTGTCGCACGTGTCCAATGCCCTGGGCACGGTCAATCCGGTACGGCAGATCATCGCAATGGCGCACGAGCACGGCATCCCAGTTCTGGTGGATGGCGCTCAAGCAGTTCCTCACCTCCAAGTGGACGTGCAAGAGCTGGACTGTGATTTCTATGCCTTCTCCGGGCACAAGATGTACGGACCGACGGGAGTCGGCGTGTTGTACGGCAAGAAGCGGTTGCTGGAAGCCATGCCTCCTTATCAGGGCGGGGGCGACATGATCAGCTCCGTCACCTTCGAGAAGACGATCTACAATCGTCTTCCCTTCAAGTTCGAGGCGGGCACACCGAACATCGCCGGGGTCATCGGGCTGGGCGCAGCCATCGAGTACCTAAGACCCATCGCGCTGGAACGCGTGGCGGTGCACGAGCACTACCTGCTGGCCTATGCCACGGAACGGGTTTCCTCGTTGCCAGGTGTTCGCCTTATCGGCACGGCGCAGGAAAAGGCGGCGGTGCTCTCCTTCGTGCTCGAAGGGGTGCACCCGCACGACATCGGCACCGTCCTGGACCAGGAGGGGATCGCTGTCCGTACCGGGCACCACTGCGCGCAGCCAGTGATGCAGTTTTTTGGCGTACCAGCGACCGCACGCGCTTCGTTTGCGCTGTACAACACCGAGGAGGAGGTGGATGCCTTGATGAGAGGGATCTGTAAGGTTCAGGAGATCTTCGCCTGATGTCAGAACTGCGAGACGTTCGGGACCTTTATCAGGATATGATCCTGGAGCATTGCAAGAAGCCACGCAACTTTCGGTCCTTGCCTCAGGCAAACCGGAAGGCGGAGGGCTACAACCCACTCTGCGGCGACCACTTCACGGTGTTCCTGCAACTCGAGAATGACGCGGTCAAGGATATCAGCTTTGAAGGTTCGGGCTGCGCCATCTCCAAAGCTTCGGCCTCGATGATGACCGCCAGCCTCAAGGGTAAGACCAAGAGCCAGGCACAGGAGTTGTTCGTGCGGTTTCACCGGCTCGTTACTAGCCAGGCGACCGAGGCACGCGATGGAGTCGACGTCGGCAAGTTGGTTGTCTTTTCGGGTGTTTCCGAGTTCCCGGTGCGGGTGAAGTGCGCCACCCTGGCCTGGCATACGATGCTAGCTGCCCTCGAGGAGAAAACAGAGACTATTTCGACCGAGTAGGCGCCCCAATCGAGTTGAGATGCGAGGCGCTTGCAAAGTGAGCAACGAACTAGCGTTTCAGCAAGCCTTACAAATGAAAGGAGAGCTTGAATGATCACACTGACACCGAACGCGGCTCAGGTCGTGCGAAGCAATATCGACAGGGAGAAGTTCTCGGTGGACACGGCGTTGCGGCTGGGGGTCAAGAACGACGGCTGCACGGAGAGCGGCACCCAATATCGCTATGTGCTGGAACTCGATTCGGATGCTGTTCGTCCAGACGATCACCTCTTCGAGAGCGAAGGAATTCGGATCCGAGTCGACCGCGAGAGCCTGGCTCATCTGGATGGGCTCCAGCTAGGGGTCCGGCAAGGGCCCAAAGGAGTCGAATTCATGTTCCTGAATTCTCGCGCGAAACATAGCTGTGGGTGCGGGCACACGTTCTCGGAAGAAACGCCGAACGCACAAGAAAAGGGAGCCGAAGCAAACAAATGACCGTGAACGAAGCGATCACTCTCGGCCGCGATTGCGAGGCGATCCAAATCCCCAGCGGTGTGAAACTCACCCTTTCCGCTGGTACACGGGTCCGACTCACGCAGTCGCTGGGCGGCACCTACACAGTGATGACGGAAACGGGGCTTCTGGCCCACATCGCGGGCAAAAACGCCGACGCTATCGGCCAGGAGATCGCACCGTCACCAACCGGCGGCGCGGGCGTCGTGGCCGAGGAGCCCGTAGAGAAATTGGTCTGGGACCAGTTGAAAACGTGCTTCGATCCTGAGATTCCCGTCAGCATCGTGGAACTCGGACTTGTTTACCTTTGTGAGGTCACCCCGTTGCCCTTCGGGCACAGCGTCGAGATCAAAGTGACGCTGACCGCGCCAGGGTGCGGCATGGGCGAGGTGCTTAAAGCGGACATTGAAAGGAAGATCTCGGCCGTCCCAGGTATCACGAACGTGCACGTCGAAGTGGTTTTTGAGCCGCCATGGGACCCGAGCAGGATGTCGGAAGCAGCCAAGCTTCAGCTTGGCCTACTGTGAGTCCGCTGCGAGGAGTGAACAGTAACGCCGATTTTCGTGCTGGAGGATTTGCCCGAAAAGTGGACGCCCTTCACTGAGGTCAACGCCAGCTACTTCGGGCAGTGCATTCTGGGGAGAGAGTAGCCGCATGTTTGGACGCAATCGCACAAACGGAGCAGTGAGCGAAGCAGCCATCCTCAAAGCGCTTGAGGTGGTACGCGATCCCGACCTGCACCGGGACATCGTTTCGCTTGGGTTCGTCAAAGACGTCCGGGTTGCGGGAGGAAACACCTCGTTCACGATTGAGCTGACCACGCCCGCCTGCCCGGTGCGCGACAAGATGAAAGAAGAGGCGCGGCAGATCGTGGCTGCGCTCCCCGGAGTCCAGAACGTCGAGATCACCATGACGTCTCAGGTGCGTTCCACGCCGAGTGAGACGAAGGCGCAATTGTTGCCGGGCGTCAAGAACGTGGTTCCGGTCGCCAGCGGGAAAGGCGGCGTGGGAAAGTCCACGGTCAGTGCCAACCTGGCCCTGGCCCTTTCCCAGATGGGAGCGCGTGTGGGGCTGATGGACGCAGACGTCTACGGGCCGAGCATCCCGCTGATCATGGGGGTGCACCAGCAGCCGCAGGCGGCTGCTGACAACCGCATCCGTCCAGTCGAGCAGTACGGTGTCAAGGTGATGTCCATGGGGTTCTTCGTCCGAGAGGATCAAGCGGTGATCTGGCGCGGGCCAATGCTTCACAAGATGGTCGACCAATTCTTGGGCGGGGTGGAGTGGGGCGAGCTGGACTATTTAATAGTCGACCTGCCTCCCGGGACGGGTGATGTGCAGCTTAGCCTCTGCCAGAAAATCCCGCTCACAGGCGTGGCGGTCGTCTCGACGCCGCAGGACGTGGCGCTCCGCGTGGCCCTGAAGGCCATCCTGATGTTCGAGAAATTGAACTGCCCCATTCTAGGTGTCATCGAGAACATGAGTCACTTCGTTTGCAGCACCTGCGGGACCCGGGAGGAGATTTTCGGATCGGGCGGTGCCCGCTTGGAAGCTGAACGGCGCGGCCTTCCTTTCTTGGGCGAGATTCCGTTGGCTACGGCGATCCGCACCAGCGCAGATGGCGGCCGCCCGATTGTGCTATCGGATCCGGAGTCGCCCCTGGCGGGGGTGTTCCAACGGGTGGCCGAGAACCTGGCCGCGCAGATCAGCATCCGCAACATGCAAGGAGAGCTCGAGCCGGTGGTCAAGATCAATTTCTGATTTCAACGAAAGAGGAGGTCGAGCAAGGTGTCTGCAAGCAAGCCCATACCGGTCGAAATCAGTCGCGCCAACCAGCACGACGTACGCATTCGCTGGAACGATGGACATGAGAGCGTCTATCTCGCGCGTGACCTGCGGCTCAGATGTGGCTGCGCGACTTGCGTCAGCGAGATGACAGGGAAAGAGATGCTCGACCCCGCAACCGTTCCTGCTGACGTGCATCCGCTGAGTATCAGCCCGGTGGGGCGCTACGCCATCCAGATCCATTGGAGCGACGGGCACGCGACTGGAATCTACACGTTCGAGCACCTGCGGGCACTGAGCCAACCATACGCGCCGGCCCAGAATGTCGGGACACGCTCATTCTGAGTAGAGGTCAGAGAATGGGATATCTAGAGAACCGCTTTGACAAGAACTGGTTGATCTCGACGGTGGACTACGTCTTCAACTGGGCGCGCAAGAGCGCCATTTGGCCGCTGACGTTCGGCCTGGCGTGCAGTGGAACTGAGAGAGGGTAGGGCGGTGTCCTTAAATCCGATATAGAGCGAAAGGTCTCGGCCATTGCCGGTGTGACGCACGTGCACGTGGAGGTGGTTTTCGACCCGCCCTGGAACCGGAGCTTGATGTCGGAAGCGGCAAAGCTGCAGCTTGGCCTGCTGTGAGCCTGCTGCGAGGAGTGGAGATCAATGCAACGCGCAACAGAAAGTATGGGAGGAACCCGTAGTAGCGACATGCCAACGGTTCCAGCGAAAGCCCACAGAGAAGAAGCCGTGACCCCACCGGATATCGGTCTGAACAGCACGATGGCAGAAATTCTCCGGGCTTATCCTGGCGCCAAGATAGCGTTGTTCATTCACCACCACATCGGAGGGTGTGCCAGTTGCAGCTATCAGCTCAGTGACACGCTGGCGGAGGTCTGCCGGAATTACAGCATCGCGGATCCTTTGGAGGCAGTGCTCGCCTTCATCCGACAAAGCGCAAGCGTGGAGGTGAAGATCCATGTCTCCCCGGAACAAGTCGTCGGCGCAATCGAGCGAGGAGAGGACCTGCGGCTTCTCGATGTGCGATCGGCCGAGGAATGGCAGGCGGGCCGCATCCCGGGAGCGCAGCCTGTCACGGTGGAATTGACCTTCGAGGCGCTCGATTCCTGGCCTAAGGAGACCCCGATTGTCTTCTACTCCAACGAGGGACGAAGAAGTCTCGACAAGGCGGCTTACTTCCAGGCCTACGGCTTCACAAACGCGCGAAGCCTCGACGGTGGAATCCAGGCTTGGCCAGGCAAGATCGAATCAACCCTGGCGGGGCGGTCTCTGGGGTGAAAGGAGCAGTTGATCGATGGCCTACATAATCGCTGAACCGTGCATCGGAACAAAAGACACCGCCTGTGTGGACGTGTGTCCGGTGGATTGTATCCATCCGGCAAAGGGCCGAACCTATGACGACGGCCGACCTACATTTGACGAGGTGCCACAACTCTACATAGACCCGAGCGAGTGCATCGACTGCGGTGCCTGTGTGCCGGTCTGCCCGGTGACGGCAATCTTCGTACAGGAAGATCTGCCGGAGAAGTGGAACACGTTTATTGAGATCAACAAGAATTACGTTGACGGCGGTAAATTTCAGCCCGACAAGTATCAAAAACCAGGTAGTTAGCAGCCTACTCCGACAAAGTTATCGATCACCGCAAAAATCCCCGTAATGCGGGAGTCTTCCAAGAAACGATCCTGATGTGGGGACGGGCCTCGTGATGCACCCGCGTGCGAAACTCACAGGCTGCAACCGTCTTTGACACTGACAAGAAAAAGAGGCCGGGTGGGCGGCCTAAGGGGGTGTGAGACGTCGTTTGCCATTCTAAGCTACTCGACGGAGATGCCGAGTTTTTCGCGCATTGCGGCGGGCGCATTGGTGGCGACTTCTACCCGTGCCAGATCGCCGCCGCCGCGCTCCCTGCACGGAATGTGCTGCATAACGTAGCCTGCCAGTTGCTTCAGTTTATTCATTGTTGTCTTTGTTCGAGAAGATGATCACATCTGTCCACCTGGTGTTGTCCTTGCTGAGATTCCAGAACCCTTGGTGCCAACGCGCAACCTCAACGTTGTCTGGGCCAACCCGCACGGACTCGAAAGAAAGAACTACATAAGGATATGGGCCGAGTGTCGGCCCGCCCGCCGCCTTCGGGAGATTCTCAAATCGCAGGTAGACCTTACCCCTCCCTTCGGTGGGAGTCATCGTTGGTGGAACATAGTCCTGGTAAGTTGTCACTGTCATTCGTTGCCTCTTCTCCGTGAATATCCAAGTTGCACCCACTTCGCAATCTCATCCTCCAGTTTGCCGTTGTGAGGTCACGGATTTGGGGTGAGGGTGAGGACGCAGAATTTGCAGGGTTTGAGTCGAATTAAAGCTTCGCGGGTTGGCAAATTGGCGCCCGTTTATATTTCTTGCTGCTATCGTCTCTCAGGTGTTTGACTTCTCCATGGCTTTCTTCTGGATCCCACAGCTCCCAGCTCAAATTCGTTCGCTAGCCCAATCTCGCGGCTTTAAGTAGTCGATCAGCTCAGCCTCCGGCGTGCCGGGTGCCGGGGTCTCGTTGTAGCCCCACATTACATGCAGCGGCAAGCTCATAAGGATCGACTCGACGCGTCCGCTGGTCTTGAGTCCGAACATGGTGCCGCGGTCATAGAGCAGATTGAACTCGACATACCGGCCACGGCGCATGAGTTGCCATCGGCGTTGGGCGTCTCTGTAGGGCTCGCCCATGCGACGCTCGAGGATCGGGCTGTAGGCGGTAAGAAAATGATCGCCGGCGTCGCGCACGAACGCAAACACTTCAGCAAGCCGATCGGTGAGGTAGTCAAAGAAGATGCCACCGACACCCCGAGCCTCACCTCGGTGCGGCAAATAAAAGTATTCGTCGCACCACTTCTTGAACCGTGTGTAGTCGGCGACTGCGTGGCGCTCGCAGACTTCCTTCCAGGTGCGGTGGAAGTGGATCACGTCCTCGCGCCGTGGATAGTAGGGCGTCAAATCGGACCCGCCACCGAACCACGAGGCTCGTCCCTCGCCGGCGCCTTTGCTGATGTGACGAAAATTCGCATGCACCGTCGGCACGTGTGGGTTGCACGGGTGAATAACCAGTGAGATGCCCGTTGCAGAGAAGGCGGTACCAGTGCCTGGCATGGTGGCCGCGAGTTCTTCCGAAAACGAACCAGTTACGTGAGAGAAGTTCACGCCCGCCTTCTCGAATACCGTGCCGTCCACGAGGACACGGGTGATCCCGCCTCCGCCGGGATGGTGTTGCCAGGAGTCCTCGCGAAACCGGGCCCTACCAGCCCCGCGCTGTTCGAGTTCCTCCAGCGCGTGGCAGATACGGCCTTGCAGTCCCTGGAAATAGGCTGCCGTCTGGCGACTCAGTTCATCGAAGTCGATACGAGGCATCTACTTCGAGCCGGTTTCCGGATGTGCTTCCTTGACTGCCTACAGTGGCTTCTGGAAGTCCTTGAACTTCTCATCGATGATTGCGGTTGCGAGCTGGTCGACCTTCGCGGCCAGGATGAAATCGCTTTCCGTGAGCCCGTTGATCTTGTGCGTCCAGCTGGTCACATCCACTCTACCCCAGGCGAGAAAGATGTCCGGATGGTGACTCTGCTCTTCGGCAAGCTCTCCCACATGGTTCACAAACTTGAGAGCCTCGCGAAAATCGCGAAACTTGAAGGTCTTCGTGATGTGGTGTTCCTCGATGACGTTCCATCCATCCACCTGCTCTTGCAAAGACGCGAGTTCCTCGCCCTTCAGAGGTGGCACCCCTCCTCGACAGGGGACGCAGGTTTTGGTCGCTAGGTCAGACATTGTGACATCCCATTCTAGCACTCGTGCAGATGCTTCGGGAGCGGCCTGCTGACCTGCCCCCGAAGGTTGTACCACGTTTCATGTTAGCCCGAGGGCCATTGATCGGCCCTGCTTTTTTGTACCAATTTCAAGGTGAGTCTTCGACAGTTTTGGGGCTTGTGAGGTCACGGCTAGCCACGATCTGACAAGCGGGTGGTGCGCTGCAATTTCCTTCAAACTATCATGCAGAGGTCCGCTTGCTCAGCCTGTTGCGGAGACGTGAAAACGAGGGGTTCCCAGGGCTCCGGGCGCGGCCCTGACAGTAAGCCACACAGCGGTCTAAAGTATTGGCGACCGGGAACGAATGACCAGCGCGCCACCTTCGGATGCGTAGTTGAGTTCCGCGCACCTTCGGCAAGGCCAGAGCGCAGTCGCTACCTGTCTAGACGCCTTCATCGCCTCCCGGGCACAAGGGCCACTCTGCGGGCCAGATTCTATTCATTCCTAGTCATAAACGCTATACATAACAGGGGGGCAACCGCTACGGGATGCTATTCTGCTTTGCGAATCAGGTCGCTCAGTCTCATGCCTAGGGCAAAGGCTAGGCCATTGGCAACTTCGATCCCTACACTGACCTTTCGATGCTCGATTGAGCTGATATAGGTCCGGTGTACACTGGCCCGCTCGGCGAACCTTTGCGGGGACAGTCCGGTGGACGCTTTCTGGCCTGCCCGAAAACCCCACTTCCCTCCAGTCCGCAACTAGCTGATTCTGCGCGTCCGATATTTGCGAGTAGGACTGCCCACAAACACA
>CAZHLD010000083.1:0-11024 GCA_964533185.1 uncultured Acidobacteriaceae bacterium | reverse complement strand
CTTGTGGGCCACGAGATTTTGAGTCTCGCGCGTCTGCCAGTTCCGCCACTCCAGCCCGGGAATGATTATACAGGGGGTTGAGGCAGTTTCTCCAGGCACACGCACGGGTGTCCTTCCGTTCCTGAGTACAGCTTTTGCGGTGGCCCAAATATGGCCCTCGGGCCAGTCGATGTTTGATTTGCAGGTGAGTAATCTTGCGAGTATGATGGAGGCTTACAAGCTGTACGGATTGAAAGCTGAGCCGGATAGCTTCGGCCAATTCCCTCTCCAACATCCCCCCTTCCCCAGCGAGACTCCATCGATTGGTAAGGGGGTACCCTTGCAACAAGTTCGTGCTAAGTTTCAGGCCAGCATGCTGCTGTCGCTGGCCACTCTACTTTTGATCGGATGCGGGGTAACCGGAACGCAAGATCCCGCGTTGTCCGGGGACACGAATGCGTCGGTGCGGTCGGTCGAGGTGAGTGCAACGTCGCTCGACTTCGGGCAGCAGCCGGTCGGGTCATTACATTCCAACCAGACGCTGACGGTCAGCAACACGGGCAACGCGCGGGTGACGGTCAACTCGATTAGCACGGATAAGAATACCTTTCAGTGGCAAGGCCCGGCACTGCCGATCAGCGTGGAGCCGTCGCAGAGCGCGAAGGTTGAGGTGTTGTTCACGCCTGACGTGGAGACCACCTTTAGCGGCAACCTTTCGATCAGCAGCGATGCGAGCGCGTCGCCGAAGCAGGTGAACCTGCTTGGGCGCGGCAAGAACACCGGCGCGGTGTACACGGCGGTGAGCGACCGCCGAATGTACGCGGAACCAGCGCTGCCGACGCTGGGTTCGGCAGGGTCGCAATTCCAGGACCCGACATTTGGCGCGTGGCTCGCGCGCGTGACCGATGGCAACACACGCCCGGACCGGCCGGGGAAAGGTTTCGGTACGCCCGGTTCGTCGGAAGCGAACGTCTGGAACGCGAACACGACGAAATTCTACGTGCAGGACGCGGACGGGAACATCATCGCGTACAGCTTCAACCCGGTGAACATGCAGACCGCGCGGCTGGGAAACACAGGTAACGCAAGCGGCGGGCTGATCGTGCCGCTGCGCGCGAGTCCATCGTTCAGCTTTGCTGACCCAGACCTACTGTACGGGTTTTCGATGACGAGCCCGCTGGTCTTCAGCACCTATCGCTTTTCCACCGACAGCGTGAGCAGTCTTCACAACCCGACGAGCTGCGTTGCAGGGATCAGCGGACAAGCCGGCGACATTTCCGTGAGCGACAACGACCAGCGGCTGGCCAGCGCACTGGGGAGCTGGGGCACGATAGCGGCCAACACCGTCTATGTGTACGACCAGAGCGGCGGATGCCGGTGGTACAACACGGTGACCGGCGATATCGGCGGCCAGTGGGGCAAGAGCGGCAAGGTGAGCACGGCGGCACGGTTCCGCGTGGCCGACGCAGGCATTTCCCGCGATGGCGAGTTCGTGCGCATCGAGACGACGGCCTGCACAACGAACTGCGAGGCGTATTACGTCTGGGACCTGAGCACGACAAACCTGATCGCCTGCTCGGCGGCGAACCCGGACTACTGCGCCATGCCGCAGGTGCTGGGCCACTATCACATGGTGAACCAGGGCCAGGTGGACGACGGGATGGACGTACTGAAGAGACCGCTCAAGAGCCCGGTCAACTACGCGCACCTGATCCAACCGTTGCCCAGCCCGACGCAGCGCAGCGTGGCGATGGGGCTTTCGTGGAACAACGCGATGAACGACCGGCTGAACCCGGTGGTGGCCTCGACGTACCGGACGGACGGGGCGAAGGCACAACGCGAATGGGACAACGAAGTGATCGCCATCCGGACCGACGGGGTGGACTCGACGGTCTGGCGCTTCTGCCATACGAGAACGACGGTCAGCAGCACTCAGATGGCGCCGCGAGGGAACGTCAGCCAGGATGGGGCGTACTTTGCGTTCACATCGAATTGGGAAGGGACGGTGGGGAGCGGGCGGACGGACGTCTTCCTTGTGGAGTTGAAGTCATCGGGGGCGCCGGCCGATACGATGCCGCCGGTGATCAGCGGGGTGAGCAACTCGGGGATCAGCGCGACGGGCGCGACGATTGCGTGGACGACCAATGAGGCCGCCGATACTCAGGTGGTTTATGGGACGACGCCGAGCTGTGGGAGCGCGTCCGCGCTGAATGGCACGCTGACTACGAGCCACAGCATGACGCTGGCGGGTCTGCAGGCGGGAACGCTGTACCACTACACAGTGAGGTCACGGGATGCCGCGGGGAACCTGGGGACGTTGGGCGACTTTACGTTTACCACGGCTGCGCCGCCACCCCCGCCGGACACGACAGCGCCGGTGATCAGCGGGGTGACGAGCTCAGGGATGACATCGAGCGGGGCGAGCATTAGTTGGACGACGGACGAGGCGAGCGATACGCAGGTGGAGTACGGAACGACGACGGCTTATGGGAGCGCTTCGGCGTTGAACAGCACGAAGGTTACCAGCCACAGCGTGGTGCTCGGCGGCTTGCAGGCTTCGACGCTCTATCACTACCGGGTGAAGTCACGGGATGCGGCGGGGAACCTGGCCACGTCGAGCGACTTCACGTTTACGACGGCTGTGCCGCCGCAGACGACTGGCGCCGACGCAGTTTACGGAGCCGCGTGGGGTGCAAACTCGCTGCGCAACCTCGAAGTGGGAAAGGTGGCGGGGCGACAACTGGCGTATCGCTTCCGTGCGGCGACGAGCTCTGCGCCCGAAAGTGTGCGCTTCTACGTCAAGACAGGCAGCGGCTATTCGGCGGGAACGGGCGGCAGACTGCGGATCGAGCTGCGGAGCGACGACGACACGCCCGGGCATATGCCGTCGAACACCGTGCTTGCTTCAGGAAGTTTGTCGGACCCCGGAACGGGCGGTTGGAACCGGGTGGTCACGCTTTCGGGTGCCCCGACCCTGCAAGCCGGACAGCTCTACCATATCGTCTTCTTGAACACGGACCCTGACCCGGTTGCAAACTACGTCTCGATCAATACGCTGGACAACGACGGGGGAAGCCCGATGCAACCCGGCGTCTCTAATGAAGACCTGGCGGTGAACCGAATCCTGCAGGCCGCAGGCGGATGGAGCTGCGTCTGCGACGGAGCAACACCGATTCTTGCGCTGAGCTATGCCAACGGCGCAACCCAGGGGCAGGGGTACATGGACGTGAAGGTGAGCGGGACGCTGCCGATCTCCGGGAGCAATCAGGTGAGGGAGATTTTCACGGTGAGCGGAGGGGACCGTACGACGTCGCGCGTGGCGGTGCGGCTGCGGAGGACGGGCTCGGCCGGTCCGCTGACGGTGCGGCTGGAACGGAATGATGGGTCGGTGGTGGAGGAGGGAATGATCGCGGCGTCGGCAGTGAGCACGAGCCACGCGTGGGTTACGTACAACTTCGCAACCAACCGCACGCTGGTGAGCGGGCAGACCTACCGGCTGGTGCTGAAAGCGACGGCGGGGGGAACTTACGAGATCTACCCGCTGCAGGAAGGAAGCAACTACGGGTTCTCTGTGCCGAGCATGTTCACGGATGGGCGGTTCCAGTACAGCACGGACGGGGCGATTTGGACGAACTTCCAGGGCGGAGCGGAGTTTGACATGCAGTTCTACTTCGCGGTGGTTACCCCCTGAGGCAGAGCAAAACAAGTCCGAGCAGAAGAAGAAGCGCCGAGAGTTCCTGCCGACCAAGAAGCCAGCCAAGAAAGACCAAGACCGAAGTACCAATCGAAGTAACAAAGAAGACCCGGCGCGGGGACCAGCCGCGCTGAAGGAGAAGGTCGTAGAAGTGTTGGCGGTCGCCGGCGAAGGGGGAGTGTCCCCTCGAGAGACGGCGAAGGACGGCGAAGAGCAAGTCGAGTATGGGGAGGGCGGCGAAGAGAAGCGGAAGGAGCCAGTGGATCCCCCGAACAGGCTGGCGGCGATAGAACTCGAGGCTCAGGAAGGCGATGAGAAAGCCGAGGGCGTTGCTGCCGGAATCGCCCATGAAGATTTTTGCCGGCGGGAAGTTGTAGAGCAGAAAGCCCACGCAACTGCCCAACAGCGCTGCGGCGACGGCGGCGCCCAGGGTGTTGGCTGAGCCCGCAAACCAGAGGAGGAAGCCCAAAGCGATGACGGCGGAAACGCCGCCGGCCAGGCCATCGGCGCCATCGAGCATGTTGAAGGCGTTGATGAGCAGGACAACGTAAAGCGAGGTGAGGAGCAGATTGAGGACCGTGGAGCCAGTAACTGGGAGCTGCCAGCCGGCCCACCAGAGGAGGAGCCCAGCGAGCGTCTGTGGAAGGAAGCGGAGGCCGGGAGGGAGGCGGCGAAGGTCGTCGGTGAGACCGGAGAGCCAGACAACGACGAGGGCTACGAGCAAAGCCAGGTTTTTGTGGAAGAGAAAGGCCGGTGAAACTGCCAGGGCGAACAGAAGGCCCAGGAGGATGCCGATGCCGCCCAAGCGGGGAATGGACCGAGAGTGGATGTCGAGGGGGCCGGCGGCCTGATAGAAACGCCAGCGACGAGCGACGAACAGAACCAACGGAAGGGTCGCTGCACAAACGAGAAATCCGGCGGTCGCGGCTGTCCACGGCGAAGTCATCGGTTCAGAGTCACCCGGCGGATACTTCCCTTCCCGCCGAACAAGGCTAACGGACGGTGCGCCACTGGCCGGATGTGCGGCCGGAGAGACAGTGGAGGGTGCCCAGCAGCGCGGCACAGTTGACCAGACAAAACGAAGAAGCCACGGAAAATGGAAATTGGAGACGGCGGCCGCGATCGAGAACGCCGGCCAGCGCCAGGGCGTAGAAGAGCGCCTGGGCGAGGAGGGAGGCAACAAACGCCGGGTGATCGAGGAGAAAGGCATTGCTGGCGGCCAGGGCGAAAAGAAAGTAAGGCACAAGCCAGCGGAGCAGCTTGTGAGACCACAGGGCGATGGCGACGGCGCCAGTGCGAAGCGGATTGAGAGCAGACGGATTGCGGAGCAGGCCGCGAAAGTCCTTGCTGATGATGCGCATTTTCATGCACAGCAAGGCGGGCGCGTGTTTTTGCGCGAGCTCGGTGAGGGCGGAGACGCGCGGGTCAACGACATTGCGGAAACCCCGGAGGGCAACTTGAAGAGGGAGGACGAAGTCGTCGCCGACGCCGGGCTCGAGAGGCTGCCAGAGATCGCGGCGCAGGGCGAAGAGCGAGCCGCTGGCCAGGGCCAGCAGACCGCGGTCGCTTTCCTGCTGGCGGAGCCAGTGCTCGTAGCGCCAGTAGAGGCACTCGGCTTCGACGACGCGGGTCTCGTTGGGATTGGAGAAGGAGGGGCGGTTGGTGACCAGGCCGACCTCGGGGTCGGCAAAGTTTTCGACCACAAGGCGAAGGGCGTCCGGGGGCAGAAAACAATCGGCATCGGTGAAGACCAGGACGGAGCCGGAAGAGTTGGCGACCAACTCGTTCTGGATGGCGCTCTTGCCCTGGCATGAGCGGGCGGAGATGAGACGGACGTTTTCCCTGGCGAAAGAGCGGACGATGGAAGCGGTGCGGTCGGAGGAGGCGTCGTCGCCGACGAGAATTTCGCGCCGGTCGGATGGATAGTCGGCGGCAAGGAGGTTTTGCAGTTTCGCGGCGATGGACTTTTGTTCGTTGTACGCGGGGATCAAGACGCTAAGAAACGGCAGAGCCGGACCGCGGCGGACGGGTTTGCGTCGGCCGAGCAGGCCGGAAAGAAGAAGGAGGGGGTAGCCGGCGTAGACATACAGGATCAGCGCCAGGCACGACCAGAAGACGATATGAGTTCCGTTAGAGAGCATTCAGGAGCGAGACAGGGCAGAGGATGTGTTTCTGAGCAGCAGGGCGGGCGATGGCGGCGTCCCAGTCGGCGGGAGTCATGGATTCGATGCGCTTGAGTTCCATGGATGGTGGTTCGTCAGAGGTCGGCGTAGGTGATCAGCTCGACGCCGCTGCGGTGGAGATCGTGGCGAAGGTCGCGATGCGTCAGAGCCTCGAGCTCGCATTCGCGCAGCTCGCGAAGCGGATCGGTCTCAGAAAAACCAGGCTCGGAGATGCCGGGATGGCAGCCGAGGTCATAGGTGCCCGGGGCCAGGTTGGCAAAGGCATGGCGCCAGGCTTCGCGGAGGCGGCCCTGCTTCCCGCGATAGGAAGGATGGACGATCAGGCTGCTATTGGCTGAGACAAGGTCGCGGAAGGCCAGAGCATGGAGAAGCTCGACGTACGCCCACATGAGCCATCTGCGGGGGGCCGGGCCGGTATAGGGAAGACCGGAGACGCCCTTTGCGAGCCAGTGGCGCAGGCGATAGCCGCGCGCGTGGCGAATGTCTTCGTGACGCAATGCGCGACGAAAGGCGAGGGCGGCCACGGGGTAGATGTGGACATGGTGATGGGAGTCGGCGTGGGTGGGCGTGAAGCCGCGCTGCTTCATCCAACGGACTTGGGCGCGGAACTCGGCCTCAACTTCAGCGGAGGAGACTTGCCAGCGGAGCAGACGGCGGTGGAGTTGCGCGAAGGGATAGAACTTTCCATCGCGGTCAACAAGCGTGGGTACGTTTTCGGGCGGGAGGACGGGAGCACCGGCGCTGAGATTCAGATGAACGCCAACCGTGAGCCGGGGATTCTGGCCGGCCAGAACCAAGGCGTAGTCGCTGGCGGGCTGATTGACCATGAGAGAGGCGCTGGTGACCAGGCCCTGGCGATGGGCGAGGAAAATGCCGTCGGAAATGCCGCGGGACCAGCCGAGGTCGTCGGCGTTGATGATGAGGCGCTTTGCGCCATTTGTGAAGCTCATGAGACGACCTCCAGGGAGTCCGTGGCCAGAGACTTGGAACTTTTCGAAGTGCCTGCTGGATGCAGCCAGGGATAGCGATTGCGGGTCCAGTGCGCAAAGAGCGGCCGGACGAGGGGATTCACCCAGGTGAACGAAGGAATGGTTTTCACGGTGGCGTAGTGCAGTTTGAATTCGTTCAGAGTGGGCTTGGCGGAGACAGGGCCGAAGTCCACGGAGTCGATGCCGGGTGTCTGACGCGAGATGCAGAGGATGGCGTGGAAGAGCGCGTCGTTGGGGAGGAAATCCAAGGCATCCGTGTGACTGGCAAGAAAGGAGGGTTCGACGACGTTGCCGACGGCGAGAGTCAAGGAAAAGGCCACCAGGCGATCTCCGCGATAAACGCCGATGGAGAGGCGCCTGGGCTGGCTATAGGCGCGAGTGATCCAGGCGGAATAAGCGGCGCGGTCGGAGCGGTCACGGCCCCAGCCGTTGCGCTGATGCCAGGTGACGTAAACGCCGTAGCCATCGTTGAGCAGGTCGTCGAGGCGCTCGATGGGCCGCACTTGCAGATTGGACAGCGCCCTGCGCACTAGCGAGCGTCTCTTCCTGGAAAGGGTGGCGATGGAATAGTGGGACACATTCTCGGCGACGATCATCTGCCGACAGCCGTTGGCCGGCGTGCCGGGCAGGGCAAGGCAAGTGAACCCCAGAAGCGAATGGCGTAGCGCAGGCCAGGCGAGACGCTGATCGAGCCGGGCCAGCGGCGCGCAGGGCATACAGAAGAAGGGCCGGGCCTGATTCCACCAGACACCGTGATGGAAATGCACGCGGTCGCCCAGGGCGGCGCGCTGCCGGGCCAGCTCTTCCTCAGTGAGGACTGGAAAGGCAAGCCCGGACCAGAGCAGGTCCTCCGGATGAAGCTGGAGAGCAGCGGGGGCCGGAGGAGCAGCGGAGCCAGGGTTAGGAATAGGCAATGAGCTCAATGGATCCAGCCGAAGTCGTCGGCGTTGACAATGAGGCGCTTGCTTTTCATCCGTTGGCCTGCTGGACGATCAGGGGGATTTTGCCGCCGGCACGAACGATCGGCTCGGCGGCAAGCTGCGCGGTGACCTGCATGGCGCTGCCGACGAGCTTCTGCATGCGCAGGCAGACGTCGGCGAGCTCCACGAGGGCATTGCCGTTGGAGGCGACGGCGCGGACCATGACGCGGTCGGGCGCTTCCTGCAGGAACTGGCAGCAGCGAAAGGCGTAGGAGTCTTTGAGGAGCTGGTTGAGGGCGCGGGGGGAAAAGATGCGGCCATCGGGGCAGTGGAGCAGGTCGCTTTCGCGGGTGATGGTTGGAACCACGAGCGGGAAGGCGCGGCCACAGGGGCAGTCGGTGCGGGCCAACCAGCAGCCGCGGTCGCCGATGCGATAGCGGATGAGCGGCATGGTGTCGTTGATCAGGCCGGTCCAGACCAGATAGCCCTCTTCGCCCGGGCGGACGGGGCGATTTTCAGCATCGAGGATTTCGAGGTAGCCATATTCGGGGATCAGGTGCATCCGGCCGCGCTCGCATTGCTGGATGAGGCCGCAATATTCGGTCATGCCGTAGCTATCCCAGACGCGGGCGACGAAGGCCTTCTCGATTTTTTCGCGGAGGAAGGGATAAAGCGGCTCTCCATCGGTGAAGACGACGCGCATGGGAATCGGCTCGCCGGACTGGAGCACGAAATCGGCGAGGATGCCGAGGACCGAGGGAAAGCCTTCGAGCACCCAGTTGCAGTGGCGACGGAGGAAGCCCAGGTAGTCGGCAGCGGTGCGGTCGGAGAGGTGGAAAATACTGGCCAGAATCTGGCGTTCGAGAAGATTGGTGATCCAGTACGGTCCCTGGTTGCGGTCGGGAGGAACGACGCGGCTGCCAAAAAAGGTGAGGCGGGGACGGCGCGGCTCTAGGCCGGCCCAGGCCCACTGGCGCATGCGAAAGGCCCAGGAGCGACGCGCGACCTGCGGGCTATACCAGACTTTCAGGCTTGAGCCGGTGGTGCCGGTGGTGGCAACGCGGATGCGGTCGGCGGCCGAGACGGCGCGAGAAACGAAGCTCTCCGGATCGCTGCGAACCATCTCGCGGGTTACCACCGGGAGCTGCTTCAGCTCGTCGGCGGGCCGGCCGTTGAGGGAAGGATAGGCGGCATAGAAGGGGACGGTCTGGCGGGCGCGGGCAACGATGCGGCGTAAGGCCGCCGCTTGCATTTCGGCAATCTGCTCGGCACTCCATGCCTCGTGCTGGAGCAATTCCTCAAGCAGAAGGTACATCTCCGGCGCGTAGCGGATGCGGGTGAGGAAGAGGCCGCGCACGGAGGCTAGGAGGCACTGCACGGGCCGGGGCATGCGGTCGTAGAGGCCCTGCAGTCGGCCGGCATTTGCGCGGATCAGACGTTCGATCATCAGTTCACTCCAGGATGCGGGAGTAAAAAGCGAGAAGCTTGCGGATTTCGTTGCGATTGTTGAGGCGCTCGACGACGGCGGCACGTCCCCGTGCGCCCATCCGGCGGGCGTCGACAGGATGTTCGAGGAGCCATTGGATGGACGAGGCCAGCGCGGCGGCATCGCCGGGCTTGAACAGGAGACCGTAGTCGGCGTGGCGCAAAAAAGGACGAATGGGCGGGAGGTCGCTGGTGACCACCGGCAGGCCGCAGGCCCAGTACTCGAAGACCTTGACGGGGATGTTGCGCAGGAATTTGGGGATGGCTTGCAGGGGACAGACGCCGATGCGGGCCTGGGCGAGGGCGGCGGCCATGTGGCTGTGATCGATGCGGCTGAGAAGGTCGATGCAATTGGTGAGCCCGCGCGCGGCCATCTGCGCGCGAAGGTCGTTCTCGGCGCGGGGATCATCGAAGTAACCGAGCAAGAGAGTTTTCGCGGGGCGGCCCAGGTCGCGGAGGATACACAGAGCTTCGAGGAGTACGTTCGTGCCGGTGCGGTCGGCGATGCCCCCGCGATAGACCAGGTCGTAGCGCTTGGGGACAGAGGATGGCTCGGGAAAGAACTCGAGATTGGGGAAATTGAAGAAGACGATCTTGTGGCTGCGACCCAGGCGGGCGAAGCGACGCATGGTGGAGGCGTCGGCGGTGAGAACGCCGTCGAGGAAGCGGGCGGCCAGCCCCTCCAGGGCGGAGAGCGACCAGCCAACTAGCGGGCGGAGATTCGCGGGCAGGTAGCGCTTATTGGCCATCATGCAGGGGAAATCTTCGCGGCAGTCGTAAACCACCTTGCGGCCGAAGAGCAGCTTGAGCAGGAGTCCGAGGGGGATGAGCTCGGGATCGTGGAAGTGGTAGAGAGCGGCGCGCTGGCGGAGCAAAGTGGGCAGCAGAGCCGGGGCGAGGAGCATGCGGAGGAAGCGGTTCTTGCGGGCGGGGAGAGAAGATAGCTCGACGCCGTCGCGGAGACCGTTGACGCCGTGTGGTGCCAGCAGGCGCGTGCGCAGACCGGCGGCGCGGAGCGGGGCACATTCGCGGAAAAATGCGCGGGCGTCAACCGTGCGCTGCACGGTGGAGAACTGACAGACGGTCAGGCCGGCGAGGTGCGGAGAGAGAGCGGGTGAGAGCCGGCCACCGCTTTCAGAGCGCGAGGCGAGGCCGGCCGGAGAGGCGACGACTCCTATCGTCGGTGAGCTGACCAGATGATCCATTGTCGGTGGAACGTCGTTCCCTTCCCTGCGGAGGCGTCAGGCCGGCCGTGTGGCAAGGGGCAGATGCACGGTGTTCGAGGATTCTTGGCGAAGAGCCAGGTTGCGCAAGACGAAGGGCAGGGTCATATAGAGCCACATATTGCGATGGCTGGTGATGTCGCCCGAGGTCATCATGGAAACCAAACCCATGACCAGAAGGACCAGTACGACGCAGGAGAGCTTGTGCAAAGGGAAGTGACGGTTGATGACCTGGCGCAGGCTCTCCCGGAAAGAGGCGGCCACCAGGACCACCAAGAGTGCGGAGGAGAGAATGCCCATCTCGGCGCCGACTTCGAGGAAGAGGTTGTGGGGATAGTTGAAGAGGGCGGCGTTAGGGGAGCGCGCGGGATAGCCGCCAATGCCGACGCCAAGCAAGGGATTTTCGGCGACGAGCTTCCAGCCAACGGACATGAGGTCGTAGCGAAAGCCAAGAACGGCCTGGGGGTCGGGCTGAAGGAGGGAGGCAAGGTAAGTAATCGAGGCCTCGGGAATCGGCGCGACGGCGAGGAACGGGATGGCAACGGCGACCA
>CAZHLD010000082.1:0-11370 GCA_964533185.1 uncultured Acidobacteriaceae bacterium | reverse complement strand
CCAGTGGGTACCAGCGTGACGCTCACGGGCACCAACTTCAGCAGCGCAACCGCGGTAGCCTTCAACAGCACCCCAGCCACCGCCTTCACCGTGAACTCCGGTACTCAGATCACCGCCACCGTGCCCGCCGGAGCCACCACCGGGAAGATCAGCGTCACCAACCCCGCCGGCACGGGGACCAGTGCCACCGACTTCACCGTCATCGTGGCACCGAGCATCACCTCCTTCACCCCCACCAGCGGTCCAGTGGGTACCAGCGTGACGCTCACGGGAAGTGGGTTTACGGGAACGACGGCCGTCGCCTTCAACGGCACTCCGGCCACGGCATTCACGGTGAACTCCAATCTACAAATCACGGCCAGGGTGCCCACCGGTGCCACCACAGGAAAAATCAGTGTCACCAACCCGGCTGGCTCGGCCTCGAGCGCCGCGGACTTCGTCATTGTTGTGGCGCCGACGATCAGCTCGTTCAGCCCCACCAGCGGGTTCAAGGGATCGGTGGTGACCATCACCGGCACGGGATTTATCGGAGTGACCAAGGTGATCTTCAATGGGAGGACGGCGCACAACTTTACGGTCGACTCCAATACGCAGATTCGCGCCGTCGTTCCTCCCAGCGCGCGCACCGGGCCAATCGCCGTCACCAACGCCGCGGGGACGGCGCAGAGCAGTATTAATTTCACCGTGCTCAATTAATCAGGGCAGCGCCGCAGGAGCGAAAAAAGCTGAGTCGCACTTTGGCGGCCGGCCGCAGCCCGACGAGCGCGACGCAAGCTGCGCCACCGCCCCTGGGCCACCCGCAAGCCTCCCTTCTGGCCCCTCCAGCAGCCCGGCGACCTGGTCCAGATCGACACCAAAGAAGTGCGTTGCCGCCCTGCAGGTGGACGGCGACAGTGAGTTCGCCGCCGAGTTCGAGTTGGCCTGCCAGCAGCGGGAGGTACCCCTGTTCGTGCTGCCGCCCCGCTCGCCCAAACTCAACGGCCACGTCGAGCGCGCCCATCGCACCCACCACGAAGAGTTCTACCAGGTGACGCCGGAATCGTGGAGCCTGCCGGCGCTCAACCGTCAACTGCTCGCCTGGGAGCAAACCTACAACTCGATCCGCCCCCATCAGGCGCTGGACTATCGCACCCCACTCGAATTCCTCGAGCATTGGAAAACCAAACGAAAGGAGCCCCAGTGTCACTAATCATGTGGACGAGTACACCAGTTTGCTTCGCTCGGGCGCTTGGGCGATAATGCGCGGACCATTCTTCGGAATTACACAAAGGAGAGCATCGCGTGACTCGCCAGCCGGGGACCTACGCCATACTGGAAACATCGCAGGGCAACATCGTCGCCCGTCTCTTCGATAAGGAAGCGCCGCAGACCGTCGCCAATTTTATCGGCCTGGCCGAGGGCACCAGAGAGTTCCGCGACGCCCGCAGCTCCGCCAAGACCAAGCGGCCGTATTACGACGGCCTCGCCTTCCACCGCGTCATCCCCAAGTTCATGATCCAGGGCGGCTGCCCGCTGGGCACCGGCACGGGCGACGCGGGCTACAAGTTTGCCGACGAGTTCCACGCCTCGCTTCGCCACGACAAGCCGGGCAAACTCTCCATGGCCAATGCCGGGCCGAACACCAACGGCAGCCAGTTTTTCATCACCGTCGCCCCGACGCCCTGGCTCGATAACCGCCACGCGATTTTCGGCGAGGTCGTCGAAGGATTGGACGTGGCCGTGAAGATCTCCGAATTGCCGCGCGACTCGAGCGACCGCCCGCGCACGCCCGTCGTGCTCCAAAAGGTCCGCATCGAGCGCGTCTAGCAGATTGCAGAAAAAACCCTGGGGCTGTCATTCCGACGGTCGGCGTCTTTTGCCGACCGGAGGAATCTGCTTCGTTTTCAAGTCTGCTGAAGTACAAGCAGATTCCTCGCTGCGTTCGGAATGACACGCAGGCGACTTTTTCAGCAACCTGCTAATGCCACCCTGGCTGTAACCCGGTGTCAACCTGAAGGAATCGCGCGAACTGGGGCGATTTTGCCGCGCGCTGGCCCCTCTAACGGAGCGTCGTCGTCAGCTCCTCCTAGCCCTCGCGCAGGCATGGCCCGGCGCAGTCACCCGTAGCCAGACCCGCCCCATCGGCAAAGATCGCAGCACATAGTTAGTGGGCCAGCAACGGCAGTACGCCGGTTTTCTTGAACTCCGGCGCGGTTGGGAGGGGCGCTGCAAACCCAAGAGGATTCTTGGACGCTGAGGCCTCCTTCTCAAACATCGAAGCCAGTTTTAGCGCATCCTCCTCGCCGAATGGGGCAAAGGCATTCGCGAGCATGACCACTACGACTCCTGAAGCGGGCTTTACCAGCAGGAAAGCCCGCGCCCCTTCCATTGCACCACCGTGATGAAAGTATTCGACGCCTTGCTTGTCTCGGCCGATGCGCCACCCGAGTCCAACGCCTGTCTCTTTTCCATCCTTGAGCTTGTGGGACGTGAACAGGAGAGCGAGCCTGGACTGTCTAAAGAAGCCTTCGCGGACATGTGCCATGCCAAACTGCGCGAGGTCTTCTGCGGTAGCAAGGAATCCGCCCGAGGCCCAACGGAAGCTGCTGTTCACGAAGGGGGCGTTCCGCACCGCCCCGTCGGACTGGACAAAGTAGAACCTCGTGCGGTTATCGATGACTGCAAAAGGGTCGTCGGCAACCGTGTGTTCCATTTTGAGCGGTTGGAATACCTTACTTCGAATGTAGTTGAGAAAGTCTTGACTGGAGGCACCCTCGATCACTGCGCTCAGCAGGTTGTAGCCAAAACTGGAGTACTCATATCGAGTGTCAGGCTCGAAGAGCAAGGGATCGTCCTTAAAAAGGTTGAGTGATTCGGTTACGGTCTTGAATGTCGGACCACAGACGATTGGGTCGGTGTCCCTGTAGTGCCGAATGCCCGCCGTGTGAGACGCAAGTTGCCAACTTGTGATCACCCACTTCTTCACGGGAAAAGATGGCACGTATTGCTGGATGGGAGCATCGAGATCGATCAGTCCATCTTCATAGAGCCGCGCCATCGCGGCGGCGGTGAGCAGTTTGGACACGCTGCCGAGGCGGAATTTTGTCGCCGCGGTAACTGGAACATGGTTTTCTAGGTCTGCGAAACCCAAGCTTTCGTTCCAAACGATTTCTCCGTGAATGGCGACGGCAATCGCCATGCCCGGGATTTTGTGACGTTTCTGCAAGTCCATTGCGTAGGCGGTCGCTTCTTGAATGGTGGTTGTAAACTGCACGGACCTTGCGCGATGCTGGGCTGGAATTCCTAGAGGAGTCAATAGAATTAGTGATAGGAGAAGGAGTCCGATCCTCTTCATGATTGCCCTCCGTCGATGACAAATCCCTGCTGCCGCGTGCCTCTGGCCGTGCCTTCGAGCGACTTCCATTTGCACCTTCCTGCCTCCGGGATGTAAAGCAATCGGGAGGATTTATCCACACTTCGTGGCCTCAGTCTTGTACAGTCGAGCGTGGCCGTGGTGCTCCCGTACTTCAGCGTCCATTCCCGGCCACCTGCGCCGGCCCGGCCGCGGCCACGCTCAGGCTCACGCATCCCAGTAGCACGACAGCGCCCAGACAAATTAGCATTCCCCTCATTTGGTTCTCCTCCTGGTTGCGGGAATTACTGCGCGGTCTGCGCGGCCACAATCTGTTCTTTGTGTTTTTTGTACAACTCACAATCGGCCTTCATCGTCTCGGGACACCGATTCATCCCTGAGTACAGCCGCGCGGTGTTCATCCGTAGGCTGATGAACGTGTACTCCTCCATCGTCAGCCCGTTTTTCTCCAAGATCTTTTTGGTCCGCTCTTTGGTATCCGCGCTGTTGATCGTCTTGCCGGACTTCTCGTCGGCACGCTTCGCCGGGACGATCTCCGCCTGCGCCGCGCAGTATTTCTGTACGTCCTCATCGGTCAGCGGACGCTTCGCCGGACTGCTCGCCGCCTCTATCGCCCTCGCCCGCTGCTCAGCCTGCGTCTGCGGCGCCCCCTGCGCCCCCGCATGAATCGCGCCCAGCCCCAGTGCCGCTCCCACCACAAGTGCCGCTATCCTGCTTCGCTTCATCGTTCCTCCCTCCAATGACCAGCCGAAAGTTTTCGCGCGACTAGGGGAAGGGAACCGGCTTCCGCACCTCTTCGATCTCTTCGCGCATCCGCCGCACCAGCTCGCAGTCAGACCGATACGGCTCCGGGATTGGCGTCGTCTTTTCCCGGTCCAGCAACGCCAGCGCGTTGTCGATCCGCGCGCCGATGAACGTGAACTCGTTCACGGTGATTCCGTGCTGCAGGATGGTCGCGTCGTTTTGCTCCTGGGTGTACTGGTCCGGGGCTCCTGCCCGCAGCGCCTTCTGCTTGTCCTTTTTGAGTTCGGCATAAGCGTCCAGATAGTTGCGGATGTCCCGCTCGGTCAGATTCGGTTTGGAAATCTTGTTGACGTCCGGGTCGGTGCCGCCCGATCCGCAGGAGCACATCAGCAGCGCCATCCCAACGGCGAGGCGCCGCAGCCATCGTCCGGCTGGCGCTGCGGCAGACTGCTTTGCTCTCTTGCGCGCGTTTTCTTTGGGCTGGTCCATCACGACGCGCATTTCAGGCGGCGGGAGCGTTACGACTCATTGCGCAGCGGGGATCGCCCGCCCGCGCGTAATCGAGATCACCGTCTTGCCGTCCTTCTCCTCTCGAGCCACTGCGATCAGGAACCCGTCCTCCCGGTCCTTCCCACCGGTGATCATTCCATGGTCCGACGACTCGATAAAGCTGGCGTTCCGTCCGGCCAGCTTCTCCCGGTAGAACGCTATCACCTTGTCCGGCGGGTCCGAGGTGCGGAAGACGTAGGTCCCGGAAACGCCTTGCGGCGTCTTCACCTGCATTCCGCCTTCGGCCTGCTCCGACCCCGGGTAGATGGGCACGCCCAGCTCGGCCTCAGTCACCGGGATTTTTTCGCCGACGGTGATTTGCCCGCCCGGCGTGGTGATTTCCATCTGGTCGCCGGACGTGTTCACCGTAACCTGTCTCGTAAAACTCCACACACCGAACGCCACGCCCAGTGCTCCCACCACAAACGCCGCGCCCAGCACAATCACCACCACCAGCAGAATCTTCAGCCCCGGGCTGCTCTTCCGCTCCGTCGCCGCCGGACCAGCGCCACAGTTCACGCACACCACGGCGCCCTCGGCCATCGGTTTCCCGCATCGCGCGCAAAAGTTTGCCATTTGCCCCTCCGCCTCCCGGTCATCTTAGGCCGATGGTACAGGTGCGTCAATGAGCACCGGACAGGTTGTTTCCGCCGCGCCGCTGGCATAGCATCTGTTCAGGAGCCCGCTGATGAAGACACTCGCACGAGCCCTGCTCGTACTGCTGGTCGTGTTCGTCTCGGCCACACTGCTTGCCGCGCAGACTGTCGGCGTACTCAGCGGCAGCGTCGTCAGCGCCGCCGGCAAACCTGTCGCCGGCGCGCGCGTGCTGATCCAGACCGCCGACGGCCGACGCCCGTTCACGGTTCGCACCGACACCGAAGGAAAGTTCCGCGTGCCTCGCATCAGCCGCGGCCTTTACCACCTGCGCGCCCAGTCCGGCGGCCTGTGGTCCGATTGGGAACATAACGTCCTGGTCCGCGCCGGCCAGCCCACTTCCGTCACCCTGCGCCTCGCCCTCAAGCAGCCTCCCGCCGCAGCCGCCGCGAAGCCGGCTCCCCTCACTGGCCGCGTCCGTGAATGGAACGTGCCGCTCGAAGGCGGTTTTCCGCACGATCCAGCCACTGACCCCAGCGGCAGCGTCTGGCTGACTCTCCAGCGCGGCAATCAGATCGCCCGCCTCAATCCCGAGAGCGGCGAATGGAAACTCTTCCCCGTCCCCACCGCTAACTCCGGCCCGCACGGCCTTGTCTCCGACGCCGAAGGCAACATCTGGTTCACCGAGAATTCCGTCGGCAAGATCGGCCGCGTGGACGCCCGCACCGGCGTCATCACTGAATTTGCCGCGCCCACGGCCAAAGACCCGCACACGCCCGTCTTCGGCCCCGACGGCGCGCTCTGGTTCACGGCGCAGCGCTCGAACCTCGTCGTGCGTATGGACACGCGCACCGGCACCATGAAGGAATACACGGTGCCCACACCCAATGCCCGCCCCTACGGCATCGTTCCGGCGCCCGATGGCGCGCTCTGGTTCTGCGAGTTCAACACCAATAAGCTCGGCCGCATCGACCCCGCCACCGGCGCCATCACTGAAGTCGAGCTGCCTTCCACCGACGCTCGCCCGCGCCGCCTGGCCGTCTCCGGCAACGCCGTCTACTACACTGATTTCCGCGGCGGGCGACTCGGCCGGCTCGACCTGGAGACCCGGGCCATTCAGGAATGGCTCAGCCCTTCGGGCCCCGCGTCGCAGCCCTATGGCATCGAAGCTGATGGATCGGGCGTCATCTGGTACAACGAGTTCGCCGCCAATCAACTCGTCCGCTTCGACCCCAGGACGCAGGCCTTCGAGCGCTTCCTGCTCCCGTCGGCCGGCTCCGAAGTCCGCCACATGGCCCGCGACGCGCGCGGCCGCGTCTGGATGGCGCTCTCTGGCGCCAATAAAGCCGCCGTCGTCGAATAATTTGCCCTCCCCGGCACAGTACTAAAACCCGGGTACTGACTTTTTTGAGGCCTTCGGCCCATTGGTCATTTTTCCGCGTCCGCGTAGCCTCACAGGTAACGGGTTGGGGGCTGCGCTGCGGGGACGACGGTCCGCGCGAGCGGGCCGTAGGCGAGCTACCCAACCCGCCAGCAGCCCGCCTGTCGGTACCCCCACGCGTTTCCCTTCCAACTGGCAGGAAGGGCTGCATCCGACCTCATCTTCTGATCCCCCCTTCCCGTTGCAGGATTCGCTCACAAATCATTCGCATACAGGGAGTTAACCAGCACGGCAAGCCCTTTGGGGTCTGTCCTCCCCGGCCGCCGCCAGGGGTGCTATTAAAGGAGTGCATGCAGCGCGTTGCCTGGCCCCGCCCTGCATCTAAATTTTATCTCAGGGTGAATTTCTAATGCGCGCTCATTCAGCTCTCGAATACAACAAGAACGGCCAGATTCACGTCGTCCTGTTCGCAGTTGTTCTGGGCCTCGTCGTCGGTCTCTATCTGGTCTTCGCCGGTCTTTCCTAGACCTCCCCCGTTGGCACCGTTCCCCCTGCCCCGTGCGCTCCCGGCCCTAGTGCGCATCTAATAAAACTGTAGCTGGCGGTATCTGCGCGGGTCGGATACATTCATCCGTTCCAACAGTGGCCGCCAGCAGGAGAGCAGGGATGCACCGTCGCACATCCTTTTCACGTCGCGCCGCCGCTGCACTGCTGGCCCTGATCTGGCTGGCAACTTCGCTGCCTGTGCAGGCCCTCGCGCCCGCTAGCGAGCTCAAGCCCGCCACCGTCGCCGCCTTCGACAACTACGCCCGCCAGCTCGAGGCCCGCCGCGACGTTGACCTCTCCGCTGGCGCTCCCTTCCTCTGGGTGGATACGCTCCCCGAAGCCGCCCGCAAAGCCGACGACGAACAGCTCGCCCGCGGCGAAGTAGTCATGCAGCAGCTCGCCAAGCCCGATTGCCCTGACGGCATCATCCACCACTGGATCGGCACCATCTTCATTCCCGGCGCCACCCTCCCGCAGACCCTCCGCCTCCTCCAGGACTACGACCACCACTCCACCTACTACTCCCCCGAAGTCACCGCCTCGAAGCTCCTCTCTCGCACCGGCGACGAGTACAAGATTTTCCTCCGCTTCCGCCGCAAGAAAGTCATCACCGTCGTGCTCAACACCAACCACACCGTGCGTTACACCACCATGAGTCCCACTCGCGCCATAAGCCGCAGCGTCTCTACGCGCATCGCTCAGGCCGAAGACGCCGATAAGCCCGCCGGCCCGGAAAAACCCGTTGGCAACGATGGCGGCTACCTCTGGCGCATCAACGCCTACTGGCGCTTCGAGCAGAAAGACGGCGGCGTGTACGTGCAGTGCGAGTCCATCTCCCTCAGCCGCACCATCCCCGCCGTCGTGCGGTGGTTCGTTGCGCCCATCGTTGACGGTATCACCCGCGAATCCCTCGCCTTCACCCTCACCGCCACGCATAGAGCCCTCCTCGGTCGAAGCTAGCTGAGAGAGAACACACCACGCGGGACTGCGTTTGACATCAGGGGCACCGGCTCCTATCATGGAGTTAAGTAACGTCGCCACACCGGGAAGGAAAAGCCATTGCGGCGAATTGTTCAGCGATCAAAATCAGTCTCTCCCAAGAGAGCCAGGGGCAAATCCGCTAAGCGGAAGCGCCTCACACCGGAAGATCGCCTCCTCCGCGGCCTGAAGGCATCGATTCCCGGTTGGATCAAAGACGGTTTGGTAAAACGACGGAGCTAGCCTCGCCTGATTCCGCGCTGTTTCGCAAACCTGCGCAACTGTTCCCGGTCTGTGTGTGTATCGCGCGCCAGGGCAACCACAACGATTGCAGCCGTTTCGACAGTCGAATGCGCGGTGGAATGACGGAGCAAGTCTCTCAACAGACGATCTTGCTGCTCCACATTGCCTGTGGAAGTGAACTGATCAGCGAAATACCTGATGCCCTGGGTCCAGGTCCGAAGCTCACCTGGCTCCAGGTGCTCCGCAATACCGCACAAATAATCCCAATCAAGGATGTCCACCGCGTGGATCTTTTCGCTCTGCATAGTATTCGACCGGCTCAACCATCAGTCGTGTGCTGCTGGCGTACTCCATCTAGCATTACTAGAACCAGAAAGACAGCATTTCCTTCTGCCGTTTCTTCCTATGGTTTGGGGGGATTTGTGGCGACCGCATGGCCGGCATGGAACAGCTTCGCCGGGTCGCCACTCGGGGGCACTTCCTGATGCCCTTCGCCAAAATGCTTCTCGCGCTGGCCGCGCTGCGCGAAAAGCAGCCCGACCTCGCCCGCTCTCTTCTCACCGATCTCACCCGCGAATTCCCCGGCCAGCCCCTTTTCGCCCGCGAACTCGTCCTCCTCAACAAACCCCGCGGCTCTCTGGCTTCCAGTCCCTGACCTTTACTCGCGACTTCACGACCTCAAGATCTCCCGCGTACCGCGAGGTAGGCGATGGGGCCGGCGGCGAGCAAGGCGGGACCCCACAGACGGGCGAAGGGGTCGGTATTGGCGAGCCACCAAGTGAAGAGGGTGAGAGGAACCAGGACGACGAGGGCGACGCCCCATCGTCCGCCGGGGATGCGGAAGCCGCGCGGCAGGTCGGGCCGCGTCGCGCGCAGACGCCACACCGACAGCAGCGTCAGCACCGACGTGGCCACGCGCAGCCACATATAGACCGGCACCAGCTTGGTTACCGGAAAGACGGCCAGCGCCGCGCAAATCCCTGTAGTCAGCACGATTGACTCCACCGGCGTGCGGAACTTCGCATTGAGCCGCGCCAGCCGCGCGTGGAAGTAGCCGTCCTCGGCCATCGTAAACGGCAGCCGCGTCGAAGAAAGCAACGTGCTCTCGAGGCCCAGCAGTACGGCGATCATCGCCGCGCCAAACATTGCCACGGCCATCGGCTCGCCGCCCGCGTGCCGCGCCGCCGTCACCATGTACCCGGTGGTCCAGTTCTGCCAGTCGCCGGTGACGCTGATCCCCGCCAGCGTGGGCAGGAAAAACGTCACCATCGCCACCGGCACGATGATCGCCAGGCCGCGCGGAAAATTCCGCGCCGGCTTTTCCACCTCTTCGGTGATCGTCGAAAGCTGCTCGTACCCTGAATAAAGCCACAACCCCAGCGCCAGACCCACGCCGTACACTTCGCGCCACGGCTTCCCCGGCGGCACCAGCGGCACAAACGGGTTGCCCTGCATCTGCGCGAGCCCCAGCACCGTGAACACCGCCACCGGCGCCAGACACACAAACAGCAGCACGGTGGTCGTCCCGCCCACCACGCGCACCCCGCGGATGTTCAGCGCCGCCACCAGCAGGAGAAAAAACAGCGCCACCAGCCAGTGGCGCACGCCGCCCGCCACCGAAGGAAAAATCTGCGCGGTGTAGTCGGCCAGCACCACCGCGTACGCCGCGTTCATCAGGAAGGTGCCCGTCCAGTTCCACCAGCCGCACTGAAATCCCCAGAAGTTTCCGAACGCCGCGCGCGTCCACCGGTAGAACCCGCCCTCCACCGGCATTGCCGTCGCCATCTCCGCCGTCGCCAGCGACATCGGCAGGCTGAACAGCCACGGCACCACCAGCAGAAAAAGCAGAGCCATCCCCGGCCCGGACGTCGAGACCATCTCCTCGAAGCCGAACGGCCCCGCCGCGCAGTAGGCGTACAGCACGGCAACGAGGCCGCCGAGCTTCAGATGCTCAAACCGCTTCGCAGCCGCCGGCGCTGCGCCTGGAACTCTTGTGTTCGTGTCGCTCATTTCCTTATCCAGTGTAGGGGCAGGATTGCCTACTGCTCCTCAGAAGGCCGTTCCAACGAGCGGGATCCCGAAGAGCCGGGAGCGGGGCGGCCGACGTGGAGGTGGTCGAAGTGGAGGGCGGCGTTGAGAACGAGCATGAAGCTGCCGTGGGTCTGATGGCGCCACATGGGATTGTTGGCGAAGAGCACGATGTGGCCGCGGCCGAGAGGGACGTCAATGACGGCGGGGGTCTGAGCGAGCACGGAGCCGCCGGCCAACATGCCGCTGACGAGGAGGTCGCGTTCCTCGGCGAATCGGAGGACAACGCGAGGCCACATGCGCATCGGCGGGATCGAGCCACGGAGCTGCTGGCGCTGGTCGGGCGAGATGTACAACTCCTGTTCGGAGCGGCTGCGGCGCGGCTCGCGTTCGGCTGGCGTGAAGGGGCGGCCCTGCGGAATGTCAGGATCGGTGGCGGAGCCGCGGCCGGTGGTGCGAGCGGCGCCGACGTCACCGGGCTGGCCGAAGCCGCCGGGGCCGCCGCCGAGCAGCGAGACGCGGAAGACGGGGGCCTGGTTGAAGTAGATGGCGAGCGTGTCGTCGTAGCCGTAGGCGATGGGGCTGCGCTTGTCTTCGACAGTAGCGTTCATGATAGAGCCGCGGGCCTGGAGCTGGGGCGTCTCGGCGATGGAGACGCCGGGCGTGAAGCCGAGTTCGACGGGCAGGCTGGCGTGCGCGGTGATGGGGATGAACACGCCGCCGTCTTCGATGAACTTCTTGAGGTTGGCGAGACCTTCGAAGCCCAGGCCGCCGCGAATGTCGTCGGTCTGATCGGGGCCGTTGGCGGCGACCATGTTGGGCGTGAGGTCGGACTTCTTCCACGGGATGGGGCCGCCGAAATCGGAGCCATCGGCCATCATGCGTCGGGGAACGCCGTTGATGAGCGTGGAGATGTTGCTGGTGACCGGCGGGAAGATGATGACGTCGAATTTTT
>CAZHLD010000081.1:0-11840 GCA_964533185.1 uncultured Acidobacteriaceae bacterium | reverse complement strand
AGCGGCCTTCGCGCACCAGGCTCAACAAATCAAGGTTCGACGCGGCGAGGATGCGCACGTCCACCTTGATGGTGTCCGTGCCGCCCAACCGCATGAACTCGCGCTCCTGGATCACGCGCAGGAGCTTGGCCTGCGTCTCCGGGCCGATGGTGGAGATTTCGTCGAAGAAGATGGTGCCCTGGTCGGCGACCTCGAAGAGACCTTTCTTGGAGGCGACGGCGCTGGTGAAGGCGCCTTTGACGTGGCCAAAAAGCTGCGACTCCAGCAAGTCCACGGGCATCGAGCCGGTATTGACGGGCACGAAGGGTTTATCGGCGCGCGGCGAGGCGGAGTGGACGGCCTTGGCGATGAGCTCCTTGCCCGTGCCGCTCTCGCCGGAGATGAGCACGGTGGAGCGCGACGGCGCAACCTGGCTGACCAGGTCGAATACGGCAAGCATCTTTTCGCTCTTACCGATAATGTTGGGGAAGTTGTAGCGCTGCTTGAGGGCCCGCTTAAGCTGGAGGTTTTCCTCGCGCAGCCGGCGGCCTTCGACGGCCTGGGCCACCTGCGCGAGCAGCTCGTCGTTGGACCACGGCTTGGTGATGTAGTCCTGCGCGCCACTCTTGAAGGCGGCGCGGGCCATCTCAATCGAGCCGTAGGCGGTGATGAGGACGATGGAGAGGGCAGGGTCGCGGCGGCGAATTTCGCGCAGCAGCTCGAGGCCGTTGCGGTCGGGCAGGCTGACGTCGAGCAGGAGCAGGTCGAAGGGTTGCTCTTCGAGGCGGGTGAGGCCGGCGTCGCCGGTCTCGGCCAGCGTCACGCCATAGCCTTCGGATTTCAGCAGGAGTTCCAGGCCTTCCCGGATTTCCGCCTCGTCGTCCACGACGAGGATCTCGCCCTTAAACATTGACCGCCTTCCCGGCCACCGGGAATTCCAGGCGGAAAGAGGTGCCCTTTCCCGGCGTGGAGCGGACGTCAATCTTGCCGGCGTGCTCCTTGATAATGCCGTAGCTGACCGAAAGCCCCAGGCCCGTGCCGCGCCCGGTGGACTTGGTGGTGAAGAACGGGTCGAAGATGCGGTGGAGATTTTCGCGGGGGATGCCGGTGCCGGTATCGGTGATTTCCACTTCCACGTAGCCGTTGTTGCATGCAGTGCGGATCTCGAGCATCCCGCCCGACGGCATCGCGTCGCGCGCGTTCATAAAGAGGTTGAGGAACACCTGCTGCAGCCGGTTGGCCGAGCCGAGCACGGGTGGCAGCTCTGACTCAAGCGTCTTCAGTACGTTGACGCGCGCCGTCTTAAACGGATGCGTCACCAGAGAAAGCGTCTCCTCGACCACGGAATTGAGGTTCACCGCAGTGAACTCCGCCGCACCCGTCCGCGAGAAATTCAGCAGGTTGTTGACGATCTCGCTGGCGCGAAACGTCTGCTTCACCACCTTGTCAATAATCTGGTGCCGCGGATCATCGGCCGGGAGCTGCCGGGCGAGCATCTGGATGTAGTTGGAGATGACGGCCAGCGGCGTATTCACTTCATGAGCGACGCCGGCGGCCAGCAGGCCGAGCGAGGTGAGCTTCTCGGTCTGGACCATTTGCTCTTCCAGGCGGACGCGCTGGCTGATGTCGTCCAGCAGGATCAGCCGGCCGATGCGCTCGCCAGCTTTGCCGACCAGCGGCGCGATCGAGACGTTCACCACCAGCATTCGCCCCGCGCGGTTGCGCAGGTGGAATTTGTAAATGCCGGAGACGTGCTCATCGGCGGCGCGCGCGGCGATTTCAGCCACCAGCTCGAGCGGCAGAACTTCTTCCAGCGGGCGGCCGACAGCATCGCTGCGCGGCACGCCGATCAGCTCTTCGAGCTGCGTATTCCAGGACTCGACGCAGCCTTCGAGGTCTACGGCGAGCACGCCGACCTTGAGCGATTCGACGATGTTTTCGGAGAAATCCTTGAGCCGCTCGATCTGCACCGCCTTCTGCTCGAGCGAGCTGTAGAGCTGCGCGTTGTCCATGGCGATGGCCACGTACCCGGCGATGGTGAAGAGTAACTCGACGTCTTCGCTGGTGAGGAAGTCGCCGTCCACCGTTTTACCGAGGCCCAGCACGGCAACGGTGCGCTCGCGGATGCGGCAGGGGATGTAGTAGTTCAGGTCCAGCTCGGCGATGGTGCGCCGGACGGATTCGGAAGGCTCCGGCGCCGAGCGCGGCGATTCGTAGAAGAGGTAGCCGCGGGCCAGTTGGGGGCGGTCGGGCGCGAGGAACGAAAGGTCCAGCGATTCGGCCGAGCGGACGCCCATCGAGCGAGCCAGAGTGAAGCGGCCCGGCGCAGCGGAGTCTTCGAGGAACAGCGCCAGGCGATCCACCAGCAGCGTCTGAGAAATGCGGTCCATCACCGACCCGAGCATGGGATCGAGGCGCACTTCGTTGGTGAGCGTGCGACCGAACTCGATCAGCGTGCGGCGATAGTCGAAGCGGTCGCGATAAAAGAAGCGGTCCAGCCGCGACTGGATCCAGTCTTTGAACGGCTGAAAGAGGAACGCGGCGACGACAATGGCGATCATCCCGCCAGCGGGGCCCGAGGGCCAGGCGGTCTGAAAGAGCACGCCAATCAGCGCGATCAAGGCAAAGTACACGCCGACGACTCCGGCCGTGGCTACCGTGTAAGCCAGGCCGCGCTTAAAGATGATGTCCACGTCCATCAGCCGGTAGCGGATGATGGCGTAGCCGAAGCACAGCGGGATCAGTGCCAGCGAGACGGCGGAGAACTTCATCCACGGCCGCGGCACGACGCCGAGGAAAAACGGCACGATGTAGAGAAGCAGGAAGGGCAGGATGCCCGCGAGCGCGCCGCCGGTGACCCACTTCAACTGCTGGCGCAGGACGCCGCTCGGCGCGCGGCGGTAGCTGCGCAGGAAGATGAGCGCAGCGACCAGGAAGTAGATGCCCAGGTAGCCAAGCTGAATTTGGTCGAGCACGAGGCGCGCGCCCAGCCAGGGCACAAAGCCCAGCGCCTGGGTGGCCACACCGATGTTAATCAGCAGCAGGGCGGCCGGAACGCCGTAGACGGCGAGCAGCCGCAGCGAATGGCGCGCGGCGGAAAGTCGCCGCTCAGGAAACACCAGCGCAAAGTGCACCAGCAGAGCCGGCTGCAGGAGCAGCGCCACCAGGTTGGCCCAATAGATGGACCAATCGAATGAGTTCAGCTTGCCGCTGTAGTGGAACGTGTACAGGATGAACGAGACCAGGCAGAACAGATAGAAGTGCACGGCGCGGGCGGCGTTCCACCGGCGCACGAAGATGAACAGCCCGATGAAGAGATACAGCAGGCCCACGATGCGGAGATAGTTTTCAATCGAAGTGGGCTTTTCCAGCGGAACGGTGATCAGCGTGGTTTCAAACGGTTCACCGGCGCGCTCCAGGCGATAGCGGACCTGCGTCCACAGTCCTTCGCGCCAGAGCTGGCGGGTGACATGCGTGGCGCGCGTGACCGCGACGCCGCGAACGGCTTTCAGGTAGTCGCCCGGCTTGATCCCGGCTTTGGCGGCGGGCGAATCTGGCTCCACGTTCCAGGCTTGCACGCCCTGTTGAGTGTCCAGCCAGGAGACGCCGTCGTCAGGGGTGTCGAAGCGGGCCCGCTGCTGGAAGTTCAGGACGCCGAAAACCACCGCCGCCAACGTCAACAGCGCCAGCGAAACCGCGCCCAGCCGCATGCGAAGGCTATCGTTCATCGAGGCTGACCAATCCGTCTAGACCACTCCAGGGCGAAAGAGAGCACGTCTGCTTCCACAAGAAGCTGGTTTCTTGTACAACTAAACTATTGAAACAAAACCAATTAAAGTCAACCTGTCGAGGGAGAGAATAGCGAATATCGTTTTTGGAAGGCATTGTCCCAGATTTGGTAATCCTGCGGGGACTGCTAAAACTGGAGGCTTACCCCTCCCCTAAACGACCGAAACGCAGGCGCAAGAATCAGGCGGCCGTCCGAGGTGGAGACGGGGACGTAGCCCTGGGCCAGCAGATTGCCGAAGTCGGCCAGCGCCTCGAAATGAGTGCCCGCGACGAAGCTGGGAAGCGGCTGCCGGACGGTGAGGTTCAGATTCGGATCAAGCTGGAAGAGCGACTCGCCGAACCGGTCCACGCGAGAGATAACCGGGCCGTTCACCCACTTGTAGCTGGCCACCACGCGAGTGCCGAAGCGCGGCATCTTCGCCGAAACGCGAGCGGCCAGGCTGTGGCGCCCGCGGTTTTCAAAGGCGTCGCGAAGCACACCCGTCATCTCATTCTCGCGCAGCACCAGCCCGCCCGCCCAGGCATAAACCGCCAGCAGTTCGAGGTCGTCGGAAAACTTATGCCGGAAGGCGGCGCGTGTACCCCACGAGCCGGAGCCGCCGCCGTCATAAAGAAAACCGGCGGAGTAGAAGTCGCGCAGCACGTCCGGGTCAGCAGCGGAGCCGCGGCCGGCAATGGCCTGATGTCCCAGGCGATCGTGGAAGCCGGCGAGGATCAGGCTCGAGCGCGAAGAGAGGCGGCGCTCAACGGCAACTTCCTGGTGCCAGCCATTTTCCATCACCGGGCGGCCGTTGCGCAGAAGCAGAGCCGGAAAGGCATCGAGTGCTGCGAGCGCAGATTGCAAGGCCCCGGCGTTGGGGTCGTTATTGAAAGCCGGCTGCGCGGCGAGGAGCAAAGACACATGCCAGTTGGGCGTGAGCGCGGCCGTTAGTTCGGCGCGAGGACGCAGTGCGGAGGTGGACCGGCCGAGACCCACCAGCACGTACTCGGCGCTGTAGTGCAGGCTCAGCCGATCGCCCAATGAAAGCTGATCGGAGTGCTCCATGCGCACTCCGCGGAAGGCGGGGCCGGATGGGCCGAGGCTCGACTGACGAAGGACGAGCGTTGTCTGGGAGCCTTTCCCGGGCTCACCGGCGGGTAGCCAGACGGTGGCAAATGATCCGCCGGCGGCTCGCTCATAGCTCATCTGGCCGGCAAAGACCAGTCGGCTGCGGCGGCCGATGGCCTGCTCGTACGCGAAGGCCGACGCGGCGGCGTCCGCCAGATTGGCCACCGAGCCGGGGCGGCGCGCGCCGCTGGTGAGCTCGAGGCGTCCGCTTCCCTTGCGGCGACGCGCGGATTCGCCAGAGGCCATTTCGGCGTCGATTACGATCTCGCCGTCAGCCCAGCGCAGCACAGGGCGCGTGGCGGCGGAGGTGCGCAGCACCCAGGTCCATTCATCGTCGTCGGTAGCCGGACGCGGCTGGCGGCGCAGGCGGTCGAGCGAGGCGAAAATGGAATCGAGCTCGATTCTGACCAGCGTGGTCAGGTTGGGCCGAACGCGGATGTGCCGCTCGAGGCTAGGCAGAAAGCCGGCCATGGTCACACGGACGGTGTAGAGACCGGGGAGCAGATTTTCATTGGAGAAGACGCCGCGGTAATTGGTGAGCAACTGCGCGGGGTTGGAGGACAAGGCTTCTTCGGAGGCGACCCAAACGGTGGCGCCCATCTGCGGCGTACCCACAGGGTCAACGACGACGCCGGCCAGCTTGCCGTGGTCGGCCGCGAGGGCGGGGCCGGCCACCAGCAGCAACGCGAGCGCTGTCCAGGTCAGGGCCCGAATTGTGCGAACTATCAACACACTACCTCCCGGGCGAAATTTGAGCCGCGGTCTTGGCCTCGGCCGCTGCCTTGACGGTGAAGTCGGTCGAGGGGTGGAGCGTCTGTCCAGTGAGCTTATCGGTAACAACGATCTCGAGCTTGTACTTACCGGGGACGAAGCTGTTCAGGTTCAGCAGTTTTTCGATGGTGAGCTGCTCGCCGGTCTGCTGGAGTTCGGCGGAGGTTTCGGTTTGAGCAAACACCTGCTCGTCGCCGCGGCGGACTCGGTATTCCACGGTGGCATTGGTCTTGTGGGTCTTCTCGTCGATGGAGAGGCCATAGACCTGGAGGAAGATGCCCAGCTTTTCCGCGGTGGTGAATTCGCGGTCGATCTTCGGGCGCACTTTCGATGCGCCCAGCACAAACTGGCCCAGGCCTACCTGCCGGGCGGGGACGCGCTCGATCTGATCGGCGATGATCAAGGTGCTGGCCGTAAGCTTTTCGGCCTCGTAGCGTGGCACAGCCAGGCGGGTGTTGACTACCCCCACGTTTCCGCTCTGTATATCTTTAAGCACGATGTCCAGCTTATAGAGGCCGGGGCGGAGCGGCACAGCCTTCTGGTAAATCGAAGAGCCTTTGAGCGACGTCTGGAAGAGCGAGTCGGGGAAGTCGCGCGAGATGACGTCTTCAAACACCTGGACCACGCGCCCGGTCAGCGTGCTGATGCGGCAGAAGAGGTTGAGCTGGGCTGAATGTACGCCTTCCTTGTTCTGGAAGCTCAACTGGCGGTTGGGAACCTGGATGGTGATGGGCACCAGCACCGTATCGGCGGTGACGCGCAGGAAGTCGAAGTGATAGTTGTAATTGATCTGGTTGCGGACGATTCGCGAGGTGACCACTTCCTCGAGATCCTTGAAGCGCACCGGCGCCGGCGGCCGCTGCACCGCGGCAAACAGAGAGAGCCGCTCAAACTGGTTCATGCGCATTGGCTGAGAGCCAGACGTGGTGGGCAAGTGGGTGCCGTCGCTGCGCGTGAAGCGGTCGGTCTTGCTGGCCATGCCAGCGGCTTCAAGGTCGCTCAGTCCGGCGCCGGGGATGCGCAGCAGGGCGTCCTTCTCGGAGGGGTCCATGGTCATGCGGTACTCGCCCGATCCGGTGGGGTCAACAAACTCAAGGATGACGTCGTTGCCGATGCCCTCGAGGTAGCGGTAGCGCCATTTCTCAAACGGATAGGTAGAGGTGGAGCCGCCGCCCTCCTCGGGAGGCCGGTCGTAGCTGCCGCCGCTGGGGTGGGATTCGACTTCATCGGCGGGACCCCAGATGATGTACATCTTGCCGCGGTCGGTCCTCCAGCCGGGGATGCCGGAGGCGAAGCGCTCGTTAGCATAGGCGATGCGGCGGTAGTGCTCTTCCTTGGTCTCGTTCTCAATGGTGTCCGGGGTGGGGTCGCGGTTCAGCCAGAACTGCTCGATGAACTGCTCGCGCTCCTCGTTGGTGGAAAGGCGCAGAAAGGCGGAGCGTTCCTCATCGGTGATGATGTAGCGGACTTCGTCGTCGAGCCAGCGCTTGTACGGGGTGGCCAGCTCTTTCTTAAGTCTCTCGTCGCGCCTGCGCCGCTCTTTTTCGGATTCCTCTTTCTGGGCGGGATCTTGATTCTGTTGCGCGCGAACGCCGGCCACACCCAGCAGGCTGCCGGCAAGCAAAAAAGACAATAGGATGCGGCCCCAGCGCCTCATAGAGACACCTCCCCCCCTTCTGGCAGGTTGGATTCTATAGCCTGACCCCTCATCCGTCAATTGAAGATTCCCCTCGAACGCACCCCACCCCGGCTACATACGACACAGAAGCCCCCGCCCCTCAAAGGGTTGCTCCAAGCACGCAACTGAATACTTGGCAGGGGGCGTCGCCCCCCGCCCTCTCTGGGTCGGATTATCTTTGTGCCTTTGGAACAGTAAGTCTAAGGCCGGGAAACGCCGCTTGGTAAATCCGTTCGTCCAGCGTCAAGAGGCGATATCCTCGTACTTGGGCATATGCGCCAATGAGGAAGTCGGACAGAATGCGGCGGGCGCCGGTGTCGCCTTGTTTCCTCCGCCGGGAAGCGTAGGATTGATAGGCGCGGCCTGCCGCCCTCCAAATGGATTCCTCCAGTTCCCAATCCACTGCAATTCCAGTCTCTCTCAGAAAGGAATCCACAAATTCTTCGCTTCGCCCCGGGCAGGCTAGAAGCTCAGCGAAAACGGATCCGGGAATTGCCAAACTGCCGCGCCCGAGTGCCGCGTCCAGAGAAGCCTGCGCCGTCAAGTTCAGCGTGTTGTCCTCGTCCCAGAGCGCCGCAAAGATGTTCGTGTCAATCGCTGTGGTCATTGGCCGCGGAGTTCACGAACCCAGCGAATGACGGCCTTTCGGCCGGGCTTCATCCCCGGATTCCCGATACCTCGATACTTTGCAAAAGGGCTCTTGGTCCTCACCGGTCGAACGCGGAACCCGGCACCGTCTTTCTCAAACAGCAACTTATCACCGGGGCGCACGCCCAGCGCGCGACGAATTTCGTGCGGCACCGTGACCTGTCCCTTGCTGGTGATTCGCGCTTGCTTGCGCAAAGCCAATCTCCTTGTTCCTTACTTTATCATGAGTCTCCTTACCTCCGAAGCTAGATCACTCCGCGTGGCTTCTGATCAGGCACCTGTACAGAGTGGCGTATCTGAGCGCGCCTCCTAACCCGAACACCCGGCGCAGGTCGCCCTTCTCGCGTAATCGCATTTGGCCCCACCCCCGCCCCCAACAGGTTCGGTTGTCGTGTTTTACTAAACACAGCGCCGCCAACGTTGGTTGCTTAGGCTGATGGTGGTCGTCGCCAGTTTGTTCGAGCGGCAAGCCGGTATGAGCACTTCTGGACTTTTCTTCTAAGGCAGGAGGATTTAGAATATAGCCTGGCTGGGCAGGCTCGGGCCGGGAGGCTTGGGCTTGTCCGGGGGTAATGGGGTCGCAAGGCAGGGCTAACCTCGCAAGACCCTCCCGCTGGTCCTCCCGGAAGCAGGAAGCGGACGGAAACATTTTGGCCGTCTAAGTCGTAGTACAGTTAGCGCCGTCGAAGGTGGGGCTGCGCAGGCAATCAAAGGATTCCCGCGATGAAGACGTGGAAGAAAGTAGCGATTGGTGTCGGCGTACTGGCGGTGGGCGGGGGCATGGTGTGGTACGGGCTGGTCCAGAAGAATAAGGACGTGGTGACCGTCCAGACGGGGAAAGTGGACCGTCAGGACTTGGTGACGCTGGTCACCGCCTCGGGCGAGGTCAAGCCCAAGACCTACACGAACGTGTTGGGCGAAGGCTTCGGCAAGATCACCGACATCGTCGTGAAAGAGGGCGACCACGTGAAGCGCGGCGACATCCTGCTGCGCCTAGAAAACATCCAGCCGACGGCGGACGTGGACGCGCAGGCGGCGTCGCTCTCCCAAGGCGAGGCGACCCTGACAGCCGCCCAGTCTGCCCTCCAGTTGACGCAAGCAGAGTTGGCGCAGGCCAAGGCCGACTCCGAGAAGGCGAAATCTGACTGGGAGCGCGCCCAGAACCTCCATAGGGATGGGCTGATCTCCCAGCAGGAGTACGATGCGCAGAAGGCCAAGTTTGGAAGTGACAGCGCCAAGGTCGAGCAGAAGACAGCACTCGTGCAGCAGAGGCGCGCCGAGCTGGATTATGGCCGCTGGCTGCTTGCGCAGGGGGGGGCGATGCTGAGGCGGGTGAAGGACGTCCTGCGCAAGACCACTTACACCGCGCCGATCAACGGCGTGGTCACCTACATCGCCGTGCGCGTCGGCGAGAACGTGGTCATGGGCATCCAGAACTCGCCCGGCAGCTACCTGATGACGATTTCCGATATGTCCGTCGTCACCGCAGAGGTCAAGGTGGACGAAACCGACATCGTCAACGTGCGCATCGGCCAGGAAGCTGACGTGACCATCGACGCCATGCCCGGCAAGACCTATAAGGGCCGCGTGAGCGAAGTCGGCACACAGGCCGTGCTGCGCACCTCCGGCCTGGCCACCACGCAAACCACTGCCGGCACGCAGGAGGCCAAGGACTTCAAGGTCGTGGTCACGCTGAACGAGCCGCCGTCGAACCTGCGGCCCGGCCTTTCCACCACCGCCAAGATCAAGACCGCGGAAAAGAAAAACGCGCTGGCCATCCCCATCCAGGCGCTGGCGGTGCGCGTGCGCAAAGACCTCGAAGAGGCCAGCAAAGCCGCCACGAAGAAGGGCGGCTCGACCGGCGTCACCCTGGCGGCGGCCAAGCAGCTCCCGTCAGGAACCGACCCGAAGAAGGAAGAGATTCAGGGCGTCTTCCTGGTGAAGAACGGCCGGGCGGAGTTTGTGCAAGTGGAGACCGGCATCACCGGCGTGACTGACATCGAAGTCGTCAGCGGCCTCGACCAGGGCGCCGAAATCGTCACCGGCAGTTACCGCGCCCTGCGCACGCTGCGCCCGAGCACACCGGTTAAAGTGGACAACAAAGCGCCCAAGAAGGAAGCAGCCGAAGGCAGCTAGCCGTCGTCTAAATAGCCAGGAGACCTCTATGCCTGTGGAAACCGCAGCCCCGGACTCCTTCCGCCAGGACCTGGTGGACCGCGGAGTGAGAATCTTCACCGAGGGCCTGACCAAGGTTTACGAGATGGGCGCCGAGCAGGTGCACGCCCTGCGCGGCGTGGATCTGCAAATCAACAAGGGCGAGTACGTGGCCATCATGGGGCCGTCGGGCTCGGGCAAGTCCACGCTGATGAACCTGATCGGCTGCCTGGATTCGCCGACTGGCGGGCGGTACTACCTGGCGGGGCGGCTGGTGAGCGAGCTGGACGACGACGAGCTGGCCTACATCCGCAACAAGGAAATCGGCTTCGTCTTCCAGACCTTCAACCTGCTGCCGCGCGCCACGGCGCTGCACAACGTCGAGCTGCCGCTGATCTACAACGGCACGCCGGCCGAAGAGCGCCTCGTGCGCGCGAAGAAGGCGCTAGCGAGCGTGGACCTGACCGACCGCATGATGCACAAGCCCAACGAACTCTCCGGCGGGCAGCGTCAACGCGTGGCCATCGCCCGCGCGCTGGTGAACTCGCCTTCGATCCTGCTGGCCGACGAGCCCACCGGCAACCTGGACTCAGTGACCGGCGCCGAGATTATGGGCGTCCTGGACCGGCTGCAAACGCAGGGCAACACCATCATCCTGGTGACGCACGAGCGCGACATCGCCGCCCACGCCCACCGCATCGTCCATTTCCGCGACGGCAAAGTCGAATCCGACGAACGCGTCAAGTAGAGCCGATTTGCGGGCGTGAGCGAAGCGGGAGCCCGCAGGCGATATCCCGAGCGCAGCCGAGGGATCTCTCCGCTTCCGTCATTCCGAAGCCCGGCGCCCCCGATTTGTAGCGCCGGGTCGCAGGCCCGGCATCCGCAGCTTCGTCTTCCTGAGCCGACCCGCCAAGGGTCGGCGAAGGATCTCTCAGTAATCTCCCTGTAATCCGCTCGACTCATCCTCTCTGCTCCCTCGCCCCGCACGTCCTTCACTCCCTCGATGCTTTGTTTCTTTGGGAGGATCGCAACGGCCAGGAAAGAGGGTAGTGGGTCACTTTGAACTAGGCACGAAGTCGCCTGCTGGCGCGAAGCCACAATCCCGGAAGGGCGTTTCTCAGGCGGAATCCGGCCGAGCAGGCAGAAATATTTGCAAACAAATGGCGACCAGTCGAGACCCATTCCACGGAACTTGCCCCGGTGTCTTTGACTCAGGCACTTGCAACCGTAGTTGAGTCTGACAGTGTGGGACGCCATCAAATTCATCACTTGCGAGATGGGATTTCGCCACAGGAATCTAACGACCTGGCGCTCAGCCGCGAGCGGCGCAAGAGTCACTTTCCGTTCAGCAAAACCGTGGCCCGCGCTCGTCAGCTCCAGCGCCGTGTTGGGCCGCTTCGCTTCGAAGCCCGCTGCGTTGGTCTGTTCCATTCGTGCATCACTCGACGCGGGTAAGCTTCCACCGAGTCTCGCTGGCAGGGTGCGCGGAAGGTACCGCTCGCTGACCAATCCGACAATTCACGTCTGCGGACTTCTGCGTTAGCAAGAGTGTGTTTCCGTCGACTCGGAACTGATATCTCATGAAGGCACCTGCCATACAATTTGGGAACCGTGCCACCATGGGTCTAATCGTCAAGATAGTACCCGACACTTCATACGTCCCCGTGTTGCCGACAAAAGAATCGAACGCCATGATCTTCTCTTCGTTCGTAG
>CAZHLD010000080.1:8740-12085 GCA_964533185.1 uncultured Acidobacteriaceae bacterium | reverse complement strand
CCGCGGTTGCGCTGCTGAAGTTGGTGCCCGTGAGCGTCACGCTGGTACCCACTGGGCCGCTGGTGGGAGTGAACGAATTGATGTTCGGCGCGGTGCTGCTTCCAGCTTGAAGCGCGAATTCATACACCTTGCCATCGTTCTCGTTGGGGTTCGCACCGTTGTCCACGCCCCGGTCGGTGATGTAGAGGCTTTTCGACCCGGGTCCGGCACTCCCCGTACCGTAGCCCACGCCGGCAGGAGCCACCGCATTCGCCGCAGAGATATTGATCGTGCGAAGGAGCGTCCCGCTGGTGGAGACTTCAAAGACTTTCGTTGTGTCTTTCCGGCTGGCGAGGAATAAGGTGCCGCTATCCGGGTCGAACCCGATCCCTTCCAGATCCGCAACGCCCAGCACCGCTGTATCGAAATGCGTGGATTGGTCGTCCCCGGCAGGGGGTGGACCCTCAAAGACACCGTTGGGCCCCGGCCTGACCACGACCACTTCGGCGTCTATTCCGCAGCCCAGATAGACGATGCGATTGGCGCTGTCGTAGGCGATCCCCTCCGGGTCCGAGCAGCCGAAGGCCGCTGCGCTGATCGTTTTCACGACGTCATCCGACGTGCCCATCTTGCCGTCCGCGCCGAGCGTCACTTCGTAAAATTTGTCGCCGCTGTCACTCGAGATGAAAAAGTGTCCGCTGACGGTGTCATAGGCAATGCCGGTCGGCTCCGTGCTGAAAGCCATCGTATTGTGCGTCCGGGTCAAACTTCCCGACCTCGTGGCTTCAAAGATGTTGACGCCCTTAAAGATGGTCATCTCGTCCACTTCGGAGTCCGCGATCCACAGCGTGTCCGTCGCCGGCACGTACTCCACTCCCGACGTATCCGGTGCCGGCGGGTTGAACTGCCAGGCCTGGATGGTATTCACCAGATTCCCCGGCTCGTTGACTACGGCCAGCGATTCAATCGTCGCCGCCGCCACACCCGCCGCCGTCAACTCCTTCAGCGTCAGCTCGACAATCTTCCCCGACCCCTGCCTCGCGCCCTTCGTCGCGCTCTGCCCGCTGTCCGCGATGTAGAGATTGATGTTAGTCGGGTCGTCGGTGCTGTCTCCGCTGGGCGCAAACGCCATGCCGACCGGGTTGACCAGCTCCGCCGCAGACAAATCGCGCACCGCCACAATCGTTCCCGTGCGGCTCAGCTCCACCAGTATGTTGTCCATCATGCTCAGCACAAAGAAATGGCCGCTCTGCGGATGCACGGCCAACGCTCCCGGCGCGATCTCGCCCAGGTGTTGCAACCGCACCCATGGACTCCGGCTCATTCTTTGCGCCGCCGTTACATCCAGCTCACCCGCGCCATTGGCATACGTCCGGTGGATCTGTCGCCCGCGCCCATCCAGCGTAAAGAGGTCTCCGCTCTGCGGGTCGTAGGCCGTCGCGCCGCTGCCCTGCGTTTCCAGCGCTCCCATCTCAAACGCGCTGGACAACTCTCCCGCCTGCTCCCGGCAATCCGCGCTGGTCCGGATCCAGCGCTGCCCGAGCGCGTCGCGGATCAGCAAGCTTTCGCCTCCTCCCGTCACCGTCACGTCCAGTGGCCCGCTCACGCTCAATGGGAAACTCTTCGAGCACACCGGCTCCTCGGAGAGGTCCATCAGCACCATCCGCAACTGCGATTCTGCTGACAGCGCGCCACTCTCCACCTCGAGCACCACAAACGCCTCCGCCCGCGTCGAGTAGGCAAAGCCCGCCGGCCGCCTCACCCCGAACTTGCGCGTATAGATCACCCGCACCACGTCCAAAGAAAGTGTTTCTCCTGGCGGGCTGACGCTGATTCTCGGCTTTTGTGGAACGCTCGCTCTTGGCCCGTCGAGCCTGCCGGTCAGCGTTGCGCTGGACTGCGCTCCGGAAAACTCCCGCTCCGTGCGCGAATCGCCTCCCAAGCCGCGCGGTGCGGCCACAACGCCCAGCACCAGCAGCGAGCAAATCAACGCTTTACGTGAGTTTGACGTGAGCACTTTGCCTACCTTTTGCAATCCGCGATCTCCGCGAACCCGTAACGCCAAAATGAGACGCCCGGAGGCGTGACACACCTCCAGCCGGTTCGGAGCATCGCCGAACTGTATTCAGTCTAGAAAGCGACCCAAGTTGCGGGGACGTTCAACCACGAGGAGCGTCAACGGGTCGCGGGACGTAACCCGGTTGCGCTCCGGCTGGCCGCTGGCGGCCTCCCTGATTGTCAGAAATACTCTGCCGGCTCCCACAGACTGGAATTACTGCCCCACGTGAGAGCCAACTGCGCCCACATCCTGAACGAACCGAGAAGGGCTCAGGCCATTCCCCTGATTGCATGGAGGATCTGCGAGGACTGCCGAAACTGTACGAACATATTCGCGCTTTGTCAACAGAAATAGGACAACAACTGGCTTGGCGTGACGCTACGCGCCGCGATTGCGTTTTCGCATTTCGTAGAGTTTGGCGCTAGAATGGCTGCCCTTTGCGATGCACCGAAGCAGGCGCGGGCGGAATCTAATGGTGGGAGAAGGAGCCTGACGTGCACAACGTCGTCATCATCGGTAGCGGCTGCGCCGGACTGACCGCGGCCATTTACGCTGCGCGCGCCAACCTGAAGCCGCTGGTCATTGACGGCTACGAGCCGGGCGGGCAGCTCACGCTGACCACGATGGTAGAGAATTTCCCCGGCTTCCCGGACGGCATCCTCGGGCCTGACCTGATCGAGAACATGCGCAAGCAGGCGGCGCGCTTCGGCGCCGAGTTCAAGGCGGGCGCGGTGACCGAGGCGGACCTGAGCCGCCGACCGTTCAAGATCACTGCGGGGAAGGGAAGCTACGAGACGAAGGCGCTGATCGTCGCCGCCGGCGCTTCGGCGCGGCTGCTGGGCCTCGAAGCGGAAAAGAAGCTGATCGGCCACGGCGTTTCCACGTGCGCCACCTGCGACGGCTACTTTTTCCGCGGCAAAGAAATTGTCGTGGTGGGTGGCGGCGATACGGCGATGGAAGAGGCCATCTTCCTCACCAAGTTTGCCAGCAAGGTCAACCTGCTCCACCGGCGAAAGGAGTTTCGCGCGTCGAGGATCATGCTGGACCGCGCGCGCAGCAACGAGAAGATCAACTTCATCACGCCGGCTGCCGTCGAAGAGGTGCTCGACGCGGCCAAGGGTGCCGTTGAAGCCGTCCGGGTGCGCAACCTGGAGACGAAACAGGTGACCACCATCCCCACCGAGGGTTTGTTCGTCGCCATCGGCCACGACCCGAATACGAAGGTGTTCAAAGGCCAGCTCGAGATGGACGCCAACGGCTACCTGCTCACCAAGGGCACGCGCACAAACGTCGAAGGCGTGTTTGCC
>CAZHLD010000080.1:0-8640 GCA_964533185.1 uncultured Acidobacteriaceae bacterium | reverse complement strand
CAACGGCTACCTGCTCACCAAGGGCACGCGCACAAACGTCGAAGGCGTGTTTGCCACGGGCGACGTGCAGGACCACCACTACCGCCAGGCGGTGACGGCCGCCGGCTCCGGCTGCATGGCTGCGATGGATGCGGAAAAGTTCCTCGAAGCACACAAAGATTGAGCACGCGCGCTGGTACGCGCTGCGCTCTCCGGGCATAATTGGACTGAATGCCGCCCCACCTCGACTCGAGCCGCGTTCCCACACTTCGCCGAGGCCCCGCATGCTGCGCAACCTCTTTCTGAAATTATCTGAAAGCCCGCGCATGGCCCATTGGGTAACCTCAAACGCGGTCAGCCGGCGGATGGCGCGCCGGTTTGTAGCCGGCGAAACGCTTGACGAAGCCATCGCTGCGGCCCGCGCCTCAAACCGGGCCGGGATGCTGGTCAGCCTGGATTTTCTGGGCGAGAACGTGGCCAGCGAGGCGGATGCTCGCCGCGCGCGAGATCTCTATCTGGCGAAGTTCGACCGCATTGCACAGGAAAAGCTCGACGCCAACATTTCGCTCAAGCTCACGCAACTGGGGATGGACCTGGGCGAGGCGTTCTGCCAGGCGATGCTCGAGCCGATTGTCGAGCGTGCCGCCAGCTACGGCAACTTCGTGCGCGTGGACATGGAAGGCTCGCCCTACACGCAGCACACGATTGACCTGGTGCGGCGGGTGCGCGCGCGCAGCGCTGCGGTTGGCACGGTGATCCAGTCTTGCCTCTACCGCAGCGAACAGGACATCCGCGACCTGCTGGCCATCGGTTGCCGCATCCGCCTGTGCAAGGGCGCCTACAAGGAGCCGCCGGAGATTGCCTTCCCGCAGAAGCCTGATGTGGACGCAAACTACGTCCGGTTGATGCAGTTGCTGCTTCCGAGCGGCATCTACCATGGCATCGCCACGCACGACCCTCGGATGATTGATGCCACGATTGACTTTGCCGCGAAGAACGGCATCGGCAAAGACCAGTTCGAGTTCCAGATGCTCTACGGCGTCCGCACCGACCTGCAGCAGAAGCTGGTGCGCGATGGCTATCGAATGCGGCTCTACATTCCGTATGGGAGCGACTGGTTTCCCTACTTCATGCGGCGGCTGGCCGAGCGCCCGGCCAACCTGGCCTTCCTCCTGCGCAACCTCTTCCGCGGCTAGTGAACCTCTTACTTGCAGTGGCGGGATAAGCCCGCCGCTACATCGGCCGGAGCCCGGTTTGATTGCCCGCTGCGCGCGGCGGTGCTATAACCGGCTCATGCAGCCCCGGGTCCAGCCCGACGTGCTGGAGCTTTTCCGCGCGTTCGCGGAGTTGCCTGAAGAGGCGATGGACGCAGTCGAGGGCGCGCTGCTGATTGCCCAGGCGGAGTACCCCTCTCTTGAGCGGAGCTTCTATCGTCGGCAACTCTTTGAGCTGGCCCGCGAAGCCCATGAAACCTGCTCGGGAGACTTACCCGCGCGGCTGGAGAAGTTGAGCCGCCTCTTCAGCGGGCGCTGGGGCTTTCGCGGCAACCACGAAGACTACTACGACCCACGCAACAGTTTCCTGAACGACGTGCTGGACCGCCGCATCGGCATCCCCATCACGCTTTCACTCGTGTACATCGAGGCGGGACGCGGCGCGGGACTCGAGCTGGTGGGCGTCGGGATGCCGGGTCACTTCCTGGTGGGCGTGGCCGGGCGCAACGACCTCTACGTGGATGCCTTCTCCGGCGGGGCGCTGCTGACGCGCGCCGATTGCGCGGCGCGGCTCCGCGAACTGCACCCGGACATTGCCTTCCAGCCCGGGTTTCTCGCGCCGGTGAGTCCGCGGCAAGTTCTGGTGCGGATGTTGAACAACCTGCTCGAAGTCTGCCTGCAGATGGACCGTTTTGCGAAGGCGCTCGTGCCGCTGGAGATGATCCTGCACCTCGAGCCCGGCCAGTCGCACTGGTTGCGGCGCCGCGCGCTGGTCCACTACCACTTGAAGAACTATTCGCGGGCGATTGCCGACCTCGAAGCCTACCTCGCGCAAGCTCCCGACGCGCCGGACCGCGCCGAGCTCGAGCGGCATCTGCTGGCGCTGCGGCAGCTCCGCAGCATCGTGAACTAGGCTGGGTCGGGCACACCCTCTTACGAAAACCGGCGAACCGTCCCCAGGCACGGATGGGTGCGTCCGGCTCTGAGTACTGGTACTGGCGGCTATTGACGAGGGAAGAAAAGCCCGTGTAAGGTGGATTTCAGCAAGAGTCGGAGCCTGTGGTTCAAGGGCTTGTTCGCCCCGCCCGGCTCGACAAAGTGAATAACAGCGAGGAACGAATGCGCAAACTGCCCTTGGTTGGATTGGTTGCAGTGCTTTTGGGGGTGGTGTCGGTTGGGATCAGTGTGGCTCAGAAGCCGGTCGCCACTTTTCCGGTGATTGTGGTGTTTCACGACAATGCGCCGTTGGAGCAATTCAGAGGTCAGTATCGGGCAGACGACCGGGCCGCCGCTGATCCGGAGGCGTGGGACTATCTCGATCATGGGGTGGCTGGCGCGGTACAGCAACTAGAGCGGGGACATGGGTTTCGGGCCAACCACGTGTTCAGCAATGCGATTCGCGGCTTTTCCGCGCGCTTGAACCTGAGACAGATGCAGGCGCTGGAGAACAATCCGCTGGTGGCCTACCTCGAGCCGGATGAGCCGATGTTCGCCTCCGCCCAGACCCTGCCCTGGGGGATCAACCGCATTGATGCGGTTAGCAGCTCGACGCTGGCCGGAAACGGCAGCGGCGCAGTGAGCAACGTCAATGTGTACATTATTGATACCGGAGCTGACGCAAAGCATTCTGATTTGAACGTGGTGAAGCACGTCAATTTTGCCGGTGGGCAAAACCGGGACTGCCATGGACATGGGACCCACGTGGCCGGCACGGTGGCTGCCCGAGACAATACGAGTGATGTTGTTGGGGTAGCCCCCGGCGCGCCCATCACCGGCGTCAAGGTGTTGAACTGCGCCGGCTCGGGCACGACTTCGGGCGTCATTAAGGGAGTGGATTGGGTGACGGCCAATGCAGTCAGACCGGCGATCGCCAATATGAGCCTGGGCGGGAGTGCCAGCAGTAGTATCGATACTGCGGTCAAAAATTCGGCAGATAGTGGAGTGTTTTACTCGGTGGCCGCTGGCAACGAAGGCGTCGATGCTTGCACCAAGTCGCCTGCTCGGGCGGGCACAAATAGCGGCGTCATGACCGTTGCAGCCACGGATAGCCTCGATCGGGAGGCGTCGTTCAGCAACTACGGATCATGTGTGGATATCTGGGCGCCGGGCGTGAGCATCCTCTCGACGCGGAACGGCGGAGGGACAACCACGATGTCCGGCACGTCCATGGCATCGCCGCATGTGGGCGGGACTGGCGCGCTCTATCTCTCCTCCCACGGCGGTGCGACTGCGGCCACGGTGGAGAGCGACCTCAAGACGGACAGCGTGGCCAAAACCACGACCAGCAAGGATGGCAGCACTGCCATCCGGCTCGTCTACGCCGGGAAGTACTGAACCACAGCCTTGCGCTTTCGGGGAGGCTCCGCATCGCGGAGCCTCCCTTTTTTTTCCGGGTGATGTCTGAGCGCGGCGCGGCAGGAGCCACGACTCAGCCCGTCGTGTACCTGCGAGAATTGGCTTTTAGCGTTTGCGGCAGATGGCCACGCCATCGCGGAGAGGTACGATCACGGGGAAGAGCTGACGGGAGGAATAGATTAGGCGATTGAACTGCTGGATGCCGCGTGTGTTGGCGTCACGAGCCGGGCGGGCAACGCGGCCGTACCAGAGCGTATTGTCGGCAACGAGCAGGCCGCCGCGACGCAGCCGGGGCAGCGCGGCGCGGAAGGCCGCGGGATACTGGTGCTTGTCGATGTCAATGTAGATGAGGTCGAAGCGGCCCGGCGTGCGCCGCAGACTCTGAACAGCATCGCCGACGAGGATGCGGATGCGCCTAGCGACGTCTGCACGGCGGAAGTAGCTGCTTGCGCGGCGGGCGTTTTCCGGGTCGCCATCGGTGTAGAAGACTTCGCCGCCGCGTCCGGCGGCGCGGGCCAGCCAGATGGTCGAGTAGCCGATGGCCGAGCCCATTTCGAAAATGCGTTTCGCGCCGGAGATTTCTACGAGCAGGGCCAGAAGACATCCCACGGCCGGGCCGATGATCGGCACGTCGTGCCGTGCGGCGCACCGCTCCATCTCGCGCAAGACGACATCGCGCCGGGGCAGCAGGCCGTAGAGGTAGCGCTCGACGTGTCGTTCAACGATTCCGTTTGCCATGAGACTGCCTCACAATTGCATGGCCCACTTCTGAGCGCCACAGCGACCAATCCACCGGCCGGAGGGATTCTTCGTCCCGACCGGGTCGGGACTCAGAATGACAGCGACTAAGAGGTCCGGCCCGCGAGCTTAGCCGATGCTTTCACCGGGCTTCAAGGCATGGATTTCGAGGCCGGCGATGTCCTGGGTGAGGTCGCGGAGCGCGCTGGGCGTGCCGGTGAGCACGGGGAAAGTGCCGTAGTGCATGGGGACGACGTGGCGCACGCCCAGCAGGCGAATAGCCAGCGCCGCCTCGCGCGGGCCCATCGTATAGAGGTCGCCGATGGGCAGGCAGGCCAGCTCCGGCTGATAGAGCTCGCCGATGATCTTCATGTCGCCGAAAATGCCGGTATCGCCGGCGTGGTAGAGGCTCAGGCCACCGGGCAAGCGGATGATGTAGCCGCAAGGCTCGCCGCCATAGACGATTTTGCCTTCGTCTTCGATGCCGCTGGAATGGATGGCGTGCACCATGGTGACTTCGATTTCGCCGGCCTTCTGCGTGCCGCCCTTGGACATGGGCAGGGTGCTATGGATGCCCTTCGAGTTGAACCACAGGCAGGTCTCGTAGATGGCCACGATCAGCGGCTTGTGGGCGCGGGCGAGTGCGACGGCGTCGCCCAGATGGTCGCCGTGGCCGTGGGTGATCAGGATCACATCGAGCTTTTCAACTTTCTTGAACGCCTCGGGGCAGGACGGGTTGCCCATCACCCAGGGGTCGATAAGGATTACTTGGCCACTGGGCGTGATGATGCGGAAGGCGCTGTGGCCGAGCCAGGTGATTTTGTTGCCGCGCATGCGAAGCATGAGAGAGTCCTCGATTAGGGATGTGGACCGGCGGAGCTGCGCGAGGCATCGAGCAGCTCGCGCACAATGGCTTCGAACTCCTCGCGCGTGTGTTCGCCCACCAGATATTTTAGCAGACGGCCGTCGCGGGCGTAGAAAAAGGAAGCCGGGATGGCGCCGCTCCATTTCGCGTGGACGCCGTTGATGAAAGCCTCCGCGCGGCCGGGGAGCTTGCGGTAGTTTTGAAAGATGGGCTGATTGCGCGCGAGGAAGCGGCGCACCAGGGTCATTTCGCCTTCGTCATCCAGGCTCACGCCGATGACGACCAGTCCCTGCGCGGCGTATTTCTTGGCCAGCTCGTTCACCACTGGATACTCGTCGCGGCAAGGCTCGCACCAGGTGGCCCAGAAGTTGACCCAGACAGGTTTGTCGCGCTGCTCGGCGAGCAGCTTCTGGTAGCCGGCGAGATCAACGAGCGGCGGGTCGGGAATCGCCGGTGCAGCTTTCGGCTGCTGCGCGCTGACAGACGGACAGAGTAAACAAAACGCGCAAGCGAGAGCGGCGAGCCAGCGAAGAGTCCTGTAGGGGCGTTTGTGCATGCCTGTTTTCGCGCCGGAGCCGACGCCGCTAGCTGCGCGGGACGCGCTTGATGGTGCAGCCGAAGGCTTTGGTCTCGGCCGATTCGATCGTCTTGCCGGCGGCCATGGCGTCGAGCGCCACGCGCAGATCGGTTGTCGTGATATTGGCCGGGTTGCGACTGTCGTCGACGCGGCCGTGGTAGCGCAACACCCAGCCCGTGTCGAAGAGGAATGTTTCCGGCGTCACCGACGCGCCCAGGTAATCGGCCACGCGATTGTCCGGGTCCTTCAACACGGTGAAGCCAAGCGCCTTCTCCGTTGTGTGACGGGCCACCTCATCGGCCGGCTCGGTGCGGTTGGGGTTGATGCCCACAACGGCGAAACCCTTCGCAGCGTACTCGCGGGCCAGGTCGGCCATGCGTTGGTTGTAGTCGTTCGAGATGGGGCATTTCGTTGCGATAAAAATCAGCAGCGTTCCCTGCTTGCCGGCGTAGTTGTAGAGTTCCACCGTCTCGCCCGTCAGCGTCTGGAATTGCACGTTGGAAATCTTGCTGCCGACCGGCACCTGCGTCTGGGGTACAGCCGGTTGTTGCCCCTGGGCCTGCACCGCGGCGAAGGCCGCCAGGGCCAGCACGGCAAGTACAAGAGTCCGCGTGAACCGTTTCCGCATTTGAAAGCTCCTCTCAGCTTGATGGTACTTTTGCCTTCCCAATAGGACGCAGCGCCGGCAGATGCGATTGCGCCTTTCATGCGGGCCATTCTTTCAGCAGGGCCAGCCGACAAGCCATTCTATTCGCGTGGGCGGCTCGGTTCAACTGGCGGCGATAACAGGTCGTGGGTCAGTTTCCGAGAAGCAGACTTCTCATTCCCTATCCATTTTGAGCGCTGCCTGTGACCTGAAGGTTGCTGTTGCGAAGGGGATTTCGCCATAGGAATCCGACAGCTTGCCGAGAATATTCGAACCTGTTTCAAAAACCCTTCCCTGGGCGACCTTGTAAGTTATTGACCCTACGAGCAGGGACGTAACAAGTGAGGTGACCCGAAACAACATCCTTTCGACACTGCCTCATTCAGACCAGAAACGACCTGATTCTCCCGGTATGTCCGCGGCTTTTTGCAACCCAGGGTATGATCTTCATCCCAGGACGCTAATGGGCACTGCCCTGAAGTCCTCAAGGTGCGCGCCAGGAAATGACCTTCCGCCTAGTTCATCGCCACCATGACTGACAACCGCAATCCTGAAGCCGCTTGGACCTATCACGAGGCCACCAAGCACTCTTACGCCAGCATCCGCGCTAATTCCCATTTCTTGGACTGGGCCAACCAGCCCCTGCCTTTCAAGATTTATCCGACGCTCGAGCTGTTGCGTTTGCCCGGCGAGATGCGCCAAACCGTGGTCGCTGCCCTCTCTGCCATCGCCGAGAGCGTGCTGGCCCAGACAAACGCGGCGCCGGATCTAGAGGCGGTGGCCCAACTCCTCTACCTCTCCGCCGGCATCACCCGCAAGAGGAACTATCCGGGCGGCGAGATTTACTTTCGCGCTGCAGCCTGCACCGGAGCGCTCTACGAGGTCGAGCTTTATCTGGTTTCCGGCGACCTGGCCAACCTGCAGGCCGGCGTCTATCACTTCGCCGCCGCCGAGTTTGGCCTACGCAGACTGCGCACCGGAGATTATCGCCGCGTCCTGCTTGAAGCCACCGGCGGTGAATTCGCCATCGCCCACGCGCCACTAACCATCATCTGCACTTGCACCTATTGGCGCAATGCCTGGAAATATCAGGCCCGCACCTACCGCCACTTTGGTTGGGACAACGGCACTCTGCTCGCCAACCTGCTGGCCGTCGGCACCGCCTTGGGGCTGCCAGCCAGGGTGGTGTGCGGCTTCGTGGACGCGAACGTCAACCGCCTGCTAGATATTGATCCCCACCGTGAGGTGGCCTTCTCCCTGGTGGCCCTCGGCCACGTCGCAGCTCTCCCGCCGCAATCCCCTGCGGAAACTTCCCCTCTCTGTCTGGAAACCGTCCCGCTCTCTCGGCGCGAGGTTGATCATCCGCTCATGCGCGAAATGCACGCTGCCTCTTCGCTTGATTCGGCCGAGGAAGTGGAGACGTGGCGCGCCCGCGCTCCGATGACCAACTTTCCGCCGCCCGCCGGACCACTCGTTCAGCTCCAGCCTTTGTCAGATGCGGAGATGCCTCGCGACCCCATCGAGCAGGTCATCCTGCGGCGCGGTTCCAGCCGCAAGTTTGCCCAGAGCCCGATCAGCCTGGCACAGCTTTCAACCCTGCTGAACCGAGCTACCCACGGCGTGCCAGCAGATTTCCTCGATCCGCCGGGAGCTCAGCTCAATGACCTCTATCTGATCGTCCATGCAGTTGAAGGGCTCGATTCCGGAGCCTACGTCTTCCACCGCAGCCGTGGTCAGCTCGAGTGTCTAAAGCAGGGAAATTTCCGCGCCCAGGCCGGTTACCTCGGATTGGAGCAGGAGTTGCCCGCCGACGCCGCCGTGGACATCTTTTTCCTTGCGGACTTGCGGGCCATTTTGCAGCGCTTTGGCAATCGCGGATATCGCGCGGTACAGCTCGAAGCGGGCATTCTTGGCGGCAAGCTGTACCTAGCGGCCTATGCCCAGCGCCTGAGCGCCACTGGCCTTACCTTTTACGACGACGACGTGATCCGCTTCTTCTCTCCCCACGCCGAAGGCAAGAGCGCCATTTTCCTGGTGGCCGTGGGCAAGAGCGCCAAACACAAACCCTAGTGATCGGATCTGAAGGCGGCTTCCAAACAGCTCGCCTTGCAGCCTTCGACTTTGTGGAAGAGAGCACCGTTAGATCTTGAACTTCCTCTGAATCGCGGTTGGCCGGGTTCACTCAAGTTGCAGACTGGGCCGAAACCTTTTCTTTCCGGCACGCATTCTTACTTCGCTGCTTCATATGCCCGGTTCAGCCACCAGA
>CAZHLD010000079.1:0-12585 GCA_964533185.1 uncultured Acidobacteriaceae bacterium | reverse complement strand
TGTCTCCTTTTTGCCCCCGGCTAGGGGCAGAAAATCCGGAGACACCCTTTTCCTTTTCCACCCAGCTTTCAACAGAAAATCTTACAGACGGCTGGACGTCTCTAGGTTGCTCAAAGGAGGGCTTGGTTCGCCTGAGATACCCGAACCACCTTTCGATCCTTTCAAGCGGGCGACTCGCCCCGCGACCGGCGCGCTCAAGGGGCTTGCTGACTAAGTTTTGTAGCAACGTGAGTTTCTCCTGTCACATGGGGTGACGTGCTGACGAAGGGTGACAAGATCTTGGAGCTAGGACACCGAAGGGCGACGGAGTAGACGCAGCCTTCGGTGCTCCTCTATAATGCATGCTTTGCACACTGCCGTCGGAGAAAGAGAGCTGCTGCATGTTTGAAGGGTTGCGGAAAAACAAGATCTGGGCACGCGTATTGCTGGGCGTCGTGGTCGGAGTTATCGCCGTCAGCATGCTGGTTTATCTGGTGCCCGGACAGGGCACGTCGGACGGAGTCTCAGGCGATGTAGTTGCCGAGGTAGGCGGGCGGCCGATTACGATGGTGGAGATGCGCAGCGAGTTGCGCCGGCTGGAGACCGGGCGCAGCATCCCGAAAGCGTTGCTCCCGCTTTACACCCAGCAGCTTCTGAACAGCCTGGTGGCACAGCACGCCATCGAATACGAGGCGGGGCGGCTGGGCATCCGCGTGACCGACGAGGAGCGCGCCGAGCGCATTCGCCTGTTGCTTCCAAACCTCTTCATCAGCGGCGCCTTTGTGGGCATGGAACAGTACTCGGCCGAAGTGCAGTTACGCTACCAGATGAGCGTCAGCGAGTTCGAGGAGCGCATCCGCCAGGGCCTGCTGGACGAGAAATTCCGGCGGCTGGTGACCGACGGAATCACGTTCACTGCCGCGGAGGTGGAGGAAGAGTTCCGCCGGCGGAATGAGAAAGTCACCCTCGAGTACGTCGTGTTCCAGCCGGAGGAGCTGGAGGCGAACGTCACAGCCAGCGATGCTGAGCTGACCGCTTACTTCGGCCAGAACAAGGAACGCTACGTGGTGCCGGAAAAGCGCGTGGTGCGGTATGCCCTGCTGGACGTGAATGCGCTCCGCCAGAAGACCACGGTCTCGGAAGATGATCTGAAGGCCTACTACAACGAGCACGTGGACCGATACCACGTGCAGGATCGCGCCCGGGTCAGCCACATCCTGTTCAAGACGATCGGAAAGACAGATGCGGAGGTTGAAGAGACCCGCAAGAAGGCCGAAGACATCCTGAAGCAGGTACGCAAGGGCGCGAAGTTCGAAGACCTTGCCAAGGAGTATTCCGAGGATACGACCAAGGAAAAGGGCGGCGACCTCGGCTGGATCCTGTTGGGGCAGACTGTGCCTGAATTCGAGAAGGCCGCTTTTTCGCTTCCGAAGGGCACGACCTCTGACCTGGTCAAGACGCAGTACGGTTTCCACATCATTCGCCTGACGGACCGCGAGGTGGCCCGTACCAAACCGCTGGACGAGGTCCGCGCAGAAATCCAGGCAGTGGTGTCGGCGGAGAAGGCCGAGCGCCAGTCCACTCAACTGGCCGACCAGATGGCCGCGGCCATCCGCCAGTCCGGCCGCCGCCCGCTCGACGAGCTAGCCAAGCAGTTCAGCCTGACCGTGGCCGAGACCCGGCCAGTGGCCGCGACCGACACGATACTGGAACTCGGCATGGCTCCCGAGCTGCGCGACGCAATCTTCCGCCTGCGCGTGGGCGACCTGAGCGCGCCGATTCGCTCCGAGCGCGGTTATCTGGTGCTTTCGGTTAAAGAAGTCCTGGCAAGCCACCCCGGCACCTTTGCCGAAGTGCGCGACCGGGTGCTGGCCGATTACCGCCGCGAGAAGGCCGTCGAGCTGGCCAAGAGCAGGGCCGAAGATCTAGCCAAGCGGCTGCATGGGAAGGAACCTTTTGCGACGGCGGCCAAAGCACTGGGCGTCGAAGTAAAAAAGAGCGAGCCCTTCAACCGCAGCGGAAGCGTGGCCGGCGTTGGCAGCGGCAGGCAGCTGAGCGCGGCTTTCAGAATGAACGCCGGTCAGACCAGTCAGGCCACGCAGGCCGGTGCCAACTGGATGGTGTACCGCGTCTTGGCACGGGAAGAACCTAAGCCTGAAGAGCTTGTCAGGCAGCGCAGGGAGGTCGAGCAGCAAGTCTTGCAGGCCAAGCGTGCCATGGCCTTTGAAGCGTTCCGTACGGCTCTGGAAGAGCGGCTTAAGCAGGAGGGCAAGCTCAAGATCAACACCGACGCCTTAAAGAGGTTAAACAGCCCCGCCTGACAACCCGTAACCGATACAAATACAGTTACTTAATTAATGGCACTTTCCATTTGCCTTTTCCAGTTGGATTTGGCTAGGATAGTTGCGTCCGCAGTGCTTCTGTCCCGTCGCCAGCGGGACACGATGCAAGCGCTTTTGCCTTCCCCAGGCCTGCTCCTTATGAGCGGCCCCTCGTTAGACCAGAACGGAGCAGTCATCATGGAGAAGCGTCTGAAAGGCAAGCGCGTGTTGGCTATTGTTGCGCCCGTCGGATTTCACGACGAGGAGCTGCAACAACCTCGGCAGATTCTCGAATCGGAGGGGGCGGAGTTCAAGGTGGCCTCGCTCGTACAGGGAACCTGCTCGGGCATACTCGGCGTGAGGGTCAAGGCGGAGATCACCGTGGACCAAGCCCGGGGCGACGACTTTGATGCCGTTATCGTAGTCGGAGGCGCGGGCTTGCCTGACGGCCTCTGGGATAGCCCCGGATTGCACCAAGTCCTGCGCCAAGCGGCCGAGTCGAATAAGGTGATCGGCGGGATCTGTCTCTCCGGTGCGGTGCTGGCACGGGCCGGCGTGGCCGGCGGGCGTCACCTGACCGTTTATCAGACCCCGCGGACGCTCAACGAGCTGGAGAAGGCCGGTGCACGCTACGTGGCCCGCGACGTGGTCATTGAAGGCAACATGGTTACCGCCGGAGGCCCCGCCGCCGCCCGCGAATTCGGACGCAAACTGGCCGAACGGCTGGCTAGCTGAGGTGTCCTATGCCTGTCAGGTATTTTGCCCACCGCAATGAATATCGCTGCGCGATGGAGCGCAATCAGAACGGCAAGTATTGCGTCCGCATCCGCGCGGACTTCGGCCGCCGCGCCTGGTCGCTTTCAGTCTATTTCCTGGCCTCGACTGTGGACCGTGCGCTGAAGAAACTCGAGCAGACCCTCCAGTACCTGCAGCAGCAAGAGGAGCGCATGTGGTTTTGGAGCGTGGACCAAAGCGGCGACCCGCACGTCGCCGAAGACATGCTCCGCGAAGCCGGCCTGCGGCGCGACCGCCGCAGCGAGTTCCCCCGCAAAGCCAGTACCTTGCAGCTTTCTCCAGACCGTCCCATGCCTGCGCCTCTATTTGAACCCGTCCGCCGTGGCCTAGCCCAGTCGGTGGCCTCAACCCGCCTGGCTGCGGCTGGCGACTGACGCCCGAATACCCCCAGCATCCCCGATTCTCAACTCTAAGAGTCTAACTGACGGGAAGGGTACGCATGGCGGGATAAACCCGCCGCTACGGCAGCAAATCGTGGTTCTGGCGCAAGAGAAAGCCGTCGGTCATGCCGGCGATGTAGTCACCGACGACGCGGTAGCGCGGATGCTGCTGAGCCAGATCGGAATAGTAGCGCGGCATGGCCTCGGGGTGGTCAAGGTAGTAGGTAAAGAGTTGGCTCAGGGCCTCGACCGAGCGAGCGCGGTCTTCGACAATCGCGGGATGGTTGTAGAGTTGCTGCATTAGAAATTGCTGCAGCTCACGGTTGCGGCGCTCGCCTTCGGCGCTGAAACCGACCAGGCGCTGCGGTTGTCGGCGCACGTCTTCCACGCTGGCCACGCCGGCGAAACGGAGGCGCTCGCGGGTGGTTTCGATCAGGTCTGTTGCCTGTGCGTCGAGGACGTGCTTGAGCGCCTCATTGAATTTGAGTTTGGTGCGGCTCTGCGGATAGCGGCGATCAATTTCTGCATAGGTTTCGGCGAGCACAGGCACTCCTTCGAGTACCTGCTCGTAGGTGAGCAGGTGGGCTTCGAGGCCGTCGTCAAGATCGGCGGTGTTGTAGGCGATCTCGTCCACGCCGTCGATGAGCTGGGCCTCGAGCGTAGGCTGCAACTCAAGCAAGTATTCGCCGAGCTCGGGAAACTCCGCCGCATTGTAGCCGCGCGAGTGCTTGATGATACCTTCGCGCACTTCGAAGGTGAGGTTGAGGCCGGAGAAATCCAGATAGCGCTGCTCGAATTGCTCAACGATGCGCAGAGCGTGCAGGTTGTGGTCGAAGCGCTCGCCGTGCGGCCGCAGCAGCTCGTCCAGGCGCTGCTCGCCGGCATGGCCGAAGGGCGGGTGGCCGATGTCATGGACCAGGGCCAGCGCCTCGGCCAAGTCAGTGTTGAGCCCCAGCACGCCCGCAACGGTGCGGGCGATCTGCGCTACCTCGAGCGTGTGCGTCAGCCGGTTGCGGAAATGGTCGGAGTGGCGCGAGGTGAAGACCTGCGTCTTGGCTTCGAGGCGACGGAAGGCGCGGGAGTGAATCACGCGGTCGCGGTCGCGTGCGTACTCGTTGCGGTAGGGATGCGGGGGCTCAGGCCAGCGCCGGCCGCGCGTGCGGGCAACGTCCATTGCATAGGGAGCCAGCGGCATGGGCGTATCGTACACGAAGGCGCGCGGGGTTGTAGGGGAGGCTTTGCGCCGCCAGTTGTGGCGGGATAGACCCGCCACTACAGTTTGAGGGTTTCCAGTGCGCGGTCGGCCTGGTCGGCGACGGCGCTATCGGGGTAGTCCTTCTTGATCTGCTCGTATAGCTTTTGGGCTTCGGCGGGATTGCGTGTGCTCAGATTATTAGCAAGCGCCAGCATGACCAGCGGCTTGGGCACCAGCACGCCGGGCTTTTCCATCAACTGGCGATAAAGCGCGGCGGCCTGGTCGGGTTTTCCTGTGCGCTCGTACGTTTCGGCCAAGTTGAAGCGGGCCAGGGCGGCAAACTCCGGGTCGCCGGAGCTTTCCACCTCGCGCAACCATTTCTGTGCCTCATCCCAGCGGCCGAGTTTTTCCAGGCTCAGGGCGGCGTAGTAGCGAGCCATTTGACCGGGGCGAGTGCGCCCGTACTGCTTGGCCACATCGGCAAACTTCTTCGCTGCGTCCTCGTACTTGTTCTTTTCTTCGACGTAGGTGACCTCGCCCGGCTGTTCGGGCTCGCCCGGCACTCGAATGCGCGCCTCGTAGACCTTCATCGCACCGCCGAGAGCGGCAGAGGCCTTGAGGGTCTGGCGTTCGCTCCAGAAGCGCCAGCCAAAGACGGCCACCAGCACACCCACCACGATGCCGGCAACGATCCACGCGGCGCGCTGGTGAGTCATGACTGCTTCGGCGCCATGCGCGAGCGTATCCCGGAATTCGTCCTGCTTCAGCTCTTTGCGCGAGATGTGCTGCGACACAGAGTGTCTCCTTCGTGTGCTGTCAAACCGAAAATGCTACCACACGGTGGAAAGAATGTCGCTGTTACCTCAGCCACGACTGAGGTCGAAGCGCGGGTCAAACTGAAAAGACGAAGGGGCACGGAATATCGTGCCCCTTCGAAAACGAGAACTTTCGTCCGAGCCTAGTTGTTGGGCTTGCCGACCGGCGTGACGGAAGTTGCCGTCGCGGCGCGGACGTAGGACGGCCGCTCAAGGTCGGTGCTCTTCTCGGCCGTCTTATCAATCTCGATCGAGCCTTTGAAGTAGGCGCCGTCTTCGATCATAATGCGCGCAGTGGTCAGGTCGCCCACCACGGAGCCGTCCTTTTTGATCTCGATGCGGTCGCGGGCGCGCAGATTGCCCTTCACGCTGCCATAAACGACCACCTCGCGGGCCACCACGTCGGCACTGAGCTTCGCCGTGGGCCCGACGGTCAGGCGGCGGTCTTCGAGCTGCACCAGCCCTTCGACGCTGCCGTCAATGTGCAGGTCTTCGTTGCCGGTGATCTCCCCCTTCACGTGCAGGCTGGGACCCAACCGCGCCGTGCTGCCGGACGGGGTCGAACTGAGTGGTCGGTTCACGTCTGTGGTCATCTTCTTGCCCTCCCAAGTGGACGGAACTGCAGTCGGCGCAGCCCCTTTTGATGTCTCGATGACGGCCGGCTGAGCTTCCGGCTTCTTGCTTCCCCACATTTCCCCTCCCAGGGTGGACCCAGGTTGCAAGACGCGAGTGCGCAGGACTGGGGTGGACGCTACTCTAGTCCGGTGCTGTAAAATGTGGCAAGCGGAAAATCGCCCCGTGTTGCCGCATCCGGCACACCCACACAACCCTCCCTTCACAAATGAATAGGGTGTTATTGCTGAAAGCTGTGTGTTGAGAGCTGATCGCTTCAGTACTTCCGCAGTACTCCGATCACGCGGCCCTGAATCTTAACGTCCCCGGCGGCCACGACGATCGGCAGCATCTCCGAGTTGGCCGGCTGCAAGCGCACCTTGCCGCCCGATTCGCGGTAGAAGCGCTTCAGCGTGGCCTCTTCCCCGCCCACCAGCGCAACCACGATCTCGCCCGGGTTGGCCACCTGGGTCTGTTCGACCACGATGAAGTCGCCGTCGAGGATGTGGTCTTCGACCATCGAATTGCCCTTCACCTGGAGAACGAAACTGTTTCCGCCGCGCGCAAAATCGCCGAGCGAGAGCGTCTCCTTTTCTTCGACAGCTTCGAGCGGTCGGCCCGCGGCGATGCGTCCCAACAGCGGCAGCTCCACGACGTGCCGCTCGATCACCTGTTCGCGGACCGGCTTCGGGAGCTGCAGCACTTCAATTGAACGGCTCTGGTTGTAGCCGCGGCGCAGAAATCCCTTCTTCTCGAGCGTGGTGATGTGCTTGTGCACCGTGGCTAGCGAGGTCAGCTTCAGCGCGCGCGCGATCTCCTCGAAGCTCGGCGAGTAGCCGTGCTTGTTGAGAAAGCTGACCAGATAATCGAGCACTTCTTTTTGCCGCTTGGTAAGTGTCATTGCGCGCTCCTTGCTGCTTTCAGCGGCCCAAGTCTAGGCGAAGTAAAAGCGAACGTCAAGTCAAACCTGGCGCCCCTGTGCCCGGGGCAGGTGTGGTGTGGGTGTGCAGAGTTCTTGAGGATTGTGCAGAGCAACTGGGTATTCATGGCGACCCGGATTCTCATGGTTTCGCATATTGGCTGTTCCACTGCGAAGGCAGGAGAAGGCCCGGGGAAAGATCACTTGGGTTCGCTCCAGGATTAACCCATCACAAGTCTCGAAAGCCGATCTCCAGACGGGCGCCTAACCGTAATGCGCCTGTGGGAAGCGCGTTGAGATCGTGTTTGGTAGCAGGCCTCGCGGGCAGCGGCAGCGGCTCACTGAAAAAATCAACGCCATTCTGCAAATCACAGGAACCAGCTTGTGATTGGGCACAGCACAAAGTGTGACCACGGTCACCATGCTTTTTTTCACTTCAGCAGCCCGGTGCTGCCGACCATCTCGAGCGGATTCCAACCATGGAAGCTCAACCTGGCCCCCATTCCTGCAAGCCGAAAATACTGAGCGGCTTGCCGGACTCGTTGCGAAAAGCATCAGCCGCCCAAGTGGTAGCCGACATGCAGTCCATGTGGCCAATCTTTAGAGGGGGCCGTGAATGCTCGAGACAGAACTTGCAAAGATCTCCCAAACGCTGCAGGAGACTTTGTTCCCAAAAAAGTTTGCCGTGGAGCTTACCGCCCACTGCAACTATGCATGTTCGATGTGCCATCACCCGAACATGAAGCGGCCCAAGGGCAGGATGCCATTTGAACTGTGGAAGAAGTGTGCCGACCAGATTGCCGCCAACTCGCCCCGCACGGAGTGCTGGTTCTCCTTTTGCGGCGAACCGCTGCTGGAACCCGAGCTGCTGCTCCAGATCCTGGCCCACGGAAAGTCGGTAGGGTTGCGGTCGCTCAACGTCAATTCAAACGGGATGCTGCTCACCCCGAACCTCGCCGACCGAATCCTGGACTCCGGGGCGGATCTGATCGTCTTCGGGCTGGATGGATTTTCGCGCCAGACGTATGAACGCATCCGCGTGGGCGGCGACCGCGACGTGGTGTATGCGAACGTCGAGTATCTCTTGCGGGCGCGGCACACCCGCCAAAGCGGCCCCGAGGTGCAGGTCCAGTTCATTGAGATGGACGAGAACGCGCACGAGATGGAGGCGTTCAGCGCCTACTGGCTGGAGCGCGGGGCCACGTTGAAGCTGCGGAACAAGCTCAGCTGGGGCGGCAAGTTCGACACCCCGCTGTGTGCCAGTTGAGAACCGCATCGCCTGCCCCTGGGCCATGACGCAGATGCACGTTTTTTGGGACGGACGAGTCCCCCGCTGCCCGGGTGATACCGAGGGCGACGAGGGCGTGGGCAACGCCTGGGACGAGCCGCTGACCGTTCTGTGGAAGCGTCTGGGCGCTTACCGCGATCAGCACATGAATCATGAATTCGACCAACTGCCGGAACGCTGCCTGAGCTGCAAGGACTGGATGGTCGGCGCGGCGAAAAGAGTCCGCACAACCCCGGTGCAGATTTGCAATTCTTCGGGCCAGTGCTGATGGGCGTGGCGCCGGCCACCGTTTGAGAAACGAGACGATGAGCACACTCTACATCTGCGGGGCCGGGAATTCGGAAACCGCACGGCTGGCGCAGCGGATCAACCGGGAACAGGCACGCTGGGACCGCATCGTTATCCTGGATGACGACGCGCGCAAACACGGGCAATCCATTCTCGGGGTCACGATAGAAGGCCCGTTCCGACTGCTGGAGCAGGCCAACGGCGACCCGGCGGAAGTGGTGAATTCGGTGACGCGAACGACAGCCCGGCGCTGGTCCGCACGGCGAAAAATGGAAGTCTACGGCCTGCCGTTTGCCACGCTGATTGACCCGGGCGTGGATCTCGCGGGGACGGAACTCGGAAAGGACATCATCGTTTTCCAGAATGCAACCATCGGGCCGCAAGTGTCCATCGGTGAGGCCTCGGCCATCTTCATGGGAGCGATTGTGGGACACGAATCGCAACTGGGCCGCTGCTGCGTGGTGGCCGCCAACGCCGTCCTAAATGCCCGGGTGCAAATGGGCGACGGCATGTATGTGGGTTCCAATGCCTCGATCCTGCCGGAGGTGAGAATCGGGGCCTGGGCAACGATCGCGGCAGGCTCGATGGTGATGCAGAACGTGCCGACCGGAGCGACGGTCATGGGCGTACCGGGCAAGATTGTCTATCGGCTGAGCCCGGAGCAGATCCTGATGCTCAACGCCGAGTTTCTGCCGGCCGTGGTCCGGGAGGAAGTGGGAAGTCGCGTGGAGTGGAGTGAAACCAGCTAGCGGCTCTGGCATCTGCGCCGGGAAGCCGGATAGCGCAGGAGGACGCGGACCGCAGTGGCCAGGGAACAAAAAACGCGGAGGAACGAATGGATCGCTACGAAAAAGTTACCCAGCTCATCTACGACGTCATCGGCGAAGTCAACGAGATGCGCTCACCGGACGAGGCACTGGAGCGGACCCCGGAGACGGTGATTATCGGCCAGTCCGGCAAGCTGGATTCCCTGGCCTTCGTTACCTTTGTCGCCGCGGTGGAAGAAAACGTCCAGCGGAACTTCGGCAAGGCCGTCAGCCTGATTGACTTCATGCTGGTTTCCGACAACCCCCACTGGACGGTAGCCTCTCTGGCCAGCAACATCGCCGAGAGGGTGAACGGGAACGGCCATCGGCCGCAACATGCCCCGATTTCCACCCGGCTGTCAACGGGAGCCCTGTGATGATCGAGTGCGCCTTTTTTGGCAAAGAAGCCAGATTCCACCACATCGGCATGGCCGTGAAGTCCATTGAGGAAGTGTGTCCAGGGTGCAAGCCTTTCGCGGAGCAAACCCAGAGGGTGTCGCTCGCCTTCATTGACCTCAACGGGGTCCGGATTGAGCTACTGGAGCCTCTGGGCGATGCGTCGCCCATCGCCAAGAACCTGCGAGACGGAGTGAAGCTGCTCCATCTGTGCTACGAGGTAGCCGACCTCGAAGAGGCCGTCGAGCTGAGCCGGTCAGCCGGATTCCACCGTCTCACCCGCCCGGTGCCGGCCCCGGTGTTCGACAACCGGAGAATCGTTTGGGTCTTCAGCAAGGAATTCGGCCTGTTTGAACTCGTCGAACGGGATCACAAGCCAGCCGCCCGGGCCTAGCGCAGCAGCACCACCAGCACGATGCGGATGGCACCTTTTCCTGCCATACCTTTTTCGAATGGCGTGGTGCCGTTCTTCCTCCGCAACAGCACCTCTCCGGGTTTCTTGCGCGGCGACAAGTGAAGAACGATACTGAAAACGCCATGGCCAAGAACCAGGCCCTGCAGAACTTGGAGATCATCCAGAGCTGTCTCTCCTGTCCAGCGCGGGAGGATGGGCTCTTCTGCCATCTCGGGCCGGAGGCGCTGGCCAGACTCGATTCAATCCGACAGACAATCACCCACCCCAAGGGGACTGAGGTGTTCGTGCAGGGCCAGCAGCCCCGAGGGCTCTATGTGCTCTGCTCGGGGCGGGTCAAGCTGACCGCCGCCTCCACCAACGGCCGATCGTTGATAGTGCGCGTAGCGGTGCCTGGCGAGGTGTTGGGGCTGAGCGCGGTGATGTCAAACGCCGCCTACGATGTGAACGCCACAACACTCGAACCCTGCCAGGTCAATTTCATTCCGCGAGATTCGTTCTTGAGCTTCCTGCAAGGCTACGGTGAGGTGTCCGTACGAGTGGCGCAGCACCTGAGCGTGGAATTGCGCCGCGCCTACCATCAGGTGGCGCGAATTGCGCTGGCATCCACAGCCCGCGCCAAGCTCGCCGGCCTCCTGCTGGAGTGGGCCGACCATGATGCCCGACCGGCCGCGTCGGATGTCCGTTTTCAACTTCGCATGACCCACGAGGAGATCGGCGAACTGGTTGGCAGCTCCCGCGAAACGATTGCGCGCATTCTGAGCGACTTCCGCCGCAGGGGCCTGATCCAAATTGAGGGGACCTCAATCACCATTCCCGACCGGGGTAGGCTCGAAAAACTTCTCTCCTGAACATAAGTCACAAGCACAGTATGGGCATGTGGTCTACGCACAAGCCGTGCTGGACTGCGCGGCACGAGGAAGTTTGACTTGGCCGCAGATGTTAAGGGTTAGAACCGCACGGTGGTTTGAATGTAGGCGAAGTGATGAGGCTCAGGGCCGCGGGTGCGCTCGGCAAAGCGCCCGGGCAGAAAGAGCGAGTAACCGCCGAGCAAATGGAAATGCTGGTGGAGGGGCAGGCGGATGGTGAAGTCCAACTCTTGCCCGATGTCGCGCCCGGACTGGCCGGTGGGGTCAAAGCCCAGGACGCGACCACGAGCGTCTTTCCACGGGCCGCGCGTGGAGGCCAGGAAGAAGTGGTGGTAGTCAAACTCAAACTGTACTTTCGGGAGCAACGATGTGGCCGCTGTCCCTCGGAAGTCGTGCATATTGCGCAGGCCGAGCAGGTCGGCGTAGCCGTAGAAGGGGTGGTTGGTGGGGAAGAGGTTATTGAACTCGCGCGAGCGGCCGTCCCTCGAAGCGTTGTCGCCGGTGGCGAAGTCGTATTCGAAGCCGAGGCGGGGCTTCCAACGCCCGCCCCAGGCATAGCCCGTGGTGGCGACAAGCGCCACGGCGCGGTGGCCATCGGGACCGCGCTTGCCCGCCTGCCAGGCGTTTTCCACGGAATAGCGCCAGCCGGTCTTCGGTTCAAATACACGACGGAAGCCCAACGTCACGATGCGCACGGTTTCCAGCGGCGCGCCAGCAATTTCACCCGAGGTGCGCAGGCCGTCGCGCAGGAATAGCGCATACAGCTCGACCTTTCCAGGCGAGCCTTTTGCGGCGCGCGTCAGATATGTGCCGGAGAGGTCCTGCCCGGCGGCGCGGCTGCGAGCGCCGTTGCGACGCACGTCTACCTGTCGGCCCCAGAAAAAATCATTGGTCCACGCGCCCCGCCGGAGGCGCAGCCGGGCGCCGTCAAACGAACGGCCGACGTTGTCCCAATTGAATACGCCGACCAGCCGCTCCTCGCCGTAGATCCATTCCTGGCGGCCACCACGGAACTCCCAGCGCGCTTCGGGGTCCAGGCTCCAATCGAAGTAGGCCTGATGGAGGTTGGTATTCAGGTCGTGGATGACCTTGTCGCCCTTCGCGACGAAGAGCCACACATCCTGTCCCTGTACGAACAGACTGAACCGCGAATGGAGCCGCGCGCGCAGATTGATGCGGATGCGCTGGCCGGTAAAACCATCGAAGTCGTCCACCGGGCGCAGGTCGGCATTGTCGCGCCATTCCATGCGCCAGCGTATCTCGACGCCCAGCTCGAACCGCTTGGGCTTCGGCTCGGCCGGCGGTGTCGTCGCAGCGGCCGCCGGGCCGGGGTTCCCCTGAGCGCTGGCAGCAGGTGTGGCAAAGGCGGCCAGCAGCGCTCCAGCCAGGAGAGCGACAAGGCTGGGTCGCAACACACTGCAGCACAGCGGTCTGCGCTGCGAGTCGCCGGCATTGTGAGGGCAATCCATTCGCATCAGCTTCGAGTTGCGTGCACCTCGGCGGCGAGCTT
>CAZHLD010000078.1:5424-12622 GCA_964533185.1 uncultured Acidobacteriaceae bacterium | reverse complement strand
TTTCACTTCGATGCGTTGACAGGGGGAAAGGTGCGTGCTAGTTTGCTGAGGACTTGCTAGAGGACGCGTGCTCAGATTGGAGAGGTGCAGGAGGAAGCGCGAAGATTCCTCGCTGCGCTCGGGATGGCCAGTGCGAAGGCGGTGGACGGTAAGAGGGATTCTTTCCGGCAAGGCCGGAATCTTCGATCGCTTCGCTCAGAATGACAGGCAACAGCAGATTCCTCGCCCGCCACGGCGGGCTCGGAATGACAGAGTTTGAGATGATTTGATGGCAGAAGGTTGAAGAACACGAGGAGAATATTTTGACCGCACAGAAGCGCTACGTATTTACTTCCGAATCCGTCACTGAAGGGCATCCCGACAAGATTGCCGACCAGATTTCCGACGCCATCCTCGACGCCGTGCTGGCGCAGGACTCCATGGGCCGCGTGGCCTGCGAAACGCTGGTCACCACGGGCCTGGCCGTCGTGGCCGGGGAAATCACCACGTCGGCGCAGATCGACTACTCCGAAATCGTGCGCGGCGTGATCCGCGACGTGGGCTACACGCGCGCCAAGTACGGCTTTGACGCCGACACCTGCGCGGTGATTTCCGCGCTCAAGCGCCAGTCGCCCGACATTGCTCTGGGCGTGGATACCGGCGGGGCCGGCGACCAGGGGTTGATGTTCGGCTTCGCCTGCGACGAAACCGACGAGCTGATGCCGCTGCCCATCGAGCTGGCGCATAAGCTCTGCCGGCGGCTGGCAGAAGTGCGCAAGAGCGGTATGGTCAACTTTCTGCGTCCCGACGGGAAGACGCAGGTGACGGTGGAGTACGAAGGCACGCGGCCGGTGCGCGTGGATTGCGTGGTGGTCTCGACGCAGCACAGCGATGAAGTCTCCAACGGCGATATCCACAACGCAGTGATGAACGAAGTGATCCAGCACGTCATTCCTGAATCGATGATGGACAAGAAGACGCGCTTCCACATCAACCCGACCGGGCGGTTTGTGATTGGCGGGCCGATGGGCGATACGGGTCTGACCGGGCGCAAGATCATCGTGGACACTTACGGAGGCTACAGCCGTCACGGCGGCGGCGCGCTTTCCGGCAAGGACCCGACCAAGGTGGACCGCTCGGCCTGCTACATGGCGCGCTACGTGGCGAAGAATCTGGTGGCCGCGGGTGTGGCGCGTCGCGTCGAAGTGCAGCTTGCTTACGCCATTGGCGTGGCCGAGCCGGTTTCGGTGATGGTGGAAACGTTTGGAACGGGGGCAATGCCCGACGAGCGGATCACGGAAATTGTCCGCGCTATCTTCTCGCTCACCCCGCGCGGAATCATCGAGATGCTCAACCTGCGGCGGCCCATCTACCGGTCGACGGCAGCGTACGGCCACTTTGGCCGGTCCGAACCGGGCTTCACCTGGGAGCTCACGGATAAAGCCGAAGCCATTCGCAAGGAAGCTGGAATTTGCGGAGAGAACGCGGCGCCGCGCCCCGTCGCCGTCGGGGCCAAACACTAGCGAACCAATTCTTGATTCAGGGAGCAAGCCATTGACGACCGCACAAAGCTTGAGCGGAGATGTGAAAGATATTGCGCTGGCCGAAAAGGGTAAACGCAAGATTGAATGGGCCAACCAGCAGATGCCCGTACTGCAGTCCATCCGCAAGCAGTTCATCAAGGAGCAGCCGCTCAAAGGCGTGCGCATCGCCGCCTGTTTGCACGTCACCAGTGAAACGGCCAACCTGGCCATCACGCTGCGCGACGGCGGGGCCGACGTGGTGCTGTGCGCGTCGAATCCGCTCTCGACGCAGGATGAAGTGGCTGCGTGCCTGGTGAAGGACTATTCGATCCCGACCTTCGCCATCAAGGGCGAAGACAACGCCACGTACTACGCGCACTTGAGCGCCGCGCTCGACCACAGACCGCAAATCACCATGGACGACGGCGCGGACCTGGTCACGATGCTGCTCACCAAGCGCACTGAGCTGGTGTCGGCTGTCATTGGCGGAACGGAAGAGACCACCACCGGCGTCGTTCGCCTGCGGGCGATGGCCAAAGACGGCACGCTGAAGTATCCGATCATTGCCGTCAATGACGCGCAAACGAAACATTTCTTCGACAACCGCTACGGCACCGGCCAGTCCACCATTGACGGCATCCTGCGCGCAACGAACCTGTTGCTTGCCGGGCTGAAGTTCGTTGTGGCCGGCTACGGCTGGTGCGGACGCGGCGTGGCTATGCGCGCCAAGGGCCTGGGCGCCGACGTTATCGTCACCGAGATCAGCCCGGTGCGCGCGATCGAGGCGGTGATGGACGGCTATCGCGTGATGCCCATGGCCGAGGCCGCCAGGGTCGGCGACATCTTTGTCACCGTGACCGGCAATAAGAACGTACTCGCCGGCGAGCACTTCGAACGAATGAAGGATGGCGCGGTGCTGTGCAACTCGGGGCACTTCAACGTGGAGATCGACATCCCCACGCTCGAAAAAATGTCCAGCGCGAAGCGCCCCGCGCGGCCCTTTGTGGAAGAATACGCGATGAAGGACGGGCGCAAGCTCTACCTGCTCGGCGAAGGGCGCTTGATCAACCTGGCCTCGGCCGAGGGCCACCCGGCCGCGGTGATGGATATGAGCTTCGCCAACCAGGCGCTCTCGGTCGAGCACCTGCTCAAGCACGCGAGCGAACTCGATGCGCAGGTGTACCCAGTGCCCGAGCCGATTGACCGGCATATCGCCAAGCTCAAGCTCGAGACCATGGGCGTGCAGGTGGATAAGCTCTCGCCCGAGCAGGAGCAGTACCTCGTGTCGTGGTCTGAAGGCACATAGACAATTGAGATTACTGGGTGATTGTAGGGGCGCAGCACGCTGCGCCCCTATGACTTTATGGCAGACATGATGCGCGACTGGGCCAATTGGGCGTTGGAGACGGCACGGGTGCGGGGCGCAAGCTATGCGGATGCGCGCGTGATGGACATCCGCCAGCGCGACCTTTCCACAAAAAATGGCCGGGTAGGCACACTGGCCGAGTCCGAATCGCTGGGCATTGGCGTGCGCGTCATTGCCGCGGGTGCGTGGGGCTTCGCAGCCACCGATCAGCTCACCCGCGAAGGCGTGCAGGCCTGCGCCGCGCGCGCGGTGTCCATTGCGAAGGCTTCGGCACTCACCAAACGCGGCAAACTCGTGCTTGCTCCCGAACAGGCCCACGTGGATACCTGGCAGAACCCGTTTGTGAAAGACCCGTTCCGCATCTCGCTCGAATGCCAGCTCGACCTGCTGCTGGCCGCCGACAAGGAAATGAGCCGTGTCTCCGGCGTCACGCTGACGGAGACTTCGATGCAGTTCCGTCGCATCGAGCAGCTTTTTGCGTCGTCGATCGGCAGCGTGATCCAGCAGGTGAAAATGCAGTCGGGGTGCGGGATTATGGCCACCAGCTTCGACGAGCACGAAATCCAGAAGCGCTCCTACCCGAACAGCTTCGGCGGCCAGCACATGCTGACCGGCTACGAGATGGTCGAAGCACTCGACCTGGTCGGCAATGCGCGTCGCGTCGGCGAAGAGGCTGTGGCGCTGCACAAGGCTGCGCCGTGTCCGGCGGGCACGCGCACGATAATCCTGGCGAGCGATCAACTGGGCTTGCAGATCCACGAGTCCATCGGCCATCCCATCGAGCTCGATCGCGTATTGGGTCAGGAAGCCAACCTGGCGGGGACGAGTTTTCTCACGATCGATAAGCTGGGCACGCTGCGCTACGCCACAGACATTGTCAACGTCGTTGCCGATGCGCGGCTCGAGCACGGCCCCGGCCTCGGCACCTTTGGCTACGACGACGAAGGCGTGCCCGCGCAGTGCATCCCCATCATTCAAAACGGCCGGTTCACCGGCTATCTTTCCAACCGCGAGACCGCTCCGGTAATTGGCCTCGATCGCTCCGGCGGCACCATGCGTACCGAAAGCTGGAGCCGTCTGCCGATTATCCGCATGACCAACGTCAGCCTGCTGCCCGGCACGTGGCGCTTCGACGATCTGATCGCCGATACCGAAGACGCCATTTTGATGGAAACGAACCGCTCGTGGTCGATTGACGACAAGCGCTACCAGTTCCAGTTCTCCACTGAAATTGGCTGGGAGATTCGCGGCGGCAAGCGCACCCGCATGGTCAAGAATCCGAGCTACAGTGGCATCACCACCGAGTTTTGGAACTCGTGCGACGCCATCTGCTCGCGCGAGCACTGGACGCTGTGGGGCACGCCCAACTGCGGCAAGGGCCAGCCCATGCAGGTGATGGGCACCGGCCACGGGGCCGCGCCCGCGCGCTTCCGCAACATCAAGGTTGGGAGCGCATTCGCGCGATGAGCGCCGCGCGCCCAGCCCGCCGCTCGCGCCCGCGCCACAGGATGAAACGCGGCCCCGCCGTCGCCGCCGAACACCTGCTCTCTCTCGCCGAGCTGCGCCGCATCGCCGAGCGCATCTTCCGTTTCAGTGAGGCCGATGAGACCGAAGTCCAGATCGATGTCGTCTCCGACGCGCTCACGCGCTTCGCCAACAACGCCATTCACCAGAACGTGGCTGAGCAGTCAGTTTCGGTTTCCGTTCGCACGGTGTTCGATGGCCAGACGGCTCGCGCGACAACGAACAAGACCGACGATGAATCGCTGCGCCGCGATTTGGCTGCTTCGGCCACGCTGGCCCGCAGCCAGCCGCGCGTCCCCGGCTTGCTGCCCATGCCCGGCCCGCAAAAATATCCGAAAGTGCGGCGGTTCTTCGACGCTACTGCCGCGGCAACGCCGCAAGACCGCGCCCGGATGGTGAAGCGCGTCGTGTCGCTGGCAGAGGAAAACAAGTTGAATGCAGCCGGGATTTATACGACCGGTGCGTTTCGTTCGATGCTGGCAAACTCTCGCGGCCTTTGTGCCGACTACGAATACACGCGGGCCGAATTTTCGGTCACGATGATGGGTGAAGACTCCTCCGGCTGGGCCAAAACCAATGAGCCGGACCTTGTGAAGTTGGATCCCGAAGAGCTGGCTTCGCGAGCAGCCGCGAAAGCTGTTGGCACGCGCCACCCGCGGGAGATCGAGCCGGGCCGCTACACCGTGATACTCGAGCCGGCTGCGGTGCTCGACCTGGTCGGCTTGCTTTTTTACGATTTTTCCGCGACGGCGGTGGCCGACAAACGCTCCTGCTTAAATGAGCGCATGGACAAGAAAGTGATGGGAGAAAACGTTACGCTGTGGGACGACGTCGGCAATCCGTTACAGCTCGGCCCGCCTTATGACGGCGAAGGGATGCCGCGGCAGAAGGTGCTGCTGGTGGATCGCGGCGTGCCCCGCAACCTGGTCTATTCCCGTGCCACCGCGCGCAAGATGAAGAAAAAGCCCACCGGCCACGGCCTCTCGCTGCCCAACGAGTATGGCGAAGCGCCGGTAAACCTCGTCCTCGAGGGCGGCGCGACCTCATTGCAGGAAATGATCGCTTCCACCGACCGCGGCATCCTGGTCACGAGGCTGTGGTACATCCGCGAAGTGGACCCGTATGAAAAAGTGATGACCGGAATGACGCGCGATGGCACCTTTCTCGTCGAAAACGGCCGCGTCGCTGGCGGCATCAAGAATATGCGCTTCAACCAGGGCGTTCTCGAGCTGCTTTCAAATGTCGAGATGCTGGGGCCGGCCGTGCGCGGCGCGGGCGAAGAGGCCATGGAAATGGTCGTGCCGGCTATGAAGGTCCGCAACTTCCACTTCACCGAAGTCACCAAGTTTTAATAGATTGCTCCGCAAACCACCGTTTGTCATTCGGAAGGCCGGCGCTACACGTTGAGAACTGAGAGCTGACGACTGAGAGCCTATTTCGTGAATTCGAGGCTGGAGATGGTGCGGGCGATGACGTTTTCCTGGATTTGGATGAGGTCGGTGTCGGCCCAGGTCATTCCGAGCACGGTGTAGACGTCGGTGCCGCGGACGAGGGTGAGGACGATGCCGGACCAGTCGTGGCCATCGGCCATGCCGCGGTAGCGGCGTTCGATGGCGGCGAGACCGGCCACTTGCGTGCGCTGCTCGGAGATGCGGCGGTAGTTCTCGTAAATCTCGCGGAGCTGGCGCTCGGTGGCCGCGGCATGAGCCTCAAGTGTCGTCTTCGCCGGCTCGCGCCCGACCACCAGCAGCGTGGTCTCATCGCCCGTGCCCATGGCCACGACGGCGGTGGGCATGGTCTTGCGCGCGTCTTCGATCATCTCCCAGCGCGGCGGCTTGAACATGTGGAAGCCGTAGGTGTGGTTGATGTACAGGTTGCTGATTACTTCGTCGCGGATCACCGGCTCGGGAGGCTTGGGCGGAGGCGGCGGCTCTGTTTTCGCCACGGGTTGAGGAGCTGGCGAAGCCGTCGCGCCGGCCGGGCTCGCAACTGTATCTTTCTTGACCGCGGGAGTGACGGCAGGTGGTTGTGCCGCGGTGGAGGCAGCGGGCTGCGGAACGGGCTGAGCAGCAGAAAGTGATACTGGTTTCTTCGTCTCTTTCGCGGCTTCGTTCTTTGGTTCCGGCTTGGCCTCGGGTTTCGTATCGGGCTTCGCTTCCGCGACGGCCTCGGAGGGAATGATGGCAGCGATCTTGTCCTTACGGATCAGCGCGAAGCCGTAGCTGGTCCGCACCCTGAAGGAGTTTTCCTCATACCCGACGATCGTGCCGATGATCTTGCTGCCATCTTTCAGGCGGATTTCATCGGCGAGCGCGGCTGCAGGGAGGTAGAGGAGGTGAAGGAGGCAAAGGAAGTAGAAGAAACAACGGGGATTCCGTGCCACTCCAAGCATGAAGGCAGTATGGCAAACGCGCGGAGGGGCGGCAACGGCTAGCCGCCGGGCGGTGTCCTGCGCGACACCACGGCGAGCAGGTGCTCAATTCGGGCAGCCAGGCGTTCGAGTTCGTCGAGCGCGGCGAGCAGCTTGGTGCGGAGCTCTTCGGGGAGACGTCCTTGCGACTGCCGCAGCACCAGCGCACGGGCGAGCTGTTGCAGCGTTTTGCGGTGGCGCGGGTTGAGGCGTTCCCAGAGGCGGCGCTTTGCGCTGGCGTTGCGGCCGAGGAACTGCTCGCCGGAAGCGACCGGTTGCGATGCGGTGGCTTCGCTCGGGACTGGAGGTCGCGTTTGTGGTGGGCGGATCATTGTTGAGGAATTCTCCGTTGAGGAATTCTCCGTTGAGGAATTCTCCGTTGAGGAATTCTCCGTT
>CAZHLD010000078.1:3217-5324 GCA_964533185.1 uncultured Acidobacteriaceae bacterium | reverse complement strand
ATTCTCCGTTGAGGAATTCTCCGTTGAGGAATTCTCCGTTGAGGAATTCTCCGTTGAGGAATTCTCCGTTCAGGGAGTCTCTGCTAAGAATGCCGACCGGTCGCGGCTTTCGATGCGCCGGCGATTTATGGGACGATTCTCGAGCGTTTCCTTCGGGCTGTGGCGAGCGATTTCCATTTTTTCGCAGTTGATCTGCCCGCCCCGCTCGACCCGCCCGGTGACGCGCAGCGTGCGCGTCTCGTACACCAGCCCGCCGTAGCGCTCGTAGGCCTCGGGGAAGAGCACGGCCTCAAACAGCCCGCGCTGATCTTCGAGCGTGACGAACATCATGTTGCGGTAGTTCTTGGTGCCGACGTGCCGGTAGGTCACCAGCCAGCCCAGCAGCATAATCCGCCGACCCGGTGCGGCGGTGTCCAACTCGTCGCTCCAGTTTTCGCCGTTGCGCGCGATCAGGTCGAGCGGATGGCCGCTGACGCACATCTCGAGGATCTCCTGCTCGTAGGCCATGCGCTGAGCGCGCGAGTAGTCCGCCGCCGGCGTGGCGAAGGGTTCCGCGGCCGGCGGCGCGGCGTCGGGAAAAAGCATCGCCGCAGGCTGCGTTTGAGGAGGGGAAGCGCGCAGGGCGTTCAACTGCCAGAGCAGCCCGGGCCGCGTGAGCCCCGCGCTGCGGGCCACAGCGTCGAGCGCGCCGCACTTGATGAGCGATTCGATCTCGTCCCGTTCGACCACCACCCGCGCCAGGAAATCTTCGAGCGAGCGATAGGAGCCGTCTTTTTCGCGCGAGGCCACGATGCGCTGGATTGTTTCCAGGCGCAGGCCTTTCACCTGCATCAGGCCGATGCGCATGGCGCGGGCCGTTTCACCAGCCGGCTCGGTGGTGTACTCCAGCCTGGAATGGTTGACCGAAGGCAGCCGCACCTGGATGCCCCAGCGCTTGGCTTCCTCGACGTACGCCGAGACGTGGTAAAACCCCGCGCCCGAGCTGCACATCGCCGCCAGGAACTCTGCCGGGTGGTGCGCCTTGAGGTAGGCGATGCGGTAAGCGAGGTCCGCGTAGGTGGCCGCGTGGGCCTTGCAGAAGCCAAACCCGGCGAATTTCTCCACCATCTGCCAGGTCTCGTCGAGCTCGCGGCCCTCGAGACCGCGCTGGGCGGCAGCTTTCAGGAATTTTGCGCGCAGGCGCTCGCGTTCGCGCTGGTCGGAAAATTTAGCGGTCGAGCGGCGCACCAGGTCAGCTTCGGCCAGAGACATCGCGCCCACCGCCTGCGCGAGTTGCATCACCTGTTCCTGATAGACGCACACGCCGAGGGTTTCGCCGAGGATTTTCTCCATCGCGGGATGCGCGTAGCGCACCGGCTCCTGGCCGCGCAGGCGCTTGAGGAAGGTTTCCTTCGAGCCGTACTCCGACGCGCCCGGACGGATCAACGCCAGCGCCAGGGAGATCTCAACCAGCGTGCGCGCACGAAGCGTGCGCAGCAGGCCGCGCATCCCGGGCGACTCGATTTGGAAGATGCCCATGGTGCGGCCCTGGGAGAGCATTTCGCAGGTGGCGGGGTCGCCTTCGGGGATGGCGTCGAAGTCAATTTTGTGAGCGCCCTCACCGGGCGCGCGCTCACTCGTGGCGCGCTCGATGCCGTCGAGCGCGAGCGACATTGTCGTCAGGCCGCGCTGGCCGAGCAGGTCCATCTTCACCAGCCCCAACGCTTCGACTGCGTTCATGTCGTACTGCGTGACGATGATGCCCTTCGTGGCCACCTCGAGCGGAACGTGCTCGGTGAGCGGCCGCGCGGCGATCACCGTGCCGCACGGGTGGATACCCAGGTGCCGCGGGAAGCCGTCGAGGCGCAGCGCGACGTCGAGGATCGTCCGCCACGGCTCTTCCTGCGCGGGGAGGGCGCGGCACTGCGGCAGCGTGCGGATGGCCTCAAGGATTTCGCTGACCGGGCGATGTGGCAGGCGGCGCGTGAAGTGGTTGACCTCGCCAGGCGAGAGGCCGAAGACCTTGGCGACTTCGCACACCGCTAGCCGCGCGTGCATAGTGACGAAGCTGCCGATCATTGCGACGCGGGGGGATACGTCCCCCCCGTGCCCCCCGGATGCGACGCGG
>CAZHLD010000078.1:0-3117 GCA_964533185.1 uncultured Acidobacteriaceae bacterium | reverse complement strand
ACGTCCCCCCCGTGCCCCCCGGATGCGACGCGGTCTTGGCCCCATCGGCGGTAGACGTAGTCGAGCAGGTCGTCGCGCCGCGCGCCGCAGATGTCCAGGTCGATATCAGGGATGTCGCCGCGCTGCGCGTTCAGGAAACGCTCGAAGTAGAGCTGCCAGCGCAACGGGCAGATGCGCGAAATCCCCAGGCAGTAGGTGACGATCGAGCTGGCCGCCGAGCCGCGCGCCACCGCCGGGATGCCGCGCCGCCGCGCCTCTTCGACGATGTCCCACACCAGCAGGAAATACGGGGCCAGGTGCAACTGCTCGATCACCTCGAGCTCGTGCGTGAGCCGCGCCAGCACCTCCGGCCGCAGCGGCTGGTAACGCCGACGCGCGCCGTCGAAACACAGCTTCCAGAGATATGAGAATGGCGTCTCGCCCTCGGGCACGGGGAACTCCGGGAAGATTGTTTTGCCCAGCTTGAGCTCGAGGTTGCAGCGCGCGGCGATTTCTTCGGTCGAGGCGAGAGCTTCGGGGTGGTCGGCGAAGAGGCGCTGCATCTCCGCGGCGGATTTGAAATACGCCTCGACGGTGGTGATCTCGGGCGGCGCGACCGTGGTCAGCAGGCCGCCGGTGCGGATGGCGTTGAGCACGCGGTGGTGCAGGTGCTCCTCGGGGCGGATGAAATGGACGTTGTTCGTTGCTACCAGCGGCACGCCCAGCTCGCGACCCAGCCGCGCCGCCTCGCGTAGCGTGCGGCCTTCGCCTGGCGAAAGGAGCTGCACTTCCAGATACAGCGCCTCACCAAAGATCTCTTTGAGCTGCAGTATGCAGGCAGTGATGGTTGTAGGGGCGCAGCACTTGTCCCGAGCGCAGTCGAGGGATGCTGCGCCGCTACAAGTTTCGAATTTCGTCCGCCGCGGCGGACGCAGTTCGCTTTTTCTGTCCTTCGGCGCATACAGCGTGATCAGCCCCTCCCGGTGCGCCTCCAGCTCTTCGAGCGTCAGCGGCCGCTCCGCCAACTGCCGCTCGGTCACGAGCCGGCACAGGTTGCTGTAGCCCGCGTGGTCGGCAGCCAGCAGGACGATCGCTTCCGCGCGCCCAGTTTTTGTTTTCCGGCTTCCGTTCTCTCCACCGAGCTGAATGTCCAGTTCGACGCCCACAATCGGCTTCACGCCGGCCTTGCGCGCCGCCAGGTAGAACGGCACGGCGGCGTAAAGCCCGTTCGTATCGGTGAGCGCGACGGCGGGCATGCCGCGCTCGGCCGCCGCCCGGACAAGCTCCTCCGGCCCGGGCACCGCCCGCAGAAACGAGTAGTGACTGTGACAATGCAAATGGACAAACATCGAAGCTCGCCATCGGGATAGGGGACGGGGAAGGAAGTGCTGTAGGGGCGTCCCGGCATACCGGGATGCAGACATATGGCCATACGCCCCTACACAGGTTGCTGCTTACCGCGAAAGGCAGGGGGTGGAGAGCACCAGGCCGGTAGGTTTGGCGGCGTAGTGCTCGCGCAACTGCAGCCCCTTGCCGTAGAACAGCGCGTTCCAGCCGAAGCGGCCGCGCACGGTGTCCACGCTGCGGTTCAGATACCAGCGGCGGTTGGCCGCCGCGTCGAAGAGGTCGTTCTGCCGCCGGTCGGGTTCGAGGTTCGTGACGCTCAGGCCGACAAAGCGCAGGGCCACGCGGCGCGTGAACAGCGCGCGGAAGAGTTCGAGCGCCGCGGCGAGGAGCGATTTTTCGTCGTTGGTGGGTGGAAGCAGTTTCGTTGCGCGTGCCGCCGAGTAAAAATCGGTGTAGCGCAGACGGAGCGCGAGCGTGCGCGCCTGGCGGCCGTAACCGCGCAGGGTCGAGCCGATGCGCTCGGACAGGTATTCGACGAGGCCGGCGAGGAGCTCGACGTCGATCGTGCCGCCCTCGATGGTGGTTTCGCGCGAGATGGACTTGGGTTCGGGCGGCGTCAGGACCGCGCGAGGGTCGCGCCCGCGGGCGCGCTCCCAGAGCTGCCGCCCGACCACTTCGCCAAACGCCGCCACGAGCGCCCCGAGCGGCACCTGCCGCAGCTCGCCGACCGTCTCGATGCCGCGCTCAGCCAGCGTCTGCGCGTGGGCGTGGCCAATGCCGTGAAGCTTTTCGACCGGCAGCGGCGCAAGAAAATCTTCTTCGGTGCCCGGCGGCACAATTCGGAAGCCGTGCGGCCGCTTGAGTCGCGACGCCACCGAAGCCACTAGCTTCGACGTCGCCGCGCCTACCGAGACGCCCAGGCCGGTCTCGCCATACACGCGCGCTTGCAGCGTCCGCAGCGTGCCGGCAAAGTCCGGATAGAGCCGCTCGGTGCCGGCAAAATCCAGGTAGAAGTCGTCGAGCGCCGCGGCCTCCACCGCCGGCGTGAACGTTTCGAGGATGCGTCCCACACGCGCGCCGTAGTCAGCGTAGTGCTCGTACTGCCCGGCGACGACCACTGCATCGGGGCACAGCCGCCGCGCTTCGCGGAAGCTCATCGCCGTGCGCACGCCGCGCGCTTTGGCCTCGTAGCTGGCCGAAGCCACCACGCCGCGCCCCACCAGCACCGGCCGGCCGCGCAGACGCGGGTTGAGCACCTGCTCCACCGAAGCGAAGAAGGCGTCCACGTCCACGTGGACAATGTGCGGTGTGCGGTCGGCCATGAAGGCTCCGTGGGCTTGTGTCTGTCATTCTGAGGAAGCCCGCTGCGGGCAACCGAAGAATCCGTCTGATCGGAGAGATCCTTTCCGGCAGGGCCGGAATCTTCGATCGTCCCGACAAAGTCGGGACTCAGGATGACAACGGGGCAGGGAAGCGGGAAGGGCAGAGTCGCGGGCCGCCCGGTTTGCAGTGCCGCCTCGCCCTGAGCCTGCCGAATGGGCCGTGCTCGCGGGCGGTGCTGCCGCTGATGCCGGATCAGTTCAGGACGGGCGAAGGGCAACCCGTGAGAGTCGCTAGGACAATGGGGTCAGCCCCTCGCCCGCCTTCCCGTTCCTCTACCGGGGAAGAGCATAGACGAATAAAAAGCGAAAGTCAAGAGGGGCGTCATTCTTTTTTCGGGGGCTGCAAAACTCAGGTTTTGCTGTGCAGGATTCGAGAGGAGGGTGGCACATGGGACTGCCGGATTGCAGG
>CAZHLD010000077.1:2741-12736 GCA_964533185.1 uncultured Acidobacteriaceae bacterium | reverse complement strand
GCGTCGAGCGCAGCGGTGGAAACGGGCGCGCGGGCAACCACCTGGCGGAGAAGAAGCTCGGCCGAGGTGTCATCGCCGCGCCGGCGGGAGGCTTTCGCCAGGCCGAGGGCGGCATCAATGAGACGCGGATCGAGGCGCAGGGCTTTTTCGTAAGCGATGGAAGCGTCGGCCATGCGATGGCTGGCGAAGTGCCAGCGGCCGCGGAGGAGCTCGAGCATGGCCGTGGAAGGCGCGTCGCCGAGGGCGGAAAGATAGCGGCCGGCGGCTTCGTTTTCGTCCTGGTTGAGAAGCGTTTCGGCGACGGCGAGCAAAGCGGCCGTGCGGTCGGGGATTTCAACGTCGCGCGGTAGGAGGCCGGCGCGGTACTGCGCAAGCAGGCCGAGGTTTTTATCGAGCAGAGTTTTCTGCAGCAGCGCGCGCGGGGCGCGGTATTCGAGCAGCGTGCGGTCGTCGGTATTGCGTGTTGCACCGGCGGCGAGGCGGCGCAAGTCGGCTCCATCGAGCCAATAAAAGGCCAGCAATCCTTCAGGACGGCGCAGGCCGAGTGTTTCGTAGTCGGAGCGAAGCGCGTCATTTGTCCACAGCGTACGCAGACGGTCGAGGCGCAGCGGCGCGGGCTCGGCCTGGGCGAGCAGGAGCAGATCGGGCTCGTCGCCGTGCCAGAGCGTTACGCGGGGAAAGTTGCTCAGGAACGTGGCGAGGACCATGCGCAGGTCCTGCGGGTCGAGCGAATAGGCCTGCACCCATTGGACAAAGATGCCGCCGGGGGCGAGGCGCATCCGGGCAGCGCGGTAGAACTCGTCGGTGAAGAGCGTGGCGACGCCGGCGATCCAGGGGTTGGAAGGCTCGGAGATAATCAGGTCGTAGCGGTCGCGCGTGGTGAGCAGAAAATTGCGGGCGTCGTCGAGGGTGATACGCAGGCGCGGGTCGCGAAGCACGCCGCGGTTCAGCGGCTCAAGATACTGCGCAGCGGCGATCACCGCCGGCTCGATCTCGACGCAATCGATGCGCTCGACTTCGGGATAGCGCGCGACCGCGCTCACGGTCATGCCGCTTCCGAAACCAATCACCAGCACGCGGCGCGGCGCGGGATGAAAAATGCCGCCGAGATGGCCAACGATGAGTTGCGTGCCGCGGTCTTGATTCGAGGCGTCCACCTTGCCGTTGCTGCGCAGGGCGAGGTAGTCCGCAGTGCGCGCGACGGAGATGGAGGCATTCAGACCGTCAGCGGCGAAAAGAATGTCGGTGGTGTCGGCAGTTTCGGCGAGAGTGAGCCGGCCATCGTAGAGGTTCCAGTATAGGACGGTGCCAAAGGTGGCCAGCGCGCGCTTGTAGAAGAGGCCGGAGAACGCGACGACCGCCAGCGCAATTGCCAGCGCCAAGTTGGCGCCCAGCGCCAGAAGCCGGCGAGAAGCTGGACTGGCTTCACGGGTCGTGCCGCGAAGCTCGAAGAACAGCGCGAGAAACAAGTTCACGGCGGCGGCAAGGGCGACCGCACGATAGGCGCCGAGCCGAGGCACAAGGAAAAATCCGGTGAGGGTAGCACCGCAAATGGCACCAAGCGTGTTGGCCGCGCAGGCGCGACCGACGCGGGCGGCGTGGCCCGCCGAGCCATCGCCTCGCCCGGCGATGAGCAGGACGACGGCCGGGAAATTGAAACCAAAAGCGACGGCGGCGGGGAGCATAGCGAGCGAGCTGGTGACAAACTGAGCGAGCACGAGTCCGGAGAAACTTTCGCCAGTAGCGCGAAGGATTGGCGGGACGACGCGGGGCAACTGTTCAAAAAAAATCAGGAAAGCGAGTGCGGCCAGCGCGGTGAAGGTCTGTGTGGCGGCGAAGGTTTCCGCGCGCACGGTGCGGCCGCGCCCCGCCCAGACTTCGAAGAGCTGGCTACCCAGAACAATGCCGGCAAGAAAAGTGGCCAGCATGAGCGTGAAGGCGTAGGACGAGCTGCCTAGCATCGTGGCCAGCAGGCGCGTCCAGGCGATTTCGTAGGCCATGGCCGTGGCGCCGACGACCGCGAAGGCGGCGAGCAGAAGGCGAGAAGAGCGTGGCGCAGCATCTGCGGCCTCTTCTGCTGTAGGCGAATCTGTTCTGGAGGACAAGCGTGCGAGCAGAAGAGCGACGAGTCCGGCGAGAACGTTGAGCGCAACGGCGACGCCGACCGTTTGCCGCAAGCCAAGTGCGGGGAGAAGCGCGAACCCCGCGGCGAGAGTGCCGACGACGGCGCCGAGCGTGTTGACCCAATACAGGCGGCTCAGGCGACCCGCGAGGTCCGAAGAAGTGCGCGTGAGGCCGTGGACCAAAATGGGCAACGTGCCGCCCATCAAGAATGTAGGAAGAAATAGCACCAGCGCGGCGCCTACGAAGCGAAGAGCAAGAAGCGCGGGAGCGAAGCCGGCTGCAGACGGGTGTGCCCAGACGTAGAGAGCGCGCACGCCGGCGAGTCCGGCAAGCGACAGCGCGCCGGTAACAGCGATGGCCAGCTCGACCCAGCCGTATAGCGCAATCGGGTTGGCGTGCCGCTCGCACCAGCGGCCGAGCAACGCGCTGCCGAGCGCGAGCCCGCCCATGAAAACGGCCAGCACGGTGGCGATGGCGTAGACCGTGTGGCCGAAGACGAGGCCGAGCGCTTTGCTCCAGGCCACCTGGTAAATCAGCCCGGCGACGCCGGAAAGAAAAAAACAGAGGAAGAGACCGAAGAGAGTTGCGCGGGAGATGGATCGGCCGTTCACGGAGGAGGCATCGTAGTGGGCCGGGCGAGGGCGCGTCAACGGGCGCAGGCGGCCGCGGTTGACAGCCGCGCGGGCTGCGTCTATCTTGGCGGTCTTATGAAAATTCTCGTAATTGGCGGCGGCGGGCGCGAACACGCGTTGGTCTGGAAGTTGAAGCAAAGCCCGCACGTTGAAAAGGTGTGGTGCGTGCCGGGGAACGGCGGGATCTCGCAGGAAGCCGAATGTGTCCCCGCCGACCTGAAAAATGTGGCGGGCCTCGCGACGCTGGCCGAGCGGCTGGGCGCCGATTTAACAGTGGTGGGGCCGGAACTCCCGCTGGTCGAGGGAATTGCTGATGAGTTTGCGCGGCGTGGACGGGCCATCGTGGGGCCAAGCAAGCAGGCGGCGCGGCTCGAAGGCAGCAAGGTCTTCGCCAAGGAGTTCCTCGCGCGGCACGACATCCCCACTCCCGCGCTCTATGGCGTGTACGATTCACCCGGCGATGCCTACAGCGCCCTGTGCGCCGTGGAATGGCCCGTGGTGGTCAAGGCCGACGGGCTTTGCGCCGGGAAGGGCGTGCTCGTTACGTCCTCGCCCGATGAGGCCACGGCGTTTATCGAGCGCCTGATGGAACAGAAAGAACTGGGAGAGGGCGGAAGTCGCGTCCTGATGGAGGAGGCGCTCGAGGGCGAGGAGCTTTCCTACATCGTGCTCACGGATGGGCGCGACGTGCTGCCGCTGCCGCCCACCCGCGACCACAAGCGGGTGTTCGATGGGAACCTGGGGCCCAATACCGGCGGGATGGGCGCGTACTCGACGGACGGCCTGATTCCAGCGGAGTTGGAGAGCAGGATCCTGGACACGATCGTTCGGCCAGCGATTGCGGGGATGGCCGCGGAGGGGGCACCCTACCGCGGCTTCCTCTACTTCGGCCTGATGCTGACGAAGGTTGGCCCGAAAGTGCTGGAATTCAACTGCAGGTTGGGTGACCCGGAGGCCCAGGCCATACTGGTGCGCGCGGACTTTGACCTGGCGGATGTGCTTCATGCGGCAGCCACTGAGGGCCTGGGCGGCAAAGCTCTTGCGTGGAAGGAAGGCGCTAGCGCCTGCGTCGTGATGGCATCGGCTGGCTACCCGGGTGAGATAGAGGCTGGCAAGAGAATTGAAGGGTTGGCGGAAGCGTCTGAGGTGAACGACGTTGTGGTGTTCCACGCGGGGACGAACAGAGAAGCGGCGGCGTACTACACAAGTAGTGGACGGGTGTTTGCGCTAACCGCTACTGGCGCTTCACTCGAGCAGGCGCTTACCAAGTGTTATGAGGCGGCGGGCAAGATACGGTTTGAGGGGGCGCACTACCGCAAGGATATCGGGGCGGTCGCAGCAGGGAAACGCTCCGCAGCGGGAGATTAATGGTGGGCGAGGTACTTCGCCTTTACGTTGCGTTTGTGCACCGCCAACCGATGCGCGAGGTGGCGGAAGTGGAGGCGGTTGCGGACAAGGGTTTCCAGGGGTGCGTGCACGGGCGACCGGGGAGTAAGCGCCAGGTGCTGCTGATGGACATGGAGACGCTCGATGCAATGGGAATCGAGCCGGGTCGGGTGAAAGAGAACATCACCACGCGCGGTTTGAAGGTGCAGGAGCTTGCCCAGGGTCAGCGACTGCGGGTGGGCGATGCCCTGCTGGACGTGACCGGGCCATGCGGGCCGTGCCACCTGATGAATGAGATCCGCCCGGGGTTGGAACAGGAGCTGCGTAGCAGGCGAGGGACGCTGTGCCGGGTGCTGGAAGGCGGGCGAATCCGGCGGGGCGACCGCGCTGAAGTGCTGGAGGCGGCAGTCGCGCCAATCTGAGGTGGAGAGAGATGACAACTGAAAATCCTGGTCGGGCGCTGGTGGGGATCATCATGGGGTCGGATACAGACTTGCCGGTGATGACCGAGTCGGCGAAAATGTTGGAGAAGTTTGAGATCCCTTATGAGATCGAAGTGATCTCCGCGCACCGTTCGCCGGCGCGGATGCACGAGTACGCGACCACAGCAATCAGCCGCGGCCTGAAGACAATTATCGTTGCGGCCGGGGGAGCGGCGCACCTGGCCGGCGTGGTGGCGGCACTGACGACCTTGCCGGTGATCGCGGTGCCGATGGCGACCACGGTGCTGAGCGGAATCGACTCGCTGCTTTCGAGCGTGCAGATGCCGGCGGGGGTGCCGGTGGCAGCAATGGCCATTGATAAGCCGGGCGCGACCAACGCCGCCATCTATGCGGCGGAGATCCTGGCCACCTCCGACGCAACCATCGCCAAGCGGCTGGTGGCCTACAAGGAAGAGCTGGCGCAGTCGGTGACGGAAAAGAGTGCGCGCGTGAAGCAGCAGTTTGCAGGCAAGGCCAAGTAAGCGCACATTGAAAAGAGTGCTCTACCTCGTTTCGCTTCTGTTGGCAGCCTACCTCACGGTGCTTCTGCTCTTGCGCCTATTTGAATCCCGTCTGGTCTTTTTCCCAAACCATTCACCGCGGCTGGAAGGTGACTGGCGACCGCGCGGTTTGCCCGTACAGGAGGTTAGGCTTACCACCGCGGACGGCGTGAGACTCCACGCCTGGTGGATTCCCGCGGAGGACGCGAAGTTCACCTTTCTCGCGTTCCACGGAAATGCTGGAAATATCACCCACCGTGCTGAAGCGTATGGATTCTTGCACCAGCTTCCGGTGAATGTCCTGGCAGTGGAGTACCGGGGATATGGCCGCAGCGAGGGCACGCCCAGTGAGGAAGGTCTCTATCGGGATGCGCAAGCCGCTTACGATTTTCTTGTGAACGAAAAGGAGATTCCTCCGGCCCGCGTCATTCCCTTTGGACAATCGCTGGGCACGGCGGTTGCGGTGAACTTGGCTTCGGAGCGAAACGTCGGTGGCGTCGTCCTTGAAGCGCCATTCCCATCAGCCCGGGCACTCGCGCGACGAGTGTATCCGTACTTGCCAGGGCTTGGCTGGATTGCGAAATCGAAGTTCGACAGTGGTGCAAAGCTCGAAAGGGTGCAGGTACCGGTACTCATCGTCCATTGCACCCAAGATCCGGTAATTGCCTTTGAGCTCGGAGAAGAAACGTTTCGCCACGCGCGGGAGCCAAAGTCACTTCTGCGAATTGAAGGGGTCTGCCATGAGGAAGCTTCTGTGGTTGCTCCGGCCATGTACCGCACTCATCTTCTCGCCTTCCTGAATCAGATTCCCGGACAAAACTAAACAAAGGTTCAAGGGCGTTTCTTGCGCAAGGTGGGGGCGCCGGGCTCGGAGGGCTGCTCGACTTTTTGGGCCGGCTCGGGCGGGGCCAGGGCCCAGTCGACGCCGCGTCGTTCGGAGAGGACGCCGAAGACAAGGCCAGTTTCCTGCGGAACGACGGCTGAAAGGGCAGCGCGCAGGAAAGCGGTAGCGGGAGCGGTATCGGTCTTGTGGCTTTCACCGGCGGCGATTTTCTCGATGGCGCGGGCCATCGCCGGATCGCCGGAGCGGATGCGGGCCAGGCGCGGGTCGTCTGAGGTCAGGAGTTCAGCGAGCGCAGGGCCCGGTGCGTCGGGCGGATAGGCGACTTCGATCAGCGTGCGCGGCTGGCCCTTCTCGGGCGGGTAGAGCTGGACGATATGCGGGCGCAGGACGCGGGTGCGCCAGAAGTCGCCGCGCAGCAGGTCCTGCGCGATGCGGTAGCTGAGCCGCCAGACCTCCGGGCCGTAGTTAGGCACGTGGCCGACAAGGATCAGCTCGAGCAGCGGCTCGTCGGGGCGCATGTCGATCTTGCTGTGCAGATTCGTCGCCACAGCGCGCAGGCGCTCGAGGAGTCGAATGCCGATCGCTTCGACGTCCGTGGCTGTGCCCATGTCGGCCGTCTTGGGAGGTTCAGCGGCAGAGCCGGCGAGCAGCCGTGGTAGTTCGAGGTCGAGACGCACAGGGTCTTTGCCCGACCCGGGCAGCACCCATTCCACCGCGCCGAGCAAAATGGCGATGCGTCCGCCGGGAAGCTCGACCACGGCCGGAGGCCGCGCGTCAGGATCGGCGGGAGACGCAGCAGTATGTACAGTGGCAAGCACAATCCCGTCTTTGGTGACGCAAAACAACGCGCGCCCTGTGGAGAGATTGGCGACGATCTCGGGGTCGCCCTCCTGGGCATGAACAAGAAGAGGGAACCACAGATGCACACAGATGACCGGGAGCAGAAAATAGAAAATCGAAAATAGAAAATGGGAGAACCAGCGCCGCGTCTTCATTCCTCTTCTCACGGTCAAGGCCAGAACCTCAGGTGGTGGGATGCGAGGCGGCGGCGTGGGATTGCCTGCGGGCGATGGCCTGCAGGGCAGTGATGGCCACAACGTTGGCGATGTCTTCGGCTGTGCAGCCGCGGGACAGGTCGTTCGCCGGGCGTGCCAGACCCTGCAGGATGGGCCCCAGCGCGCGTGCGCCGGCAGTGCGCTCCACCAGCTTGTAAGCAATGTTGCCGGAATCGAGGTCGGGGAAGATCAGGACGTTCGCCCGCCCGGCAACGGGCGAGCCGGGGGCTTTGTTTGCGCCGACGGACGGCACGAGGGCAGCATCGGCCTGAAGCTCGCCGTCAACAGCGAGATCCGGCGCGCGGGATTTCAGAATGCGCAGCGCCTCGCGGACTTTTTCGACGCGGGGATGCTCGGCCGAGCCTTTGGTGGAGAAAGAAAGCAGAGCGACGCGCGGCGTGGCTTCGAGAAACACGCTGGCATTTTCCGCGGTGGCCAGGGCGATCTCGGCCAGCTCGGCGGGCGAGGGGTCGGGCACAACGCCGCAATCGGCAAAGAGCATCGCGCCGCCACTGCCCAATTCAACGCCCGGGCGCGGCGGCACCACCATCAGAAAAAAGCTCGACACCAGCTTGTACTCCGGCGCAAGGCCAATGGCGTGCAATGCGGCGCGCACGGTCTCTGCGGTGGTGTTCGCTGCGCCGCCCACAGAACCGTCAGCATCCCCGGCGGCCACCATCAGCGCCGCAAAGTACAGCGGCTTGGCGGCGATGCTGCGCGCTTCGTCCTGGCGGACGCCCCGCGCGCGTCGCCGCTCGAAGTAAATCTGCGCGTAGCTTTCGAGCTTCGGGCTGCCCGCCGGGTCCAGCACCGTAATGCCGGCAAGGCTCGCTCCCGCCTCCGCCGCGGCAGCCTCAATCAGTTTCTGTCGCCCCAGCAAAGTGACTTTCGCGTAGGCCTCCGCCGCCACGCGCGCCGCAGCCGCAATCGCCCGCCGATCCTCGCCTTCCGGCAAAACAATCCTCTGCGGATGCGCCCGCGCCCGGTTCTTCAGCTTTTCAATCAGGTCCATGCGCGCCCCAAATTACCACAAAACACCCGCCGCTGACCCTGCCTGAACACACAGTTACCGATTGGCGGCGCGGGGTGGAGAGTTCTGTTGCCGCGCGCGCGGGCGGGGTCTGCAATAGATAGAACAAGCCCGAATCGCGCACAGGGAGAACCGGGGGTGCTACTGCGGGCTGTGTCCTGGAAGGAGGATTCTTCCGATGTCCACACAGGCACGCACATTGAAGCAGGCAGAGTCCGTCAGCCCGAAAATCGCGCACGAGCGCGAACGCGCAATGCTCGGCAGCCAGGCCGACCGCGGCTCCCGCTGGTTCTACTGGATTGCGGGGCTTTCACTGGCGCAATCGATTCTGATTCAGTCGGGCGGGTCGTGGTCGTTTGCCTTCGGGCTGTGGCTGACGGCCGGCGTGGACTACGTTGCCCGCGACGCGGCCGGGTCCGGTCAGGTGCTGGCCTGGTTCTTGAACGCCCTGGTCATGGCCACGTTTGTGGTCTTCGGCTACTTCGCGCGACAAGAGCACCGTTGGGCGTACCTGGCTGGAATGGCCGCCTACGCGGCAGACGGCGCGCTGACCGTGGCGGCACGCGACTGGCTGGGCGTCGCCGTGCACGTTCTGGGACTGTTCTTCCTGTGGGGCGGCCTCGCCGCCGTCAACAAGCGCCGCCAGATGGACCAGGCCCGCGCCGCAGCCTGATCGGATTCGGCTCCCAACGACTGGGTCGGTGCGCGCGTGCTATAGTATTTCAGGCCCTGGCTATGACCCTGGCTGACTACAAGACAATCCTCTACCGTTAGGAAGACGGTTCCTGGGTGGCGGAGATCCCTGCGATTTCGGGCTGTTATGCCCTGATGGCGACGCGGGAAGAAGCGCTCGCGGAGTTGACCCGCGTCTTCCAGATGATCGCCGAGGAGTACCGCGAAAAGGGCATCCCCCTCCCCGCCTAGCGCCACCGCTCCGGAGCTTCACAGAATCCCGCAATTCCAGTAGACTGCTTTCATTCCAGTCTTGAATCCATCAACCGACCTGAGTGAGGATCAGTATGTGGTTTGGAGGAAAAGGATTGAGGAAGGCGAAGAGCATCAAGGTGGGCGGGCGGCGGCTGAGCGATGTCCTGGCCGAGCATGAGAAGTTCTTCCGCCGCGAGCCGGGCGGCGTCCGCGCCGACCTCTCCGGAGTGGATCTGTCGAAGGCCGACTTGCAGGGCGCGAACCTGACCGATGCCATCCTGCGCAACGTAAACCTCGAAGAGAGCGACCTGCGCGGCGCCCACCTCACTCGCGCCGATTTTTCCGGCGCGAAGATGCGCAAGACCGACCTGCGCAACACAGACATGACCGAAGCCGTCCTGCCCGGCGCCGACCTCACCGAAGCGCAGGCCAGCGGCGTCGAGTTTTTCCGCTGCGACATGCAGGGAGTGAATTTCCGCCGCGCCAACCTGCGCAACACAAACTTTCGATTGGCCAACATCCGCGGCGCGGTCTTCGCCGGCGCCGATATGGGCGTCACCATCCTCCGCGAGACCGACCTCGACGGTGTGGACCTCTCCGGCGTGGACCTTTCGACCACGCTGATGCCCAAGAATTACAAAGTGGCTGGTGGGTGAGAAGAAGCGGTCAACCTTCAGCCATCAGCGTTCAGTAAAGACCAGCAGGGCCCGGCGAGGTAATTGCCGGGCCTTTCGCTTTCTTGTGACTCACAACGGAGAAACTCCTCGACTTCGCCCTGCACCCGGCAGTGGGGGCAATCGCAATCCCGTAGGGGCACGCTATCTTGTATCAGGCCGTGCCGGACGGCGGCGTGGTGCCGGGAACCGCTGCTTCTTGCGTTTCGGCGGCGGCTTTGACGCCGAAGAAGAGGTACCACATGGCGATGGCGAAGCACAGCAGCCACCAGTAGGGCGGCGTCTCGGCAAGGGCATCCAGCAGCGTGCTGACCACAATCACTGGCGTGACGGCCATCACC
>CAZHLD010000077.1:0-2641 GCA_964533185.1 uncultured Acidobacteriaceae bacterium | reverse complement strand
GGCAAGGGCATCCAGCAGCGTGCTGACCACAATCACTGGCGTGACGGCCATCACCGCCAGGCGCACCGACGCTGCATACTCCAGTTTCGCTTTCACAATGCCCGCGATCGCCAGCCCGATTGCCCCGTAGAGCAGCGCCTGGAGGATGCGGTAGGCGTAGGAGCCGAGAAGCGCAAAGGGATACAGAAAAACGCCGAGCCACGATTTGAGAACGCCGAAGAAGCGGCGCATGCCATCCTGGTCGATGGAAAAGGAGCTGACGCCGGCGAGGTCCTGGGCGCGGGTCTGGCCGCTGCGCTCCTGCCGGGTGATGAGCTGCGTTCGAGTCAGCAGGATTTTTGCGTCGGGATACTCGTCGAATGCGCCCATGTCTGCCGAAGTATCCAGGATGATCATCACCTTGCCTGTCTCCGGATCCTTGACGTAGTGAGGGCCGGGAGGATCCAGGCTGACCTCGCCGTTGGTGATGGTGATCTTCGGCATCTGCGCGACCAGCGCCTCTCCCTCTTTCTCCACAAACCCCGCAAAGCCGCGATGAATTTTCACCACGTCCGGCACCCACGCCAGCGCCAGCAACAGGAGCAGGTACACAAACCCGAATCCGGGCCAGTTTTGCGCCACGTCGCGGTAGAGGTCCTTCGAGAAAAACGACAGCCAATACGGTTGCACCACGTTGTACCGGCGCATTGCCCCTCCCTCCCGCGCCCCGGCGCGGCTTCCAGAATAGGCCCGTGCCTGGTTGCTGGTGATGCGGATCAACATCTCCTGCCCGGCCGGGAGCGAAACCGGCTGCGGCCCGCGAAACGCAGTGGAGCCCAGCCTACTTTGCCGCCACCGGGTAGACCACGAGATGCCGCTGTTCGCCCATACCTTCGCTGGCCGTGCGCACGCCGGCCTGGTCTTTGAGCGACAGGTGGATAATGCGGCGCTCGCGCGACGACATGGGGTTGAAGCAGAACGGCTGTCGCGTCTCGCGCACGCGCTGTGCCGCCACCTGCGCGGAAAGTTTCAACTCCTCGATGCGCAACGCGCGGTAGTTGCCGGAATCGAAGCGCACATGGTCGAAGAGTTGTGGGTCGAGACCCACGCAGCGCAAGGTCAGGTATTCGAGCGCCCCCAGCAGCTCCGCCCCGCGCGCCAGCAGCAGTTCCTGGTCGCGCCCGTCGAAGATCACCTGCAGCTCGGCGTGTTCCAGGTCGTCGGCCGGCTTCTCCAAATGGATTTTGTAGGAGAGCTCGAGCCTCGATCCGCCCAGTACGAGGTCAAGAAACTGGCGCAGCTCAGCCGCCAGCTCTTCGCGATCGAGTTTTCCGTCGCGCACGAAGCGCCCGTGGAGCGGTGCGGGTTGGGGACGCGTCTCAGACATGGTCGTTGCCGCCCATCGGGCGCTGTGACATTACTTCTTCTTGCCGCGCCCGGGCTTCAGGTCGGCGGGCGCGTGCTGGTTCAGGTACCACTGCTGCGCGATCCCCACCACGTTGCTGGACAGAATATACAGCACCAGCCCGCTCGACACCGGAAAGATAACGAACATTCCGCCGAACATCAGCGGCATCATGGTCATCATTTTCTGCTGGGCCGGGTCGGTAGCCGTCATGGGCGTCATTTTCTGCATCACGTACATGGTCACGCCCATCAGCACCGGCAGAATGTAGTAGGGGTCTTTCACCGAGAGGTCATTGATCCAAAGCATCCATGGCGCGTGGCGCAGCTCGATGGTCACCGTCAACATGCGGTAGAGGCCGAACCAGATCGGCATCTGCAGCAGCATAGGCAGGCAGCCGCCCACCGGGTTGATTCCCCCTCGCTTGTACAGCTCCATGATTTCCTGGTTCATCTGCTGCTTGCGCGGGTCGCGCATCCCATACTTCTTGTAGCGCTCCTGGATCGACTTCACTTCCGGGGCCACCTTCTGCATCTTCTGCATCGAGCGCCAGCTCTTCAGCTTGAGCGGGAAGAGCACCATGTTGATGGCCACGGTCATAATGATGATGGCCCAGCCGTAGTTGGGGACGTAGTCGTAGATCCAGCGCAACAGGTAGAAGAGCGGCGCGGCGATGAACTCCATCCACCCAAACTGCACCAGCTCGCCCATGGGCGGCTTTTGCGCCTTCAGGATGTCCAGGTCCTTCGGTCCCACGAAGACGCGCAGCACAAGCGGCCCGGCGCCTTCCGACGATCCTGCGGCCACCTCTGCCAACGGCTCTTTCGCCGCCTTGCCGTCTACCACAGTGTCGCGGTCCAGACGCCAGTCCGTCAGCGCCAGCGTGCCGGCCTTTTCCGGCACAAACGCCGCTGCGAAGTAGAGGTCTTCGATCCCGCCGTAGTCGGCCGCGCCCGGGCGTCGCTGGCGTTGCGCCGGCTGGTCGGGCACGCCCAGCTCCTTGTTCAGCACCGTCGTGAACTTCCCGCCCGCGCTGTAGAACACCTGCACCAGCTCGGGCGCCTTGAAGACGGTCGCGTCTCCAAAGCCGCCCCGCCAGGCCACGCCGTGCGCGCGCGCCTGCCCGTCCAGGGTGACCGACGTTTCCACCTGCACGACGTAGCTGCCCGACTCAAACTTGAGCTTCTTTGTAACCGCCGTGCGCCCGTCGCTCCATTCGAAGCGCACTTCCGCCGGCGCATCGAGCGGCCCCGCCGC
>CAZHLD010000076.1:2549-13184 GCA_964533185.1 uncultured Acidobacteriaceae bacterium | reverse complement strand
TTCTTCTCCGCCAGGTGGTTGCCCGCGCGCCCGTTTCCACCGCTGCGCTCGACGCTCTCGTCACGCTCGAGCGCGACCGCAAAAACTGGCTCGCCGCGCTCGACTGGCAGGCCCGCCGTATGTCTGCCGAGTTCGAGCCTGGCGCTGAACAGTTCACCCGCCTAGGCGAAATCCTTTATCTCTCTGGCGATTCCGCCCGCGCCCAACGTGCATTCCAGACCGCCCTCGAGCACGATCCCTACTCGTTCGCTGCCCACAACAGCCTCGGCCGCATCAATCACGACCTCAAAATCTGGCCGCAGGCCCGCATACATCTCGAATTCGTCGTCCGCTACTTCCCCGATTACGAGGCCAACGCATACGTTCTGCTCGCCGACGTCTACCGCCAGACCGGTGAATCGCGCGCCGCTGACCGCGTACTCCGCAAAGGCCGCCGCGTTTTCCCTGAAGAGGCCAGTCTCAAACCCGTGGCCCGCACCGATTAATTCTTCGCGCACTTGCCCTGAGCCTCCAAAAAATGTTCTGATCGTGGCTCGATGCCGTGGGACTTCGCACTGATCCTCCTCGTGCTGGCCACGCTGGTGCCCTGGCGCGGGGCCGTCCGCATGCGCCAGCTACTTGCCCGGCCGCAACTCGCCACTACTGATCGCCTGGCCCTCTATGCCTCTACAATTGCTTTCCAGTGGTTTGCTGTCGCCCTTGTGGTATGGCGATCGCACGCCCGCGGCCTGACACCCGCCGACCTCGGCCTTTCCTTCGCTCAAGAGGATCGCGTCTGGGAAGCAGCCGCCGCCCTGACCGTTCTCCTCGCCCTGGGCCAGCTCCTCAGTCTTCGCTACGTAGCGCGCCTTCCGCCCGAGCGCCAGGGCATTCTTCGACTGATGGCTGCAAAAGTCCTGCCGCAAAACTTCCTCGAGTCGCTCGCCTTCCTTGCACTCACGGCCACCGTCGCCCTTTGCGAAGAGCTTCTCTACCGCGGCTTCGTGTTCGCCGCTATCCAGCGAGCCACCTCCAGCGCCGGACTCGCTGCGGCTGGATCCGCTCTCCTTTTTGCGCTCGCTCACCTTTATCAGGGCAAGCGCGGCGTTCGTACCACCTTCTTCGTCGGCCTGCTCTTCGCGGTTTCTCGCATCTGGACTGGCAGCATCGCACCGACAATCCTCGCACATCTGGTCGTCGATCTCCTGGCTGGCCTGATTGCGCCGCGCTGGTTGCGGCCAATGGAGTCTGCCGCGCCGCCCGGTGCTGATCGGTGAAGCTATTTCTTATAGTTATACATATACAATGATTGTGACTAATAGTAAACACGGCCCGCCTTCCGACGATGCCATCCGCACAGCGCTGGCTCCCTTCGGCGTCGTGCCCACTCCAACCCTATGCGAGCAGGTCCGCGTCTATCTGCGAATTCTAATGCAATGGACTGATAAGATTAGCCTTACGTCCATTCGAGAGCCCCTGGAGATCCTTGCCAGGCACTTCGGAGAGTCCATGTTTGCCGCCTCTGCCGTCCCAATCGAGCATGGTCGGCTGGCCGACGTCGGCTCCGGTGCCGGTTTTCCCGGGCTACCACTTAAACTAATCCGTCCGGGCCTTGATCTAACTTTGATGGAGCCTAACATTAAGAAATCTGCGTTTCTTTTCGAGGTCATGAGGACTCTTGAACTTGCCAATGTCGCCGTTCTCCGGAACACCTTTGCGAATTCTCCGATCAAACCAGCATCTCTCACCTTCATTACGTCGCGCGCTCTGGACCCATCTAAGGGGCTACTACCATGGGCCAACCGATCGCTCGCGCCCGGCGGCAGGCTGGTTCTCTGGACCGCAAAGGATGCTGCTCAGAAGATATCTACTGACGCGCACTGGAACTGGCTTGAACCGATACGTATACCGCATTCGAAGCAAAGAGTTCTTCTTGTAGGCCAACCCTTGTAGTCACCCGTGAAGGCCCTTCAATCAGTGTTCCACGTGGAACGCTAACGCGAGCGCTACGCGGCTACGTTCCACGTGAAACACCTTGCATCCAATTATGTTCTTCTGGTAGAGTCCACAACTTATTGGGGGTCGAATTTGGGACGCGTGATCGCCATCGCCAACCAGAAGGGCGGCGTCGGTAAGACAACTACCGCCGTCAATCTCGCCGCCTCTCTTGCCGTGGCCGAACAACCCACCCTTGCTATCGACTGCGATCCTCAGGGCAACACAACCGGAGCCCTCGGTTTTCACAAGGATCCTGCCCGCCGCACCCTCTACCACGCGCTTATTCTCAACGAGCCTCTCCAGCGCATCCTTCTCAAGACCCAAGTGGACGGCCTCGACATTATCCCGGCTGACAAGAACCTCGTCGGCGCGGCGGTCGAGCTGGTCAGCCTTCAGAACCGCGAGTTTTTCCTGCGCCAGCTCATCACCGAGCTCCGCAAAAACTACAGTTACGTGATCATGGACTGCCCGCCAGCCCTAGATTTGCTTACATTGAATGCGTTAGTCGCAGCGGATTCTGTTCTCATCCCAATTCAATGCGAATACTTCGCCCTTGAGGGCGTCTCCGAGCTTCTCGACACACTGATGCGCATCCGCCGGACTCTGAATCCGGACCTCGCAATCGAGGGCATCCTCCTGACAATGTACGACGAGCGCACCACTCTCTCCCGCCAGGTAGCCGCCGATCTTCGCAGCTTCTTTGGAGCCCAGGTGTTTGAAACCGTCATTCCTCGCAACGTGCGCCTTGCAGAAGCGCCCAGCCATGGAAAGCCAATCATCTTCTACGACATTCATAGTAGAGGCGCAGAGGCCTACATCCAACTTGCAAAGGAGGTAATCTCCAATGCCCAGAAACGCACTGGGGAGGGGACTGAGCGCACTGATCCGGGAGCCCGAGCCGCCACCGCAAGTTAGCTCTGTTCCCGCTCCCGTGGCTGCCACCGCGGCCGCTGCAGCACCAGCCTTATCTCGTTCGCTCGAAATCGACATCGATCTCATTGACCCCAGCCCCTACCAGCCTCGCACTCGCTTTCGCGAGGAATCGCTCGAGGAGTTGGCCCGCTCCATTCGGTCAAGCGGTATCATTCAACCGGTGGTCCTCCGTCCGATTGGCACGCGCTATCAACTCATCGCCGGCGAGCGCCGCTGGCGAGCCGCCCAGCGCGCCGGCCTGCAACGTATCCCTGCTGTCTTGCGCGAAGTCCCTGAAGAGCTGGCCCTCGAAATCACGCTGGTCGAAAACATCCAGCGTGAAGACCTCAATCCCATCGAGCAAGCAAGGGCTTTTGATCGCCTGATGACCGAGTTCGGACTTACCCAAGAAGACGTCGCCCAGCGCACCGGCAAGGACCGCACCACCGTTGCCAACGCCGTTCGCCTGCTCAAACTCGACCGCCCTATCCTGGACTTCATCGAAGAAGGTAAGCTATCCGCTGGCCACGGCCGCGCTCTCCTAGCCTTCCCTGAGCCAACGCTCCGCCTCCGCATCGCCCGGCGTGCCGCGCGCGGGGGACTTACAGTTCGTCAGATTGAACGCCTAGCGTCGCGCCGCCTGCGAGCGACCGGCTCGCAGCCGTCTGTTCTGGTTGATGCCAACATGCGCGCAGCACTCGAAGAGCTCCAGCGCCACCTGGGTACCCGCGTCACCCTGCGCCCACGGATTGGCAATCTCCCCGGCCAGTTGATCATCGAGTATTACGACGAAGCCCAGCTTACGGGCATCTACGACCGGCTCATGCGAGGCTGATACTATAGTTGTAGTATTAAACTGTCCCCAGTCCTATTGACTTGTCCGCAGGGAACTGTAAATTGGTTCTCAGAGTCTCAGGGGTGTCTCGTGGCTTGGAAGTGGTCAGACCGCAAAAAGCAACAGACCCAGGACTGGACCGGCTTTCTCGATAAGGGTGTTCGCCTGGAGGGCACGCTGGAGCTCGCCGGTACGTTCCGACTGGATGGGGAAGTGAAGGGCAACGTCATCTCTGAGCAGACCCTGATATTGGGGGAGAGCGCCAAGGTGGAAGGCCAAATCGAGGGCAACCACGTGGTGATTTCCGGCCGGTTTGATGGGGTGATCTTCGCCAAGGGTCGAGTCGAAATTCAACCCAAGGGCGTCGTCACCGGCGAAATCCACTCCCCCTGCCTAGTGATCGAGCCGGGCGGCATCTTCGACGGCCGCTGCCACATGCTCACTTCTTCGGAGACGGCCAAGCCTCTGACCATCCCCATCCGCGCCATCAATCAAGGTTGATCGGAAACCGCTCACGATCTCCGATTGCGCTACACAACTCTAAAGATGACAGTTGTTTTCACTGGCGCCGGCGATTCGGACTATCCATATCCGAGACGATGAGCCAGCGGCCGTCTTTAGCCTTGCGCAGCGTGAGTGTGAATTTTCCAGTATCCGGCTCGCCCTTCTTCTCCGCATACCCGCCAATGATATAGCCCACCGAACCCTCTGCTGCGAAGGCGATGGCGCGCAGCGCCAGTGGTCCTCCACTACCTGTGTAGTGTAGAGCGATCTCCGTTCGACCTTTTACCGGCGGGTGGCCGTTCGGTAGGACGAAACCATCCTCGGCGAAGAGCTGCGCGAGCGCGGCGGCATCGCGCCGGCTCCAAGCCAACTCATAATCGGTGAGAACACGCGCCAAAGCCGCGGGCAACTCGACGCTCGGCTGATGCGGAACATCTTCCGCTCGGCCGCCGGTTGCAGCCGAGCTCCAAAGAATTAAAGCCGCGATGAGTACAGATGTGTGCATATCACCTCCAAGCCAAACGATGATCATTCTAACTGGAGCAACTTCTATAGACAAGGCCACTCAGGCACAGCCGCTACTCGTAGCGGAGACAGCGAACCGGGTCGAGGTTGGAGGCTTTGATGGCGGGATAGATGCCGAAGAACAGCCCCACGCCAAACGAGATTAGCAGTCCAATCATTGTCCAGTACAGGGAAACACGCGCAGGCAGGGAAGGAAAGAGCCACGCCACAGAAACGCTGAGCACTACGCCTGTCAGGATCCCCAGTATTCCACCCGCGCCGGTGAGGGTCATGGCCTCGAGAAGGAACTGTGCACGTATGTCTTTGCGGCGGGCACCGACGGCCTTGCGGACGCCGATTTCTGCCGTGCGCTCGGTGACGCTGACCAGCATGATGTTCATCACGCCGATTCCGCCGACCAGCAGGCCGATGGAGGCTACGATCAGGGTCAGGATGACGATCGCGCCGGTGAGTTGCTTCCAGAGGTCGGTGATGATGTCGGGGGAGGCGATTTCAAAGTCGTTGGGCTTGCCTGCGGGAACGTGACGACGACGGCGGAGGATGTCGGCCACTTCGTCCTCGGCGGCCTTCAATTCCTCTGCATGGTTCACGGTGACCACAAGAATCACCTCTTCGATCTCCGGATAGAGCTTCGCGAAGGTGCGGTAGGGAATGATGACAAACTGGTCCACGCCCGGGCCGCCGAAGAGGCCCTGATGAGGCTCGAAGACGCCGATGACGCGGAAAGGCAGCCCGTTGACGCGGATTTCCTGGCCGAGCGGGTCGATGGGGCCGAAGAGCGTGTCGGCAATGGGAGTTCCGAGCAGACAGACCATGGCGGCGTGATCTTCTTCCTGCAGGGTGAAGTAGCGTCCGTACTTGACGGCATAGATGGGGAGAACCTCGAGCAGGTCGGGGTCAGCGCCGCGGAGGATGGGCTCGGAGACGAGGCGGTTCTGGTAGCGCACTTCGTTGGAGCCGCCGAGGAGGCCGAAGCGGGTGAGGATGGGCATGGCCTTGTCCACCAAGCGGGCGTGTTCGCGGATGGCGGCGGCATCTTCCGCTTTGAGATGCTTGCGGAGACGGATAGCTTCGGGGAGGCGCTCGAAGTCAATGGTGAAGGCGGGAAAGCGGGCGACGAAAAACGTCTTCGAGCCCAGCTCGTTGATCTTGTCGGCGATGTGCCGGTTGAGGCCGTCAATGATGGCGGCGACGCCGATAACGCTGGCGACGCCAATGACCACGCCCAGCATGGTCAGAAAGGCACGCATCTTCTGGCTGGCGATGGTCGCCAACGCCACACTCAGCGATTCTTTCCATTCGGCGCGCGAAAGCAAGAAGGTCGTCCCTCTTTCGTTTTCAGGATACCCCCCGCGGCGGCGCACGCCAAACAGGGTCTTGCGGCAGGTGCCGGCGGGTGGAGGCCTACGCCGCGCGCGGGCCGGCAGTGGGGCGATGGACGTCGCGGATGTGCCGGTCAATGCGCCCCGGGAACAGGTGTACGATCACCATCAGGACCTACAGCGCGATGCTGACCTTGCAGCTCCAGAACGACGACGCAATCGCCAGCAGAAGCTTCACCGGCCCACGCTCGAACTAATCCGAGTGCAGGGCGACGACGGGGTCGAGCTTTGCCGCTCGCCACGCGGGATAGACGCCGAAGACGAGAGCGATGAGCGTAGCGAGGCCGAGGCCAAGCAAAGCGACCCAGGGCTGAACGACGGCCGGGAACGGCGTCACCCGCCGCAATAGCAGCGCCAGCCCAAACCCCAGCAGGACGCCCGCCGTCCCGCCCGCGAGGCATTGCGCCAGGACTTCGGTGAGAAACTGCCGCGCGATGTCGCGCTGCGTCGCGCCCACCGAGCGCCGCAGGCCGATTTCTTTGGTGCGCTCGGTCACGCTGACGAGGGTGATGTTCATGATGACGATCCCGCCGACAAGCGAGCTGACGGAGCTGATGAGCACGAAGACGAGGAAAAACACCGAGCTGATGTCTTTCCACAGGTCGAGATAGGTGTCAGCCGTGGTGAAGTAGAAGTCTTCCCGGGCCTCGGGAGCGAGGTGCCGCCGCGCGCGCAGCAGCAGGCGCACCTCGTCCTGCACCGAGCCGATGGCTTCGCGCCCTTCGGTGCTCGCCGACGTCTTGATTTGCAGGATCAGGCTGTGGCGCAGGCCGAAGATTTTCTCGAATGCCGTGATCGGGATGATGATGAAGGTGTCTTGGTCCTGACCGAGGATGGAGCCAATCCGCTCGGCCTTGCCAATCACCGTGAACTCTTCGCCGGCGATGCGGAGTGGCTTGCCCAGCGGGCTGCGGTCGGGGAAAAGTTTCTCCGCCACTTCGTCGCCGATTACCGCTACCGGAGCGGCGGCGCGCTCTTCGCCTTCGTAGAAGAAGCGGCCGTCTTCGATGTCCAGCGTGCTGATCCAGGCCATGCTCGACGATTCGCCGCGCAGGGTGACGTCGGCGAGGCTCTGCCCCTGCGCCGCCACGCGCCCCATCGTCACCGCCTGCGCCCCCACCGCCGCGCAGCCCTGGCAGCGGTCTTCGATGGCGCGCCAGTCTTCCATTGAGATGTCGCGGTGCTTGCGCGCCTGCACGATCTCTTTGAAGTCGGTGGAAGCGAGCGGCGCCTTCGACACCTGGAAGATGTCCGTGCCGAGGTTGGCGATTTTTGTCTCCACGTACCAGTTCGCGCCCTGGATGAGCGTCATCACCAGGATCAGCGAGGTGACGCCAATGACCAGGCCCAGCAGCGTCAGCGCCGTGCGCAGTTTGTGCGCTGTCAGCGCCGCCATCGCCAGCCGGAGTGTGTCCCCCCTCAGCATCGCAAATTGGTCATTCTACCCCACCGCCCGTCGCGCAGTTTGTTGCGCGTCATTCTGAGTCCGCCGATGGCGGGCGAAGAATCCCTCTGAAAGCATCTGCGCGGATACCATTCTCACGCGAACTCAATCCGCAATGTATAATCCCCGAATCTTGTTGCGAGGAGGGAACCGCCTTGGCACAGGCCGCGAAGCTTACGGCTATGGTCAAGGCTGCCGGTTGAGCGGCGAAGCTGAGTCCAGCGGTGCTGGACGCGGTGCTGCGCCGCCTGCCGCGGCCAACTGACCCGAAACTGCTCGTTGGGTTCGACACCAACGACGACGCTGGGGTGTATCAACTCGCGCCCGACCTCGCGCTGGTCCAGACGGTGGACTTCTTCACGCCCATCGTGGACGACCCGTTCCTCTTCGGCCAGATCGCCGCGGCCAATTCGCTCAGCGACGTCTACGCCATGGGCGGACGGCCGCTGACCGCGCTTTCCATTGTCGGCTTCCCCGAAAAAGCTGACGCGGCGCTGCTCGAAGAAATCCTGCGCGGCGGACTTTCCAAAATGGACGAATCGGGCTGCATCGTTGTCGGCGGACACTCGATCCGCGACGACGACCTCAAGTTCGGCTACTCCGTCACCGGCCTCATCCACCCGCAGCGCATCTGGCGCAACGTCGGCGCGCAACCGGGCGACGTGCTTCTGCTCACCAAGGCGCTTGGCACCGGCCTGATCGCTACGGCGCTTAAGAAGGGCCGCGCTTCCGATGCCGCCGTGGCCGCCGCCGCCGCGTCGATGACGCAGCTGAATCGGGATGCAGCCGAAGCGCTGAAGGAGGGAGAAGCGGTAGAGGAAGGAAAGGAAAAAAGAGCCGGCAAGATGCCGGCGCTACCGGGAGCGATCCACGCGGTGACGGATGTTACCGGCTTTGGGCTGCTGGGGCACGCGCGGGAAATGGCGGCGGGGAGCGGCGTTTCACTCGAGATTGATCACGCCGCGGTGGAAGTGCTGCCGGGCGCGCTGGAAGCCGCGCGCGAAGGCCACCTCGCCGGCGGCCTCAAGAACAACTGCGATTTCATTGGGGATCGTGTCGCCTTTGCTTCCGATGTGCCCGAAGACTACCGCCACCTGCTCTATGACCCGCAGACGTCGGGCGGCCTGCTCATCGCCATCGCATCCGAGGCTGCCGACGCCGCGCTGGCCGCCCTTCTCGCGCGCAGCATCAACGCCCGCGCCATTGGGCGCGTGCTACCCAAGAGCTCACCTTTGCTCGTCGTGCGCTGACCTCACAGCACGCTTCCGCCAATTTCAACGTAAACTGAGACCGTGGACACGATTACTCATGGAGTGGCCGGCGCGCTCATCGGAAAAGCGTTGTTTGCGGATGGAGCGGCAAGGCAGGCAGAAGCCGCTGCAAACAATGGCGGGGTAAACCCGCCGCTACAGAAAAACTGGGACGGCGCACGGCAACCTGCTCTCCAGGCCTCTCGTCTTGCAATCTTCGCCACGACGATCGGCAGTATTTTCCCCGATGGCGACGTCGTTTTCGGCTGGTTCGAGGGCAACAACTTGGCCACGCTCGAACTCCACCGCGGCTGGACGCACTCGTTCGTCTGCCTGCCAGTTTTTGCGCTCGCCCTTGCTGCGCTGACCCGCTGGGTGGCCCGACGCATCGGTTGGGCGTGTCCCTCCTTCGCACTGCTCGCGCTGGCTTTCGCTGCGGGCCTCGCCATTCATATCCTGTTTGACCTGATTACGTCCTTTGGCACGATGATCTGGAGCCCGCTCTCCAACGTCCGCGCCGTGTGGGACCTCGCCTTTATTCTCGATTTTGTCCTCAGCGCGACCGTGCTCCTGCCGCAGCTTGCTGCGTGGGTCTATCAGCCCGCTGCTGCAGACGGCCGCTGGCTCCGCCGCGCCCTCGCGCTCTGGACACTCACCTCAATAGGTGCGGTTGTGGTCTGGTGGCTGGCCCGTTCCGTCGGGGTTGGCTTCTCTGCGTGGGTACTCGCGCTAACCGCTTTGCTGCTGGCGGCGATCTTCTTCCTGCCCGCCGCGCGCAGCAGGGGATTCACGGTGAGCCGCGCCGCGTGGTGCCGCGCCGGAGTCGTCGCGCTCGCGGCTTACCTCGGCCTTTGCGCCTTTGCCCACCACCGTGCACTCGCCCGCGTCGAGCACTTTGCCGCGTCGCGCCGCCTCACCGTGGAAACCATCGGCGCCCTGCCCGCCCCGCCCTCTCTCGCCAACTGGTCAGGCCTAATCCGCACGCCCGAGGGCGTCTATCAAGCCCGCATTGATCTGCTGCGGCCCGACCCGCCCGACTTTCGCTTCTTCCCCGATTCGCCCGCCAACGCCTGGCTCGACGCCATGCGCCGCCTCCCCGCCGTGAAAACGTATCTGTGGTTTGCGCGCTTCCCTGTCTTCCGCCAGTTCAACGAAAACGGTCGCGCGGTCGTGGAGATGGCCGATCTGCGTTTTTTCGCCCAGAGGCGAGGGGCGACGGCGTTTACCTACCGCGTGGAGTTTGCAGCGGATGGGAGCGTGGCGGCGCAGGGGTGGGTGCGGGAATGAGATTCCTCGAAAACAAGAAACAGTATATCTCCAACCTCTTGTCGGCCGCAGGCATACCAATGCCGGAAGGCCAAGGTATTTCGTGCGCCGACGAAAGCGGCGCTAGGGTGATGCGTAGGGGCGTCCGCCGCGGCGGACGCCCCTACGGCAAAGGAGAGGGACAGGCAGGGATGTCTGTCCCGGGGGCGGCTACGGGTTTTGTGGTTGGCGCGGGCTTCCGCCCTGGCCGGGGATCACGATGTGTGGCACGCCGGCCTCGTTCATCAGTTTATTGAGCGCGGGCAGGTCCTCGGTGGCGAGCTTGCGCACCACCGCGCCGGCTTCGGTGAGCTGCTTCTGGAGAACCGGGAGCAGCGCGAGCTGATCCGCCGTGGGCGCGGCCGAATAGCCCTCGATGGCTGCAGCCAATTGCAGGATGCGCTGCGGAAGCGGCGTGGGCCGCTCGACAATCGGCGGGCCGGCAAAGCCCAGGCCGGTGGCCTCGGCGGGCGGCGTGCCCCAGACCGGATAGGCGTCGTC
>CAZHLD010000076.1:0-2449 GCA_964533185.1 uncultured Acidobacteriaceae bacterium | reverse complement strand
CGGGAGGTGCGGGCGGGATGGGGGAACGATAGCGGAGATCCCAGACCACGCGGTTGATGCCGGCTTGCGGCTCGCAAGTCTGCTGCTGGCCGGCGCCAAATCCGAAACCGCCAACGCCGGGGCCGGCGGCTGGTGGCTGCTGCTGGTCAGGCTGGCGCTTGCGGCAGGTGATCTCGCGGACTTCCTTACCGTCCTTATCGAGGATGGTGATCTTCACCTCGTCCTTCTCGCCGGGCGACTTCAGGAGGAAGTGGATCATCGCGCCGTTGGGCGGGTTGGGACCGAGGAAAAATTGCCAGCCTGTGGAGCCTTTGTTGGACCACGTGCGCCACATCGTGGCGGGGCGAATGTCGAAGAGCTGGAAGTCGGCGGCAGCCATCGAGTCGTTCAGTTGCTCGAGCGGCGTGATGTCGTCGAGGATCCAGATGGAGCGGCCGTGGGTGCCGAAGATCAGGTCGTTTTCGCGCGGGTGGATGAGGATGTCGTCCACCGGCACGGTGGGGAAATTCATCTTTATGCGCGTCCAGGAGCCGCCGCGGTTGAAGCTGGCGTAGGCGCCGTATTCGGTGCCAGCGAAGAGCAGGTCGGCGTTGCGCGGATGCTCGCGGATCACGTTGACGATGCCGTTCGACTGCGGCAGGTCCGACGAGATGGATTTCCACGTCTCGCCGAAGTCGGTGGTCACATAGACGTAAATGCCAAAGTCGTTTGAGCGGTGGCCGTCAATGGTGGCGTAGGCGGTGCCTTCGGCGTGGCGCGAGGCGATCACGCGGCTGACGTAGAGCCCCTTGGGCAGGCCGGGCAGCTTTTCATAGACGTTCTTCCAGTTCTGGCCGCCGTCGCGCGTGACCCACAGGTTGCCGTCGTCGGTGCCGGCCCACAGGATGTTGGGGCTGAAGGAGGACTCGGCGATGGTGGTGGTTGCCGGCCAGTTCTGCACGCCGTCGTTGCGCGAGAGCGTCGTGCGGTCCACCGGCTTGCCCATGATCGGCAGGGTGTAGCGGTCCACGCCGTTGGTGAGGTCGGGGCTGATTTTCATCCAGGAGTCGCCGCGGTTGCTGGATTTGAAGAAGAAGTTGCCGGCGTAATAGATGGTCTTCGAGTTGTGGGCGGAGATGACGATGGGCGAATTCCACTGGAAGCGGTAGGACTTCTCGCCTTCCGCGGGCTGCGGGCGAATGGAGCGGGATTCGCCGGTGCGCAGGTCGCGGCGGAGCAGGTTGCCGTCCTGCGATTCAGCGTACACGGTGGCCGGGTCAGTGGGGTCAATCTGCGCGTAGAAGCCGTCGCCGCCGCCCACGGTGAACCATTCCGCGTTGGAGATGCCGCGCGGGTTGAAGGTAGCGCTGGGGCCGCACCAGGTGTTGTTGTCCTGCAGGCCGCCGCACACGTTGTAGGGGCGGCTCATGTCCGCCCCGATTTCGTAGAACTGGCCGAGGGGAATGGAGTTGACGAAGTCCCAGGTGCGGCCAGCGTCGTAGCTCCAGTGGATGCCGCCGTCGGAGCCGGTGAGCATGTGGTCGGAGTTGGAGGGGTTGATCCAGATGGTGTGGTAATCGCCGTGGATGCGCTGGACGCGGTTATTGACGAAGGTCTTGCCGCCGTCCTCGGAGTAAAACATCTGCGCGCCCATCACCCAGATGCGCTGGTCGTTGTTCGGGTCAATGACGATGTGGCTGTAATACATGGGCCGGGGATTGGTGTCGGACATTTTGGTCCAGGAGACGCCTTTGTCGTTGCTGCGGAACACGCCGCCCTTGGGGTGCTCGATGATGGCGTAGACGATGCTGGGGTCGCGGCGATAGACACTGAGGCCGATGCGGCCGGTGTCGCTGCCGTCGCCATAGGGGAGGTCCTTGGTGAGCTTCGACCAGGTGGCGCCGGCATCGGTGGTTTTATAGATGCCACTGCCGGGGCCGCCGCCGCTGAAGCCGAAGACGGCGCGGCGGCGCTGATACGCGGCAGCGTAAAGCGTGCCGGGGCTTTGCGAATCCATGGCCATGTCCACGACGCCGGTGTCTTCATTGACGAAGAGGACCTGCGTCCAGGTGGCGCCGCCGTCGGTGGTTTTATAAACGCCGCGCTCCTTGCTGGCGCCCCACAGTTTGCCGACGGCGGCAACGTACACGGTGCTGGGGAAATTCGGATGGATCAGGACGCGGCCGATGTGATGCGTTTCGTTGAGGCCCATGTGCTTGAAGGTGACTCCGGCGTCGGTGGACTTATAGACGCCGTTGCCCCAGGAGGAGGACTGGCGGTTGTTGGGCTCGCCGGTGCCCACCCAGAGGATGGAAGGGTCAGACGGAGCGACGGCGAGATCGCCGATGGTGGAGACGGGCTGGTCGTCGAAGATGGGCGTGAAGGTGGTGCCGCCGTTGGTGGTCTTGAAGACGCCGCCGGACGCCGCGCCGACGTAAACGATGCTGGGGTCGGATTCGACCACGGCGAA
>CAZHLD010000075.1:3065-14182 GCA_964533185.1 uncultured Acidobacteriaceae bacterium | reverse complement strand
CGGACTGATGCACTTCAACTTCACCAGGGGGATACGATGTGAGTAGGCTCTCCCACGCCGCACTCCAAAGTTGCGCGGGGGGCGGGGGCGGGGTAGACTCGCGCTCTTTCGTTGCTATCGGAGGGACGCAGAGGAACAGGCAAGAGAAAGTAGGCGGAAGCGTGCGGAAATTTCTCTTTTGCACAGTGCTAGTGCTGGTGGTGATCGCGGCGGCGGTGGCGGGCGGGGCGTGGTGGATTGTCCATCGGGCGCTGCCGCAGGTAAATGGCACGGCGACGGTGGCAGGGCTTGAGCAGGAAGTCGTGGTGGAGCGAGACGCGCGGGGCGTGCCGCACATCCGGGCGAAGACGAAAGAGGATCTGTTCGTGGCGCAGGGCTACGTGATCGCGCAGGACCGGTTGTGGCAGATGGACGTGCTCAGACGGGTGGCCGGGGGCGAGTTGTCGGAGATTTTCGGGCCCATCGGGATGGAGCGCGACAAGGAGTTCCGCACGCTGGGGCTGCGGCAGGCAGCCGAGCGCGATATGGAGAAGCTGGACGAGGAATCGAAGAAGATGCTGGCGGCGTATGCGCGGGGCGTGAACCGGTACATCGAGGAGAGAAAAGGGCGGCTGCCATGGGAGTTTGTAGCGATGCGCTACGAGCCGCGGCCGTGGAAGGAGTCGGATTCGCTGCTGATGGCGGGATACATGTACCGGACGCTGACCAATACGTGGGAGACCGAACTGCGGCGGGCGCAGGTGATCCAGTTAGTGGGAGAGGCGCGGGCGCAGGAGATGTACGTGGTGGACTCACCGTGGGACCGGGTGATCGTGGGAGAGACAGAGGCGCCGGCAACAGCGGCGAAGGAAGCTGCGCTTGCGGTGCGACCGAAGGTTGTGATTGCGGCGAAGAGCGAGATGGAGAAAGAAGCGGCGGGGTTCTGGGAGGAACAACTGTGGCCCGCGGTGCAGGCACTGGTTGAGCCGGCCAATGCAGAAGTGCGCGAGGGATTGGGGAGCAATAACTGGGTGGTGGACGGGAGGCACACGGCGTCGGGGAAACCGCTGCTGGCGAACGATACGCACCTGAGGCTTTCGGTGCCGGGGATCTGGTACCTGGTGCAGTTGACGGCGCCGGGATGGAACGTGAAGGGGTTTGCGCTGCCGGGCGCGCCGGGAGTGATCATCGGGCACAACGAACGGATCGCGTGGGGGTTCACCAACAACGGCGCGGACGTGCAGGACCTGTACGTGGAGACGTTCAGCACGGAGAACCCGCGGCTCTACCTGGTGAACAACCAGTGGGTGGAAGCGCAGGTACGAACGGAACGGGTGAAGGTGAAGGGGCAGGAGGACACGCTGTTTGACGTGACGGTGACGCGGCACGGGCCGGTGGTCCGGCAGGACCGAGAGATGAAGAAAGGTTTCGCGCTGCGCTGGACGGCCACGGAGCCGGGCGGGCTGACCTCGAGCTACTCGGTGATCGGAAAGGCAAAAAACTGGGAGGAGTTCCGCGCGGCGATGCGGAACGTGCCCGGGCCGGCGCAGAACGGGGTGTATGCGGACGTGGAGGGAAACATCGGGTTCATTGTCGCGGCGGATATCCCCGTGCGGAAGAAGGGCGACGGAAGCTTGCCGGTGCCGGGCGATACGGACGAGTACGAGTGGGTGGGCTACATCCCGTTTGACCAGCTGCCGCAGGTGCTGAACCCACCAGGCGGGCGGATCGCCACGGCCAACGCGCGGGTGGTAGGAGCGGGCTATCCGTTTTATCTGACCGACCGGTGGGCGTCACCCTACCGTACGGCGCGGATTTACGAACTGCTGGGGGAAAAGGCCGCATTTCGTCCCGAGGATTTCCTCGCGATGCAGACGGATATTGTGAGCATCCCACACCGGTTTCTGGCCGGGGAGCTGATGAGGGCGGCGAAGGCGGCTGCGGCGAAAAACGAGCGGGCGAAGCGGATGATTGCGCGGCTCGAGGGCTGGGACGGGCAGGCGCGGGCGGAGTCGCAGGAGACGCTGTTTGTCGAGCTGACGCGGCAGGAGCTGATGCGGAATCTGCTGCTCCCGTACCTGGGAGAGAACACCGGCTTGTATGAATGGCGCAGCCCGGTGTTCCTGGAAAATGTGCTGCGGAAGCGGCCGGCGCGGTGGCTGCCGAAGGAGTACCTGAGCTTTGACGTGCTGCTGACAGCCAGCGCGGACCAGGCCGGGGCGCGGATTGATACGGGAGTGGCGAGCGGCGGGTCCGCCGCCGAGCGCTGGGGCGCGAGAAATGCGCTGAAGATGCAGCACCCGCAAGCCATGTCGGCCCCGCTCGATTGGTTTGCGCGGTGGCTGAATATCGGGCCGACCGAGCAGCCGGGTACGGTGTACACAGTGAAGGCGGCGCAGCCTTCGCACGGGCCGGCAATGCGATTTGTGGCCGACCTTTCGGACTTCGACGAGTCGCTGGTGAACCTGCCGATGGGCGAGTCAGGGCAACTGGGGAGCCTGAACTACAAGGACCTGTTTGCGTCGTGGTTCGAAGGGCGCGGGGTGGCGTCGCCATTCACGGATGTGGCGTGGGAGAGAGCAAGAGTGCACCGGCTGGTGCTGCAGCCCGGCCGCTAATTCCCTTCCCTTACGATGCCTGAGCTACCTGAAGTCGAAGCGGTGGCGCAAAGCCTGCTGCCGCTGGTGTGCGGGCGGAAGATCGAGCGCTGCGAAGTGATCCACAAGATTGCAATGAGGCCGCAGAAAGCGGCGACACTTTATGCGGGCGCCGAGGGGCAGCGAATTGTGGACGTCGAGCGGCGGGGAAAATATCTGCTGCTGCGGCTGGAGCGCGGCGTGGTGGTGATGCACTTCCGGCTGGACGGGCACCTGGTGTGGTTTGATGCGGGGCGGGTGAGCGGGCACATTGACGTGGCGCTGTATCTGCCAAAAGGGACGCTCGGGTTTGTGGACCGGCGACACTTCGGGCGGGTGAATTTTTGCGAGACGCCGCAGGATTCGGCCGGGCTGCGCAGATTGGGAGATGAGCCGCTCAGGCCGGCGTTCACCTGGCAACGGTTGGCGGAGTTGCTGGGAGGCAGCCGACGGCCGGTGAAATTATTCCTGATGGACCAGACGCGAATCGCGGGACTGGGGAACATCTACTCGAATGAAGCGCTGTGGCGGGCGCGGTTGGACCCGCGAAGGCGGACGAACCGGCTGAGCGCGGCCGAGACGAGGCGGCTGCACAAAGGCATTGTGGACGTTCTCCGGCGTGCATTAGAATGTTGCCTCAATCCGGCGCCGAACTTCCGCGACCCGGAGTGGTGGTTCCAGGGACTCGAGAAGATTCTGGGAGTGTACGAGCGCGAGGGGAAGCGATGCCGGAGATGCGGCGAGCGGATTCGGCGGATTGCGCAGGGGGCGACGTCGAGCTACTTTTGCACCGGTTGCCAGAGATAATCGAATGAACGCGACACCAACGAAAAAAGGCGAGCCGCCGAAGAAGGCGGACTTCGAGAGGTCGCTGCAGCGGCTGGAAGAGGTGGTGAAGCGACTGGAAAGCGCCAATCTGCCGCTGGACGAGGCGATGAAGCTGTTTGAAGAAGGCGTGGAGCTGACGCGCGAGTGCCAGAAACAGCTCGAACAGGCCGAAGGGCGAGTAGAGATCCTGCTGAAGAAGGCCGATGGGAAAATCGCCGCAGAGGCGTTCGAGGCCGAAGACGAAGAAACGTCTTGAACCTGTCGCTGTGCCAAGCCCGCAAAGTTCCGGCATGAAACTCCCTGAATTTTTCGAAGAAGACCGCCGAGCGGCGGACGCGGCTCTTGATGAGCTGCTGCCGGCGGAAGAGACGCCGCCGGCGTCGATCCACCGGGCGATGCGGTACAGCGTGTTTGCCGGGGGAAAGCGCATCCGTCCGATTCTGAGTTTAGAGGCGGGGCGGATTTTTCGCGGCGCGGTGCCGGACCGAGCGGCGCTGCGGGTGGCGTGCGCGATGGAGTTTATTCACACCTATTCGCTGATCCACGACGACTTGCCGGCGCTGGACAACGACGATCTAAGGAGGGGACAGCCGACGTGCCACAAGAAGTTTGGCGAGGCGACGGCGATCCTGGCGGGCGACGCGCTGATGACTCTAGCGTTTGAGACGCTGGCGGAGGCCGAGATTGAGCCCGGGCGAGGCGTGGCGTTGATCCGCGAGGTGGCGCACGCGGCAGGAACGGTGAACGGGATGGTGGGCGGTCAGATGGCGGACCTCGAGGCCGAGGGGAAAAAGATCGAGGCGGGGATGCTGGAGTACATCCACAAGTCGAAGACAGCGGCGCTGATCAGGGCGTCGGTGGTGGCTGGGGCGGTGTGCGGTGGAGCGGGCGAGGAGGATGTGGCGCGGATGCGGCGGTTCGGAGAAAACATTGGATGGGCGTTTCAGGTGGTGGACGATATTTTGGACGTGGAGGAGTCATCGGCGGCGCTGGGGAAAACGGCGGGGAAAGACCAGGCACAGAGAAAGGCGACGTACCCGGCGTTGTACGGGCTGGAAAAGTCGAAGCAGACCGCGAAAGAACTGGCGGCGAAGGCGATTGGAGAGTTGAAACCGTTTGGCAGTCGATCCGAACGGATGAAGCAGATTGCGGAGTTCCTCGTTTTGAGGCGTGCGTAGAAGCCGGGCGAGGCATGGTTCGACTACGCTCACCACGAAAGCCCCGCCCCTGCAAAGCGGCGGCCCCGCAGAACCATCCGAGGCGCAAGACCCGCGCAAGCGGTCGCACTCCAAAGTGAAATCCCAGAAAAAAACGGAAAAGAAGAGGGTGGACGTGCTGCTGGTGGAGCACGGGCTGGCGGAGACGCGTGAGCGGGCGCAGGCGCTGTTGCTGGCGGGCGCGGTGCGCGTGGATGGGCAGAAGGCGGAGAAAGCCGGAGCGCGGGTGGCAGCGGATGCGGCGATTGAAGTCACCGGCACGGGGCTGAAGTATGCGAGCCGAGGCGGGCTGAAGCTGGAAGGGGCGCTGGAAGATTTCGGCGTGAGTGCCGCAGGGAAAGTGTGCGTGGACGTGGGCAGCTCGACGGGCGGGTTCACAGATTGTTTGCTGCAAGGCGGGGCGCGGCGCGTCTATGCGGTGGACGTGAACACGGACCAACTGGCGTGGAAGCTGCGGCAGGATAAGCGGGTGGTGCGAGTGAAGCAGAACGCGCGGAACCTCCGGGCGGAAGAGATTGGCGAGGAGGCGGAGCTGGTGACGGTTGATGTGTCGTTTATTTCGGTGGGCAAGGTGCTGCCGGCAGTGGTGCAAGTGGCGGGGGCTGGCGCGGAGTTTCTGATTCTGGTGAAGCCGCAGTTTGAGTTGGAGCGCGAGGACGTGGGGCGGGGCGGGATTGTGCGCGAGGCAAAGCTGCACGAGAAAGCGGTCGAGCGGGTGCGAGAGGCGGCGGAGTCGGTGGGGCTCGAGGTGCGAGGAGTGCGTCCGAGCCGAGTGGCGGGTGCGGAGGGGAATGTGGAATTTTTTCTGCACGCGGTGAGGAAACGAGTGGAGTAGAATTCGCGCGGTTGCAGAGGCAAGAAAGGGCCGGCTAAAGCCGGCCCCTACAGGAGCCAACAAGAATGGCGGCGAAGATCAAGACGGTGGGGATAATCAGCCGGCCGAGGAGGGATGAGGCCGCGGCGGTGGTGCCGCAGCTTGTGCAGTGGCTCGAGACGCACAAGATTGCGGTGTACCACGACGCGGAGACGTCGGCGGCGGCGGGGTCGAAGCAGCGAGAGAAGCCGCGGGAAGAGCTGCCGGGACTGGCGGACGTGCTGATCGTGCTGGGCGGCGATGGGACGCTGCTGGCGGCTGCACGGATGCTGGGCGAGCGCGACGTGCCCATCCTCCCGGTGAATCTGGGCGGGCTGGGGTTTTTGACCAGCGTGCAATTGGCGGAGCTGTATCCGATTCTCGAGCAGGTGGTGGCGGGCGAGAGTCGAATCAGCGAGCGGACACTGCTGGAGGCGGAGTTGATCCGCGGCGGGAAGACCGTCGAGCGGCAGCGGGCGATGAACGATGCGGTGATCAACAAAGGGGCGCTGGCGCGGATTATTGACATGGACCTGCACATTGACGGCGGGTACGTGTGCAGCTACAAGGCCGACGGGCTGATCCTTTCGACGCCGACGGGGTCGACGGCATATTCGCTGTCGGCGGGCGGGCCGATTATCTACCCGACGGTGGAGGCGTTTGTGGTGACGCCGATTTGTCCACATTCGCTGACCAATCGGCCGCTGGTGATCCCGGATACGGTGCGCGTGGAAGTGGAGACGCGCGGGAGCGAAGAGCCGGCGTTTCTGACGCTTGACGGGCAGATCGGGTTCGAGTTGAAGGCGGGCGACCGCGTGGCGGTGACCAAGGCGCCGAAGAAGCTGAGGTTGGTGAGGCCGGCGAGAAGGACGTATTTTGAGATTTTGAGGAATAAGCTGAAATGGGGAGAGAGATAGGGGAGTAGGTGGCAGGGCGTAGGGAAAGAAAAGACCTTCCAGCGGGAAAAATAAGACAGAGGGGACAATGAGAAGACTTGGGGGGGGAGTTTGCTTGTTGCTCGTGATGGGCGCGGCGAGTGTGTGGGCGCAGGGGCAGCAGGCGGCGGATGTCGTGATTGTGAATGGCAAGGTGTGGACGGTGGATGCAGCGCAGCCCCGGGCGCAGGCGGCAGCGATTGTTGGCGAGCGAATCGTTGCGGTGGGAACGAACGCCGAGATTGGGGCGTGGGTGGGGACGAAGACGAAGAGGATTGATGCGGGCGGGAAGGCGGTGCTGCCCGGGTTGATTGATGCGCATGTGCACTTCCACGACGGGAGCGCGGAGCTGAGCGGGGTGCAACTGCGCGATGCGGCCACGCCCGAGGAGTTTACGCGGAGGATTGGCGAGTTTGCGAAGAAGCTGCCGAAGGGCGAATGGATACTGGGCGGGAGCTGGGACCATGAGTTGTGGGCGGGCGCGCCGCTGCCCCAGCGTGGGTGGATTGACAAGGTGACGCCGGACAACCCCGTGTTTGTGAGCCGCTACGACGGGCACATGGCGCTGGCGAACAGTGTGACTCTGCGGCTGGCGGGGATCACGCGCGAGTCGAAAGACCCGCGCGGAGGAACGATTGTTCGCGATGCGAAGGGCGAGCCGACCGGCGTGCTGAAGGATGCGGCGATGGAGCCGGTGTTTGCGGTGATTCCGACGCCGACGGTTGAGCAGCGGATGCGGACGATTCGCGCGGGGTTGGCGGAGGCGCAGCGGCTGGGCGTAACCGGGTTCCACGACATGAGTCCGCCGCTTGATCTGCGTGCGTTTCAAAAACTGGCGGCGCAGGGAGAGATGACGGCACGGGTCTATTTTGCGACGCCGCTCGAGCAGTGGGAGGCACCAGCGCGGGCGGGGATACTCGCCGGGTTCGGAAACGAGTGGGTGCGGACGGGTGCACTGAAGGGTTATGCGGATGGGTCGCTGGGATCAACGACGGCGTGGTTTTTTGAGCCGTATGACGATGCGCCGGAGACGTCGGGCTTGCCAGCATCCATGATGTTTCCTGAGGGCAATATGCAGAAAATGGCGCTGGGAGCGGACAGGGCGGGACTGCAACTGGTGGTGCATGCGATTGGGGACAAGACGATACGGTACATGCTGGATGTGTTTGCGGAGGTGGAGAAGGAAGACGGGCCGGCGGACCGGCGGTTGAGAATCGAGCACGCGCAGCACATCCACCCGGACGACATTGCGAGGTTTGGGAAGCAGAAAGTGATTGCGTCGATGCAGCCGTACCATGCAATTGATGATGGGCGCTGGGCGGAAAAGCGGATTGGGGCGAAACGGTGCGAGACGACGTATGCGTTTCGCAGCCTGCTGGATGCGGGGGCGACGCTGGCGTTTGGGTCGGACTGGCCGGTGGCGCCGCTGAGCCCGTGGTGGGGGATCTATGCAGCGGTGACGCGGCGGACGCTCGACGGGAAGAATCCGGGCGGGTGGGTGCCGGCGCAGAAGATTACGCTTGAAGAGGCGATCCACGCATACACGATGGGAGCGGCATACGCGGAGTTCAACGAGAAGGAGAAAGGGTCACTGACGGCGGGGAAACTGGCGGATGTGATTGTGCTGGATAGCGATTTGTTTGCGATGGCACCGGAGAGGATAAAGGACGTCAAGGTGGTGACAACTATGGTGGGCGGGAGAGTTGTCTATCGCGCTGAGTCAGGCAAGAACTAACACAGAGGACACAGAGACACGGAGGTCCCAGAGAAGAGGAAAAGCAAGAGGAGGAGAGGATGAAGAGAGTCTTGCTGTGGACGTTGGTGGTGATTGTGGTGGGGCTGGGAGCGTTGTGGGTGCTGGGAGGGAGGACATACCAGTACAGCACGGGTACGACGATTGCGGCGCCGCCGGAGAGGGTGTGAGTTTACATTACGGATAATGACAAGGTGCCGTTGTGAATTGAGGGGCTGAAGTCGTCCACGCCGGTGACGACGATGGGCTGCGGATTGGGGCGAGGTCAGTGGAAGTGATCGAGAAGCAGCGGCAGACCTACAACATGGAGAGCGAGATTCTGAGGCTGGAGCCGCCGCGGCTGCTGGAGATGCGGTTCGTAGTGGTCGGCGCGGGGAGGACCCAAGGGACGTATGAGCTGACGCCCGAGGGGAACCAGACGCGGCTGACGTTTAACATCACGTCCGTGTCGCACGGCTGGATCCGTTTATTCGCGCCGTTCCTGGGGCCGGCGATTCAGAAGCAGATTGATGAAAATACTGGGAGGCTGAAGCAGGTGGTGGAGAGCGGGCAGTAAGAGGAGACTAGCCACAGAGGCACAGAGACACTGAGGCGGATAAGAATAGAAAGATGGCGAAAAGAAACCGGCGCTACTCGGAGCGGAAGAGGGCAGAGAGGGATTCGCGGGGGCGGATGAGGCGGAAGCGGGAGCCGTCGACGAGGATTTCGGGCGGGCGGGGGCGGGAGTTGTAGTTCGAGGAAAGCACGAAGCCGTAGGCACCAGTTCCCCAGATGACCAATAAGTCGCCCGGCGAGACGTCGCCGAGCGGCCAATTCTCCAGAAAACAATCACCGGTTTCGCAGACAGGACCGACGATGTCTGCGCGGAGGGGCACGCCATGGCGTGCCCCTACGCAGGAGGGCGAGGTGCGGGCGGGTGTGATGGGATGGACGGCGCCGTAGAGGGCGGGGCGGAGGAAATCGTTCATGGCGGCGTCCACGATAACGAAGTTTTTGCCGCGATTGCGCTTGGTGTAGAGGACGCGGGTGAGCAGCACGCCGGCGGGGCCGACGAGAGCGCGACCGGGTTCGAGAAGGAGACGGCAGCCGAGCGGGCGGACGAGAGAGGCGAGGGCGCGGGCGTAGGCGTCGAGTGCGGGGGCGCGTTCGCCGGAGTAGCGGATGCCGAGGCCGCCGCCGAAGTCGAGATAGTCGAGTGCGATGCCGGCGCGGGCGAGCTCGCGGACGTAGCCCGTGAGGCGACTGAGGGCGCGGCGGAAGGAAGCGAGGTCGAGGATTTGCGAGCCGATGTGAGCGCTGATGCCGCGCCACTGGATCCAGCGCGAGTCGCGATGGGCGAGGTAGAGGCGGAGGGCGTCGCGCCAGTCCACGCCGAATTTGTGGCGGCGATGGCCGGTGGAGATGTGCGGGTGACCGCCGGCTTCGACGTCGGGATTGACGCGAATGGCGGCGGGAGCGGGGCGGCGGAGGCGAGCGGCTTCGGAGGCGAGGAGATCAAGCTCGGCGGCGGACTCGACGTTGAAGAGAAGAATGCTGGCGCGGAGGGCGTCGCGCAGCTCGTCGCGGGATTTGCCGACGCCGGAGAAGACGATGCGACGTCCGGGGACGCCGATGCGGCGCAGACGGGCAAGCTCGCCGCCGCTGACAATGTCAAAGCTACTGCCGAGGCGGGCGAAGAGGCGCAGGATGGAGAGGTTGGAGTTGGCTTTGACGGAGTAGCAAAGCGTGTGAGGCAGCGGGGCAAGGGCGCAGTCGAGGCGATGATAGGCGGAGGTGATGGAGGCGCGAGAGTAGACGTAGGCGGGAGTGCCGAGGCGGGCGGCAACGGATTCGAGGGAGACGCGTTCGCAGTGAAGCGTGCCGCGGCGGTGGGAGAAAAAGGGAGTGAAGCGGGATGGGTCGAGGGGCATGCGCACGAGGCGTTTTCCAGACGGGCGAGCAGGATAGCAGAGTTTCGGATAAGAAATTTCAGATTTCAGACCAGAGGAGAGATTGGCCACAGAGACACAGAGGCACAGAGGAAGAGTGAGAATGGTGGCAGAGGAAGATGAACGCAAAGAGGACAGGCTGAAGCCTGTCCTACTTAACCTTCAAGATGATGAGGGTGCGGTCGTCGGTGATGGGGACGCCGCGGGAGAATTGCTCGACGTCGGCGAGGATGTGGTCGGCGAGGGCGCCGGCGGGGAGAGCGACGTTGGCGCAGAGAACACTGCGGAGGCGGTCTGTGCCGTAGAGCTGGCCCTCTGGGTTGACGGCTTCGGCGAGACCGTCGCTGTGGAAGACGAGGATATCGCCGGGAGCGAGGGTGACGCCCCATTCGTCGTAGGTGACGTCGTCATAGAGGCCGAGGGGGAAGCCGGTGAGGTTCACTTTGGCACAGCGGCCGTCCTTGAAAAGAAGGGGCTGGGACTGGCCGGCGTTGGCGAGGCGGAGCTTGCTGCGTCCTTTTTGCCAGGTGGCGAAGCAGAGAGTCATGAAGCGGCCCTCAATGCGGCGCTCGCAGATGAGCTGGTTCATCTGGCGAAGGAGCAGAGCCGGGGGCAGTTTCTGCGGGGCGAGGCTGCGAAGAATGCCAATGGCCACGGCACCGTAGAGAGCCGCGGCGGTGCCCTTGCCGCTGACGTCGCCGAGGGCGATGCCGAGCTGCTGCGGGCCGTAGCGGAGGAAGTCGTAGAGGTCGCCGCAGACTTCGCGGGCGGAGAGGATGCGTGCGGCGATGTCGAGGCCGAAGTCTTCGGTGGGAACGGGGCGCTGGAGAGCGCCCTGAATGCGCTGGGCGGCCTGAAGCTCGCGTTCGAGGCGGGCTTCGTCGCGGGCAACCTGCTCGTAGAGGCGGGCGTTTTCAATGGAGACGGCCAGGCTGGAGGCGAGAATCGAAAGCGTCTGGACGTGCTGCTCGGTGAAGTAGTTGAGCTG
>CAZHLD010000075.1:0-2965 GCA_964533185.1 uncultured Acidobacteriaceae bacterium | reverse complement strand
AGGGGGATGCGCCAGTGCTCGGCGACCTCCGGGCGGTAGCCGATGGCGAAGCGGTGATAGAGATTGCCGGAGTCGTCGAGGAGCATGACGGTGAAGATTTCGTAGTCGATGAGGCGCTTGATGAGAGCGGCGGTGCGGGCGAGGACTTCGTCGAGGTCGAGCGAGGCGTTAATCTCCTCGCCGATTTCGACCAGGATGGGCAGGGCCTCGGCGGTGTACTTCTGCGATTCGGCCGGGGCGGCCTCGGGGATATTGGCGTCAACAGGGTTCATGAGGTATCAAGCTGAGGCCGGCACGCGAGACGGGAATGGGGGAATCCGCGGCACAAACTCAGGTCAAACCATTATAGCAGAGCAACGATTGCCGGCCGCGGAATCACCGCTGGAAAACTGGTGATCGCACCCAAAATGGCAGGCGACAGCAGGATTGCCGAAGAGGCGAGAACTGCTCTCAGACAGGCGAGACGGCGGGCCGGACCTGAGTTTTCCACAGGGGGGCGAAGAAATCATTGACTTGAGGAATGCAAAAGCAGGAAACTCCCGGCACCTGTTGAACACAATGGTTCGCTGAGTGCCTATGGGCATTGGCGTATTGTTGGCCCCAGCGGCTCGTCCCCGCACGGCTGGCACAGATTTTCCCGTCGGGCGTCCCGACGAAGGGAGTGCCGCTATGCGAAGGATCATCCCCGCGATTATGCTTGAGGTGTGCCTGTCTCTCTCGCCGCTGACCTGGGGCGGGTCTGGAACATATTACCTGTTTAGCCTACTGAATCCCCCCGCGGCACAAGCGCAAAACCAAGTCGGCGAATGGGGCCCGGTGATGGACTGGGTTTACCAGGGCAAGCACATGGCGCTGCTGCCCAACGGGAAAGTGCTGGTGTGGCGCACCGGGGACACGGCCCGGGTGTGGGACCCGGCGACAGGCGCGTTCACGATGACGCCGGCGCTCTTCGGCGACTTGCACTGCGCGGCGCAGGCCACGCTGGCGGATGGGCGAACGGTCGTAATCGGGGGACAGATTGTCTCGCCGCACGACGGAATCAAGGTGACGGCGCTCTTTGACTACACCACGAATACGTGGACACCCGGGACAGAGATGGTCTATGCGCGTTGGTACCCGACGGCGACGACGCTGGGCAACGGGCACCTGCTGGCCTCAAGCGGAGACGATGAGAACAGCGCCCGGGTCAGCATCCTGGAAGTGTACGACCCGGTGGCCAACACGTGGAGACAATTGACCAGCGCCAGCCGCAGCCAGTCGCTCTACCCGTTCATGTACCAGTTGCCGAGCGGAAAAGTGTATGAGGCAGCTCCATCGGCGAGTACCGCGTACCTGGACGTGAGTGGGACTGGGTCGTGGACGAACGGGCCGGCCAGCCTGTGGTCCACGAGCGGCTACTCGGAATCGGGAGCGATGTATGAACCTGGCAAGATCATCCGCGCGGGAGGGGGCGATCCGGCAATGGCGCGGACGGCAATCATTGACATGAATGCGGCAAACCCGCAGTGGCTGGAAGTCGGCCCGATGGCGTTTCCGCGGCGGCGGATGAACCTGGTGATCCTGGCCGACGGTACGTTGATGGCGGTGGGAGGGACGCGGCAGGGAGACAGCGAGACCGCAGCGGTGCTGGAGGGCGAGATCTGGAACCCGGTGACCAAGCAGTGGATCACGGTGGCGGCGATGAGCGAGGCGCGGATGTACCACTCGTCGGCGGTGCTGCTGGCGGATGGGCGAGTGCTGACAGCGGGAGGAGAAGCGACCGGGCGGAACCACGCGCAGATCTACTCGCCGCCGTACCTCTTCCAAGGGCCGCGTCCGGTAATCAGCGCATCGCCGGCCAGCGCGTCGTATGGAAACAGCTTTTTTGTTGGCACGCCGAACCCGGCGGCGATTGCGTCGGTGGCGCTGCTGCGGCCGAGCGCGGCGACACACGCGATTGACATGAACCAGCGGTACGTGCCGCTGGCGTTTACAGTGGCCAGCGGAGAGCAGACGGGACTGGACGTTACGGCGCCGCTCAACGGGAACTACGCGCCGCCGGGCTACTACATGCTGATCCTGAAAGACACGAGCGGCATCCCCTCGGTGGCCAGTTGGGCGCGGCTGGACCAGAACGTGAACCTGACGCCGGGAACGATCAACGGGCGAGTGAGCGACAGCAGTACGGGAGCCGGAATTACGGGAGCAACGGTCGGGTACAGCGGGGGATCCACGACCACGAACGGAAACGGCGACTATGCGCTGGCCAATGTGCCGGCAGGGGAGCATCTGATTACGGCGTCGGCCAGCGGCTACGCCAGCCTGAACAAGAAGCAGGCAGTGACTGCGGGCGGGACGGCTACGCTGAACTTCGAGCTAACCGCGCCGGGGACCATAACCGGAAGAGTGACCGCCAGCGCCGGCGGGGGGCCGATCGCCGGTGCGACGATTACGTACAGCGGGGGAACGACCACAACGGATGCCAACGGGGAGTACAGCGTGCAGGGAATCGCCGCGGGGCCGCAGAGCATCTCTGCGGCAGCAAATGGGTACGTCACGGCGGCGCAGACGGTGAACGTGCCGGCAAACGGCACGGTGGCTGCCGACTTTGCACTGATCCAGGGGGAGAGTTACATCAGCGGCGAGGTGCTGGACGGCGCGACGCAACAGCCGATTGCCGGGGCCACGGTGTCCTATGGCGGCGGAAGTACGACAACCGATTCACTGGGACGCTACAAACTGAGCAATGTGCCGCCGGGGACGTACAGCGTGACAGCATCGGCGAACGGGTACGGCAGCGCGTCGGCACAGGTGCAGGTGCCCGTAGGGAACTTCGCCTCGCAGGACTTTTCGCTGACGGCGCAGGGCGGTGGAGGAGGTCCGGTGACGGTGACGCTGGTGGGGGATGCGCAGGTGAAGTCGAGCAGTGCGGGCAGCAACTACGGGACGCTGACGACGCTGCGGACGCGGTTTGAGAATGGAGGGA
>CAZHLD010000074.1:0-15346 GCA_964533185.1 uncultured Acidobacteriaceae bacterium | reverse complement strand
TGCAAGTTGTCTTCGGCGGCGAGCTGCAGGAAGCGCTCGATGCGCGCGCTCGAATGCTCCGGCCCCTGACCCTCGTGTCCGTGCGGCAGCAGCAGCACCACGCCCGACGGCAGGTCCCACTTGTCTTCGCCCGCGGCGATGAACTGGTCAATGATGATCTGCGCGCCGTTGGCGAAGTCGCCGAACTGCGCCTCCCACAGCACCAGCGCCTCGGGGAAGTCGCGGCTGAAGCCGTACTCGAAGCCGAGCACGCCGGCTTCGCTGAGCGTCGAGTTGTGGATCTCGCACCACGCGCCGTTCGCAGTCATGTGCGCGAGCGGCAGATACTCTTCTTCGTTTTCGGTGTCGATCAGCGCGGCGTGCCGCTGGTTAAACGTGCCGCGGCGTGTGTCCTGCCCGCTCAACCGCACCGGCGTCCCCTGACGCAGCAGCGTGCCAAACGCCAGCGCCTCGGCCATGCCGAAATCCACCGGCTTCTCTCCGCGCCCCATCTTCTCGCGCTCGTCGAGCAGTTTTTTCACCTTCGCGTGGACGTGGAAACCCTCCGGCGCGCGCACGAGGCCCGCGGTCGTCTCCGCGATCTCTTTGGCTGTGACGCCCGTGTCCACTTCGTACTCCGCCTTGTACCGCCCGCGCTTGTACGCCGACCAGTACGCCGGCAGCTCGCGCAGGACCGGGTTTTTCTCGAGCTGCGCCGCTTTTTTCTGCGCCGCCTCAAACTCGGCGCGGATTGCCGCCACTTCTTTTTCAGGTTTGGCGCCGATACGCCGCGCGTAGCTTGCCCACAGCGGTGGGTGGTCCTTGATCTTTTTGTAGAGCTGCGGCTGCGTGATGGTCGGGTCGTCCACCTCACTGTGACCGTGGCGGCGGTAGCCGATCAGGTCCACCACAACGTCGCTCGAGAATTCGTAGCGGTATTCGATGGCGAGGCGCGCCACGCGCACAACGGCGTCAGGGTCTTCGGCGTTGACGTGAAAAATTGGGATGGGCAGCCGCTTGGCGATATCGGAAGCGAAGCGCGAGGCGTGCAGCTCCTTCGGGCGTGTGGTGAAGCCGATGAGATTGTTGACGATGACGTGGACGGTGCCGCCAACGTCGTAGCCCGGAAGGCTGGCGAAGTTCAGCACTTCGGCGAGAACGCCCTGTCCCGCAAACGCCGCGTCGCCGTGGAGCAGGATCGGCAGGACGCGCCGTGCGCCCTCCGCGCCGTGCCGCATCTGCTTCGCGCGCGCGCGGCCCACCGCCACCGGGTCCACCGCTTCGAGGTGGCTCGGGTTTGACACCAAATGAATCCGCACCGTCCCCCCGCCGCGCGTCTGGTACGCGCCCGTCGCGCCGACGTGGTACTTCACGTCGCCCGAGCCCAGCACGCTGCGCGGGTCCACGTCTTCAAAACCGGCGAACACGTCGTGCGTGGCCTTGCCCGCGATGTGCGCCATTACGTTCAGCCGGCCGCGGTGGCTCATGGCCAGCACGGCCTCGACCGCGCCCTGGGCGGCCGCGCCCTCGAGTACCTCGTCCAGTAGCGGAATCAGCGCGACGTTGCCTTCCAGCGAAAACCGCTTGGTACCCAGGTAGCGCGCCTGCAGCACCTGCTCGAACAGCTCCGCGCGGATCAGGCGCTCGAGCATAAAGCGCTGGTCCACCGCCGGCGCTGTGCCTTCGAGCCGCTCGGCGAGCCAACGGCGACGCGCAGGGTCTGCGATGTGCATGAACTCGGCGCCGATTGTGCCGCAGTAGACGCGCCGCGCCTCGGCCGCCGTCGGGCCTTCGGTTTCAAGCTCCGGGTGCAGCTCGGGCTGCAGGAAGCCCAGCGGGTCAAGCTCCGCCGCGAGGTAGCCCCAGCGGCGGTACGCGCCAAAGACGCGCTGTTCGTCAGCGGTCAGCCTGGTTTTGGCTTGCAGGGATACGCCTGCTTCCATCGCTCGCGCCATCAACGAGTGTCCACTCTTTCTCGATTTCGCTGCACCGCCATTCTATCAAAGTGCGTCGGCAGCCGCCCCACTTGCCCGTCCAATTTGGGCCGTGCTCGAAACAGTGATTTGTGCTTTTCTGTGGGTAGCCATGCTCGAGATTCGTCAAGCGACTCGGGCCGAGGAGATCGCGCAGGCGCAGGAGCTTTTCCGCGAATACCAGCGCGACCTCGGCATTGATCTCTGTTTTCAGGGGTTTGAAGCCGAGATGGCTGGGCTGCCCGGCGACTACGCCCCGCCCGACGGACGCCTCTTCCTCGCCTACAACAATGGTGAGCTAGCCGGCTGCGTGGCGCTGCATCGTTTCCGCGGCGACACCTGCGAGATGAAGCGGCTCTATCTACGCCCGGCCTGCCGCGGCAGCGGTGCTGGCCGACGCCTGGCCGCAGAGGTGATCGCCACGGCGCGCGAAATCGGCTACGCGCGGATGGTGCTGGACACGCTTCCCTCGATGACGACTGCCCAGGCTCTCTACCGGTCGCTTGGCTTCCGCGAAATCCCGCCCTATCGCGAAAACCCCGTCCCCGGCGCGCTGTTCATGGAGCTTCCCCTGCGCGACAGCCCCGCCGCGCCAGCCCCTTAGGCCACCGGTCACTCTTTCCACTTTCCAAGCCACCCGCGAAGATCCGCCGGCAAGCGCCCCCTCCTTGGTAGAATGGATGATACTGCCCTTCGGGCCAGTTCGCCCGACCGACCGAAACCGTTACAATAGGCTCATGCGCGAACGACCCTTTTTGGCTCTGGCACTGGCCACGCTTCTCACCGGCTGCACGGCCGAAACCGGCTCGAGCCCACCGCCGCCCAATCCGCCGTCGCCGCCCCCGCCGCTTGAGCTGGTCACGGTCGCTACAGGCTTCGCGAACCCGACCGACCTTCAGCAGCCTAACGACGGCTCCTCGCGCATGTTTGTGGTCGAGCGCAGCGGGCGCATCCGCATCCTGCGGACGGACGGCACCGTGCTTCCCGGCGCATTCCTCGACATCGCCACCCTGCGCGGCGTCGCCACCGACGGCGAAGGCGGCCTGCTGGGCCTGGCCTTCCACCCCGCCTTCAGCCAGAACGGCTGCTTCTACGTCAACTACACCACGCGCCGCAACGGCCGCTTCCAAACCATCATCTCCGAGTACCGCGCCACCCCGCCCTCGGCCAACACGGCGGCCACCACCGAGTCCATCCTTATGACCATCGACCAGCCCGACATCAACCACAATGGCGGCGCGCTGGCCTTCAGCCCCAACGACGGCTTTCTCTACATTGCGCTGGGCGACGGCGGCGGAGGCGGCGACACCTTTATGAACGGACAGAACGTCCGCTCGCGGCTCGGAAAAATCCTGCGCGTCAACGCCGTCTGCGGAGGCGGCAGCGGCCGCGGCAACGCCTACACCGTCCCCTCTTCGAACCCCTTCGCCGGCCAAGTCGTGCCCACGGACGAAATCTGGGCGCTCGGCCTGCGCAACCCCTGGCGCATCTCCTTCGACCGCCAAAACGGGCGGCTCTTCATCGCCGACGTTGGCCAGGACCGCTTCGAAGAGATTGATATGGACGCCGCCAACAACCTCCGCGGCGCCAACCTCGGCTGGAACATCCTGGAAGGGTTTCAGTGCTTCTCGCCCGCCATCGGCTGCAATACCTCCGGCCTCACCCTGCCCATCTTTGCCTACGACCACAACTCGGGCGACGAATCCGTCACCGGCGGCTACGTCTATCGCGGCACCCGCATCCCGAATTTCGCCGGCTTCTATGTGTTTGGCGATTTCATCAGCGGCCGCGTCTGGAGCCTCATTCAGAACGCCCAGGGCCAGTGGACCCGTTCCGAACTTCTCTCCGTCCCGCGCTTCGAATTGAGCTCTTTCGGCCAGGACGCCGCCGGCGAGATCTTCGTTTTGCAGCTCGGCGCCGGGACCGTCTCTCGCCTACGCGCCGTCGGCGGCCAGTAAGACCCTCCACAACAAATAGCCCTTGACAGGGAAAACTTAACGCTGTACAGTTAACGACGTTAAATAAATGAGAGGTGTTCTGAATATGGCCCTCACCCTCGAACGCCGCGCCCGACACAAACTCGCACTTCGCGAAGAAATTCTCGCCGCTGCCCGCGACCTCTTCGTCCGAGAAGGCTATGAAAACGTGACCATGCGCCGGGTGGCCGAAAAAATCGAATACTCTCCCACCACCATTTACCTCTATTTCAAGGACAAGGCCGAGCTGCTTTTCTCCATTTGCCAAGAGACCTTCGCCAAGCTGCTCGAGGAGTTTGCCGCGCTCGACCGGGAGCCGGCCGACCCGGTCACACATCTAAAAAGAGGCCTGCGGACTTACATCGCCTTCGGGCTGAAGCACCCGCAGCACTACCTGGCCAGCTTCGTCGTCCCTTACGAGCAGGCGCCGCCCGAGGATGCCGCGCTCCACCTGGCCGAAGATTCGCAGGGCATGAGAGCGTTCGCCTACTTGCGCAACAGCGTGGCCGCGTGCATCGCCGCCGGGAAGTTCCGTGGCGTGGACGTGGAAACGGCCAGCCGCGCGCTCTGGGCCGCGGTGCACGGGATTACGTCGCTGCTGATTGTGCACTCGCATTTCCCGTGGGGCGACCGCGAGCAGGTGATCAATCTGGTGGTGGACTCGATGGTGACGGGCCTCGAAGCCCGCGCCTAGCGAGTTTTGACTCGCTCAAGGTTCTAACGGAAAACGAAAATGGCTTCACTTGCCTGGCGCAATCTCTTCCACGACAAAGTCCGGTTCAGCGTGACGCTGACCGGGATTGTCTTCGCCATCGTGCTCATCGTGGTCCAGGTGGGTCTTTTCATCGGCTTCACGTCCACCACTTCTGCGCTGATCGATCACTCCGGCGCGGACCTGTGGGTCATGGCCGACCGCGTGCCTTACCTCGAGCAGGCCAATCCCTTCTCCGAGCGCAAGCTGTATCAGGTTCTGGCCACCCCCGGCGTCGCCTCCGCCGAGAAATACATCGCGCGCTTTTCGGATTGGCAGCGGCCCGATGGCGGCCACGAAGGCATCATCATTGTCGGCTTCAATCCGGATAATCCGCTCGGCGGCCCGTGGAACCTCGTCGCGGGCCGCCCCGAGGACGTGAAGTCGCCTGATGCCGTCCTTCTCGACACCTTCTACCGCGAAAAGCTCGGCGTCACCCATCTTGGCCAGGTGGTCGAGATCCAGGGCCGCCGGGCGCGCGTGGTGGGGTTCACCCAGGGCATCCGTTCGTTCACCACTTCGCCCTACGTCTTCACTTCCTTCAAGAACGCGCTCGGCTACGGCCTGCTGCGCGAAGACCAGACGCTGTTCATCCTGGTGAAAGCCGCGCCGGGCACCGACGTCCGCGCGCTCCAGCGTACGCTGGCCGCGCACCTGGAGGACGTGGACGTCTTCACCACCGCCGAGTTCAGCGGCAAGACGCGGTTCTACTGGATGTTTACCACGGGGGCGGGCATTGCTGTGCTTCTTGCGGCGGTGATGGGACTGATCGTCGGCGTGGTCGTGGTCGCGCAGACGATCTACGCCACCACGATGGACCATCTCCGCGAGTTCGGCACGCTCAAAGCCATGGGTGCGTCGAACCGATACATTTATCGCGTCATCATCCAGCAGGCCGTTTTGAGCGCCGTGATTGGCTACGTCCTCGCGCTGGTGGCGAGCCTGTTTATTGTGCGCGCTTCGGCTTCGGGCGGCGCGGCGATTCTGCTGCCGTGGGAGCTGGGCGCGGCGATGTTTTTCGTGGCCCTGGCGATGTGCATCGGCGCCTCGATTGTCTCGATCAACAAGGTCACTAAACTCGACCCGGCGATGGTGTTCAAGGGATGATCGAGTTTCGAATTTCGAGTTACGAATTGCGAGTTACGAGATACGGATTTCGATGACAACAGCAGCGATCTCAGTTCACGGCGTGGCGAAAGTTTTCGGCGAAGGCACTGCCGCCGTTCGCGCGCTCGACGGTGTGCACCTCGAGGTCGCCCGCGGCGAGCTGGTCCTGCTCATGGGCCCCTCCGGCAGCGGCAAGACCACGCTGCTTTCCGTGATGGGCTGCATCCTGCAACCCACCTCCGGCAGCGTGCGTATCAACGGCCGCGAGGTTACCGGCCTCGGCGAAAACGATCTCCCCGCTGTGCGTCTTGCGCACATCGGCTTCGTCTTTCAGGGCTTCAATCTTTTCCCCACGCTCACCGCAGCGGAAAACGTCGAGCTGGCGCTGGACCTGAAAAACATTCGCGGGCTCGAGGCGCGCCGCCGCGCGCGGCAACTGCTCGAACAGGTGGGACTCGCCGACAAATTCCAAACCTATCCGGCCGACCTGAGCGGCGGGCAGAAGCAGCGCGTGGCCATCGCTCGGGCGCTGGCGGGCGAGCCGTCCATCGTTCTGGCCGACGAGCCGACGGCGGCGCTCGATTGGTCAAGCGGGCGCGCCGTCATCGAGCTACTGCGCGAGCTGGCGCACGAACGCGGCCGCGCCGTGGTGCTGGTCACGCACGATGCGCGCATGCTCGAGTTCGGCGACCGCATCGTCCACATCGAAGACGGCCGCATCGTCGCCAAGCCATCGTCGCGCACGGAAGAAATTGTCGCGCCGTCTTTCCTGCCGGTGGAAACAGAGGGTTCTGTGGTTGCAGATTAGGGAGAAAGCCATGAAACGCAGATGGATCATCGCCATACTTGCACTTGCTGTTGTCAGCACCGGTACGCTGGTGCCGCTCTCGCGCCAGCAGGGCGCCTCATCGCGCGAAGCCGCACCAGCGCCGGCCGCAGGGGAAACGCTTGTCGCCGCGCCCGGTCGTGTCGAAGCCATCTCCGAGGAAGTGAAAGTCAGCGCCGAGATCGGCGGGCGCCTCGTGGCCGTCGAAGTTGAAGAAGGCGACCGCGTCGCGCAGGGCCAGGTGCTCGCGCGTCTTGTGAATTCCGACTATGTGGCCCGCGTCGCCTCCGCCGAAGCCGCACTGCGTCAGCGCGAAGCCGAGCTCCGCCGCGTGGTGAATGGCGCGCGCTCGCAGGAGCGCCGCGAGGCCCGCGCCGATGCGCAGGCCGCCGAAGCCGTGCTCGAAAACGCGCGCGTGGAGATGGAGCGCCGCATCACCGGCTACCGTCAGGGAGTTTTCGCGAAGGAAGAAGCCGACCGCGCCGAGCGCGAATTTGGCGTCGCCAAGGGCCGCTATGAAGCCGCGAAGGAGCGCCACGACCTGGTCGAAGCCGACGCCCGCGAAGAAGACCGCTCGCGCGCCGAAGCCGCTGTCGGATTTTCCCGGGCGCAGCTTGACGAAGCGCGGGCGTGGCTCGAGAAAACCTACATCCGCTCACCGCTTAACGGCACCGTTCTGCGCAAGCACCGCCGCGCCGGCGAAAGCGTCTCCACGCAGTTCGATTCCCCCATCCTGACGCTCGCCGACGACTCCACCCGCCGCGTCCGCGTGGACGTGGACGAAACCGACGTCAGCAAGATTGCCGTCGGTCAGCGCGCCTACGTCACCGCCGACGCCTTCCCCGGACAGAGATTCTGGGGGCGCGTGGTGCGTGTCGGCCGTCTGCTCGGCAAGAAAAATGTCCGCACCGACGAGCCCACCGAGCGCGTGGACACGAAGATTCTTGAGACGCTGGTCGAGCTCGACTCCGCCCGCGAGCTGCCCCTCGGCCTCCGCGTGGACGCCTTCATCCAGGTCTCCCCTCCCCGCCCGTAGGCGCAGCCGTGTGCCTGTCATTCTGAGGCACGACGGCTTCGGTCGGGCCGAAGAATCCCTCTGACGGTGCCGTACTTTTGCGTGCATATTTCGAAGACGAAATCGGAGGGATTCTTCGCTCCGGTGCCAAGCGCCGTCGCTCAGAATGACAGGCACAGCCCATTCCGGCGCTACGGCGCGACGAGTACGTTGATTTTGGCGGCGAGGGCAAAGTCGTTCTTGGTGAGGCCGCCGGCGTCGTGCGTGGAAAGCTCGATCGTCACCCGGTTCCACACATTCGACCAGTCCGGGTGGTGGTCCATTTTCTCCGCGGCCAGCGCGACGCGCGACATAAACCCCCACGCCTCGCTGAAATCTTTGAACGTAAACGTGCGCCGCAGCTTCCCCGCGGCCACGCTCCAACCCGGCAGCTCTGCTGCCTCAGCGGTAATTTCCTGTTCGCTCAGTTTTTCGCGTCCCATGAAACCTCCTCTGCTCCCCGGATAACGAAGATGAATTCACGCAGGAGCGTCCGCCGCGGCGGACGCCCCTGCAAACCAAGAGATGCCGGGTCTGCGACCCGGCGCTACATGCCAGCGGACTCTTATCTTGCCACATCAGGGAATTTTACATTATGGTATCGTCTCACCTGCATCGCACAGCGAGCAACGACCCATGGCCCGCAAGAAAATTCGCGCCATCCAGTACGGAGTCGGCCCCATCGGCGCGGCCATCGTGCGCCTGATGCGCGAAAAGCAGGCCATCGAAGTCATCGGCGCGATTGACAAAGACCCCGCCAAGGCCGGCCGCGACCTGGGCGAAGTGGTCGGCGCGCCCGACGCTCCCTGGGGCGTGAAAATTTCCGCCGACGCAGCGGCGGTGCTGGGCGAAGCGGCCGACGTCGTCCTCCACTCGACGTCCTCCTACCTGCCCAACGTGATGGAGCAGCTCCTCGAGTGCCTCGCCGCGGAGTCGTGCGTGGTATCGACGTGCGAAGAGCTCGCCTACCCCTTCCGCAAGTATCCGGACCTCTCGAAGCAGCTCGACGCGACGGCCAAAGACTGGGGCGTGGCGCTGGTGGGCACGGGCGTCAACCCGGGCTTCGTGATGGACAAGCTGGTGCTGACGCTCTCGACTGTCTCACAGCGGATCACGCGGGCGCGGGCGGTGCGGATTGTGGACGCCTCCAAGCGCCGCCTGCCGCTGCAGAAAAAAATCGGAGCCGGAATGAGCGTGGAAGAATTTCGCGCGCAGGTGGCCGCCGGCGTCATCAAGCACCACGGCCTGCCCGAGTCGGTGGCCATGGTCTCCGACGGCCTGGGCCTCGCCGTGGACGAAATCATCGAGACGATTGAGCCGGTGGTGGCGAAGTCGAAAGTGAAAACGGAATTTCTCGAGGTGGCCCCCGGCCAGGCCGCCGGCGTCCACCAGATCGCGCGCGGCCTCGCCCGCGGCGAAGAAAAAATCTACATGGAGCTGCAGATGTACGTCGGTGCGGCTGAATCGGGCGATACGGTCGAGCTCGAGGGCCAGCCCAACATTCGCCTGGTCGTCCCCGGCGGCACCCACGGCGACATCGCCACCGCCTCGGTGGTCGTCAATTCCATCCCGCCGCTGCTCGACGCCCCCGCCGGCCTGCGCACCTCCCGCGACCTCCCGCTGCTCTTCTTCCCTCCCACGGCAAGGCCGTAATTTTTTAGCGGATGAACAAGATCTCAAATTGGTCTGCGACTTTTTCAAAGTCGGCATCCGCCGTGGCAATGGCAGCGTTGTGCGTTTTAGCCAGAGAAGCAGCAAAAGAATCTGCATATGGCAGTTTCGACCGCATCTTGATCTCGCAGGCGATTTGGGTTTGAGTCTGATCGGCAGGGAAAAGGCTGATCGGTAGCCCGGCAATCACCGTCAACGTTTGATAAGCCGCCCTCTCTCCTTGCTTACGCCACCTGGCATAGAAGGTCTCGCCCCAGTTCACGATGCTCATCAGGAGTTCAGCCTTGCCATCGTTGGCCCGGGCGATCAACTCTTCAACCTGTTCTGCGCTGGGCTCTCCCTCGAAGAACGCCACCAGCGCGCTTGCATCGAGCACTACTCGCTTCACAGGTAGCGATCCTTTTTCCGCTCTTCCAGTAGATACTTGAGCGCGGAAGCCCCTCCCTTCCACGAGCCCCGTAGACTGTGGATGTACTCGCGCGTGAGTGGTTGCAGAACGAGCCTGCGCTCCTCCTCCACAAACACTACTTTCGTGCCCTTGCGGATTCCGTACTTGCGACGGAGGCGTGAGGGGATTACCAGCTGCCCTTTCGTTGTCACTGTGGACATTTCAGCTTTCATCAGGCCCTCCCGGCGATGCCAGTTCAAGGAAAGTATGGCATCCAAATAAAAGTAAGTCAAATACAATCATGTCTTACTTTATGAAACCGGTAGGTTAATGACTCTGTGTCCCGGTGGCTATCCTCACGCCTTCAGCCAGAAGCGGGCCACGGCGGCGTAGTCCACGTCCTCTTTCGAGGCGGCGCGGACGGCCCCGTAGGTCTCCAGGGCGGCGACGCCGGCGGGGAGCGCAACACCGGCCTGACGCGCCAGCTCCATCGCCAGGCCGAGGTCTTTGTGCATCAGGCGCAGGGGAAAGCTGGGGGCGAAGTTGCGCTCGAGGATCATCGGCGCTTTCACGTCTAGCACGGCCGCGCGCGCCATCGACGACTGCAGCACCTCGATCAGCCGCGCCGCTTCGACGCCGGCACCGGTCACCAGCTCCAACGCCTCGGCCAGCGCCTGCACTTCAAGCGCGAGGATCAGGTTCATTGCCAGCTTGACGGTCTGCCCCGCCCCGTGCGCGCCCATGTGCAGAAACCGCTTGCCCATCGCGGCCAGCACCGGCTCGACGCGTTCGAGCACTTCGCGATTGCCGCCCACCATAAACACCAGCTCGCCCTTTTCCGCGCCCCACGTTCCGCCGGTCACCGGCGCATCCAGAAACTCCGCGCCGCGCTCTGCACAAGCCGCCGCCACGCGCCGCGCCAGCTCCGGCGCGACCGTGCTCGAATCCACCAGCACGCTGCCCTTGCGCAGACCGGCCAGCGCGCCGTCTGTGCCCCAGAGTACCGCCTCGAGCGCCGGCGGGTCGCTGACAACGGTCAGCAGCACGTCCGACGCCGCCGCGGCCTCGCGCGCCGTCGCGGCGACCTTCGCGCCGAGCATCGCAACCTCTTCGGCGCGCGCCCGCGTCCGGTTCCACACCGTCAGCGCATAGCCCGCCTTGAGCAAATTCGCCGCCATCGGCCTGCCCATCAGGCCCAGGCCGATCAGTCCGATAGCTGGTTTCACCACACCCCTCCACGTGAATTTGTCGCGACTATATCTTTCTTTGCGTGGAGGCGATACGCTTTTCGCGCGGTTCCGACGAGTGTAGCCCACCTCTTTGGAGGTGGGGAAGTTCTCTTCCTGCAGAAGACTGATAGCTGAATGCTGACGGCTGCTTTACGCTTCGCCCGGGCGGCTCTTCAGATGCTTGACCAGCGGAGTTTTCGCCGCGGCTTCATCCGCACCGGCTGCGGCAGCAGCGGCCGAAAGCGCCGACGCGTGACTTTCCGTCAGGCTGATGATGGCGGGGTAGGGGATCTCCCAGCGGAAATGCTTCACCGAGCCGCGCTGGGAGGACTTCTCTTCGAGGAAAATGGATTTGCCCGAGTCGGCCACCAGCGTGCCGGTGGCCGGCAGCAGGATGTCACCAGCACGGTACTGCACCTCAACGCGGCACCCGAACAAAGCGTGGTACTTCGCCATTGTGTTTCATCTTGGAAGGAGACACGGTCGCGGGCAATAGTACGTCCGGGGGATACGTAGGGTGTGAAATGTTTTGCAGACTCTGAGCGAGCCGTCGCGGGGGGCCTCGTCCTGATGTAGCCGCTAGTGATGCCCGCCGTGCCCACCGGCGTGAGGCATGGCTACGGGTTCCGCCGACGCTTCTGCCGGTTTCACCCGCAAATCGGCGATCAACATCAGCGCCAGTGGCGCCGCAAAACTGAAGGCGAGGAACGCGAACAGCATCGGCTTCACCCAGCCAAGCATTCCCGCGGCGCCCTGACTCCATCTCCACACCAGCGCCGCCACCAGCAAGCCCACCGTGGTCGCGATGAATCGGCTCGCAAACGACACCTCGAGCCGCGCCTTGCAGCCGGGGCAGTCCATTCCGTCCGTGTACGCCACCACGCACCCGGCCGGCACCTTCGCCATGCACAACGGACACTGTCGAGCTGCCATCCCTCACCTCTGCGAAAGCTCCAAACCATACCACAGATGTACGCAGATGGAATTCCGCCGTTGAATCCGCGTGCATCCGTGTGAATCCGTGGTTCCAACTACACCGGCGTGAATTCGACGCGACGGCGGAGCGGGTCGATGCGGTCGGCGCGGACGCGGAGGCGGTCGCCGAGGCGCCACGTTTTGCGGCCGCGACCGGCCACCAGTGCGTGGTCGCGCTCGCGGTAGAACAACCGTTCGCCGGTTAACTCCTCGAGCGTCGTCACCGGCACCAGCCCTTCGACGAAAATCTCCAGCAGCTCGACGAAAAACCCGAACTTCTGCACCGAAATTACCAGCGCGTCGTACTCCTCGCCCAGGTGTTGCTCCATGAACTGCGCCGTCTTCCAGTCCATCAGCTCGCGCTCGGCCAGGTCGGCGCGCCGCTCGGCCTCGCTCGACTCCACTGCAATCGCTTCCAACTCGCCGCGCGGGTACGGCCCCGGTGGCACAGGCACCTGTCCCGAGCCCTGCCGAGGGACTCCTGCCTGTGCGGTTTTCCCCTGGCCTGTTTCATGACCTCGCGACCTCACGACTTCGATGCCGCGCTGATTCGCCAGCGCCCATTTCAGTACGCGGTGCACGATCAAGTCCGGATATCGCCGGATGGGCGAGGTGAAGTGCGTGTACTCGTCAAACGCCAGCGCGAAGTGGCCGAGCGGGTCAGCGGCGTAGCGGGCCTGCTTGAGCGAGCGCAGCATCAGGTACGACAAAATGCGCTCTTCGGGCTTGCCGGCGATTTTTTCGGTCAGCCGCTGGTAGTGCTGCGGGCGGATATCAATCTCGAGCCCACCCGGCAGCGAAACCGTCATTGGCCGCTCGCGCCCGCCGCGCTGCTGCGGCTTGACGCGCCCGTGCCGCACGGGCAATTGCCGCTCGCTCAGGTCCGCCACGCCCAGCGAGTAGCCAAACGCGTGGGCCAATTCCTCGAACTCGAGCACTTTCTTCGGGTCGGGCTTTTCGTGGACGCGGTGGAGCGAAGCAATCGCCCGCCCTTCAAGATGGCGGGCCACCGCCTGGTTGGCGGCCAGCATAAATTCTTCGATCAGCCGGTGCGCGATGTTGCGCTCGCTGCGCACGACGCCGGTCATTCGGCCGACTTCGTCGAACTCGATCACCCGCTCGGGTAAATCGAAATCAATTGAGCCGCGGCCGCTGCGCCGCGCGTTTAAGATCAGCGCCAGCTCCTTCATCTCGCGAAAATGGTCGGCCAGCGCTGCGTAGCGCGCGCTCATTTCCGGGTCGCCCTCGATCACTTTGTTCACGTTGGTGTAGGTCATGCGCTCGGCCGAGCGGATCACGCCGGCCGTGAACCGCGCGTCCATCGTCGCGCCCGCGGCGTCAAACTCCATCACCACGCTCATCACCAGGCGGTCTACTTTCGGGTTGAGCGAGCAGATGTCGTTCGAGAGCGCCTCGGGCAGCATGGGCACAGCGCGCGCGGGGAAATAGACCGAGTTGCCGCGCAGCCGCGCGTCGCCGTCGAGCGCGCCGCCGCGGCGGACGTAGTGGGCCACGTCGGCGATGTGCACCTGCAAGCGCCAGCGCCCGCCCGAGAGCCGTTCGACGTGCACCGCGTCGTCAAAGTCTCTCGCCGTCTCGCCATCAATCGTCACAATCGGCAGCGCGCGGAAGTCTTCGCGGCCCTCGATGTCGCCGGCAGCGACCGGCCGCGCCACGCGTTGCGCCTCTTCAATCGCTTCAACAGAAAACTCAAACGGTAGGTGGTGCTTGCGGATAATGATCTCGGTATCCACGCCGATCTCGCCCGGCCGGCCCACAATTTCCAACACACGCCCGGCCGGCGCCGCCCCCGCACGCGGAAAACGCGTCAGCTCGACGTTCACCACCGCTCCATCCAGCTCCGCCAGCCGCAGCCGGCGTGGCCGCCGGGCGGCATCGGGCCCGAGCTGCTCGCGGTGCACTTCTTTCAACTGCGGCGTCAGCTCATCGCCCGGCGGGATCACAATTTCATGCAGCAGCCGGACGTCGTACGGCAGCACGGTGTTGCCCTGCGAGCCATAGCGGAACAATCCAACGATGGTCGGGTGCGCGCGTTCTTCGACGCGCACGATGCGGCCCTCCCAGCGGCCCATTCCCGCCGCCCCGGCAGCGCCGTGGCGGGGGCGCCCGCGCCGCTCGATCCGTGCCAGGACGCGGTCGCCGTGCATCGCATCTCCCAGCGCGTCGCGGCCAATAAAGAGGTCTCCCTCCATCCCTGCCACCGGCTCATCCGGCACCACAAATCCATATCCATCGCGGTGCGCCACCAGCCGCCCGCGGATCGTATTCGCGTCGCGTCCGGGTGGCACAGGCACTTGTCCCGAGCCCTGCCGAGGGACTCTTGCCTGTGCAGTTTTTTCCCGGCCACCTCGCCCGAAAGCAACGCGGCCCGGAACCGTCTTGTGTAGCGCCGGCTTCATGCCGCCACCCGCAGGCTCCAGCTTTTCGCCGCCACTCGGTCGCTGTCCCGCCAGCCGGTACCGCCCTTGCCGTGCTTCTTCGATTTCGCCCTTGCGCTTGAGCCGCGCGACAATCTTCGCCAACGCTCGTCGCCCATCGTGTTTCAGCCGGAGCGCGCCGGCCAGCTCACGCAGGCTGCGCGGTTCGCGCGCACGCGCCAGCTCCGCCAGGACATTTTGTTCTGTCAGTTCTTCGCGGTGTGGCATGGATTTGTGGGCCGGTAAACGCCGCCTATTCTAACGGCTCCGGCGGCCAACGGCAGGTTTTTCAGTTGTAGGGGCACGATACGTGTGGTGAGCGTAGTCGAACCATATCGTGCCCCTACAACCCCAGCCTGCCCCTCTGCTTGATGAAGCGCAACTTTTTTCACCTGGCCGGGTTGAATCGCACAGGTCAACACAACTCTCCGGCCCCACTCCGTCGGGCCGGGAGACGTCCCTCACCCGGGACACAAAAGGAGGCGAGTAGATCTGGCTCGCCTCCTTTTCTTTTGCACCTGCGCCAGCGGCTCCCTTGCACCGGCCACGCGGCCCGACCAGCCGTCCAAACTCGGCGACGAAGCCGCAGGAGCACCATACCTGTGGTGAGTGTAGTCGAACCACATCGTGCCCCTACCCTTCACACCCGCGCGCATGATTGACTCGCCCGCGCTGTGCCTCTATGATTCCCGCACGGTACACTGGAGGAGACACATGGCCAGCAAACTCACCAAGACCGCAGCAAGAATCGGCGGCGCCATCGGTCGCGCCGAAGGCAAAGCCCGTGCCGCCGCCAAACTCGCCCTCGAAGAGAGCGCGCGGCTCGAGAAGAGCGTCCGCTCGCTCACCAAAGACCTCAAGCGCGCCCAGAAGCGACTGAAAAAACTCCTCAGCTAGACGATTAGTGTTGGTCTGTGGACTGACAACTGAAGGCTGAGTACTGCGAAGCTGGTGCCCAAGAGAGGACTCGAACCTCCAC
>CAZHLD010000073.1:11634-15423 GCA_964533185.1 uncultured Acidobacteriaceae bacterium | reverse complement strand
AGTTGCTTGCCCTTCGTCTCCGGCAGCGCCAGTGCCAGGAGCGCAGCCAGCAGGAACGCACCGGCCAGCACGAAGAATGCTGGCAGGAAGCCCCATCGAAGGGCGATCCATCCGACGACAAACGGTGCCGCAGCGGAGAAGCCCCGGCCAATGTTGTAGGAGAGGCCCATGGCCGTGGCGCGGATCTCGGTGGGGAAGAGCTCCGAGGCAATTGCGCTGAAGCCGGAGAAGAAGCCCGTGCCGAAGAAGGCAACGAACGGCCCCAGGACCAGCAACCACAGCGCGTTGGGCGCCATGCCATAGAGCGGCACCAGCACCGCGGCCACCAGCAGATAACTGAAGTAGCTTCGACGGCGGCCGATGGCGTCGGCCGAAAAACCGAACAATATGTAGCCTAACCACTTTCCCACGCCCATCAGGATTAGCCACCAGGTGGTCATCACCAGATCGAGCCCGCGTCCGCCTTCCGCCGTGCTCAGCGAAAGATAGGCGGGGATCCACGTGAACAGGCCCCAGTAGCCGAACATTCCGCAGGCATTCATCGCCGTGGCTAAAAGGCCCTTCCAGCGGATGTCTTTGCGCCAGAGCACGCGCAGCGAAGTGGATTTCTGTTTATCCCGCTCGAGCCAGATCTGCGATTCCGGCACGTCGCGCCGGATCCAGAAGACAATCAGCGCGGGCAGGATGCCGACAAAAAACACCGCGCGCCAGCCGTAGTGCGGCAGCACCAGCCCGGTGACTCCCGCCGCAATCATCTCGCCGATGGCCCAGGTGGACTGCATCAGCCCGAGCGCCTTGCCGCGGTGTTCGGGCGGCCACGTCTCTGCAATCAGCGCTGCACCGGTGGTCCATTCGCCGCCCATGCCCAGACCGAGGACGAAGCGAAAGATGGCCAGCTGCACGATCGTCTGCGAGAAGCCGCAGGCGGCGCTGGCCAGCGAGTACACCAGGATCGAAGCCATCAGCGACCGCGTCCGCCCGATGCGGTCGGCGAGGAACCCGAAGAACATCCCACCAATGGCGGATGCGCCCAGCGTCAGCGAGTTCAGCAGGCCGGCGGTATCCTTGCTCATCCCGAGGTCGCGCATGAGGTGCGCGAGCACCATCGAATAGAGCATCACGTCCATGGCGTCGAGCATCCAGCCCAGCCCGCCGGCGATCAGCGACTTGCGCTCGGCCGGAGTGACCTGCGCCGGCCAGGGGAAGCCCAGGATTTTTCGCGTGGGCCGCTCGGCGAAGATGGATTCACTCACCATAACGATTCTCGCGCGCCATTCTACTGGAACCCCGGCGCCTCACCAATCGTGCTTGCGGTAGCGTGCGTGGTTTGCTACGCTCGCGCGCTGGAACACTAAGCCGCGTCGTAAAAGGAGACTTGCGATGCCACACTGCACCAAATGCGGAACGATGGTTGCCGATTCCTCGGCCTTCTGCCCCAACTGCGGCGCGCCCTCGGGCGTCGCCGCTCAGTCTGCCGGCGCTCAGTCGGGCCTGAGTGAAAACGTCGCCGGGCTGCTCTGCTACGTGCTCGGCTGGCTCACCGGCCTCATCTTTTTCCTGATCGACAAGCGCCCCTACGTCCGTTTCCACGCCGCGCAGTCAATTGTGATCTTCGGAGCTCTGCATATTGTGAGCATCGTGCTCGGCAGGATCTTCGTTGCCAGCTTTTTCTTTGGCGGCTGGAGCGGCTTCTCCGTGGGCTGGTTGCTGGTGAGCCTGGTGAATCTGGCGAGCCTGGTCCTCTGGATTCTCTTGATGATCAAGGCCTACCAGGGCGAGCGCTTCAAGGTGCCCGTTGCCGGCGACTTCGCCGAAAACCTCGCCGGGAAATAGAGATCTCTCCGGCAACATTCGTTGTTTCATCTCGAAGCGCTGCGCTTGCCTCGCGCCCGCGTAGCGCCGCGGCCATTGCCTCTTGACTTTCCCGGTTCCCGCGTCCATCTTTAATGCTTTTCTTTTTCCGGCGATTCGCGTCTGTGCGGCGCGTCGCAGTCTGCTCGACCGTGCCAGGGCCACTCAACGTCCGACTGTGCTTCCACGACCGCTGCTTCGACGGTGCGGCGTCCTCGGCCGTTTTCTTTCGCTTCTACCGCGAGTGCATCAATCCTTCGGCGGAGTTCCGCTTCACCGGCCTGGCCCATCGCGCCGGCCAGCTCTTCCCGGATAATCTCTTCGACGGCGACGAAAACGCCATCGTGGACTTCAAGTATTCCCCCTCACCGCGGCTCACCTGGTGGTTTGACCACCACCAGAGCGCCTTCCTCGCTCCTGCCGACGCCGAACATTTCAAAGGCGACCGCTCCGGCCGCAAGTTCTACAACCCCAATTACAAATCCTGCACGCAGTTCCTGGCCGACGTGGCCCGCGAGGAGTTTGGCTTCAACGCGCAGCCGCTGGCCGAGCTGGTGCACTGGGGCGATGTGATCGACGGCGCGCAATACCCCACGCCGGAATCGGCCGTGCATCTCACTGAACCGGCCACGCGGCTCGCCCTGGTGATCGAAGCGGCGCCCGAGCGCGGCCTGCCCGCCCGGCTCATCCCCGAGCTTTCCCGCCTGTCGCTCGCCGAGGTCGTCGCGCTCCCCGAAGTCGCCCGCCACCTCGGCCCGCTGCTCGAGCGCCACGAGCGCTCGATCGAGATTCTCCGTGAGCGCGCCCAGGCGATCGACAGCGTCATCTATTTCGACGTGAGCGACCTCGACCTCGAGGGCTACAACAAATTCATTCCCTACTGGCTCTATCCGCACGCGGTTTACTCGATCAGCGTGAGCTCCTCGCCCTACCGCGGCAAGGTTTCCATTGGCTCCAACCCCTGGAACCCCGCCGCTGTCGAAAAAAACTTGGCCAGCATCGCCGAACGTTACGGTGGCGGCGGCCACCCGCGCGTTGCCGCGATTTCTTTTGAGCCGGGCGATATCGAGCACGCGCGTCGCGTCGCAAGAGATATCGCCGACGAGCTGCGCGGTTGAGTACAGCCGCGACGTATATACAGCATTTCGCCTCACACCGGGGTGGGGAAGCTGGAGGAGACGATGCCGAACTGGATTGATCCCAACCTGGTCACCACATCGAACGATCTTCCCGGCTACCGCGTGGTGAAAAACCTGGGAATGGTGCGCGGCGTCACCGTGCGATCGCGCAGCATCTTCGGGACGCTCGGCGCTTCGCTTCAGACCATCGTCGGCGGCAATATTTCTCTCTTCACCGACCTCTGCGAGAAGACGCGCCAGGAAGCCTATGCCCTGATGGTCCAGCACGCCGTCGAGCGCGGCGCCAACGCCGTCCTGGCCATGCGCTACGATGCCAACGAAGTCATGCAGGGCGTCACCGAGGTGCTGGCCTACGGCACCGCCGTCGTCGTCGAACGCAACTCCTAGCGGACTTCTCTCTTCTATTTTCTCTTTTCTGTTTTCGCAAACTCTTCGGGCAGCAGTTCCGCCAGCCGTTGCGCCGGCGGCAACGGGAGTGTGCCCATGGCGAATCCGAGCGTTGAAGCCCGCTCCATCGCGCCGTGCGTCCCGACGAAGTCCACGATGCGGGTGAAGACGCGCGCGCCGTGGAAGTAGCCCGGCTCCAGGCTCACCAGTATCTCCGCGCGGTTCTCGACGTGGTTAATGGCCCAGTCGCGGATGCGGGCCGCCGGATCGGAATACCGCGCCGCCCAGGTGGCTTGAAAAAGGTCGGCGTCGCTGGCGGATCCGTCGGCCGAGAGCCGGCCCTCCGCGCGCAGCCGCTCGAACACCGCCAGCAGTTCCAGTGGATCCTGCCCTGTCGCTTCATACCAGTTCC
>CAZHLD010000073.1:0-11534 GCA_964533185.1 uncultured Acidobacteriaceae bacterium | reverse complement strand
TCGAACACCGCCAGCAGTTCCAGTGGATCCTGCCCTGTCGCTTCATACCAGTTCCGGCTGCCATCGTCGCTCCAGCGGAGATGGCCGCGGCCGACACTAGTGCGAATCGTCGCGCCATCGCTTGAATTGGCGTACACCACGAGGTCCACACCCTCGGCTTCGACGAGCGCGTCGGCCAGCTCTTCGGTGGCCTCGGGCCTGCAGTACACCGCCGCAAAACCGATCAGGCCGTAGACGGGCATGGCCACGTCGCGCACTCCCTCGATGCTCCCGCGCACGCGCCACCCGTGCTGTTCGAGATGTTCATTGATCGGCGCGGGGCAGCTGGGCACTTGCGAGTTGCCGTGGTCGCTGAAGAGCAGCACGCCCACCTCGCCTTTCCCCTCGAGATAAATGCTCCGCACTACGTCTTCAAACGCCTTGAGCGCCGGCTCGAGCTGCTCGGCAGTGAAGAGGTGAAACATCGCATCGCTCACCGCCAGGTGGGCCAGAAATACGGGCTTATCGCGCTCCTTCCGGTAGCGGTCGCTCAGACGGCCGAGGTCGGCGTAGTAGCTCTTCCACGGCACCAAATAAGGAAGGGCCTTGGCCCAGCCTGGCGTGTCGTAATTGAGCCGCCGGATGTACGGGATGCGATAGCCGCTCAGCGTTACCCACCAGCCACCGCGGAGGCGGTTCTGCGCGCGGTCGAAATAGAGATGTTCATAGCCGGGCACTGGCGGCGCGTGCAGGACGTCGGTCAGCGCCGTCTCGCTGTCGGATGGATAGGTGCTCACTACCGCAGTCGGCCGGTAGAACTCGCGGAAATGCCCGCGGTCCCACATTCGCTGCATCACCTCGAGCGGCACGCCATCCAGACAAATCACCAGCCACCGTTTCGGCGGCGCCTTGAAACCGGGGCGATAGAAGATCTCTTCGCGTTTAGGCGTCCAGAATTCATCGTAAACGCCATCGCCATTGTGGTCGTTCGCCCGCCACATACCGAACGACATGAATCCAAAATTATCGATCTGCCATTGGTACCCGGAATCTGAGGGAGCAGGCCCAACCGTGAACCTTGGCCCGACAGGTCGTCCCCACCAGGCAAACCGCAGCGCCAGCGCGGCGATCACCGCGAGCACGATCCACCATTTCCACCGCCGCTTTTTCTTTGGGCTCATGGAGTGCTACAACGATCCGCCATTCTAGCTGGAAGCAGAGCGCACGGAGCAGGGAAGTGGTGCGCCACCTCACCGGTCGCAGCGCAGTGCTACAATTTGCGGCGCTCGCCCGCCACCCGCCACGGCGGGCAGCGAGCGCAATAAGGAGGTCCCCTTGAACGCGCGGTTCTGCTCCTTCCTTCTGGCTGGGATTCTTGCCGTCACGCTCGGCTCAAGCCACGCGCGCGCGCAGCAGCCCGAGTTCTGCGACCCGGCTAAAAAGCGCGCCCTGGTCCTGAGCGGCGGCGGCTTCAAGGGAGCGTTTCAGGCCGGCGCCGTCTATCACCTGGTCGTCCACCGGCGCTGCGACTTCCACGAGTTTGCTGGTGTTTCCGCTGGCTCGCTGAGTGCCGTCTTCCTGGCGCAGGCGGAGAAGGCCGCCGCGCCCGAGGCCTCGCTCGAAAATCTCGCCCGCCGCAGCGAAGGGCTCATCAGCCTTTGGGACGGCATCCGCAAGCCCAAACAGATCTACCGCAAGCGCTGGCCCGGTTGGACCTGGGCGATGCTGGCCCGCCTGGGTCTCTTCGGTATGGAAAACCTCTACAGCTTTGATCCGCTGCTGCAGCTACTGAAGGACAAAGTGGACGTCAACGCGCTCGCCGAACGCGGCCGCCCCGTGCGTGTCGGCTCGGTTTCGTTCTGGGACGGCACCTACCGCGAGTTCGGCCCCACCGCGCAGTACCCCAACAATGATCGCAGTTGGTTTCTCTTCCACGTGCTCGGCAGCGCTTCCATCCCCGTCATCAGCCGCATGCCGCAGATCCCGGATTCGCCCGTCCAGTCCGACCCCAAGTTGTGGCCGCAGTACACCGATGGCGGCGTCCGTCACAATACGCCGATCACCAGCTACTTCCGCCGCTGCCGGCCCAACGCCCCGGCCGATCCCGACCCCGCCGTCCAGTCTGCCCTCGGGTCGTGCAAGGAGCTTCTGTGGGGCGGCACTCCGCCGCCACTGCCTTCCGAGCAGTTGTTTGTCGTGGTGACCGCCCCGTACACGGCCGGTCAGGAGACATATCCCGTGCCGGCGGGCATGGCCCGGCCCGGCACGCATCAGGTCACCGACGGCCGCAAAATCCTCTTCCGCACGCTGGACATGATTCTCGAGAGCGCCTACCGCGGCGACCTCAACCTGCTGCTGGCCGCCAACGACCTGCTCGACTGGCGCCAGCGCTATTACGCCACCAGCACGGCCCATCTCTCGCCCGAGCGGCTTGCCGAGTTTGACAACGACTTCGCCGAAATTAATCGTGAGTTTCCCGTCGAGTCCTACAACCTTGCGCCCGGCAAGACCTGGTCGCTCCCTTATGAGATGGGACTGGTCGCTCCCGAGAAGGTTTACACCGCCACGCTGGACGTCAGCCCGTCCACGATTGCCGATCAGCTCCACTTCGGCTGCCTCTCCGCCGATGCCATGATGCAGAAAACCTTCGGCATGGCCGCCATGGCCGAAAAATGCAAGCAGCGCTTCCCGCTGCCGCCGCCCGCACCTGAGAAAAAGAAGAAGAAAGATTCAAAGTAGCCCGCGCCCGTTTGCCTGCTCGCACTGCCAGATGGTGCCTGTCCGCGCGTACAGTATTTCTTTCGACGCGGCTCGTTGTGTCGCGAATCGCATGCCCGCCCCGCCGGGTTAGATTAGTTGCATGGAAACCACAGCCAGACCCAAGCGCCGCCGCCTGAAGATGGCCCGGCCCGTTCTTGTTCGCCCATCGAACCACACCGACAAGCATTTCCAGGAAGTGCGCACCACCGTCAGCGCCTCACCCGGCGGCCTCTACTTCACCAGCTGGCGCGACGGCTACTACAAGGGTATGCGCGTGTTCGTCACTTATCCTTACTCGGCGCAGGCGCTCGTTGGCAGCAGCGAATACGTCGGCGAAGTGACCGCCGTGGACCAGCTCGAAGGAATGCGCCGCGGAATCGGCGTGCGCTTTGTCTAGTGCGTCAGCCTGATGGCCTGACCAGCCTGCCAGTTACGCCGCGCCCTGTGCCCGCGCCGTTCGGATCTCTTCTTCTTCCATCCCCAGCTCGGCCAGAATGGCTTCGGTGTGCTCGCCGAGCCGCGGCGGCGGCAGCCGATAAACAACCGGAGTGCCGCAGAGCTTCACCGGGTTTGCGATGCTCTTTGCTGCGCCGATGGCCGGGTCTTCGATTTCGACAACCGCCCCGTGCACCAGCGCCCGCTGTGGATAGGTTCGCTGCTAGTTCGTGCCCGATCGTCGGCACCAGCAAAGCACTACGTTGTCACCGAACATACCGAACCTGCTAGGCGCAGCGCGAAACTGAAAATCCGCCGCTGGGGTGAATTCTCTCAGGGGCGATGAACCTTTATGATTCCAGTCTTTTGTCCTTCATGCGACCAAGAACAACGGAGCTTAGGGCCATTGTGTGTTTGGTGTGGTGCCCCGATTCCACAGGCGACCATCGAAGGTCAGTGCTCGGAAGGCCATAGAATAATCAGCTTCGGGAAGCTGCCACCTCATTGTGGGCATTGTGGCGCTGAGGCTAAAGCCGCCCCGAGCTTGGAGTGATTGTCTTTGGTTTGAAAGCGAACAGCTTGTGGCCGCAGGACTTGTGGAAGTTGCCCTCTTTTTGGAAGAAGAGGTCATTCTTGCAATTCAGATTTGGACAGGAGTTTAGAAGTGGCTTTCCACAATTCAGACAGTGCGTCACGGACTCCTCAAACTCACACCACCGACCGCAATTAGAACAGACAGCTGTTCGCGTTCCCTCATTCTTCATTAAGCGAAGTGCCTCTTCAACTTGTCTCTGCTGCGGGTCGGTCTATGCGTGCAGGAAAATCGAACACAAACCTTAGCAGCATCTCCACAAACGTCAGTAGGTTCTTGGCATCAGCCTCGGAGGTCAACCTAATCTGATGGTTTGCATCATTGCCTTTTTCCCGGACGTGGCCTACCCAGTCCTTGCCATCAGGAGGTACGTAATTCTTATCCGCGAGAAAGCCCACGTAATAGGCGAAGTTCTCGCCTTCCTTTGCCCCTTTGCTGACTGCCACATTCATTAGAATTTTTCGGCAAAGCATGGCTGCCGCTGTAAAAGCTGAAATAGACATGCAGTTGCGCGCTTCCTCGTACACGGCACCAACGTCCTCAGGGAGATGCTCTACCTCACTGCCGAAGCGAACGCCTGGTACTTGCCTATCGCCATTGAAGAAAGTTGGTTGGCAACAATGGGGACAGATGAATATTCTCAAAGCACTTGAAGTCGAAAGGTATCCCTCATCAGGGCCGACATTAAGGCCACAGTACCCGCAGAGAAATCCTTTCTTCCCAACCTTAGTTACCCCATGCCAATCAAGCTGCACTTCGGACATTCTCTGTGCCCCTTTTGCGGTACTACTCACACTCACCGTTCCGGCGCTTCGCTCTGCATTCGTCGCACAGCTCGCCGCTAGAACGAGGAGGCTTTTCACTTTTCTGTTGGTAGTCCTTCGTCGGCCAGTTCGAGCAATTCTTGCAGAAATGCCAAGCGTCCCTGCCCTTCTTCTTGCGATAGGTCATCTTGCCCTCCCGCGCCATTAAGGAAGGTGCAAACAGTACCACTCAGGTTGCCGCCACGGCAAGCCGTCCGGTGGTTTGGGGACGGAAAAGGGCGCAAGCTGTCCGGGTGCGGCAGACCAATCCCTCTTCGCGGCCTTCTAAGGCTACAATCACCAGCGCCGCGAGCACCCTGATATTCGATTACGGAGACGACATCCGATGGAAGACTACGAGGAATACGATGATGATGACCAAGAAGACCTGGAGTCGCGGGTTTCGGATCTCGAAGAGAGAGTGGGGAATGCCCAGTCTAATTCGGGTGCGGGCTGCGTCGTAGCAATCTACAGTCTGGGAGCGAGCCTGTCTGTCGTTCTATCGTGGCATGCAAACCATTCGGTGCTGTGGGCAATCCTGCATGGTCTCCTTTCTTGGCTCTATGTGATCTACTTCGTGTTTGCGCACTAGGTACGCGTGATACTGCGTCGAGTCCGCACACGCAACCCAGAACACGGTTGGTCGCCCGCAGCCTATGAATAAGCTATGAATGATCGGCCTTGAAGGGTTGCACAAAGCGGGTCTTGCAATTACGCTTGACTCCTTGGCCTCGCGGCAATAGAGTGCGCCTCACGCCCTGGGTAAGCCTCTTGGTCAGTTGTCCTTCCTTGAGGACTTCAATCGCTGGGCAATCCTATTCACCTAATCCGGAGGCAGCCATGTCCAGATTTTTCCGGTTGATCGTAGCTGTGCTTTGCCTGGGGCTTTTCGTTCCGGCAGCAGCCACGGCCCAGCAGTCCGAACCTGCGGTCTTTACCTTCGTTGCGGAGTGGGCCGTGCCCCGCGCGCAATGGGACGAGTTCATCGCCAACTGGGAGAAAAATACCAAGCCCGTCCTTGAGCGCAATACCGCGAACGGCACCCTGCTCTCCTGGGGCGTCTACGCCACTGTTGTTCACACGCCGGATTATCCTACGCACGGGGTCTGGTGGCAGGCGACCAGCAACGCCGCCATCGAGCGAGTCCGTGAAGAACTCATCAAGCAGCCGCCCTCTCCCGCGATCGTGGCGGCGACGCGCCACCGTGATTTATTGTTTCGCTCGATCGCCCACAAGGCCAAGGCCGTGGCCCCCAGCTCTGGGTACCTCTATGTCAGCACGTACCTGGTCAAACCGGGCGAGGGTCTGAAGTGGCGCGAGCTTTGGGATAAGTACACCAAACCCCTCATGGACGACCAGCTTGCCAAGGGAAACATCTCCTACTATGTGATTCAAGTTGAGGATGTTCATACGGAGAATCCAGGCACACGCTGGGTCGCCTCCATCTATCCAAACGCGGAAGCCATGGATAGACTGGATGCAGCCTTCGATGCTGTAGATCAGAAGCGCAGTGCCGAAGAGCGTCGCGCCATCGGTGCGGCCTTTGCCGAGGTGCTCGCTCCGGGCACGCACCGCGACTTCTTCGCGCGCGTGCTGAGCTGGTGGCACAAGTAACACGGGCTCATTTCTCCTCTGTGTATTCTGACTCTTAGGAAATCCTCGTTAAAATGAGTTTGGTCGCAGGCGGCTCAGAAAGCGATAACATGTGCTGCTTGCGTGCTTTGGATCATTTTGGGAGGCCCCACGTAGAGTGGCGTTGGCGGGTCAAAACAGCACCTACTTTGGCCGATTGGGGGACGCTAGTGTGGTACGGGCGTGCACGGGCGTGGAGCGGTAGTGGGGCGCAACCGCCGCCCGCGACGGCTGGTTGAGGATCAGCACGTCGGCGCGCTCGATCAGCCGGCCGAGGATTTCGAGGCCGGTGGCGTGCTTCAAGTCGAGCGTGATCAAGCGTTTGTTGCGGTTGCAACAGAGGTAGTAGGCCGATTCGCCGCCGATAAAAGGCGGGCCCCAGCCGCACGACTGGAGGGATGTTCCCCTCTCCTAGTGATTCTGTGTCCGGGAATTGGAGCCTCAGCTTTAGCTGCGAGCTGGGGGTGACCTCGCGCCCAGCCGGTGGGGGCAGGGTGAACTCGCCTCCAAGCAGCTAGCGCAGACTTGTGTTTCTCTTCACTTGGGCATCGACTTAGCGGGCCGGCGCAAAGTTGGCATGGACGAGCCACCACTGCCCGTCCTTCTTGACGTACACACGAGTCGACTTCGCACGGCTTGGCTCAACCTTGCCATCTTTATCCTTCGTGGCACCGATGTAATTGTAAGTGAGGATGGCCACATCGCCATACACTTGCACTTTCTGGTTGGCCATTTCTGCAGCGATCACACTGCCCGCACCGCTGGCAGTTGCCTCGGCAAGATTCCGGTTGATCTGCTTGCCATCCAGGCGTGTGGGATAGTCGTCGTTGAACTCCGTGTAATCGTCGGCTACGTTTTTCATCGCTGTGGCAACGTCTTTCTTCATATCCGCTGCCCACATAGCCTTGGTTAAGGCGATTACTTCATCGACCGCCGATGGCGGAGCAGATTGCACGCTGCCAATCAAACCTAAGGTCACCACACACACTGCCGCTAGCAGAATTCGACGCATACATGCCTCCTTGTGAGATGTAGAACATGGACGAGCCTTTCGGATCTGTTGTACTTCGAAACTGCTTCCCAGAAACTCGGAGAGCCTACTCCCTTTTTCTTGTGGAAATCAAGCTTGGCGCACTTCCGAGGCCTTCCGGCCTTGCCCCCTACCCCTTCGCCGATCCGCTGAGTGACTCGCGCAGCGTTCGATTGCCTGTCCCCCGCACGTCGGCGCGCTCAATCAGCCGTCCGAGGATTTCGAGGCCGGTGGCGTGCTTTAAGTCGAGCGTGATCGAGCGCTTGTTGCGGTTGCAACAGAGCTAGTAGGCCGATTCGCCGCCGATAAAAGGCGGGCCCCAGCCGCGCGACTGGTTGTCCGCGCCGGGCCGGCGGGGAACACTTCCCGATCTACCCTCCACCATGTCTTCTACACCAAGATTAGCTGGGTTGCAGCCGACGCGTGGACAAGGTGCTGGTGCGCCGCCTGTCGGACAACGTCAAAATCGAATCCTAACCCCCCTTTCTCCGCTTTGACCAAGTCGATCGCTTTGAGCTTTTATCAATTCTCGTGCCGTACACTTCTGCTGTTCGGCACACCTTCAAAATCTATACGTCACCCAGGTTGCGAAATAGGTGATATCGCGCCCCGGCGGCGTCTCGCGCAAAAACGGCCCCGCCAGAAATCGAGCGTAGTTGATGGTGAAAGTGGTGTGGCGATCAATTCGTACTACTGCTTCCACCTCCGGCTGCGTACCGATGTAGCGCGCTCGGCTTAGTTGGCCGGTGCGCAAAAGATTGCCGGCAACAGAGTACAGACCGTCGCGCAGGCTCTGTCGCCAGAAGAAGAAACTGTTCGTCGAAAACGAAATACGTTTGGTGAGTTGAAGCGTCAGTCTGGGCCGAAAGCCCATCACGTTTAAGGCTCCGTTCGCGCGTATCTGCCCGAAGTAGGCTCCGCGCGGAAAGAGGGGGTTGAAGGTTTGCAGGTCGGAATGGCGCGGATCGTTATCGCCACTAACAACACCCGTTTCCACTCCGATTCTCGGTTGCAAGCGCTTCAAGCGACCCGTACGGAAAGTGTAACCGTTGTTAGTGATAAATGACCACGCACCAATATCGCCCCGTCCAAACTTGCCAAGCTGGTAAGCGAATTCCCAGTCATAGTCAAAGGCTTGATCTTTGTTCCAGAACCTGACGCCCAGTGTCTGGCGTTGCTCACGGGCTGCGCCCTGATCGAAACGCGCCTGCTTACGGTCAAGACCGAAGTAATAAATGTCCATATTACTCTTGGGAATGGCCGGAAGTGGTCGCACTGCATACACACCCCAGAAGGTCCGCGCGCTATCCGGGTCATCATCGAAAAAACCAGGATCGGTCTTCACTGGTTTGCCCGCAAAGCCGTCAACTCGCCAGGCGCCTGCGCGCCAGATCGCACGCAGTGCATCGAAGCCGAATCGCACATTCTGAGCTTCACGAACAGCGACAAGACGGCCTGAGCCAAAGTTGAGTTCTTGCCGGCCAGCGCGGAAGACAAGCGATTGCTTCTTGCCGGGCTCGAACAGAACGTCCACGAACGCTTGATTGATGTCGAGTTGGTCTTCGTCGGGCGGGCGTGGGCCACCTGTCCGTCCCGTCTCCAATCCACTCTTGAATTGCACGAAGAATCGCACGCGCTTACCCAAGTGTAAATCGGAGTGCAGCATGTAGCGTTGCAGGAGATAGCCACTCGAGTCCTGTGGCTGGCGCCCCCAGTCTTCGTTGCGGAAGCGTTCATAGTAGGGTCGCGCCTCGCCGCCTATTGTCAAATACCAGTCTTCTTTCCCCTCTCTGAGCCGGATGTATTTGATTGGATCCCAGAAGTCGGTGCGACGCGATGAGTCTCGCAAGTAACTCCAATCCTCCTCATCCCGTAGCAGCTTATACGCAGGAGGCGAAGACTGTGCGGAAGGCTTCTGCGCAGCAGGCGGGGGTAGAGCGGAAGCAGATGGCTCCTGTGTGGGCAAAGAAGACGGCGCCTCAGGTGTCTGGGCGGCCGCTGAAGACGACAGGGCCATGAGACAAGTGAGCAGCAGCGTCAACCCGCGAGGTTGTTGCCGGGTCACTCGCCGGTTTGCAGGTCGGCGCCGCGAAAACCTCATATCTTCAATCGACATCCAGCAGCTTGTTGAAGAATTCGAGTTGAGGGTGATTTCTACGTTCATCTTTGCTTCGAATCGGATTAGAGCGGCAGCGTGGGGCCGCGCCAAGCGGCTGAAAAGTGCATTCGTGCGCTCCTCACAGCGTTCAATGTTCAGATTTAAATGCGCTCATTTCAACTTGGTCAGTGTTTTCGCAATGATCCCTTCCATCTCGTTGCCCGATTTCTGAATGACCTCGGCCACGAGACCTTCCATCATGGAGGCGAACATGCCAGTATTCATCCGGGAAATCACGACCTTTCCGGTGCTGGTCTGATAAATCGCCACGCGACAGGGGATCATAGACGCGACGTACCGTGTATCATCCTTTTCCAGGAGCTGGGCGCTGTATTTCCCGCTGCATACCTCGATGACGAGAACCGGGTGCAGTGTATAACCCCTGGTAGACAGGATGCCCGCCAAATTGTGCTCCGCCAGGATGCTCCAGCCGGCGGCCTTGGCTTCTGCCTTGAACACCTCGACGGTCGTGGCGAAGTCAGCCGGACTCGTGTCCTCAATGAACATTGGCGGCCTCTTGGTCGTGGCCGGTGTCTGAGTCTGCGCCGTTGCAACGGCTGGCGCGAGCAGCGCAAACCCTAAGCACAGCCCGGCCAGAACCGTTTTCATTATTTCAAGCATCGTAATTTTATCCTGAATAATCATCTTAACTGAGATTTACTTTTTGACTTCGAAAACTCGAAGGATTGTACACCGGTTCTGACCTCCGGCGCGTGGATAAAGTACTGGTGCGGCGCCTGCCCGACAGCGCCAAAATCGAAAAGTAACTTCCTCCGGCAGATGAAAGCAGAAACGACGCGTCGCTGGGAACCTGCGGCAGGCAGACATCGTCGCCGAAATCTCCCAGCAGCATAGCGCAGTAGGGACCAGCCATGGCTTCGCTGACCTCGAGCACGCGCACATTTTCGAGCGGCGTCATGGCCCGCGATTATAGCCCAAAGCCTGCGCTCGCTGCGGCCGCCGCTTCCGCTTGACTCCTGCCGCCACCCGCGCTAACGTACGCTTCATCCCACTCTCATTTAGGAGGCATCACCATGCGGAAATACTGGGGACTCTTGGCCGCGCTGGCACTACTGGCAGCACCGGCGTTCGCGCAGGAAAAACCCGGCACTGTGACGCGCGTTTTCGTCACGCAGGTCAAGCCGGGCATGAGCAAGCAGTACGAAGAAGGCCGCAAGCGCCACATGGACTGGCACCGCAAGCAGAATGACTCTTGGTCGTGGCACGTCTATCTGGTGCTCACCGGCGAAGCGGGAGGCCAGTACCTCGCGGTCACCGAGAACCATCACTGGAAAGACTTCGACACCTGGGATGCCAAGATGGCCGCCGCCGACGAAGCCGATGGCGCTGCAAACATGGAGCCGTACACCGCTGGTGGCAGCAGTTCCTTCTACAAGTACCTCGCCGATGTCAGCAAGCCGCAAACCAGCACGATCCCGGCGAGGATGGCCGAGGTGATCCACTTCATGGTCCGGCCCGACAAGGAAGCGGACTTCAGCCTCCTGGTCAAGAAGATCGACGACGCCATCAAGAAGACCAACTGGCCGGTCAATTACTCCTGGTATGAGCTGATGAATGGCGGCGAGCAGCCTCACTTCGTGCTGGTGATCCCGCACGAGAACTGGGCCAGCATGGCCGAACCCGAGGTCTCCTTCCCGGCTATGCTCGAAAAGGCCTTTGGCCGCTTGGAGGCTGCGGCGATCCTCGATGGCTTCGGCAAGACCATCAAGAGCCAGTCGAGCGAGATGCTTCAGTACCGCGCCGACCTGAGCTACCGTCCGACCGCGAAATAATCCGGCCACGCTCCGCCCTGCACCGCATGGTGCAAAGCGCCTGGTGCATGGCTCCGTCCTGCATCACAGGATGCACGGCCTGCCACCGTCGGCGGCAACTTGCCCCTTCGTTGGAATGGTTCACGCGTTGAGCGAAACCAGTGTGGCAGCCCCACCCTGGGCGACTTACTGGAGAGGGTAGGGCACCCATTGCCTCACCGTGGTTCTCTTTGAAGATGTTACCTGGTAGTTCTCAAATTCGGCTGCTACAGAAAATGGGAAAGTGAATTAGCTGATATGAAGCGGGTTACAAGAAGATGGTGAGCCGCCCAGGACTCGAACCTGGAACCCGCTGATTAAGAGTCAGCTGCTC
>CAZHLD010000072.1:10976-16030 GCA_964533185.1 uncultured Acidobacteriaceae bacterium | reverse complement strand
CACTTCCCTTTTTGCAGCGAGCGATGCCGTCTGCTCGACTTGGGCAACTGGGCGGCCGAGCGGTACGTTGTAACTGAGCCAGCGGTCGAAGAGCCTGCATCCGAACAGCCCGACCCGAATGAAACCGAAAAGTGAATCTGTTGCACCACGGAAGCCCCGGCTGGCGCTGCTGATCGCTACCGGCTTCGGTCTCGGCAACCTGCCGCTCGCGCCGGGGACGTGGGGCTCGCTCGGCGGCGTCCTTCTGGGCTACGTCGCTCTCTGGGGGGCGTTGATAAAACTGCTTTGGCTCATATCTCTAATCAGTCCCGAGGGGGGAGGAATCGAATTTGGAATTGTCACTCCACTTAAAACCATAGCAATCGACGTGTTGGCAATTTTCTACGGCCCTTTTGTATTGCTTGTCGCGGGGATCGGCACATGGGCGGCAGGGCGGGCGTCTAACTTCCTCGCGACGAAAGACCCGCAGAACGTAGTGATTGATGAGGTCGTCGGGCAGATGATCACCTACCTGCCGGTGGGGACGCGGGTGATTTCCGACGGCGGCTGGAAATATTTGGCGCTGGGTTTTATACTTTTTCGCGCGTTCGACATCTGGAAGCCGTTCCCCGCGCGGCGCGCCGAGCGGCTCCCCGGCGGCTGGGGCATCATGGCCGACGATTGGGTGGCGGGGATTTACGCGGCGCTGGGATTGTGGGTGGCGCGGGCGTTGGGGTTGTGAAGCTGGCCGGCGGGAGCCAGTTGTTAAACGAGAAGAACAAGGTCGCGAAGATGGCCGGCTAAAGCCGGGCGCTAGAGGGAGTGGGGGGATGAATCGACCGCTACATGAGAGAAGGCGAAGATGCCGGGCCTTCAGCCCGGCGCTACATAGGCGGAGGGATTCTTTCCGGCAAGGCCGGAATCTTCGATCGCTTCGCTCAGAATGACACCCGTCCAGAAGAACGGGTGAAGGAAGAGGGAAGAGACTTTGGGCAGCAACGGACTACCACGCATTGAGAAGATCACGCCGGGGGCGGCGATCCCCGGCGGCGACGTGGCCATCCACGGCCGCGGCTTTGAATGCCGCAATAACCTACGCCCGCGCGTGCACTTCGGCGACGCCGAAGGCAGTGTGTCGATCTGCGCGGAGAACCTTCTGGTGGCGCGAGTGCCCGAGGGGGCGAGCAGCACGGTGCGCGTGGAGACGGCGCAGGCCGAAAGCCCGGCGTTCCCGATTGCCGTCGGACTGCAAATCGCCGATAACCTGCACCCGGTGGCCAATCCGGCCGTGGACGCGGCAGGAAACATCTACGTGACGTTCAGCGGGCAGCGCGGACAGAAAGTGCCGGTGTCGCTCTACAAGATCACGGCCAACTACACGGTGAAGCCGTTCGTCACCGAGTTGATGAACCCGACCGGGCTGGCGATTGACCGCGCGGGCGCGCTGTACGTATCCAGCCGGCACGATGGCACGATCCACCGCTTCACACCCGACGGGCGCGGGCAGCAGTGGGCGGAGGGCATGGGCATCGCCACGGGCCTGGCGTTTGATAAGAACGACAACCTGTACGTCGGCGACCGCAGCGGCACCATCTTCAAGATCAGCCCGGACCGGGAGATTTTCGTTTTTGCGACGCTCGAGCCTTCGATTTCTGCCTACCACATGGCGTTCAGCGCCGCGGGTGAGATGTTCATGACCGGGCCGACGACGTCGAGCTTCGACCGCGTCTATCGGATTGACCAGCACGGCGAGGTGAGCGTGTTCTATCGCGGGCTGGGGCGGCCGCAGGGGCTGGCGTTTGACCGCGCTGGGAATTTGTATGTGGCGGCGTCGCTGGGCGGGAAGCGCGGCGTGGTCCGGTTGACGCCGGACGCGGCGGCGGAGCTGGTGGTCAGCGGGAGCGGGATTGTCGGGATGGCGCTGCTGCCTTCGGGCCGGTGCGTGATTGCCACCAGCGGCGCGGTGTTTACACTCGATTGGGACGTCGAAGGCCTCCCGCTGACTCACTGAGTTGCGCTTCGCACACTCTCCTTTCCCTCTACAAAGCTTGCGCTGGCTCCTCGCCTTCGGTTACAAACAATCAGCATGAAAGCAGAGATCATTGCGGTTGGGTCGGAACTGCTGACGCCGCATCGGCAGGACACCAATTCCCTGTTCCTCACCGAGCAGCTCAACAAGCTGGGCATCGAGGTGGTGCGGAAGACAGTGGTCGGGGACCAGCGCGAACAGATCCGCGACGCGTTCAAGGAAGCGCTTTCGCGCGTGGGGCTGGTGTTCTCGATCGGCGGGCTGGGGCCCACGGAAGACGACCTGACGCGCGAAACGGTGGCCGAGCTGCTGGGCCGCAAGCTGCAACTTTCGAACGCAATTCTTCGAGGTATTCAGGAGCGCTTCCGGCGGTTCGGGCGGGAGATGCCGGAGGTCAACAAGCGCCAGGCGATGGTGCCTGACGGGGCCGAGCCGCTCGACAACCCGCGCGGCACCGCTCCCGGCCTGTGGATCGAGCACCAGTCGCAGATTGTTGTGCTGCTGCCCGGGCCGCCCGGCGAGCTCAAGCCCATGTTCACGACGCACGTGGAGCCGCGGCTGGCGGGCTACGCGGCCGGCCGGCGGCTCTACAAGCGCGAGCTGCGCGTGGCCGGCATGGCGGAATCGGACGTCGAGCAGCGGATCGCGCCGATCTATACACAGTTCACCGAGGCGGAAACCACGCTGCTGGCTTCGCCGGGCGAGATTCAAGTCCACCTGCGGGCGTGGTCGGAAGGCGCGGCCGCGGCAGAAAAGCTGTTGAACGAGATGACCGAGCGAATCCGGATGGCACTCGGCGAGGCGGTCTTCACGACCGAAGGCGAATCGCTCGAAGAGGTGGTGGCGCGAGAATTGACCTTGAACAACTCCACGATCGCCGTGGCCGAAAGCTGCACCGGCGGGTTGCTTGCGGAACGGCTGACCAGCATTGCCGGCAGCTCGTCGTATTTTCTGGGCGGCGTGGTCTGCTACGCCAACAATCTGAAAACGGCGTGGGTAGACGTGCCCGCGGAAATTATCGAGGCAAAGGGCGCTGTGAGCGCAGAAGTGGCGCGCGCGCTGGCCGAAGGCATCCGGCGACGGTCGGGTGCGTTGCTGGGACTGGGCGTGACGGGCATTGCCGGGCCGGGCGGCGGCTCGGCGGAAAAGCCTGTTGGCACCGTACACATCGCGTTGGCCACCGGCGATGGAGGCAAGGAGCGCGGCTTCCACTTCCCCGGCGATCGCGAGCGTATCCGCTGGCAGGCGTCGCAAATTGCGCTGGACATGGTGCGGCGGCACTTCCTCTACAGCACGCAGACAAAAGCGCCGGCGAAGGGCTGAGGTGCGCGTCTTCGTTGCGCTCGATCTCTCGGACGAGGTGCGGCGAGCGATTGCGGGCCTAGTCGGCAAGCTTGAGAAGACCTGCCGGGGCGCGCGCTGGGTGCGCGTCGGGGGAATTCACGTGACGTTGAAGTTTATCGGCGAGGCGCCCGTGGACAAGGTAGAGCAAATCCGCGGGGCGCTGGCCGACGTGCACACAGCCGCGCCGGTGGAGATGAGCTTTCGCGGCACGGGGTTCTTCCCCAACGCGAAGCATCCGCGCGTCTTCTGGGCAGGCATTGAAGCCACGCCAAATCTGGGCGAACTCGCCACTGAAATCGAACGGCGAATGGAGGCGCTCGGCATCCAGCGGGAGCAGCGTCCATTCAAGCCGCACCTGACGCTGGCGAGGTTCAAATCAGAAGAGGGACTGGCGCGGCTGGTCGAGGCGCTTGCGGCGGGAGGCTCACTCGAGTTCGGCCATGTGACGGCGAGCGAATTCCATTTGTACCAGAGCCAGCTCAAGGCGGGCGGGGCCGTGTACACGCGGCTGGCGACCTTTCCCTTCATAGAAGGGGCGCGATGAGCAGCTCCTGGTGGATTCCCGTGGCCGCCTACTTGCTGGGATCAATTCCGTTCGGTTTCCTGATCGTGAGGCTGCGCGAAGGGCGCGACATCCGCGCTGCGGGGAGTGGGAACATCGGCGCGACCAATGTGACTCGCGTGGTTGGGGCGGGCGCGGGGGCTTTGACGCTTCTGCTGGACGCAGCGAAGGGCTACCTGGCGGTGTGGCTGGCGGCGCGCATCAACGAGGGAAACATCACGTGGATGATGATTGCCGCGCTGGCGGCGATACTGGGGCATCTGTTCCCGGTGTGGCTGCGATTCCGAGGCGGGCGAGGCGTGGCGACGGGGCTCGGCGTATTCCTGCCGATCTGCGCGAAGGCCGTGCTCGCAGTGGCGGTAGTGTGGTTGGTGGTCGTGCTGATCTGGCGGTACGTCTCGCTCGGCTCGATTGTTGCTGCCGCGGCGCTGCCGTTGTTGACCTATCTACTGTATGCGCCGGGATACCAGCCGCCCTGGGTGGTATCGATCGGCGTCACACTGGCGGCGCTTTTGATCATCGCCAAGCACCGGCCAAATCTCGCGCGCCTCGTGGCCGGCACTGAGAGCCGGTTGACGCTGGGCAAACAGAAATGAAGCGAATTGCAATCATTGGTGGAGGGAGCTGGGGCACAGCGCTGGCCATCGTGCTGGCGCGAAACCCAGCGCGCCCCCAGATGGCCCTGTGGACACACGACGCCGGACTCTGCGAGCAGATGCGCACGCGGCGCGTAAATGAAGTGTACCTGCCGGGATTGGAACTCCCGCGAGAAATTGAAATCACGCACGAGCTGGGCCGCGCGCTCGAGGGCGCCGGGATTGTGCTGGGCGTGATGCCTTCAGCGCACGCCCGCGAACTGTACACGCAAATGTTGCCGCATCTCGAACCGCGCATGATCTTCGTGAGCGCGACCAAAGGGCTCGAACACGACCGGCTGCTGCGAATGACGCAAGTCATCTCGGAAGTGGTCTCTGCGCGATTCCCGGCGCGGGTGGCGGCGCTATCGGGGCCGTCGTTCGCGCGGGAGGTGGCGCGGGGCGATCCGACCGCGGTGGTGATCGCTTCGAGCGAATGCGAGGCAGCCGCCGAGGTGCAGACGGATTTCTCCGGGCCAACGCTGCGGCTCTATACCAACGACGA
>CAZHLD010000072.1:0-10876 GCA_964533185.1 uncultured Acidobacteriaceae bacterium | reverse complement strand
CGCAAGCTCGAAGAGATTCTTGCCGGGAAGCGTATGGTCGCGGAAGGAATCGGCACGACGCGGGCGACGCTGGAGCTGGCGCGACGCGTCGGCGTCGAGATGCCCATCACCAAACAAATGGATGCCGTGCTCAACCGTGGCCGCGCGCCCGGCGAGGCCATCCGCGAGCTGATGGAGCGCCGGCTGAAGCACGAAGACTGACGCGCAAGACCCGCCTGTAGCAAACTGCGAACACGTGTCCTTACGGTGCGTTGTACCCCAGGCGCTGGCTCTCTAGAATGGGTAGGCAAGGTCCTCGACCCCGTGGCGCTCAAAGCCTTCAAATCGCTGCGACTGGCCCGTCTGCGCATCCTCTGGATTGTGCTGGGAGCGCTGTTGCTGGTCACGCTGCTGCCCATCGGGCTGTATCACCGGCAGGTGCTTAAGCTCAGCCAGGAGAAGCTGGCCGATACCGAACGGGTGCAGCAGATTGAGGTGACGCGGTCGCTCGGTGAAGAGATTCAACTGTACGAATCCAATCTCTACCAACAGCTCATCAGCCAACGGCAGATCCTGGTCCTGACGGGATTGATCGAGGACGTGGATGACCCTGTCCGCGCGCCGCAGGTAAAGCGGCTGCTGGAAAACTTTGTGGACAGCAACCCGGACATCCTCTACCTGACCGCTGTGGCCGAAAGCGCCAAAGGAACCGGGGCCGGCAACCTGCGCGCGAACGAAGACCCGTTCGTGGACAAGGCACTGAAGCGGGCGTTTACGATGACGTTTCAATCGCTGAAATTCCGCAGCGACCCGCTGGCGCTAGGCCCGGAGAACCGGCCGGCATTTGTGATGGCGGTGCCGCTGCAGGTGGGCGACCGGTTCACGGGGATGCTGGCGGCTGTCGTCTCACTGGACCGCATCCTGCGGCGGCTGCAGGAAACGAGCGTGCGCGGCCGCATGGTGTATCTGGTGGACCGCAGCGGGCACATCGTGGCCCACCCGGACACACGGAATTATGTTCCCGGGACCGCGGTGCTTTCGACGTTTCCCGTCGTGGCCCAGGTGGCCGCGCTGCCGCGCGAACTGCGCACCACGCAGACGGCCCGCTTCACCCAGCAAGAAGGCGGCCAGCCGGTGGAGATGATCGGGACCTACAGCATCTTCCCCGAGCTGAACTGGGCGGTGATCGCGCAGCGCAGCCTGGACCACGCGCGCGAAGATGCCGGCGTCAAGGAGCTGAACCAGCAGGCGCTGGGGTTTGTGCTGGTGGTGACGTTTGCGGCGCTGATCCTCGGGTATGTCCTTGCAGTGGGCATTTCCACGCCCATCCGCGGCTTGGCCGAGTCCACCCGCGCCATCAGCCGCGGTGAATTCCACGAGCGCACGCCGGTACGCGGCGCGGCGGAGATCAGCGAGCTGGCTGAAACCTTCAACCGCATGGCCGACGACATTGAGCAGTACATCGAGCGGCTGAAGCAGGCAGCGCAGGAGAACCGCGACCTCTTCATCGGCTCGATCCGCATGCTCGCTGCGGCCGTCGACGAAAAGGACCCGTACACGCGCGGCCATTCCGGGCGCGTGGCTAAGTATTCGGAGATTGTCGGGCGCGAGCTGGGGCTTTCGGCGGATGATCTGGACCGGCTGCGCATTTCGGCGCTGCTCCACGACGTGGGCAAGATTGGCGTGGACGACCGCGTGTTGAAGAAGCCCGGGGCGCTGACCGACGACGAGTTTGAGCTGATGAAGCAACACCCCATCAAGGGCGCCAACATCATGCGGCCGGTCGCGCAGCTTGCGGAGATGCTGCCAGGCATCGAGCTGCACCACGAGCACATGGACGGGCGCGGCTACCCCTACGGGCTGAGCGGCGAGCAAATCCCGATGATGGCGAAGATCATCGCCGTGGCGGATACACTGGACGCAATCACTACGAACCGGCCGTACCAATCGGCAATGGAATTGGACTATGCGCTGGAGCGGATCCGCTTTCTGGCCGGGGCGCGCTTTGACCCGGTCGTGGTGGACGCGCTCGAGACGGCCATCCGCGACGGTAAGCTGCGGCTGAGCGCGACGCTGGTGGAAGTGTAACGTTCAAAAGCCGGATGCCGGGGGCCTCAACCCGGCAGTACAGAGATGAAGCGCATAGGCAAGAGTGCCTGTGCCACCGTGAAAGCGAAGATGCCGGGGGCCCTGCCGCGGCAGTACAGAGATGAAGCGCACAGGCAAGAGTGCCTGTGCCACCGTGAAAGCGAAGATGCCGGGGGCCCTGCCGCGGCAGTACAGAGATGAAGAAAGCGAAGATGCCGGGGCCCCTGCCCCGGCGCTACAGGAAGACTCTGGTGGAAGTTTAGGCAGGACCCACTCGTAGACCTTACGCCGTTTCCAAAACAATTTCAAAGTCTACCGCGGCACGAATCGAGCCGGGGATCGGATGGACGCGGACGGGGCGAATCAACTCCCCGCTCTGAAGGAGAGGATCCTTGCGGTAGTTGCGATCCGGGTCGCCTTCGAACGCCGGGTCGGTCGCAAAATACAACTGAGTAACAAGCGACTTGTGGCCGGGAGCGGTCACCTCCGGAATCAATTAGCCCACGCTAGTCATGTTCCCCCCGTTAACCAGGCCGCCGTGAAGAATGCAATTCAGGCGATCATTGATGCCCTGGATGCACTGTATCAATCGATTTATGAGAGGAGATTTCCACTCGCCGGTCGTGGGTTACAGACGCAGTCGAGTTTTTGACAAACAGCGGCCGCCTGCCATGGGGGTGGGGACCACAGACAACTTAGGACACTTAGAGGAATTAATGAGCAGCACTAATAGTGTGCGCGTTTGAGGCAGGCTTGTCAGTTGCACGCCTATTTCTATGCGCGCCTTCATGCTCTTTCTTCGCGTAGTAGAAACCCAATATGATTCCAATGAGCCCGGCAATTGCAATGGGTAGAACGACCATCAAGGAATTCATGTTCTTTAGACCTCTATGACTATTCCCGCGCCTGCCAGCACAACTACCAACCCAACTATAATTCCGACTCCCCAGAATGTCAAAGGTTGTTTCGATAGGATTGTTTCAAGAGGGGCAAATACGCCAATGAGAACAGCGGCGTCTCTAAGAAGCTCACCGATCATCTCTGCTGGAGTGTGGTTTTGTCCGGCTGGCAAGTGCACTCAATTCTGGAGTAACAAGTGCAGTCCTCCAGAACCTCCTTGGTTAATATACGATAAGAGATACTTTTGTACAAGAAAGATGTTTTGCGCGCGGGCATGATCAGGGCATTAGGACACTTCCTCCCGGTGAGGTGTTCCCTTTCTGCTAGAATGACGAGTTCGAGGAAGTTGCACGAAAGGCAGCCATGATCACGCTGTTTGGAAAGCCCGAACCAACGCTGCTCGAGCGACTGAAGGAGTCGGTCAGCAAGACGCGCACCGAGCTGTCGGCGCGCGTGGACGAGCTGCTGACCGGCGAGCGGAAGATCGACCCGGCGCTGCTGGCCGAGCTGGAGAAGGCGCTGCTCTCGGCCGACCTGGGCGTGCGCACCACCGGCGAGGTGCTGGCGGCGGTGCGCGACAAAGTCGAGCGACAGGCGCTCGCGGACGCGGGACAACTCAAAACTGAGTTGAAAAACCAGTTGATCGCCATCCTGAATGCACCGCCTGCCGGCGAAATCGGAGCGGGCAGCGACGCGCCGCGAGTGATCTTTGTCGTGGGAGTGAACGGGACCGGAAAGACGACGACCATCGGCAAGCTTGCACATCGGCTGAGGTCGAAGGGTCGTTCGGTGCTGCTGTGCGGGGCGGACACGTTCCGGGCCGCGGCGGGTGAACAAATCGACATCTGGGCGCAGCGCGCCGGCGTGGAGCTGATCAAGCAGAAGCCAGGCGCAGACCCGGCGGCGGTGGTGTACGACGCGCTGGTCGCGTCGAAGGCGCGCGGGATGGACGCCGTCATCGTGGACACGGCGGGACGGCTGCACACGAAGTCCAACCTGATGGCCGAGCTTGAAAAAATGAAGCGCATCGCCGCCAAGCTCGTTCCCGGCGCGCCGCACGACGTCCTGCTGGTGATGGACGCGACGACGGGCCAGAACGGTCTGCAGCAGGCGCGCGAGTTTACGGCGCACGCCGGAGTGACCGGCATTGTACTGACCAAACTCGACGGCACGGCCAAGGGCGGAATCGTGGTGGCCATTGCGCGTGAGCTGGGCCTGCCCATCCGCTTCGTAGGCACCGGCGAGAAATTGACGGACCTGGTGCCGTTTGATGCGCCGGCCTTCGTCAATTCCCTCTTCGACTAACCCGCATGGCGGCGCAACAAGTCTATTCCGACGACCACTGGATGGCGCGCTCGCTCGACCTGGCGCGACGGGGAGCTGCGCTGGCGAGTCCGAATCCGATGGTCGGAGCGGTGCTGGTGCGGGATGGGCGCGCGGTCGGCGAAGGATTTCACACTTACGAGGGTCGCAAGCACGCGGAAGTGATCGCGCTAGAAACCGCAGGCGAATACGCGCGGGGCGCGACGCTCTACCTCAACCTCGAGCCGTGCTGCCATACGGGCCGCACCGGACCGTGCACGGAGGCGCTGATTGCGGCGGGAGTGCGGCGCGTGGTGGCGGCGATGAAGGACCCCAATCCAGAAGTGGCAGGGCGGGGCTTGGAGAAGTTGCGCGCGGCTGGCGTAAAGGTGGAGATTGGCCTGCGCAAGGAGGAGGCCCGCCAACTGAACGAAGGCTTTGCCCGCTGGATTACGACGAAGCGACCGCTGGTAACGATGAAGGTGGCGCTGACGCTCGATGGCCGCATCGCGGCGCCGCGGCGGGCGGCCTCGGTGAGCCTGTGGATTACGTCGGAGGAGTCACGCGCCGAGGTGCAGCAGATGCGCCATGCCGCTGACGCAGTCTTGACCGGGATTGGCACGGTGATGGCCGACAACCCGCTGCTCACCGACCGCACCGGGTTGCCGCGGCGCCGGCCGCTGGTGCGCGTGGTGCTGGATTCGCGGCTGCGCCTGCCGCGGAGATCGAAGCTGGTGCGAACGGCGCAGGGCGATGTGCTTGTGTACACGCGCGCAGCAGCGGACTCGCCCCGGGCACGCGCGCTGAAAAAGGCTGGAGTCGAGGTGGTCCGTATCCGCGGCCAGAAGACCCAGATTGATTTCAAGGCAGTGGTCGAGGATTTGGGAAAGCGAGAGCTCCTCACGCTGATGATTGAAGGCGGGGCGCGGGTGAACGGTGCGGCGCTGGAAGCGGAAGTGGTGGACAAGCTCGTGTTGTTTTACGCGCCCAAACTGCTCGGGGCGGACGGCGTGCCGTTCGCAGCGGTTGCGGGTCAGATGCCGGGGGCCCTGCCCCGGCGCTACAAGAAGGGCAAGAGTGTGGCTTCCCTTCCCCCGCTGCGGATCCATGCGATGCGGCGCTTCGGCCCGGACTTTATGGTAGAAGGGTACTTGCGCGATGTTTACGGGAATCATTGAAGCAACAGGAACGGTGGCATCGCTCGACCAAACCCCCGAGGGCGGTCGGCTGAGAATTCGCGCACCGGAAGTTGCCCGGGCGCTTGCGATCGCCAATAGCATCGCTGTGAATGGTTGCTGCCTGACCGTGGTTGCAAAGGACAAGGAATCGTTTTCGGCAGACCTGTCCGGAGAGACGCTGCGAAAGACGGCCTTCGGCGAGATGAAGGCGGGCGCGCCAGTCAACCTGGAAAGGCCTATGACAGCGGGGAAAGAGTTTGGCGGGCACTTCGTGCAGGGACACGTGGACGGCATTGGGCGGGTGACGCGCCTCGAACCAGAGGGGGAGAACTGGTGGCTTTCGGTGCGCGTGCCCGAGGAGATGTGGCGCTACGTGGCGATGAAAGGCTCGATTTCGATTGACGGGATCAGTCTGACCGTGGCCGGCTGGCACGACGGCGTCTTGGACGTAGCAATCATTCCCTATACCTACACACAGACTAACGTGCGAGTGCTTGCGGTGGGCGACGGGGTCAACGTCGAATGTGACATGCTGGCGAAACACCTCGAGCGGCTGCTGGAAGCACGCGGAAGTGTGCGGTCCACTCGACTGACCATCGAAGAGCTGAAGGCGCAAGGCTTCTGAAAAAGAAAAGATGCCGGGGCCCCTGCCCCGACACAACATGAAGAGCCCGATGCCGGGGGCCCTGCCCCGGCGCTACATGGCGACGGTGATCGGTGCGGAGGGAGTGCCGATTGCGGCGTTTTCGGAAAAGATGCCGGGGCGGGCACCGGAGATGCGGGCGTGCAAGAGCCCGATGCCGGGGGCCCTGCCCCGGCGCTACATAAGCTATTCAGGCAGACCCTTGCGGAAGGGCCCACGAATCAGAATTCCCGCCACAACTGCGAATACAATCAGAGAGAGCCAGCCGCCATACTGGTGAAACACGTGAAGCTCCGCTTGGCCCGTGAACAATTTAGTGAAGGAGAAGCCCGCGTAGCCGCGGGCTTCGGCCAGGATGAAGCCGACCGAGAGCACGATGGCAAGTAAGGCTTCTCCGGCGATAAGGCCGGAAGCCAGCAAGGTGCCGCGTTGTTCGAATGTATCTTTGGCCGCAGTGGAGAGTTTTCTTCGCGCGGCGATCAGGTCGGCGATCCACTTCAACATGCCGCCGACAAAAATGGCCGAGGTAGTCTCAAACGGCAGGTACATGCCGACGGCAATCAGCATGGGCGCCGGCGCGTCAATCATGATCAGCGCCAGGCCGAAGACGCAGCCCATCAGGACGAGTCCCCAGGCCATTTCACCCGCGACAATTCCCTGCGCGAGCGTGGCCATCAGACCGGCCTGCGGGGCGGGCAGCGCGCGGCTGCCGATGACGTAGGTCTTGTGCAGGGCAAGGATGGGCCACATCAGGAAAAAGGCCAGCGCGGTTACGCTGATGATTTCCGCGACCTGCATCTTCCACGGCGTGCCGCCCAACTGATAGCCGGCCTTAAGGTCCTGGATCAGGCTGCCTGCCACGGAACAGGCGATACAGACCACCGAGGCGACGCCCAGCACAGCCGCCACGCCAGCCGTGCCGCGAACGCCGACTCCAACCATCAGAAGCGCCGCAATAACCAGCGCGGTCAGCGTCAGACCAGAGACAGGCTGGTTGCTGCTGCCAATCAGTCCGACGAGATAGCCGCCGATGGCCGAAAGAATGAAACCCACCACCATCATCACCAGCGTCGCCAACAGCGCGATGCCCCAGCTCTGGGTGAAGCGGTAGTAGATGAAAAGAATCGGCAGGATCAGCAGGGCGATGGAGATCACCACCCAGCGCAGGGGAATATCGCGTTCGAGACGGCTGGAGAGCGCGGCCAAGTTGGTCTTGGCGCGGGCACCCAGGGCGCCGCGAATCGACGCCAGCAGCGATTCGCGCATGGTGTAAAGCGTGTAGAGCGCGGCGACAAGCATGGTGCCAACCGCAATCGGCCGAACGATGTTGAACCAAACCGTGTAGCTGATGACGTCCCACCCGAGCGGCGGCTGGCCGGGCACCTGCAGCCGATGCGGCAACTCCGGGTCAATGAAAAGCACCAGGGGAATCAGCACCCACCAGGCGATGGCCGTACCGGAGAAGTTGATGGCCGCCAGGCGCGGGCCGATGATGTAGCCGATGCCCATCAGTGCGGGGGAGGCCAGCGGCGAAGCATACGGAACGGCGCCTCCGTGAACCGTGCTCTTCGCGGGCGAATCACCGTAGAAGCGGCTGATGATGACCCTGGGCAGCTCGATGAAGCCGCCGACATTTTCGCGGAAGAGCTGGAAGCCGCGGCTGTTGGTCAGGAACTGAAGCGCCGCGCCGATGCCCAGCGCGCCGAAGACAAAGCGAGGCGCTTCGGTGGAGCCGTGCTGGCCGGCCTTGACCACTTCGGTGCAGGCGGTGGCCTCGGGAAACGGCAAGTCGGCTTCCACGCACAAAGGCCGACGCAGAATGATGATGAAGAAAACGCCGAGCAGGCCGCCGGCGAGCATCAGCAGCGCGGCGTCCCAGAAGCGCTCAGCCAGGTTGGGCCAGATGCCAGCGAGCAGAAACGCAGGGACGGTAAAGGCGACGCCCGCCACAAGCGCTTCGCCGACCGAGGCGGCCGTGCGGGCGATGTTCTGTTCGAGCACGCCGCCGCGGAAAAACGGCAGCCGGAAGGCGGCAATGGCAATCACCGCAGCGGGAATGGTGGCGGCAATGGTCTGGCCGGCGCGCATGGCCAGGTAGGCGTTGGCCGCGCCAAACAGCGCCGAGAGGAACACGCCCAGCAGGACCGCTTTCACGGTCATCTCGGGTTCGCGCGAGTCTTCGGGAATGAAGGGCTTGAACTCTTTGCTCATTGGTTGAGCGGCTCCTTCCGAGCGTTCGCTGATGGATGCGTGCCGGCCCCGGCAAGTGCGACGCCGCAAGATACCGCAGAGTTTCCTCGATTGAGATGAAAATGAAAGAGAAAGCCAAGCAGCACTGGCAATCGGCGACGGCTCAAGGCGTCAGGTCCAGCGCGGGGATCAGGTCATCGAGGAGGCGGAAATCGCGCAAGAAGGTGTCGGGTGTGGCCTCGAACTCGGCCCAGGAACCGAAAAAGGCGACGCGGCCGTCCTGGAGGAAGATGACGCGGTCGGCCAGCTTGCGGGCCAGATGGGTGTCGTGGGTCACGACAATCGAGGTCTTGTGAAATTTTTCTTTCAGCTTCAGGATCAGGTCGCCGGTGTGCGCGGCCATCAGGGGATCAACCATCGTGGTTGGCTCGTCGTAAAGGATGGCCTCGGGGTCCTGGGCCAGTGCGCGCGCGATGGCCACGGCGCGTTTGGTTCCGGTGCTCAGCTCGGAGGGGAGCTTATCTGCCAGGTCGGCCACTTCGAGCATTTCCAAAAGCTCCCGAACGCGGGCATCGCGCTCTTGGTCGGTGAGACCGTCCCGGCCATCGAGAGGGAAGGCAACGTTTTCGGCGACCGTGAGGGAGTCAAATAGCGCGCCGGACTGAAAGACCATGGTGACTTTTTTTCGAACTGCGGCGAGCTGATCCTCTTCCCAATCGGTGATGTCCTGCCCGGCGACAACCACGCGCCCGGCGTCCGGCTTGAGAAATCCCATAATGTGCTTGAGCGCAACTGATTTGCCCACGCCGCTGCGTCCCAGGATAACGGCGGTCTCGCCGCGGTCGACGTGGAAACTGACATCGTGCAACACCGGGTTTTCGTCGAACGCCTTGGAGATGCCGCGGAACTCAATGTAGTGATCGCTCAACGCGTGCCCTCCCCCTCAAAGAACGCCCGAGCCTCCTCGTAGTCGGCTGGCGCGTTCATATTCTTGAACAGCCGCCCGCCGGAATCAAACGCTTTCCACTCCGCTTCCGGGATTATCTCAACAACGCAAGCGGAGAGACCCTGCGTGATTTTGAGATTGTTCCGCTCGATTGCCGCCAGGATCGACGCCAGGCAGCGGCGATGGTACATGGCGCAGAGCGGCTCGGGGCCGCGGGCGGTCTCGGGCAGCAGGGCGTCGGCAGAGGAGGCGAGCGCGCGGCGCAGAAGGAAATGCAGCCATTCGCCGGTAAGGTAGGGTAGGTCGCAGCCCACAATCAGATTCCAGGGAGAGGACGAAACGCGCAGTGCAGTGGCAATCCCGCCCAACGGGCCCAGGCCCGGGCGATCGTCGGGCACAAGGCGCAAGCCCATCTGCGAATAGCAATCCGGCGGACCAATTACAGCCATATCCGTAACGAGAGGCTGGAGCAGCCGGGCGGTTCGATGCAAAAGCGAAGTACCAGAAATCTCCATGCGCGCCTTATTCACACCCATCCGTGAGCTTGCGCCGCCGGCAAGGATGAAGCCTGCTACGGGGTTCGGGTCGCTCATCGCTCGAATCATACGCCGAGAGATCGAAGATTCTATCCGCAGGCAGGCCCAGCCGCCAAGAAAAGTAAGAGTCAAATCCCCATCGCTCTATCTGATTGCAATATAATGACTTAGCTGCAAGTCTTGGCCATTGGGTGGTCGCGGCAGTCATATCTAGTCCTTGACAACAAATTGTATCCCGACTATATTAGCACTCGCATCAGGAGAGTGCTAAGGCGGTTTAAGCGCTCCATCTGCATAATTCCCGACACATGGAACGGAGGGCAAGCAACGATGGCAGTGAATATCACACCCCTGCATGACCGAGTGCTGGTCAGGCGGATTGAAGAGAAGGAAAGCGTCAAGGGCGGGATCATCATCCCCGATACGGCCAAGGAAAAGCCGCAAGAGGGCGAAGTGATCGCCGTTGGCGCCGGCAAAATCGAAAAGGGCCAACGGGTTCCGCTGGACGTAAAGGCGGGCGACCGGGTCCTGTTCGGCAAATACGGCGGGACCGACATCAAGATCGAAGACCAGGAGTATCTGATCCTCCGCGAGGAAGAGATCCTGGCGAAACTCAGCGGCGCAGCCAAGGCCGCGAAGCGCTAAGTTATCAATTGCTGGCACACGGCCAGCAACCGAAAAAAGTCCAACCATTATCTCCGGCCCGAGGCCGGAACAGTTTTGAAATCATCGAGGAGGGATAGGAGCAATGGCAAAGCAAATCGTGACTGGTGAGAATTCACGCCAGGCGATCCTGCGCGGCATCAACATATTGGCTGATGCCGTGAAGATCACGCTGGGCCCGAAGGGGCGCAATGCGGTGATCGAGAAGAAGTTCGGCTCGCCGGTGATCACCAAGGACGGCGTGACCGTGGCCAAGGAAATTGAACTGAGGGATCCGCTGGAGAACATGGGCGCGCAAATGGTACGCGAGGTCGCGTCGAAGACTTCCGACGTGGCCGGCGACGGCACCACCACCGCGACCGTGCTGGCGCAGGCCATCTTCCGCGAAGGCGTGCGGACGGTGGCGGCCGGCGCGAGCCCGATGGCGCTCAAGCGCGGCATCGAGAAGGCC
>CAZHLD010000071.1:14468-16505 GCA_964533185.1 uncultured Acidobacteriaceae bacterium | reverse complement strand
ACCTTCATGGCAATTTCGCGGTTCTTGTGCTGGCTGCGCTCGTTCTGGCACTGCACAACAATGCCGCTGGACAAATGGGTCAGTCGCACCGCGGTTTCGAGCTTGTTGACGTTCTGCCCGCCATGCCCGCCGGCGCGGAAAGTGTCCAGACGAATTTCGTCGGGCTTGATGTCGATCTCGATGCGGTCATCAATCTCGGGAATGACGAAGACCGACGCAAAACTGGTATGCCGCCGCGCGGCCTGGTCGAACGGCGAGATGCGCACCAGGCGATGCACGCCGGTTTCGGTGGCGAGCCAGCCGTAGGCGTTTTCGCCCTCGAACTGCACCGTGGCGGACTTGAGGCCGGCCTCTTCGCCCGGAGTCTGGTCGAGCACCGTGCCGCGTATGCCTTTGCGCTCCGCCCAGCGCAGGTACATGCGCAGCAGCATCTCGGCCCAGTCCTGCGACTCGGTGCCGCCCGCGCCGGGCTTGATGGTCATGATGGCGTTGAGGTGGTCGTTTTCACCGGAGAGCAGCGTTTCGGTTTCAAGCTCGGAAACGTAGGACTCAGCAGCGTCCAGTTCGCGCGAAATTTCTTCAAGCAACGACTGGCGCGCCGCGGCGCTGGACTCCTCCTGCGCCAGGTGAAAATATGTTTCGATGTCGCTGGTGATGCGCGCGAGCTTCTCCTCGGCATTGACGCAATCATCAGCCTGCTTGCGCTGCTGAAGGATGCGCTGCGCCTGCCCCTGGTTTTGCCAGAAGGCCGGACCGGCTATTTTCTGTTCGAGGGAGGCGAGCAGCGTGCGGTTCTGCGGAACGTCAAAGGAAACTCCGCACGAGCTCGAGGCGCTCGCGAAGCGTTTCCCAGCGGTGCTGTAGATCCTCAAGGATCATGATGCCTCATCCGGGCCGGCGAAAAAGAGCCACACCCAAGAATAACACGGAGCAGACGACGCAGAGCCACCCCAGCCAGTCGCCAAAGCGAGCGTAGAGCGTCAGGTCGCTGCGGAAGCCATAGGGCGCGTCAAGCGCGCCGCGCACGTTGGGTGCGAGTTCCGCGATGGTGCGGCCATACGGATCAATGGACACCGTATAGCCGGTGTTCGTCCCGCGCAGCAACCAGCGGCGATTTTCCACGGCCCGCACGCGCGCCTGAGCCAGATGCTGCGCCGGCGCCGCCGAACCCAGAAACCAGCCGTCATTCGAGAGGTTCACCAGCAGCGTTGCGCCGTTGCCCACAAACCGGCGAACTTCGCCGGGAAAAATTACCTCGTAACAGATGAACACGCCAGCCCGGCCACCGGGAAGCTCCGCAACCCGGTATTGCGTTCCCGTGTGAAAATCGCCGATGTCCGCGGTCAGCTTCTTTGCAAATGTGAGCCACTGGCGCAGCGGCACGTACTCGCCGAACGGCACCAAGTGAATCTTATCATAGAGGAAGAGCACGCTTCCGTTCGCGCCGAGCAGCGCCGCGCTGTTGTAAGGCTCGAGACGCCCATTTGGCTGGCGTTTCCAATCCACCACGCCGAGAAGAAACTGGCCCTTCCAAGCGTGCGCGATCCGCTGGGCGCGTTCGGCAAAGGGCGGGTCTTGCAACGAGAAGGGCGCCGGCACTTCTGGCCAAATGAGCAAAGCCGGCTGAGACAATGGCGGCGCGAGGCTGATGCGCTCGAGCTCGTCCAGCTCGCCGGCATGGCGTTCGAGCCAATCGGCAGGGTAGCTGGTGGACTGCGGAAAGTTGGTCTGCACCAGGCGGGCGACATGGGTGGGCGATTCCTGCGGGACAATGCGCGGCCCGATCACGGCCACAACGACGAGCACGACCGTCACGCTTGCCAAAATCGCCACAGGGCGGCGGTGGGTCTTTGTGGAAGCCTTCACGGCCCAGACGAGTAGCGCGTTGTAGGCGGCCACGAGGAATGAGAGGCCGTAGATGCCGGTGATCGAGGCCAACTGAACTATCGCCAGACTGGGCGCCGCGGTGTAACCAAGCAGGTTCCAGGGGAAGCCGAGGTGCGGCATGTGCGTGCGTCCCAGCTCGAGCGTGACCCA
>CAZHLD010000071.1:12051-14368 GCA_964533185.1 uncultured Acidobacteriaceae bacterium | reverse complement strand
TCCAGGGGAAGCCGAGGTGCGGCATGTGCGTGCGTCCCAGCTCGAGCGTGACCCAGAGGAACGGCGCAGCACTACAAGCCAGCGAAGTGCTGCGTCGTCCGAGGAATGCGACGCCACAAGCGAATGCCGCCGTGAATAGAGAGAGAATGGCGACCATCGCGGAAAGTACGCCCAGGGCGGCCGGCGGGTCGAGATGACCGTGCACGCGCATGACCGTGTAAATCCACGGCACCGTAGTGAAGTAGAACGCAGCGCCATAGAGGAAGCCGCCGAGGGCAGCTTGAGGCGGGCAGGCGCCCAGCGAGGCCAGCATCAGTCCGGCGACAGAGAGCCAGCCGAGAATGGGGAAGTCGTAAGCGGGGAACGCACAGGCCAGCGCAAAGCCGGAAAGCACCGCGCAAGCAAGGCGCACGGGGCGCGAGAAGGTCATTGGGGGCGCCGAAAGATCGGGCAGGCCATCAGCGCTTGACGATGGCCTTGAAACCCTGCTGCTCAAGACCGCGCCGGGCCTGATTGGCCGATTGCTGGTCGGCGTACGGTCCGACTTGAACCCGGTAGTAGGAGTCCCCTACCGGCATGAGTACATAGGACGGGAACTTCTTGGCCCGCAGGGCCTGAGCCAGCGCCAGAGCATCCTGTTCATTCTTCACGGCGGCCACCTGAAGCACAATCGCACCGCGCGGGATAAGCGGCGCGTTCAGCAGCGCCCTCGATTGTCCCGGCGCGTTCTTCGTCACCAGCGGTAACGCCGGAGACGTCTTCCCTGCCCCGGCTGGCGGCGTCTTGCCGGGCCTTTCCGCCCGCGGTTCTGCCTTCTTTGGCTTCGCTGCACGATAGATGTCGACATCGGAATGCGGCTTGGCGTCCGTGGTTGGGCTGGTCGTCGCACCGGACGGATTCGACGGGGCGACGTCCCCACGGGCCCCCATCCCGTCTGCTTGCGCATCCTGCTGGCTGCCGCGCATCACCCAGCCCAGGGTGAAGAACAGTCCCGCCATGACCACAAAAATCAAAAATAGGCCAACCAGATGCCGGCTTTCCAGCACCACGTCGCCGCCCCCGCCGCGTTTTTGTCCTTCAAACATGGATCACTTCCCCGCGCTCATGCTCTTCGCCCACAGGCTAATGATATCAATCGGCAGCGGAAAAACCACGGTTGTATTCTTTTCCACGCCGATCTCCGTGAGCGTCTGCAGATAGCGGAGCTGGATTGCGGTGGGCTGAGTCTCGAGTATTTTCGCTGCCTCGGCGAGTTTGGCGGAGGCCTGGAACTCTCCATCAGCGTGGATGACTTTGGCGCGTCGCTCGCGCTCGGCCTCGGCCTGACGGGCGATGGCTCGCTGCATCGTCTCCGGAATATCCACCTGTTTGACTTCCACTTTGGTTACCTTGATACCCCACGGCTCGGTATCCTGGTCAAGGATGATTTGCAGCTTGGCATTTACTTTATCGCGCTCGGAAAGGATCTCGTCGAGCTCGAACTGGCCGACGATACTGCGGAGCGTGGTTTGGGCGAGCTGCGAAGTGGCGTAGAGGTAGTTCTGCACCTGCGAAAGGGCAAGATTGGCATCGACGACACGAAAGTAGCAGACCGCGTTGACCTTTGCCGACACGTTGTCGCGAGTGATGATGTCCTGCGGAGGCACGTCGAGCGTCTCGATACGCAGTGGCATGCGGTAGAGCACTTCGATTGGCCAGAAGACCAGGCGCAGACCGGCCGGCTTGGCGTGCGGCTGCATCCGGCCCAGACGAAGCACCACCCCGCGCTCCCATTCCTTGATGATGTAGAGCGAATTCCAGAACCAAATCAGTACCACCAGCAGACCAATCAACCATCCAAAGGGGAACCCCATGGCAATCTCCTTTTCTTTCGGGCACCCGCCCGATTTGAATCCGATCCCAGTTCCGTACCTATTCCACCGGCTTCACATGCAGCGTGAGCCCTTCCACGCGGACAACACGGACGCGGGCTCCCTTGGGCACCTGCTCCAAAGCGACCGCGCGCCACAGCTCGCCATGAACGAACACCATCCCGGGCCGGGCGGAGGCGGCCTCTGAGCCACCGTGAATCGCCTCGGTGACCTCGGCAACTTGTCCGACCAGCTCTTCAAGGCCGGTGGACTGCTTCCACCGGAAGGAGCGCAACACCAGTCGCATCAGGAAAATCGTGACAGCGGCGAAGGGGATAGTTACTCCGAGCGCGGTGCCCAGACTCACGCCCGCGCCGGTGAGCGGCGAGCGAATCAGGAAGAGCGCCCCCATGACCATGACCCCGGCTCCTCCAATCCCCAGCAGGCCGTGGCTAGTATACTTGGCT
>CAZHLD010000071.1:9020-11951 GCA_964533185.1 uncultured Acidobacteriaceae bacterium | reverse complement strand
GACCATGACCCCGGCTCCTCCAATCCCCAGCAGGCCGTGGCTAGTATACTTGGCTTCGAGGATGAACAGGCCAATCGCCAGCAGAATCAGAAGGACGCCAATCGCGTTGACCGGTAGCACCTGAACGGCAACCAACATGAGCACCAGCGAGACGACGCCGATCACTCCGGGGACGATCAGTCCCGGATGACTGAACTCGGCGTACAGGCCCAAGACGCCGATGATGAGCAAGATGAACAAAATGTCCGGCTGGGCGATTTTGCCGAGCCAGCGCTGGCGGGTGGTCATGGCCACCTGCTCGCGCGTGGCCCCTTTCAGCGCCAGTGTCACGCGGTTGCCGTCAAAGAGCGTAACGGTGCGGCCATCGAGCCTGGCCAGCAGGTCGTCCGTGTTTGCGGCAACCAGGTCAATCAGCTTGCCGTCCAGCGCTTCCTTTTCGCTGAATGCCTTGGCTTCTGTGACTGCCTTCTCTGCCAGCTCGACATTGCGGCCGCGCCTGGCGGCAATGCTGCGGATGTAGGCGGAGGCATCATTGGTGGCCTTGCGGCGAAGCGTTTCGTCGATGTTTATGGGCGAGCCGCCAATCACAAAAATCGGCGTAGAAGCACCTGTGGCGGTGCCCGGGGCCATGGCCGCTACGTCGGCCGAAAGAAGAATGAAGAAGCCCGCCGAAGCAGCGCGCGACCCGGCCGGGGCCACATAGACGACGACCGGCACAGGCGAGCTGATGATGCGCTGGATAATGCCGCGCATGGAGTCGTCCAGCCCGCCGGGCGTATTCAGCGTGATGAGGACCAGGCTGGCGCCGCGGCGCGCGGCTTCGTCAATGCCGCCGACGATGAACTCGGCCGGAAGCGGCATGATGGCGCCATTGATGCGCATCTCGATGACCAGCGGGGTTGTGGGAGAAGAGACTGCGGCGGATTGAGGTGCCTTTGGGTGGGGCGAGGAAGCAAGTGGCACCAGCAAGAGCAGGGCGCAAAGAGAGCCGCCCAGAAGCAGCCAGCGCGCGATGGTGACGGATCGCTTCATCATTCCACCTCTATTGTAGCAAAACGCGAGGAGGTGAGCGCGGATGCTACTAAATTTCGGGCGGCGCTGGAGGAGCAGTGGAAGTCGTGTCAGCCAATTGCAGGATCTCGCGGACGAGCGGGTCCTGGCGGACGGCAGCGAAGGCCGGGTCAGTGGCAGCCGAGGTGAACTGGGCGTAACCTTCGTCGCGGGCCTTGCGGAGGTAGTGGGCGCAGCGCTCGGCGTTGCCGGAAGTGGCGAAGGACTTGGCCAGCAGGAAGTAGAAGAAACCGCGGTTGGTGACCGAGCGGTCCTGGAGCAGCGAGCCGGTGCTGGAGCCATGGTCGAAGACGGCCGGGTCGATCTCGAGGGCATGGCGAAGCGTATCCATGGCCAGCTCGTACTGCTTATCGGCGAAATAGGCGTAGCCGAGGTTGCTGTAAACGGGCGCAAGATTTGGGTCAATGGTGAGAGCCTTCTTATAGAACTGAATGGCCTTCTTATACTTTTTGTTCTGGTAGTGAACCGTGCCCAGATTATTCACCGCGCTGGCGTTTGTGCGATCGGCTTTGACGGCGCGGTCGTAGTTGCGCTTGGCGGGAGCAAACATTCCCTGCTGCTGATAGGCGATGCCGATGCGGTTGTAAAGCAAGGCCTTGCGGCGCAAGTCTTTCTCCTGCTGGAGGAGCCGGAGATAAATAGGAATTGCCTCTGAATACTGCTTGCGCGCCATCAGGATGTTGGCGCGGGTTTCGTCAAACTCGCGCTGCTTTTGAGGATCCTTCGACAGGGGAAGCTGCGGCTGCGCGGCCGGCTGCTGCGGCTGGCTCTGGGGCGCAGAGAAACTGCAAACTGGAATGAGCAGAGTAATCGAGGAGAGCAGGAGGGCAAGCCGACGGATCATGGAATCACCCCGAGGAGGGCGCAGCTAGGGGCGCGCCTCCTTCTTCTTCTTATCTCCGAAGATACCAAAAATGCGCTGAAGGATGCCTTGCTTTTTCTCCGGTTCCTTGGCCGGAGGCGCCTGGCCGGCAGTCTGACCCGGCTTTCCTGCGCCTACCGCAGGAGGCTGCGGACGCTCTGAGAGTGGTCCGCGGACGGATGATGCGGAACCTGCTCCATTCGCAGGCTGTTCTGTGTTCGGCTGAGAGCCGCCAAAGATGCCGGACAGAATGGATGCCGGCGCCGACTGCGAGTTCGCGCGCCCTCCCGGAGAACCGCAGACTTCAGTTGGCTCGGTCCCGCTGATGAAGACTTCATTCCGGCTTTCGGGGCAGGCCGGCGATGCCAGTAGCAAGGTTCGCGGGTCGATCAAGACAACGGCAACGCCATCAGGCGGCGTGAAGGGCTGCGGGTTGCTGTATCCAGGCAAGGTGACGGCGCGTTTCATGAACTCCGCCCAGATAGGCGCTGCCGATGAAGAGCCGGGAAGGCGCAGCTCACGGTTGTCGTCGAAGCCAACCCAGACGACACAAAGCAAGTTCGAGGTGTAGCCGGCGAACCAGCCGTCGTGCGAAGTGCCCGTCTTGCCTGCGGCCGGTGCGGTGAAGCCGCGGGCGCGGACGCTGGCGCCAGTGCCGCGATTGACGACGTCCTCAAGGATGTTGGTGACGATGTAAGCCACCCGCGGGTCGAGCGCTGGCCGAGTGCGCGGCGACGTGCGCTCCAGCACGTGGCCCTGCGCGCTGACCACACTGCGGAGATACAGGGGCTCGGCGCGCTGGCCATTATCGGCAAAGGCCGAGTAACCGGCGGCGACTTCGAGCGGGGTCATCTCATAGGCACCCAGGGCGACGGCAGGGGTGGGCTGAATGCTGGGGTCGAGCCCCATGCGGCGACCCACCTCGACGACGCGGCCGTAGCCGACCAGCTCGGCCACCTTGACCGTGGCGACGTTGAGAGAGCGCGTCAAGGCCTCGC
>CAZHLD010000071.1:6526-8920 GCA_964533185.1 uncultured Acidobacteriaceae bacterium | reverse complement strand
ACCAGCTCGGCCACCTTGACCGTGGCGACGTTGAGAGAGCGCGTCAAGGCCTCGCGGAGAGTGACGGTGCCGCGAAAATCAGCGCCGTAATTATTGGGCGTGTACTCCTTGTCCTCGAAGTAGAAGGTCGTCGGTTCGTCCACGACGGTGGTGACCGGCGTGACGATGGGACCGACGCCATCTACAGCGTCGCTGAACGCAGCGGCGTAAACGAAGGGTTTGAAGACCGAGCCGGGCTGGCGGCGGGCGAGGGCGCGGTTGAGCTGGCTCTGGCCGTAGTCGCGGCCGCCCACGAGGGCGCGGATTTCGCCGGTGCGGGGATCGAGCGCCACCATCGCCACCTGAGCCTGGGTCATATCGCCCTTTTTGCGCCAGGCGGCATACCGACGAGCGAGCAGCGTGTCTACATTCTTCATGCCGATGTCCACGGCCTGGATGGCGGCACGCTGCAAGGCCGGGTCGAGCGTGGTGTAGATGCGGAAACTTTCGGAGAGCAACTCAGCTTCGGTGAAGCGGTCGAGGAGGTGGTCCTTGACCATGTCCACGAAATAGGGAGCGCCGCCGGCGTCCACGGAGCCGGCGACCAGGCGCAGGCGCTGCTTGCGTGTGGCTTCGGCCTGTTCGGCCGTGATGGCACGGTTTTCGACCATAAGCTTGAGGACGCGGTCGCGGGCTTCAGCGGCACGCTCCGGCTTGCGGTAGGAAGAAGAGTAGCGGTTGGGAGCGCGGATGATCCCGGCCAGAAAGGCGGCCTCGCTGAGGTTCAGGTCGCGAACGTCTTTGCCGAAATAAGCCAGCGCGGCTTCGCCGAAGCCGTGAATGGCAAAGCTGCCGCGGTTGCCCAGGTAGATTTCGTTGGCGTAGAACTCGAAAATCTCCTGCTTGTTGAAGCGGCGTTCCAGCTGAAGCGCGACCATCAATTCGGCGAGCTTGCGCCGCAGGGTGCGCTCGCGCGTGAAAAAGAAGCTGCGCGCCAGTTGCTGGGTGAGCGTGCTTGCGCCCTGGGCCGCTTCTCCCCTGCGAAGGTCCACCCAGGCCGCGCCGAGCATGCGAATGGGATCAAAGCCCGAGTGATCGAAGAAGCGCTTGTCTTCGGCAGAGAGCAGGGCATCCACCAGGACTTTCGGCAGGTCTTCGAAGCGCACCGGGCGGCGCTTCTCGCGCGAGCTGTCGAAGAGATTGGTCAGCAGCTCGGGCTCAATCTCAGCGCTGTAGACGGCGGCGTTGTCACTGAGGGAACGAATCTGGCGGATTTCATTGCCGGCGAAGTCCACACGGAGTGCGTTTTCCCCGTTGAAGAAAGAGCTTTCCGAAGTGCGGATGATCAAGCTCGAAGCGGACAGCTCGAACCGGCCGGGAGTACCTTCGATGGGCGCTTCGGTGTAGCCGGAACGGGTTAGATAAGCGGCCAGGTTTTTGGGCGTGATGTTCTGGCCGACGAAGATGCGGCCGGGGGCAGTGTAAACGCGCGCGGTGTTTTGGCTGACCTGGCCGGCCAGGCGCGCATCGATCATGCGCGCGTAGGAGACGTAGGAGTAGGCAAACATGCCTGCGCTGGCGACAAACGTCAGAAGAAGAAGACATAGCAGCGTCAGGCCAAAGCGCGAGGACCAAAACCCACGGGAAATGCGAATCCGCAAAGCTGCCCCTCCAACCGGTGTCCCAAGGCACAGCCGCTGAGGCAGGGGTCAGACGGCGCGGCCAGACCCTTAGTGTATCGCTTTCAGCCGGAATCTGCGCGAGGAGAGGCCCGGCTAGAGGGCGCGGTTCTCAACAGAAGGGGAGAATTGCAGCTCGCGCTGAAAAAGAATCAGGTCCACATTCACCGTGTAGTTCAGGCTGATGGTCACACCCCGCTGACTCATTTGCACCTTGATGTCTTCGCGGCGGGCCGGGATTTCGCGCTCCTTGACCTCCCGGAAGACGGCATCGCGCACTTTTTCATCGGTCATGTTGTTGACCGTGGCGAAGCGGGCGATCTCCCGCATTTTGTCCTGAAGCTGATAATTGGCGAAGTAAACGGGGACCAGCTTATAGCTGGCGTAGAGGCCAGCGATAAGAATGACCGTCCAGACGAGGGCCTTTAGCCGGGCGCCTCCACGCATTCGATCGCGGGCCATTCGAGTTCCCTTTGAGTCTCTGAAGGGCGGCAAGACCACGCCACGCAGAAACTCAACCGAACTGTGAGATACAAGCAGAAGAAGCCTACCATCGAGGCAAGGACAGGTGGGTAGAAGTGGCAAGCCCGGGTAGCCCAACAGTTACGGTCGACAGGCGGAGGCGAAGCGAGGCTCAGTACGCTTTGGCGAAAATGGCCTTTTCCCTGGCAGGCTGGGCGCAAAACACACAGCGGCCCTGGCCTCCGACCTGGTCGAGAGGGATGCAGCGCATGGT
>CAZHLD010000071.1:0-6426 GCA_964533185.1 uncultured Acidobacteriaceae bacterium | reverse complement strand
AAAACACACAGCGGCCCTGGCCTCCGACCTGGTCGAGAGGGATGCAGCGCATGGTGGCCTTGGTTTCGTCCTTGATCTTTTCTTCGCAGGCGGCGCTGCCGCACCAGTAGGAGTAAGCAAAGCCCTTTTCGACGGCCACCTTGAACTCCTGATAGCTGTCGGTCTCGACCGTATTCGCCTTGCGGAAGGCAAGCGCGCGCTCATAGAGCGACGTCTGGACCTCGACGAGCATCTTTTCGACGGCGGCGGCCAGGTTGTCACGCGAGACAAAGCTTTTCCCTTCCTTGCCGGGCCTATCGCGGCGCGCGAGGACAACGGTGCCCTTGGCCACGTCCCTGGGGCCGATCTCGATGCGCAAAGGCACGCCGCGCATCTCCCAATCATTGAACTTATAACCGGGCGAGAAGCCTTCGCGCTCGTCAGTCTTCACGCGGATTTGGGCCGCGATCAACTCTGCGCGGATTTTCGTCACCGCACCCATGACGGCGGCCTTTTCCTCGTCATTCTTATAGATGGGAACAATGATCACCTGGAACGGCGCGAGGCGGGGCGGGAAGATCAGTCCCTGGTCGTCGCCATGGACCATGATGATGGCGCCGATGAAGCGCGTCGAGAGGCCCCACGAGGTGGTCCAGCAGTGTTGAAGAGTGCCCTGCTTATCGAGATAGCGGATCTCGAAGGCTTTGGCAAAATTCTGACCCAGGTTGTGCGAGGTGCCCGATTGAAGCGCTTTGCCGTCGCCCGTCATGGCCTCAATGGAGTACGTGACGTCGGCACCGGCAAATTTCTCTGAATCGGATTTTCGGCCGGGAAGAACGGGAATGGCCGCCTCGTTGACGGCGAAGTCGGTATAGATATCGAGCATCTGGCGGGTTTCGGCCTCGGCCTCTTCGTAGGTGGCGTGGGCGGTGTGTCCCTCCTGCCAGAAAAACTCGAGCGTGCGCAGGAAGAGCTTGGTGCGCAGCTCCCAGCGAACTACGCTGTTCCACTGATTGATGAGCACGGGCAGATCGCGGTAGGATTGGATCCACTTGGCGTACATGTGGCCGACGATGGTCTCTGACGTGGGGCGAATCACCAAAGGGTCCTGCAGCACCTCGCCTCCGCCGATGGTCACGACCGCCAGCTCCGGCGAAAAGCCTTCCACGTGGTGCTTTTCTTTTTCGATGAAACTCTTGGGAATGAGCAACGGAAACGCCGCGTTGACGTGGCCGGTGGCCTTGAACCGGCGGTCGAGTGCCTGCTGGATGTTCTCCCACAGCGCCCAGCCGTAGGGACGCACGATCATGCAGCCGCGCACAGGAGCGTAGTCGGCCAGCTCCGCCCGCAGGACGAGCTGGTTGTACCACTCGTTGAAGTCTTCGGCACGCGTGGGCAGCTTCAGGTCGGACATGGCCTCGTCCCGGCAAGAGCTTACGATGCCGCGACGCCTCAGATTCATGCTTCGCAGTCAGCGAAAACAAGCAAGCCTAATGGCCGCGTGAAGCATTGTCAACCGAGCCGCAACATTGCAATCCAGCGAACGATTCCGCTAGAATCGGCGCTGGCCCACGGTGAACCCTTCCAACCAGAGACAACGCATCGCCATCGGCGCTGACCACGCCGGCTTTCAAGTCAAAGCGCGGATCAAGCAGTTCCTCGAAAACGAGGGCCACGCCGTCGAGGACCTGGGAACGGGCTCCGAGGATTCTGTGGATTACCCGGAGTTTGCGCGCGCAGTCGCGGAGAAAGTGGCCGGCGGGATGGCGCAACTGGGCGTGCTCGTCTGCGGGACCGGCATGGGCATGGCCATCGCGGCCAACAAAGTGCCTGGGATACGCGCGGCCGTGGTGCACGACAAGGTGACGGCCCGCGCGGCCCGCGAACACAACGACGCGAATGTGTTGACGCTCGGCGGGCGCCTGATCGAGCCGGGTCTTGCGGTTGAAATTGTCAAAGAATTTCTCGACGCGCAGTTTGCCGGCGGACGTCACCAGCGGCGTGTGGACAAGATTACAGAAATGGAGCAGGTGCGGATCCGGCGGTAGCGCCGGGAGGCGGCGCTAGAACAGGGCGTTGAGAAAGTCGTTTCTGTCATTCTGAGCGAAAGGTCGCGTCTGTCATTCTGAGCTCCGGCAACAGCTTGCGATGCCGGAGCGAAGAATCTCTCTTGGGATTTATGGAAACCGAAGCGTACCGACGACTGAACACACCACTCGATGAGGTGGATCCCGAAATCGCCGAGATCCTCCGCGAGGAGGCGCGCCGGCAGACCACCGGGCTGGAGCTGATCCCTTCGGAAAACTTCGTCTCGGAGGCGGTGCTGGAGGCGATGGGGTCGGTTTTCACCAACAAGTATGCCGAAGGCTACCCCGGCAAACGTTATTACGGCGGGTGCGAATTCGCCGACCGCGCCGAGCAACTGGCCATCGACCGGGCCAAGGCGCTCTTCGGCGCGGAGCACGCCAATGTCCAAGCGCATTCCGGCACACAGGCCAACATTGCCGTGTACATGGCCTCGCTCCAACTGGGAGATACCGTGCTGGGGATGAACCTTTCGCACGGCGGCCATCTGACGCACGGCCACCCGCTGAATTTTTCCGGGCGCATGTACAAGTTCATTCCTTACGGCGTGCGGCAGGACACCGAGACGATTGATTATGACGAACTCGATCGTCTAGCGCGCGAGCATCGGCCGAAGATGATCGTCGCCGGCGCCAGCGCGTACCCGCGGATCATTGATTTCGAGCGGCTGGCAAAGATCGCGCAGGCGGCGGAGGCGATCCTCTTTGTGGATATGGCCCACATTGCCGGGCTGATCGCGGTGGGATTGCATCCGAACCCGGTGCCGCACGCCGATTTTGTCTCCACGACGACGCACAAAACGCTGCGTGGCCCGCGCGGCGGCCTGGTCCTCTGCCGCGAGAAGTGGGCGAAGGAGCTGGACAGAATTACGTTCCCGGGCACGCAGGGCGGCCCGCTGGTACACATCATTTCGGCCAAAGCGGTTTGTCTGAAGGAAGCGATGCAGCCGGAGTTCCGCGACTATCAGAAGCAGGTGCTGGCCAACGCGCGCGCGCTGGCGGCGGGACTGGCGCGGCGAGGCTTTCGAATCGTCAGCGGCGGGACGGATAACCACCTGTGCCTGGCCGACGTGCACTCGAAGGGCTTGACCGGCAACGACGCACAGAAGGCGCTCGACCGCGCGGCCATCACTGTGAACAAGAACGCAATTCCGTTTGACTCGCTGCCACCGATGAAAGCCGGCGGCATCCGGCTGGGCTCGCCGGCAGTGACCACGCGCGGGATGCGCGAGCCGGAAATGGACCGCATCACCGCGTGGATCGCCGAGGTGCTCGAACACATCAACGACGCGGCCATCGAGCAGCGCGTGCGAGCCGAGGTGGCGGAGATGGCTTCGCGCTTCCCGCTCTACGAGAGGCGCTACCTGGCTGAAGACGGCACACCTTACCGCGCGCAAACCCGCCGCGCCAACCCCTGACGCCCGCTCCGATGCGCATTGCGATCGACATCCGTCGCGCCGGCGATTTCGGCATCGGAACCTACATCCGAAACATCATCGGCGAGCTCGCGCGGATCGACCTCGAAACGCACTACCTGCTGATCGGCGGGCGCCGGCACCGGGAAGAGATCGGCAGCCTGCCGGAAAACTTCCAGTGGCTTGAGTACGAGTCGGCCCCCGAGACCTTTCACACACACTTGCACTTGCCGTGGCTTCTGAGGCGGCGGGGCGTGGACCTGCTGCACATGCCGTGGTTCTACGCGCCGGCGCTGGTGCCTTGCCGGCTGGTGATCACCGTCCACGACCTGAGCGATGTCTTTATGCCGCCAGCCGCTTCGAGTCCTCTGGTGCAGGCGGGGCGAATGTTTCTTGCCCGGCGGGCGCTGGGACGAGCGAGCCGCATCCTGGCGGTGTCGCACTCCTCGAAGCGCGAGCTGGTGCGCTCCTTTTCCATTCCCGAGGAGAGAATCGAAGTCATCTACAACGCGCTCGACGAGCGGTTCCTGCACGAGCCGCTGCCGGCCGACGCCGACCGCATCCTCGAGCGGCACGCGGTGAACTATCCCTACCTGCTGTATGCAGGGAACATCAAGCCGCAGAAAAACCTGGCGCGGCTGATCGAAGCCTTTGCCGTGGTGAAGGCGGAGCTGCGCGGGTATCCGGAATACGCGCAGTTGAAGCTGCTGGTGATCGGCGACGAACTGACCAAGCACCACGACCTGCGACGCGCCGTCGTGCGAAGTCGCATGCGGGAAGACGTTCGCTTCCTGGGCTTCGTGCCGCACCCTGTGCTGCGGGTCTTCTATGCGCGGGCGTGTGCGTTTGTATTCCCCTCGCTGTATGAAGGGTTCGGGCTGCCGCCGCTCGAAGCCATGGCGCATGGCACGCCGGTGGTAACGTCGAACGTCTCTTCCCTGCCCGAGGTGTTCAGCCAGGCCGCGCTGCTGGTGAACCCGGAAAACGTCTTCGACATCGCGCGCGGCATCCGTCAGGTGCTTACCGAAGGAGTGCTGCGCGACGCGCTGATCCGCCGGGGATACGAACTGGTGCAGCAGTTTTCGTGGGAGCGGTCGGCGCGGGAAGTGCGTCAGGCGTATGAAACGGCCATGAGCACCCCGAAGTAGTGGCAGATCTTTGAGCTTCGCGGAAACTTAGCCGTTGGTTGAAAAAGTGCCGTTGAATGTCATGCTGAGCGCAGCGATCGAAGATTCCGGCCTTGCCGGAAAGCATCCCTCTGGGCCGTACGTGCAAGAAACAGAGGGATTCTTCGCTCGCCAAGCTTGCTCAGAATGACACCGCGCGAGTTTTTCAACAACCTGTTAGACGCGCTCGATCTCCAGCTCAGCGACCCGGCCATCGCGGATCGAAAAGGAGCGGATGCGGGCTTGCTCATCTGCTCGCGGCGAAAGAATGAAGTAAGCAACGTCCGGGTAATCGGCGCGGTCAACATCCGTGGGCGAAGGCGTCTCCGGCCCGGCGGGATGAGAATGGTAGATACCCAGATGCTCGAGGCCGCCCCCGCGAATGCTGCGGAAGATTGCGAAGAGGTTCTCGGGGGCGATCGCAAAGGCCACGGGACTGGCCAGCGCGTTTCGCGCAGGAAAAGCCGCTGTAATCACCCCGCCGACTCCCGCCAGCAAGCCACAGCATTCCTCAAGTGAAGAGCGGAGTGCTTCCGCGCTCAGCCAATCCAGAATTTCCCTGCGGATGCGAATGGCCGGAGGCATGGCAACGAGTGTACCGCAGGGCCGTGCACCTCAGAATAGCTCTGCTAGAATGATGCAACGAGCTTCGAGCAGCGCGCGTCGCAAGGCAGTGCAGTTCCGGGGTGGCTGAGATTCGGACCGGTCCCACAGCGCAGGCAAGACGATTGTTCGGGCTCCTTCTTCTGCTGGTAGCCGGTGCCGCTGCGGCTGGCGGCGGGGACGGCGCGCCACCGCGTACCGTTGAGATCCGTCGGATTGAAGCAAAGATCCAGGCGGACGGAAGGCTGGACGAGTCTGCCTGGAGCCAGGCGGCAATGGCGGATGGCTTTGTGCAGACCGAGCCGGACGAGGGCAAGCCCACCACCGAGCGCACCGAGGCGTTTCTTTTCTACGACAACGATAAGCTCTACATCGCCTTCAAGTGTTTTGACCGTGAGCCGAGCCGCATCGTGAAGCGCTACGGTACCCACGATGCCCGCACCAACTCGGACAGCGTCAACATTTTCCTCGATCCCTTTGGCGACCGCCGCACCGGCTACTTTTTCAGCGTGAATGCGCGCGGGGTGCAGTTTGATGCGCTGATGTCCGAAGCCTCGGGGATAGACGGCACCTGGGACGGCATCTGGGAATCGGCCGCGCGGATCGAGCCGTGGGGCTGGTCGGCCGAGGTGGCCATCCCGTTCAAGTCCATCCGCTTCCACCCCGGGCAGACCTGGGGGATCAACCTGGGGCGCGACATCGTGCGCAAGAACGAGCGGGCCAACTGGCAACTGGTCACGCGCTTCGACGGCTTTTACCGACCGTCCAAGGCCGGACTGATGGATGGCGTCTCAAACGTCGAGCCCGGGCGGAACATCGAGTTGATTCCCTACTTCTCCACTCGCGTGCGGCGCGGCGCGCCGGATCCGTTCGACAACAGCGAGAAGTACGAAGGCGGCGTGGACGTGCGCTGGGGCATCCTGCCCAACCTTACGGCCAATATCACCGTGAACCCGGATTTTGCAGATACCGAGGCCGACGAGATTAACATTTCGATTTCGCGTTTCGAGCTGTTCTTCCCCGAGAAGCGGTCGTTTTTCAACGAGGGGTCGAATTTCTTTTCGACGCCACTCAACCTATTTTTCACGCGGCGCGTGGGCGCGCGGCTCCCGGACGGCGACCCACAGCGCATCCTGCTGGGCGCGAAACTCACAGGAAAGATCGGGCCGTGGTCGCTGG
>CAZHLD010000070.1:7408-16522 GCA_964533185.1 uncultured Acidobacteriaceae bacterium | reverse complement strand
ACGTGCGCCTCGACGGGGAAGTTGTCGAGGTCGGTGCGGCGGAAGACGATGCCGGTGTCCGGTGGCGCCGGCACCAGCCGCAGCCGGCTCTTTACGGCGGTGTGCAGGCCCAGGCCATGGGTTTCGACGGGGCGCTCGATGGTGGTCTGGAAAGGCATAAACGCCTCAGATTGTAGCAGTTTGTTGGCCCTTCTGCCTGCATACAAACTGCTCACTTTCATAGGTTTAGGTAGCGGTACCTGTTAGTGGTGTGGTAAAAAAGCAACATCCAGGCCATTTGTGTGTGAAAATATTATCCCATCTAGGAATCCGAAATCGCGGCTTATAGCGAAGGACACGCCTTCCTGGTTTGGTTGTTTTAGTGAGAGGCACCAGCTAGAATCGCTGGTTGTAGAGAAGTCGATGGCCTCACCTTTCAACATCCTGTCGAGCACAACGGCACCCCAGGTGCCGTCCCGGCAGGCCGGGACACTGGGAAGCGTGCCGCCCGAGGTGCATCCGCGTCCCGACTGGCTAAAGGTGCGTTTCTTTGGCGGGGAGAACTACCAGGAGCTGAAGCGGATCATGCGCACGCTCGACCTGCACACGGTGTGCGAGTCAGCGCGGTGTCCGAACATGGGCGAGTGCTGGGAGCACCGCACGGCCACGTTTATGATCCTGGGCAATATCTGCACGCGGGCCTGCGGCTTCTGCGCGGTGCCGTCGGGGCGGCCGGTAGGCCCGCCCGACGAGCAGGAGCCTGAGCGCGTCGCCGAAGCCGTTGCGCAGATGGGCCTGCGCTACGCTGTGGTCACTTCCGTCAATCGCGACGACACGCTCGACGGCGGCGCGGCCATCTTCGCGCGCACCATCGAAGCCATCCGGCAGCGCGTGCCGGGCTGCAAAGTGGAAGTGCTCATCCCCGACTTCCGCGGCGATTGGGCCGCGCTCGAGACCGTCGTCGCGGCGCGCCCCGACGTGCTCAACCACAACACCGAAACCGTCCCGCGGCTCTACCGCCAGGTGCGCAAGGGCGCGGTCTACGAGCGGTCGCTCGAACTGCTGCGCCGCGCGAAAGACCTCGACCCGCATCTCCCCACCAAGACCGGCATGATGCTCGGTCTGGGCGAGTCGCGCGACGAAGTGCTGGCCACGATGCAGGAGCTCGCCGCGCAGCGCACCGACATCCTCACGCTCGGCCAGTACCTGCAGCCCACGCGAGAGCACCTGCCCGTGGTGCGCTTTGTCCACCCGGATGAGTTTGCCGAGTACAAGCAGCTCGGCGAGGAGATGGGCTTCCGCCACGTCGAGTCCGGCCCGCTGGTCCGCTCCTCCTACCACGCCCACGAACAAGAAGCGGCGGCGCACTCCTAGCCTTCAGCGGTCAGCTTTCAGCAATCAGCACTCAGTTTTCAGCCACCCCGCATATCGGGGCCCCGATCCAGATCGGGGCCCCTACGGTTGCCCTCTCGCTGGACATCAGTGTTCATCTGTGGTTCCTTCTCCCCATGTTGACGTGGCTGCGCGGACGGGTGCGATTTGACCGCAACGAGCTGAGTGGCGCGTTCGGCGACCTAGGCACCGACTTCCCGCTGCTGGTGGGGATGATCCTGGCGGCGCAGCTCGACGCCGCGAGCGTGCTGATCGTTTTTGGAGCGATGCAGGTGGTGACCGGCGTGGTGTACGGCATGCCCATGCCGGTGCAGCCGCTGAAGGCCATGGCGGTGATCGTGATCACGCAGAAGCTCGCCCCGGGCGTGCTCTACGGCGGCGGGCTCGCGATTGGCGCGTTGATGCTGGTGCTCGTCGCGACAGGCCTGATCGGCTGGCTGGCGCGCGCGGTGCCAAAATGCGTTGTGCGCGGCATCCAGCTCGGGCTGGGGCTGCAACTGGCGTCGCTGGCGCTGAAGGACTACGTGCCCGCCGACGGCCGCTGGGGCTACGCGGTCGCGGCAGTGGCGTTTGCGCTGACGCTGGCGCTGCTCGGCAACCGTCGGGTGCCGCCTGCGCCGCTGATCATCGCGCTGGGGATACTCTACGCGCTGGCGTTCAAGCTGAGCGCGGGAAGCTTTGCCGGCAGCTTCGCCCTGCGTCTGCCGGAGCTGCACACGCCTACGTGGGCCGACATCACCACCGGCTTTTTCGTGCTGGCGCTGCCACAACTGCCGCTCTCGCTGGGCAACTCAATCCTGGCCACGCGCCAGGTGGCCGAAGACCTGTTCCCCGAGCGGCGCGTTACCGTGCCGAAAATCAGCCTGACATATTCACTGATGAACTTGGTCTCGCCGTGGTTCGGAGGCGCGCCGGTGTGCCACGGGTCGGGCGGCATCGCCGGGCATTTCGCGTTTGGCGGGCGGACGGGCGGGTCGGTGGTGATCTACGGCGGGCTGTACTTGGTGCTGGGGATTTTCTTCAGCCGTGGCTTCAGCGCCGTGATCGAGCTTTTTCCCAAGCCGGTGCTCGGCGTGATTCTCTTTTTCGAAGCGCTGGCGCTGATGAAGCTCGTCCGCGACGTCGTCGCATCCGCCGCCGAGTTCGCCATCGCGCTACTCGTCGGCCTGATTGCCTTCGGTTTGCCCTTCGGCTACGTCATCGGCCTCGTCCTTGGTACTGCTCTCGCGTACCTGGCCCAGCGCGGCCGCCTAAACATCTCTCGCTAAGAGAAAAGCGAAATTGGAAACTTGAAACTGGAAAATGCAAACCCACTTCGACGCAATGAAGTGGGCAAATGTCCAGTTTCCATTTTCGAGTTTCGTCATGGTTGTTTGAGGGCCGCCAACGAGGCGTGGGAAATCTCACGGACGCGGGCGGCGCAGGCGGGGTCGGACACTTTGCCGTTCGCGGCGAGAGCCTCAGCGGCGCGGAATTGGGCGGCGGCCTGGTCGTTGCGGGCGAGCTTGGCGTACATGTTGCCGAGGAGCAGGCGGAAGACGGCGTTCTGCGGATATTCAGCGACGAGCGGCTCGAGCAGCGCGGCAGCGCGCTCGTACTGCCGGTCGTAGTTGCGCAGATTTTTCGCCAGATAGACGCGAGCTTCAACGCGGGTCATTTCTCCCTTCACCATCGCCATCTCCAGTTGACGAATGCCTTCGGCCTTGCTGCCGCCGGGGATGCCCATGAAAAAGCGCAGCACGCGGGCGAGGGTGGAGAGCGTGTCCACGTAATAGTTGTAGAGGCCGAGGCCGGTGTTGGCGTCGGCCAGCGAGGGATCGAGCGCGAGCGCGCGAAGGAAGTGCTCGCGGGCCTTGACGCCGGCGCGGGCCGCCGCGCGCTTTTCGTCGCGAAAGGCGTAGAGTCGCGCCTTGAGCGCGTGGCCGATGCCGGCATAAAGCTGCATCTCGCCCGAGTCGGCCGCGCGGATGCGCGCGTCGGCGAGCGATATGGCGCGGTCAGTGAGAGCGAAGTAGCCGGCGTCCTCGCCGCGCTTGGGACGGCGCCAGGCGTCAATCATGTTCCAGCGGATTTCGAGCGCGTCGCAATACGCCTTCCACCAGAGCGCTTCGGCTTCGAGCAGATAGCCCAACGGGTCGTCGGGATTCGCCGCCTGCAACTTACGAAACAGCGGAATCGCAGCATCCGGATCGCCGTTGTAGATGAGACGAAGGCCGTCGGTGGCCTCGGGGGGCAGCGTCATTCCGCCTGCATGTGCGAGCGGAGAAGCGAGCAGCCAGGCTGCCATTAGCAGCAATGAAATCAGAAATTGGAAAATGGAAATTCGCCCGGAACACATCAAGTTTCGAGTTTCGAATTTCAAGTTTCGTATGCTCTGCATCACAGGTCGTCGCGCCAGCCGAGCAGCGCGGCGGCGGTAACGTACATGACGAAGCACTCCAGCGCAAAGGGGAGAAAACCCAAGTAGCCCGGAGCGGGCATCTCGAAAATCTTCACGGACTGGAATAGTGGGAAGATGTAGTGCCACTTGGCCGACGCCCAGAAGTTCCAGAACTCCCACAGCCAGGCGCAGACCCAGCCGGAGACCAGCAGCGCGTAGAGGCGCGCGCGGCGTCCTTCGGCGAGATCGCCGAGCAGAGAGGGCAGGCCGCGGCGGCGATTGAGCGGGTCGAGCAGAAAAATGAAGCCGAGCCAGACCGGCGCGAAGAGGTACGCAGCGATGTGCTGCGGGAGAACCAGCGGGATGAGCAGCATCGCCGCACCGGCAGCGATCATGGCGCGTTCGGCGGTGGCGGAAGGGCGTATGGTACACACCGGCCGCGTCGCGCGGTCAAACCAGCCGAGCGCCGCGACGAGATCAGCAGTCAGCAGGATGGCCGGCGTGATGGTGGCGAACGACCAGCCGTAGCCGAGCCAGCGGAGGAGAATGTTTTCGGGTAGGACGACGTAGGTCCAGTTGGCGAGGCGGAGGTTGAAGGCCTCGAAGATGAGCCACAGCGGAATGGAAAGCAGTGCCATGCGTCCGAGCGCCGCGGGCCGCTCGCGGATGCGCGAACGCCCGGTGAGGGCGTAGAGCGCGGCGTCGGCGATGAGAATGTAGGCCGTCCAGGCGATGGGCGTGAAGTACGTCGCCACCGGCTCGACGCCGCGGAACATCAGGTACTCGGCTCCCGCCAGTGCCACCAGACCCAGCCAGCCGTGTGCGGGAAGCGGCCGGGTGCACGTGCGCAGAAACTCCGCGACCAGCACCGCCACCGTCGCCGCCGTAATCGCAACGCCCAGCTTGGTCACGGAATCATCTTAGCCTAGACGGAGCGGCCAAAGGGGTAGCCGAAGTTACCGGCGTACAGGCCGGCTCAACACAGGACCGGTGCCCAGCGAGACAAGTAGGAGTAAAATAGGCAGGGGGTAGAGGGAAGCGGGAGAAGGAGCGGGCCATGAAGATAACGAAGACACTGCTGGCGATTCTGGTTCTGGCGATGGCTGCGCCGGTGTTGGCGCAGACGCAGGAGAAGCCGCAGGCGCCTGCTCGCACGGAAGAGCAATCGGCCGCGCCGGCACCGCCGCAGGCAAAGCCTGCGCCGAAGCTGGGTCACCCGCTCGATCCCTCCGACGTGGATGTGCTCACAGGAAAGGCCAGCCGCAATGCAGGCGCGTATCGCTCGGTTGAGATTCTTCCGTACGGTTACGGAGGCTACGCGGGCTACGGCGGGTTCGGCAGGTATTCGATGGGCACGTCGCGTTTTGGAGGGTCTCAGTTCGCCCCGGTGGGCGGATCCGCACAGCCGCTATTCGCGCCGATCGCGTTCGGGCGGGTGGGCAACCGTTCGTTCTTCGTGGTCGGCAATACCAGCAGCTTTGGCGCGCCGTTCTTTTTCTTCAGCCGGGGGCACCGAACGCAGGGCCTCGGGCTCTTCCCGCCGGCGGGACCTCGCTTTTCGCGCTTCGCGTGGCGCTCGCGCTGAGTTACTGCGTTACTGTTTTCGCTAGGTCACCCACCTTGAAGCCGGTTCCCACGACAATCTTGGCAACCGCGGAAACGGCATCTACTTCGGTAACTTCGATCACGCCGATCTTGCTGCTCAACCGGCGGATGACCTTGCCGGTGGCCGGGTCTTTGATCTCACGCGTGACGCGCTCGACGGAAAGCTGATCGCCGGCCTTGAGGCCGGACTTGGCTCCGACGTTCAATACGACCACGTCCAACTCGACCAGCGCGATCAAGCCTTCGACCATCACGACGCGAGCCTGCAGTTTGTCCTTCGAAGCGATTACGCCCGCGGACATCTGGTCCACGGCGCCTTTTATGGCCTCGCCCAGGATGGTCTCCTCGAAATCGCTCGATGAGAAATCTACTCCCCCGGCGCCCCAGCCGCGCCAGCTTCCCCCGCCGCCCAACAGCGACGTGCTCTCGCGCTTGGATTCGCCCTTGCCATCGGCGACGGCCAGGATTTCAGCCGTGTCCACGTCAATGAGCCGCGCATCCAGCGTGACGATTGCCTTCGTCTTCTTCATGCTGAGCCCACCAAGGCCAAAGCCGCCCCACCCGCCGCCTGCGCCACCGACTTTCGTCCCCTTCGTCTCGGCGCCAAACTGGGTGATGCTGCCGACAATGATGGCGTCGAGGCCGAGGATCTTGCCGATTTGCGCGGCCGTGGCCGGATTGGCGCGGTCGCTGGTGGAGAAGTTCTGTTCGGCAAGGATCTTGTCAATCATCCGCCGCTCGACCACGGTGTAGCTGCCGTCCTGCACCAGGCGCTTCACCAGCAGGTCGCAGATGCCGCGGCCGACGTCAATATCGGTGCCGAACAGGCCGGCCACAGCGGTGCGCACCGTACCGTACTCGAAGTCAATCACCGCAACGCGTTTCTTGCGGGGCGGAGCAGGGTTTTGCGTCTGCGCCGCCAGGGGCAGCAGAGCCCCGGCCAGGAGCAGCAGAAGGCCAACCGAAACCATCTTTCGAATCTTACGCATGACAGGTCTCCTCTGAAGCCAGCTTGGCAATGATGAGCAAGCCAAACAGAAACTTCCTGCGGAGATTTTAGGGAAGCGCGCCGAGCTTGTCTAGAGAAAAGTGGCATGCACGGCAGCACCAGCAAACAAAGTTTTTGACGCAGGTGGTGCCTGAGGCATCTGCTATGCTCTGAGATTCATTTTCACAGATGCAGGGGCGACCGCCGCGGCGGATGCCCCTACATCTGTATCCAAACGGGACACGATGCCCGAAGCGCACAACCCGACACTCGTGCGCGGCCTGGGCCTCAAAGAGGCCACCGCGCTCAACATGATTGACATGGTGGGCATCGGCCCGTTCATCGTCGTGCCGCTGGTGGTGCAGGACATGGGCGGGCCGCAGGCGATGCTGGCGTGGGTGGCGGGCGCGGCGCTGGCGCTGCTTGACGGCTGCATCTGGGCCGAGCTGGGCGCAGCAATGCCGCTGGCGGGCGGCAGCTACGTTTTTCTGCGCGAGGCCTACGGGCCGGGGCGCTGGGGACGGTTGATGTCGTTCCTGTTTATCTGGCAGACGATGTTCCAGGCGCCGCTGGTGATGGCTTCGGCGGCGATTGGGTTTGCGCAGTACCTCGGGTATCTGGTGCCGCTCAACGCGGTGACCGATCGCGCCGTGCGCGGCGGGCTGATCGTTTTTCTGGTGTTCTTGTTGTACCGGCGGATCACCACCATCGGGAAAATCTCGATGCTGATCTGGGTGGGCGTGATTGCGACCATGCTCTGGCTGATCTGGGGCGGCGCAACGCACTTCCGTCCGGAACTGGTGTTCACTTATCCCGAAGGGGCGTGGAGCTGGTCGTGGATATTTTTCGCGGGCCTCGGCGCCGCCACGGTCCGCACGATCTACACCTACCTGGGCTATTACAACGTCTGCCACCTCGGGGCCGAAATCAAGCAGCCCGAGCGGAACATTCCGCGCAGCATTTTCATTTCGATTATCGGCATCGCGGTGCTGTACCTGGCGATGCAGACCAGCATCCTGGGCGTGATCCCGTGGGAGGAAGTGAAGGGGTCGAGCTTTGTAGTGAGCACGTTTGTCGAGCGGCTTTACGGCGCGGGTGCGGCGCAGTTTGCCACGGCGATGATCCTGTGGATCGCGTTTGGCTCGCTTTTTTCTCTGACGCTGGGCTATTCGCGCATCCCGTACGCGGCGGCGGTGGACGGCACGTTCTTCTCGGTGTTTGGGCGCGTGCACCCGACCAAGCATTTTCCGCACGTGTCGCTGGTGGCGCTGGGAGCGGCGGCGCTGGTGTTTGCCATGCTCTTCCGCCTGCGCGAAGTGATCAGCGCGATCCTGGCCATGCGCATCCTGGTGCAGTTTATCGGCGGAGCGGTGGGGCTGGTGGTACTGCGGCGGCGCTGGCCGGCGGAACGGTTTCCGTTCAAGATGCCGCTTTACCCGCTGCCGGTGTGGATTGCAGTAGCCGGATGGCTGGCGATTTTCATCTCAACCGGATGGAAGTTTGCGCTCACCGGTGCGGTCGTAATGGTGCTGGGCACGGGGGTGTTTTTGCTGCGGGCGCGGCATTTGCAAGAGTGGCCGTTTGGTAAGACAGATTGAAACGATAGATGAACACGATTGAGGGATGCAGGGGCATCCGCCGCGGCGGACGCCCCGACGGATACAAAGGTGATGCTCGAATGAGGAGATGGCTTGCAACGGCTGTACTGATCGGCGTGGCGCTCGCTCCGGTGGCGGCGCAGGCGCCCGGGCCGGGGATCTCGCGCACCGACGCAACGCTCTGCACCGGGCCGTGTCTGCCGGCGGTGCTCGAAGCCATCCAGCGCGCGCGGGTGACCACGCGCATCCTTTACATCACCGCGCACCCGGACGACGAAGCGTCGGGCGTGCTGACCTATCTCGCGCGCGGGCTGGGCGCCGACGTCGCCCTGCTCGCGATCACGCGCGGCGAAGGCGGTCAGAACGCGCTTGGCCCCGAGCAGGCACCACAGCTCGGCATCCTGCGCACCGCCGAACTCGAAGCCGCCACGCGCATCTACGGCACGCGCCTCTTCTTCACCCGTGCGCCCGACTTCGGCTATTCAAAGACCACCGACGAAACCCTGCGCGTGTGGGGCGACGCGGCGTTGGGCGACATCGTGCGCGTGATCCGAACATTTCGGCCGGACATTGTGGTCAATCACTGGGCGGGCGTGCGCTCAGGGCATGGACATCATCAGTCGGCGGGCCTGCTGACGCCGCGGGCTGTGGAAGCGGCGGCCGATCCGAACGCATTTCCGGAGCAGATGGCCGGGGGACTGAAGCTGTGGCGCGCGCGGCTGGTGCGTCTGGCGCGCAACGAAGAGCCGGGCGCGCTGCGCATTCCGACCGCTGAGATTTTGCCGATCTGGGGCCAGAGCTACGGCGAGATCGGCCGGCAGGGTTTCGCGAAACACCGCACGCAGGGCGTGGCCGGATTTCTCGGCTCGCCCTTTTTCCGGCGCTCGTTGTTTCTCGCCGTTACCAGCGAGCTCGCGCTTGACGGGAAATCTCTGGCCGCGCCGCTTGCGAAGCTGGGCGACCGTATTCCGGCGGTGAAGCTGCTGCTCGATCCTTCGCTGGGCGAGGCGGAAGAGGCCCTGGCGGCGGCGCGGAAGGCCGCGGAGGCTTTGGACTGGCCCGCTGCGGTGCGGTCGCTGGCGGGTGCGGGTCGGGCCGTCGCCGGAGCGAGGATTCGTCTGGCCGCCGAAACGGCCGGATATCCGCCAGAGGCGCGCTGGGAACTCGACCGC
>CAZHLD010000070.1:0-7308 GCA_964533185.1 uncultured Acidobacteriaceae bacterium | reverse complement strand
CCGCGTGGGCGTCGGTGAACGGCGAGAAGTTCCGCACGTCGCTCGAGCCGCTGCCGACGCTGCCGACCGAGCTGTGGAGCGAGCCCGTGCGCGCCACCGTCAGCGCCTTTGAGCTGGCCGTGCCGAAAGGCCTGCGCGTGGGCTACGTCGCCGCGGAGAACGACCCCATACCGGAATCGCTGCGGCAGGTGGGGGTCGAGGTCGAACTGCTGGGCCCGGTGCAGCTTGCCTTCGGCGACCTGAAACACTTTGACGCCATCGCCATCGGCATCCGCGCGTACGAATTGCGCGCCGATTTGGCCCGCGCCAACCGCCGCCTGCTCGACTACGCGGCGGCGGGCGGAACACTGGTGGTGCAGTACCAGCGCGACGACGACTTCAACCGCTACAAGCCCGCGCCGTACCCGGCGTCGGTGGGGCAGCCGACGATTCGCATCACGGACGAAAACGCGCCCGTGAAATTCGCGCAACCACAAAGCCCGGTACTGAATTTCCCGAACAAAATCACGCAGGCGGATTTCGACGGCTGGGTGCAGGAGCGCGGGCTCTACTTCTGGGGGACGTTCGGCGCGGAGTACCAGTTCCCACTGGCGATGCGCGACCCGGGCGAAACGGGTGACACGATTGGCGCGATTGCCTATGCGCGCACCGGCAAGGGCGTGTACATCTACACCGGCCTCTCGTTTTTCCGGCAGTTGCCCGAGGGCGTGCCCGGCGCCTATCGCCTGTTCATCAATTTGCTGAGCCAGTCCCGCGCAACGCTGAAGCCGTAGGGGCGTATGACCATGCGCCCCTACCCCGACCAGCTAACAGAGCCGGGGATGGTGCGGATACCGGAGGGCTGGTTCGTCATGGGAGACGAGGCGGGGAGGGATGACGAACGGCCGGCGCACCGCGTCTGGGTGGAGGCGTTTGAGCTGGCGGCGACGCAGGTGACCAATGCGGAGTACGCGAAGTTCCTCCGTAGAGGCGTATGGCCGGAGTTTACCCCGACGGCCCTTGTCGGGGCCCCTACAGAAGACCCGGCCAGAGATGCGAAGCGGGAGGCCAGGGGACAAGTTGGCGGCCCCGACAGGGTCGGGGCAGGCTCCAAGCCGCCGCTCCAGTGGGACGACCCCGAGTTCAATCACCCCGAGCAGCCCGTCGTTGCGGTGTCGTGGTATGACGCCGCGGCGTACTGCGCGTGGCTCAGCCGCAGGACGGGCTCCTTCGGCGCCGCTTCCCTCGACTCCGCTCGGGACAGGCAGGACAAGCGCCGCTACCGCCTGCCCACCGAGGCGGAATGGGAACGCGCGGCACGCGGAGGCGTGGAGGGCGCGGCGTATCCGTGGGGCGATGCGCCGCCGGAGTCGCTGCCGGACTATGCGTCGCGATGGAAGACGGGGCCCGAGCGCGTCGGCCTCTACGCGCCCAATGCCTACGGCCTCCACAACCTGTGCGACAACGTGCACGAATGGTGCGCGGACTGGTACGACGCGGGCTATTACGCGCACTCGCCCGGGCGCAACCCGCAGGGGCCAGCCGACGGGATGCGACGGGCGTCGCGGGGCGGGTCGTGGCGGCATCAGATTAAGGTGTCGCGGTGTGCGGCGCGGTCGTCGATCCCGCCGGAGTTCAAGTACGCCGATTACGGCTTCCGCGTGGCGCGCGACCTCGCGCTCTGAAAACCGTGCCGGAAGGGGCGCGATATGGTTCGACTACGCTCACCACATGGATCGCGCCCCTACAAAGATAGAAACCGTGCTGCGGGATGGTGCGCGGAACGGACGGAATTTTTGCTATGCTCGCGCGGAGAAAGCGGGCCGTTGTCCAGATCTTGGCCATGGCGAGCGGTCCGAGGGGGAACGATGAAGCGTGGGGGAAGCGTACTACTCGTGCTGTTATTGGGAGCGCTGCTGGCGGCGTCGCCGGGGGTCGCGCAGAAAAAGAAGAAGGAGCCGAAGGGGGACCAGACCACGCCGCTGATCAAAGTGCCGGATGGCGACCAGATCGAGACCACCATCTCCGAGATGCTGGCGGCCTGGCAGATCGGCGACACGGAGCTGCTGCACAAGTATTACGCCGACGACGTCATGGTAGTGAGCGGGGCGTGGGAGCCGCCGCTGATGGGCTGGGCCAACTTCCTGAAGGCCTATCAGGCGCAGCGCGAGCGCATGCAGGGCGGCCGCATGGACCGTCGGAACACGCTGATCGCCACGCGCGGGAACATCGGCTGGGCCGTCTATCAGTGGGACTTCGGCGCGATGGTGGATGGCCGTCAGGTAGGCGCGCGGGGACACACGACGCTGGTGCTCGAAAAGCGCGGCGACCGCTGGCTGGTGGTCCACAACCACACGTCGGTGGTGTCCGAGACGCTGCCGCAGCCGCCGGCTCAGCAGCCCGCCAAGCCGGGCAACTAATCCTCGCCAACATCAACCAATGGGCCCAAGCAAGGTCCGGACTGTTCCCGTAGAAGTCAGATGCTCACCGCCGCGGCCACGTCGCACGAAGCCTTGCACACAGGCCGTCATGCACCTCACTTGGCTGGGAAACTCCCGCTGAGTGGCAGGGGTCGCTTGGCTTCTATCGCTTCCAGTTGCTTGGGACACTCCCATGGGAGGTCCAGGCATGGGTCCCGCCCACCGGCGACGCGGGGTCTGGCTGGAAAGAATAAACCCACCCAAGGGGCCTGAATCCTGCAGGGGAGTGCTGGGTTGCTTCGCTGACCGAATTCAAGATTTGGCGCACCGTTACATTGCGCAGGTGCAAGGTCACGCGCGGTCCCCCGACTGGTCTCATCACGGGACCAGCAGTCCCAGTGGGCTCGCCGGCTCGCGGGGGGGCAGTCAGGCGCTTGTTGAGTTCTGGGATAAAACGCTGGGGCGCGCTCAAGACGCTACTTGGCGGCTCATTTACGACATCGAAGCGTTGCACACGGATATTGAGAACGTTTTCTGGGTTTGTCTTAGCCCCCTCGGGATAGATGTTGATCAGGTGAGCCCCAGCAACCTCGTACTTGTAATCGGGCGCTTCGCGAAACATTTGCTCGAGCGCCTCCCCAAGAGTGCTATTGGGGGGGAGGTGCAGGCTGACAATCGGCTCCTTGCCCTCTTTGAGGCGGACTTCAACCCCAAAGAGCACCCAGCCTTCCCGCACCTGAACACCGACTTCCGAAAGCGCTTCTGTCAGCGGAATTCGGTTTCGCACCAGCGGCTCCGAAGAAAGGGGGAGCTTCAGCAGAGTTGAGTCTTGGGATCGGGTGGGAGCTTGAGCCTGAAGCGCTGGCCCGAGCAGTAGTATCGATCCAAAAAGAGCAAGTCTGGCCGACCGCATCGTTCCCTCTACGGCGTTAAGGTCACTCCCGAGCAAGTATAAGTGACGGTCACTGAGCGCACAACGAATCCATTGACGGTAATCGTCTGGTTTCGCGAAATCGTACAGCCCGGCCGACTCATTGTGAACGTTGTGAACGTAAGGGTGATAGAATGTTATGCGGAAACCGGATAAAATTCCTGGCCTCGGCGTTCGCGGCGTTAAGCCAAAGAGAGAGAGAAAGTTAGGGGAAATTCCTTTTGGGGGTTTATCCCGACAGGAAACGGCTCTGGAATCTTATCCGGAAACCAGATAAACACTAGTTAGGCCGACAGAGAAAGGAGATCTCCATGCCCCGGTTTCGACGAATTTGTTCCGTGATGCTCCTGCTGGCGCTCGCTCCCGCGCTGGGTGCCGCGCAACGTGCGCCGAAGGATTTCTCCGAGGACCCCCGGGTTGCGTGGTTACGGCAGAACGTTCTCCCGATACGCTCAATCGATCCGGCCGACGAGGATTTCAGGGACCTTGAGCCTCTGCGTGCGGCACTCGACGGCGTGCGCCTTGTGCTGCTGGGCGAGGCGGACCACGGATCAGGATCAGATTTCCTGGTGAAGACCCGGCTCGTGAAGTTCCTCCATCGGGAGCTCGGCTTCGACGTGCTCGCTTTCGAGTCGCCGATGTACGACATGACTGTGGCGTGGGACAGCCTGCGTGCGGGTGCGCCGCCCCGCGCCGCGTTTTGGCTCGGCGCCGGAACTTGGGCGGGCGCTGTGCAAATGCAGTCGCTCGTCGCGTATCTCGGCGACCATGCGCGCGGCAGGCGGCCGCTGGAGATCGCCGGGTTTGACCACCAGACCCAGGTGGGGAGTCTTTTCCACCTCGCAGATGACTTAGGGAAGTTTCTGTCGGAACGCGGCCTCGGCGGACCGCTCGTCGATCCTGAGAGTCCTGAGTACGGTGTGCTCCAAGGGCTTGCACAGTCGCTGTACCAGTACCGGGTCGCGTCACGGCCGGATGCTGCCACGCGCCGGGCGTTCCTCGCCGCGCTTGAGCAGTCGTTGGGGGCTGTGAGGGCCATGCCGGACCAGCGCGCGCGGCAGTGGGCACAGGTGCTGCGTAGCATCGCCTGTCATGCACGCTACGTTCTGAGTCATCCCGACATCGGCAGCTGCAACCGCGACGGGCAGATGGCGGAGAACCTGCTGTGGCTCGCGAACGAGCGATACCCTGGCCGCAAGATCATCGTCTGGTCAGGCACGGCGCACGCGGCACGCATGCCGGAGATCCCTCCTGCTGGCGGCAGCGGCCCCTCAATGGGGCAGTTCATAGGCGAAGCGCTTGGCTCGAAAAGCTATGTCATCGGAGTGACATCGTACAGCGGCAGCTCAAGATTCAACCTTCCGGAGCCGCGTCAGATCATCGCGGACCAGCATCCGCTGCCTGAGTTCGAGGAGCTGATGGCGGCGGCTGGTCGCGAGTACGGCCTGCTCGATCTACGCCGCCCGGCAGCCCAAGGGACCTGGGCCGGCGGCGAGTTCCTGGCACGGCCCATCGGTCACACCACCGAGTCGGCGGTCTGGAGGGATCTGCTGGACGCGCTGCTGTTCGTGCGCGAACAAGAGCCAAGGCGAAACGCAGAACAGCCGAGCGCGGACACCGAGGCGATCAACAAAGCGCGAGAGCGCAAGCGTAGTGCTTTTCTCGGAAGAGACGCGGACAGCTATGTCGCTCTCTTCACGGAGGACTGCGTCGTCAGGCCGCCGAACGGGTCACGCATCAGGGGGCGCGCCACGTTGCGATCCTGGTTCGAGGGCGTTCATGCACAGTCCGCCTTGAGCGGCGGCTCCACCGAGTCCATTGTAGTAATCGTGGTAGGCGATTGGGCCTGGGAGCTTTACACGGCCAGGATAACCGCTGCGCCTAGGGCAGGCGGCGAGGTAGCTGAAGAGCGTTACAGGGGCATGCACATCTACCGGCGGCAGCCGGACGGCACCTGGCGAATCGCTCAGGACGTCTGGAACGCGGCTATGCCAAGCGGTGGCACCTGATATACCGAAGCGACGGATGAAGCCGATGCTGCTGATGCACCTGCCTTGAAAGGCCTAACAGTGCGCTAAAGCTGGCGGGCGGCGCACGCTAGGGCTCGCAAAAGGATGCGCGCAGCAGTGCGCCGCCCGCCAAGCCCGGTGCGTAGCGACAGCCGGACTCCCGCCAGCTCCTTCCACCTTTTTTAGCGGCGCCCATTCCCGCCCGCCAGCAGAGGCTCGTTGACTTGCGCGGGCGGCTGGCTACAATGTTGGCCATTGACGCCAGGTCACCCGTGAATCAGCCCAGCCCACGACCTGCCGGGAAGGAACCATGATTGACGCCCTCTTTGAAACCATCGGTGGCAGGTCCACGATACAAGCCGCAGTGCAGTCGTTTTACAAGCGAGTGATCGCTGACGACGCTCTCCGGCACTTCTTCGACGGCATGGACATGAACCACTTACGGGCGCGGCAGAGCATGTTTGTGAGCATGCTGCTGGGCGGCAAGATCGTTTACACGGGCCGGGATATCGGCGACGCGCACGCCGGGTCGCGGATCAAAGGGCTGACCGATGCGCACTTTGACAAGTTCCTCCAGCATTTTCGGGAGGCGCTGGAGGAGGTGGGAGTTCAGCCAGACAAGCTGCAAAAAGTAATGGGCCTTCTGGAAGGCACCCGCAACACCGTCCTCAATCGCGCGGTTGAATAGAAGACAGTCCCTAGTGTTGCCCTCCCTCGACCTGCCTGCGGCGGGCTGGGGACAAGTTCCGGGCAGCGCTACACAAACCCTTCTGGCTGGGGGTGCGCCTGCGGCGGCCGAGCGTGCCGCGGCTAGAAGCTCTTCAGCCCTTCCCAGATCCAGACGCCGGCGATCACCAGCAATAGCCCGCCAGAGAGGACTCCCAGGACGGTGATCGGCCGGGCCAGGCGCATGATTCGGTCCACAATTTCCCGCTGTTCGCGGGCCAAGTGTTCCTCGGCCTTGCCGAGGAAGATCTGGTCCTCCTCGCGGTTGGCGAGGATGCTGCGATAGATGAGCACGATGATCAGGCAGGCGGTGACCGCGCCCCAGACGATGAGCAGGATGGTGAACAGATTCAATTGCGGAGTGCTGTCCATGGATTCCTCCCCGCCCCGCGCGGGCCGACCGGGATAAGGACTGGCGGGGCGATCTGTCGGGGCCCTGGTGTGGCCTCCGCTAGCTGGCGGGATTATAGCACCGGGAGCAAGGGGAATCAGGCTTTGCGCACTGCGGGCGGGAAGTGGATGCCCCAGAAATCGTCGCGGGGGGAGAGCGCCTCAATACCGGATTCGTAGCGGCCTTCGCTGGGCTTCTCGGTGCTCCAGACCACGCGGAAGGTCTCCGTGTCCTGGGAGAACTTATTGGTAAGGGTGAGCTGCGAATCGGGCTTGAGCCGCGCGGTCAGCAGGACCAACGCGCCATGGCGGCTGACCGTGGCGGTGTGGCCCGGTCCGGCAAACGGGCTGCCGTCGATGCCCACGCCGCGCACCTCGATGGGCACGCGGATGAGGACGCGCTCGCTGCGGCGCTTTTCGCGGGGGTTCTGTTCGGTGGCCATGGAGCGCCTGAGAGGAGCAAGGAAGCTCAGTTCCACTTTAGGACGCGGCCTGCGGTGCGTCAACCGCTTGCTGCATCGCCGGTTCCTGCCCCGTCACGGCCGTAGGTCGCCGGCCGTAGGGGCCCCGACAAAAAGCGTCGGGGTAAACTCCGGCCATATGCTCCTACGGCAGCGCCGGGCTAACCCCGGCATGTAGCGCTGCCCGGAACCTGTCCCGTGCCCGCCTCAGGCGGGTCGAGGGCGGGCAGCACTGCCCGCCGTGGTCGCGTTGACAAAGGGGCGGGGGGCGGGCAGAATTGTTCTGCTTCGTTGGAACGTCACTGCCCAAGTGGCGGAATTGGCAGACGCGCTAGATTCAGGTTCTAGTGGCCGCAAGGTCGTGGAGGTTCGAGTCCTCTCTTGGGCACCAG
>CAZHLD010000069.1:0-17615 GCA_964533185.1 uncultured Acidobacteriaceae bacterium | reverse complement strand
GTATTCGTTGAGCGTGTAGCCCAGTTTGTTGGCGCGGCCGCGCAGGGTGACGTTGTGCTCCTTTGAGCCGGTGAAATAGAGCAGGGCGGCGCCGAAGTTTTCCTGTTCGAGCAGGCGAACGTCCACTTGCAGGTGGTTGGAGAGGCGGAAGCTGACTTTGTTTTCGCCGCGGGCGAGTATTTGGTCGATGCCGGGGTATTTCAGGATGTGGTCGGCGATGGCGTCCACGTCTTTCTGCGTGTGACGGGCGGGGGCGAGGGTCAGCAGGAGGTCGAGGTCGCCGACGGTTTCCTTGCCGCGGCGCAGCGAGCCAGCGGGGGTGACCGATTCGACTTTCTTACCAGCCTCGAGGATGTAGGCGATGAGTTTCGCGGCGGTTTCGTCGGCGGTGGAGATGAGGAAGCGGCCGGAGGATTTCTTGAAGACTTCGACGGCTTTGAGGATGTTCTGCTCGCTTTTTTCGCCGAAGCCGGGGAGCAGGCGGAGCTTGCCTTCGCGGGCGAGTTTTTCCACCTGCTCGACGGTGCCAGCCTTGAAGGTGCGCCAGAGCAAGGCGACTTTCTTGGGGCCGAGCGATTGCAGGGTGAGCAGGTCGAGGATGGTCTGCGGGTATTTCTTGAGCAGCTTCAGGCGCAGGCTGTAGTCGCCCTTGGCCAGGACTTCGCGGATGTGCTCGGCCATGCGGTCGCCGATGCCTGGAAGAGCAGTGAGTTTTTCAGGGTCCTTGGCCAGCTCGGCGACGGGCTCGGAAAGGCTGCCGAGGAGTTCGGCGGCGCGCTCGTAGCTGCGATAGCGGCCGATCATGGCGCCGTCGATCTCAAGGAGCTGAGCGGTCTCGCGGAGGATGCGGGCGACGTCGCGGTTGTCCATGGCAGACATTATAGCCGCAGAGGCACAGAGCACACAGCGGGTAGAGAGCAGGGAAGAAGAAGAGGGGCCGGAGGAGGGGCTGGCCCTTCGCGGAAGTGGTGCAAGTCAGGCGAGGCGCGCTATCCGGTGGCGGGGGTTTGGGGGATGGAGCGCCAGAACCAGGTGACAAGGACGGCGTAATAGATGATGACGACGACCAGGCTGACCAGGAAAGTGGTGCGGCCCTTGCCGAGGCCGGAGAACTCGCGCTTCCAGCGATAGAAGCAGAAGATGATCATCAGCAGGCTAAGAACGGCGGTGATGGCGGCGAGCATGCTGACGCGGTTGTTGGGCAATTGAGCGTGCATCAGCCGGGAGACCTGATGCCAGGCGCCGCCGAGGAGGCCGGTGGCGTAGGTGAGCAGCAGCCAGAAGGCCGGGGCGATCATGCCGAGCATGTAGGCGTAGCGGTCCTCGAAGTAAAAGAGCATGAGGATGATCACCAGGTAGATGAGCGACTGGTAGAAGTGCAGAAGAAAGAACTGCGGCTCGTAGTGACTGAGCAGCAGAAAGGAAACCATGAGCAGGCCGGCGAGCGTTGCAATGCCTCGATGGACCATGAGCGGCTCCCGGGAGCGGCTGTAGGGATGGATGCTCCGGGGGAAGTAAACTCCCGCGGGGGAGGGAAGTCAAGGAGAAGTCGAGAGTTGAGAGTTGAGAGTTGAGAGTTGAGAGCAAGAGGGACTGGGCTCTCGGGTGGAGCCAAGAGAACGCCATTCAGCGAATCAAGAGCGGGAACGGATGAAACGGGAATAGTAGAGGAGGCCGGCGATGGATTTGGCGTCGCGCAGTGTGCCGCGGCGGATCATGCGTTCGAGCTGGCGCAGAGAGAAGGCGCGAGAGGTGATGCGTTCGTCGGATTCGGGGCGGGCGCGGCCGGCGGTGAGGTAAGTGGCGGCGAAGACGATCATGCGCTCGGAGACGAAGCCGGGAGTGGGGAAGACGTCCAGCAGCTTCCTGAAGCGGCGGGCGGTGTAGCCGGTCTCTTCGAGCAACTCGCGACGCGCGGCGGTGAGGGGAGGCTCGCCAAGCTCGATGCGTCCGGCGACAAGCTCCCAGAGGAATTGGCCGACGGCGTGGCGGTACTGGCGGACGAGGAGGATGCGGCGGTCGGCGAGCACGGGCAGAAGTACGACCGAGCCGTGATGGGTGACAACGTCGCGAACGACGCGAATGCCGCCCGGCTCGATGACGCGGTCCTGGCGAACGCCGAAGACGGGGCCGGAGTAGATGGCTCTGGACTTCAGGACGCGAGCGCGTGGCATAGAGGCTCCAGGGGTAATGGAGTGGCGGGCATGGGGAATGCCCAAAGCGCATTAAAGAACAGAAGCGGGAAAATGAAAACTGGAAAACGGGGGTGACTTGGCCCTGCTGGCGGGCCTGGGACGTGCAATTCAGTGTTTGTGCTGGCCGTGACCGCCCCCGGCGTGCTTTTTTTGGAAGTTGGGCCAGGTGCTCGAGGACGATGTTTCGGAGACGCATGACTACTTCTCCATCGAGATGGCGCGAGGCACGTTGATTTCGCGCACGGGCATGTCAATCTGACCTGGCCGGGCCGGCGCTTCCAACCCATCGGTCAGGAGCAAGCCGCGCAGGATGATGGCGTTCATCCAGAGGCCTTCCAGTGCGGAAATGTAGTAGGTCTGAAGCTGAAAAAGCGTCCTCTGTACATTCAGGACTTCGGGATACGAGGCCAGCATGAGTCCGTATTTCTGGACCATGAGTTCATGGGCCCTCTGCGCGCGGGGCAGCAGTTGAGTGCGATACTGGTCCACCATGATCTGCGAGTTGCGATACATCTGGACTACGCCTGCTCCACGCTCTCGCAGCACGAGATCAACACGCTTCGCTTCGTACTGAGAGCGTTCGATGTTGGCCCTGGCTGCTTGAATGCTCCCCTGGTTTCGGTTGAAGAGGTAAAGCTGCACTCCGACCTCGGCAAAGCCTTGCAGACCCACCCGCCGCCCTGTGCCATCGAGGCGCTCGCGGTTCTGTTGCAATCCGCCGCGCACCTCGATATCCGGAATCGGCTCGCGCCGCTCGCGCAGGAGAACGGTCTGGGCGCGGTCCACCGAAGCCTGAGCGATCTTCACCGCCGGACTGGCTTCCACGAGGGTAGCGATGACCTGCTCCTCGTCCAAGTCGGGCATATCTTTCTCGAGGTTGCCTTCCACCGTTCCCACTTCAAGGGCAGGATTCCCTACCATCGCCGCCAATGCACGCCATGACTGCAGCAACGTGTTCTCCTGCTTCCGCACAGCCATCTCGACCTGCAGCTGTTCCACTTCGGCCTGCAAGACTTCGGATTCGTCGGCCTGGCCGACGTTTCGAAGCTGCCGCGCGGTCTTCACCGTCTCGCCCGCGATTCGCGCAAGGTCCTTTTTCGTGTCGAGCATCTCCTGTGCGGCCAAGACTCGATAATAGGCAAGCCGAACACCGTTCAGAACGCGAAGGCGCTGCTCTTCGGCTTCGATTTCCGAGATGCGGGTTTCATGGCCGAGAATCTTGCGATTGAGGCCCAGTTTGCCGCCTGTCACAAAGGTCTGCGAGACAAAGAAGCCTTGCTGGCCGCTACCGAACGAACCGCCGCGTATTTCTTCACCGGAGTATCCGACGGTGGGGTTGGGGTAGAGGCCGGACTGCAACTGACGGGCCTTGCTCGCGCGGATTTCGGCGCTGGCCTGCGTCAGCGTCGGGTTGCTTGCCAAGGCCATCTGTTCTAGTTGTTCGAGCCGAATGAGCGGCCCTGTTGGACGCTCCTGCGACCTACCCAGCCTCGGGAACTCGGGCTTCACGACCGAGATCCGCCCCATTTGTTGCATGTCGTGCTTTTCCCGAGCGGCCTCCGGTGACGGCGGAGGCTGCTGCGGATGGGTGGCGTGCTGCTGTGCCGAGACAGAAGTAGCCTCAAATAACAGAATGACAATCACACTTGCCGCGAGCTTCTTGATAGCATTCCTCATCGAAACCTCTCCTTTTCTGTCGTACCGGTCATTTGCCGCTACCGTGGGGATGTTGAGGCGCAGGACTGTCTGCGGGTTTTCCCTTCACGCCTTCTCGTTTCAGAGCCATGATTTCGTCGTACTTCTCCGGCGGCAGAATCCGAACCATAGTCATCATGCCCATCATGGCGGCGCTCCAGTTCTCTGGCAGGCCGTAGGTCTCCGGCTTGGCGACGGCCGCGTCCATGCCCATCTCCATGAAGGCGTCCTGCGGGAAGCCGGGCACGTCACTTGCATTGGCAGCGATGGGCGCATGGTGGAGGTGCGCGACTCCGATGCTTTCTGCCATCGTCTGCATCTGGCTCCGGGCTTGGGGTTCATTGGTCGCCGCGGTGGTAATCATCCGTTCGCCCAGCAAGTCGGACATGCTGTTCATCATGTGATGCGGGAGGTGGCAGTGGAGCATCCAGTCTCCCGGATACTTCGCGTCAAACTCAATATCTCGGGCCTGGGCGACACCGACCAGCACCGTGTTGGTCGGGTACCAGGTTGACTCGGGGGCGCGCCCTCCCTCGGTGCCCGTGATGAAAAACTGGTGACCATGCAAGTGAATGGGATGGTGGTCCATCCCCAGGTTGACGATGCGGATGCGCGCGCGGCTGCCCAGCCGCACCAGAAGCGGTGTCGTGGCGGGCCCCGAGACCCCGTTGAACGTAAGCCAGTTGAACTCCATGTTCGCGGTGTTCGGAACGGAGTTGTTCGGCAGGATGGCCCAGCCCTGCAGGATGATCCCGAAGTCGTGATCCACACGCGGTAGGTACGCTCTCTTGGGATGCAGGATGAACATGCCGATCATGCCCATCATCTCCTGCATGGCGCCGTGCGAGTGGTAGAAGTAGGTGCCTTCCTGGTGCAAGGTGAACTCGTAGATGTATCGTCCGCCGGGTGGGACGGGCTTCTGGCTGACATACGGGACACCGTCCATGTCGATGGGAACTTCGAGGCCGTGCCAGTGAATCGTGGTGGATTCGGGCAGATGGTTGTCAAAGACGATACGCACCCGGTCGCCTTGATTTGCCTGGATTGTTGGGCCGGGACAGCTTCCGTTGTAGCCCCAGACCTCCATCGTCTTGAACGGCAGAAGCTGGCGCCTGACAGGTTCCGCGATGAGGTGGAAGACCTTGACGCCGTTCTCCACCTTGAACGGAAGATTGGGCACGTCCAGGGTGAGCACCGGTGTCAAGACATCAGTGGGCTGAAAGGACTCCAACGGCTTTCCGGGCGGCGCTAGCCTCGTTTGCGTCCCGGGCTTTTTCGCGGGCTGCGTGTGTTGTTCGTGTTGTGTGTCCGCCATGCTTCGGGAAGCAAATAGGCCTCCTCCCAACATCGCCGCGCCATGCAGGAACTTTCTTCTCTCGCTGTTCATTGTCGTATCTCCTTCTGACTTCTTCTCAACTGCGTGCTCGGTTTCAGTGTTTGTGTGGTTTTGCGCCGGGAGCATCGGTGGGACCAAGTGCGCGTTTCCCGCCTGGTTCTTCGGCAGCACCCGTGGCCATTTTCTCCATCTCCTTGAGCTCTTCTGGAGGCAGGCTGGGCAGCCGACGGATGAAGAGAACCAGCTTCCAGATCTCTTCGGGGCTGTCTTCTCCGCCAAAGGCCGGCATTCCGGTGAAACGCACGCCGTTGCTGATAACGTAGTAGAGTTCGCCGTCGGTCAGCTTCTGGGTTTCCGAATCACGCAGGTCAGGAACTTTAGGGTACATGTTTCTTCCGAAGACGGTGTTTCCGCTGCCGTCCAGGGCGTGACACGTGGAACAGTGTTCGACGAAGTGATGCCTGGCCGAGGCCAGATTCTCTTCGGTGGGCTGATAAACATTCTTCAGGGTCTTGGCGCCGGCGGGCGTGGCGATTTTGCGGGCGTGGCGAGCCAAGAATTGTTCGAGCCGCGAGGGCTTTTCTCTGGCACTGAATCCGTGGCGGGCAGCCATGACTCCCAGATAGACGAGTCCGGCCAGAAAAACGGCAAGAATCGCAATGACGACCTTCGTCCTAGTGCGCATGAAGGCCTCCTCTGAGAGATGCAAAGATGAAGCCAAATCTGGATTAGAAGCTATGAGTAAGCACAGGACTACTTTGTTGGAGAACTAGATGCGTAGGACGGAGAGGTGGGGAAGGACAGGTTCTTTCAGAAGACTCCAACTGGAACTTCGGGCGACAGAGGAAAGAAGATGACCCGGGAACGTTGAAGCTGCACTGGCGGCGGAATGGAATACGACGGGAGCCGTCGAGGAATTGGGAACGACAAGTGCGGTGATGGATCGCTTGGCGAACAGATTGAGATGAGGATGCGTGCCGCAGGGAGCCTCGGGTGCAGAGGCCGGGGCGGAGGAGTCGTGATGGTGCTCGGTGGATTGCGATGAATCAGCGGAAGACGAAGGCGCGAACTGGCAGCCGAGCGAGCAGGCGGGAGAGAGCAAGAGCACGGAGGTGAAGACCAGGGCGAGCGCGGCCGCGGGCCAGCGGGAGGGTGTCGAATGTGATTGCGAGTCCATCGAAACAAGAGTACACGCCGAGACGCGCACAATCAATAGATGCGGGGCGGGCCGCGGGAGATGCAGCGCGGGGCGAAGGAGACGCGGGGCGGGCCGCAAGGTTGCCACGGGTTGAAAGGCTTTCGGGGGGAGCATATACTGGGCGGCGAATCGCGGAATTGAAAGGCTTTCCATACAGATGAGCATCAACGCACTCATTGTGGACGACGAGAAGCCGGCGCGCGACGAGCTGGCCTACCTGCTGAAGGCGTTTCCCGAGGTCAACGTGATCGCGCAGGGGAAGAACGGGTTGGAGGCGGTGTCGCTGATCAAGGAGCACCAGCCGGACCTGGTGTTTCTGGACGTGCAGATGCCGGGGCTGAACGGGCTGGGCGTGGTGAAGAAGCTGGTGGACCGGAAGTTGAAGATGCCGCACATCGTGTTTGCGACGGCGTATGACAACTACGCGGTGCAGGCCTTTGAGCTGAACGCGGTGGACTACATCCTGAAGCCGTTTGACAAAGCGCGGATCGCCAAGGCCATTGGGCGGGCGAAGCGAATGATGGAGACGAAGTCGTCGGCAGTGGAGCGGCTGGAGACGCTGGTCGAGCAGATGGGCGTGGGGCGGCCGGGGGCGCCGGTGAAGCTGCTGGTGAAGACGCAGCAGCGGCTGATGCTGGTGGACGCCGAAAACGTGGTGCTGGCGTCGATCGAAGAGGGAGTGATTACAGTGGTGGCGAAGGATTTGGAGGGGACGTCGAACTACCGGACGCTCGAGGAGCTGCAGGCGTCGCTGGATTCGGAGTCGTTCTGGCGGGCGCACCGGTCGTACCTGGTGAATATCCAGCACATCAAGGAAGTGGTGCCGTGGTTCAAGTCGAGCTACATGCTGAAGATGAATGACAAGAAGCAGAGCGAAGTGCCGGTGAGCAGGGCGCAGACGAAGCGGTTGAGAGAGTTGTTTAGGATGTAGGGGTGTCCGGCGTCGAGAGCGGCAAGCGAACGTGGATACGGAGGAGGAGCGATGAGTCACAGGTGGATGGTGGCGCTGATTGGTGCCGTTTTGGTCGCCGCCGCGGTCATGGTTCGCGGGCAGGCGCTTCAGAGTCATAGCCCGGTGGAAATGCATGGAGTAAAAGCAGCAAAGAAGTTCGAAGCGCCCGTGGAAGGGTTTCTGAGGCCGCTCAACGGCAAACTCAAGCTGCGCGCTACCGAGGTGGACTTCCTTGCCGGGGCTGTGCTGGGTGATCACTATCATGCAGGGCCCGGGATTCGCCTGGTGCTGGCGGGAGAGCTGACCGTTGTTTCCGCTGAGGGCGGAAAAGAGCAGAGATTCAAGACGGGGGAGTATTTCTACGAGTCTGGCGACAAGAGCTTTCGTGTTTCCAATGCCGGCAAGGAACCTGGAAAGCTGCTCGTCATCGAATTGCTGCCGGCATCGCTGGAGGGTTCGGCGATGGCTCCCGTGACCAAACAGGCGGAATTGGAAGAGCAGGGGAAAACTCTTCAGAAGATGATTTGCCCACCTAGCAAGTGACTTACCTCGGGTTGCGTTTTGGCAGCGCCGCAGCGTTATGTTAGCATTTCGACTTACGAGATGGATTTTTCCCTCAGCGACGACCAGAAGCTGATCCGCGATACGGTGCGGCAATTTATGGAGGCCGAGGTGCGGCCGGCGGTGCGGGAGCGCGACCGGACGGAGACGTTTGCGGAGGCTGAGCTGCGCAAGATCGGCGAGATGGGCTGCTGCGGGATGCTGGTGCCGGAGGAATGGGGCGGCGCGGGGGTGGACACGATCTCCTACCTGCTGATGCTCGAGGAAGTGGCGCGGGTGGACGCAGCGATGGCGGTGGCGCTGGGCGTGACGAACTCGGTGGTCTGCCTGCCGCTGTGGAAGCATGGCACGGAGGCACAGAAGAAGAAATACCTGCGGAAGCTGGCGAGCGGCGAATGGCTGGGCGCGTTCTGTCTGACCGAGCCGCAGGCGGGGTCGGATGCGGCGGCGATTGCGACACGGGCCGAGCGGCAGGGCGACACCTACATTCTGAATGGGACGAAGAGCTGGGTGAGCAGCGGCGGGAAGGCGGGGCTGTATTTGGTGTTTGCGAAGACTGATCCCGATGCGGGGGCGAAGGGTGTGTCGGCGTTTTTGGTAGAGCCGGGGTTCGCCGGGTTTCGCGTGAGCCGGTATGAAGATAAGATGGGGCTGCGGTCGTCGCGCACGGCCGAGATTGTGTTTGAGAACTGCGAGGTGCCGGCGGAGAACCGTCTCGGGGAAGAAGGGCAGGGGCTGAAGATTGCGCTTGAGGCGCTGGACGGCGGGCGCGTGGGCATCGCCGCGCAGGCGGTGGGGATTGCGCAGGGGGCGCTGGAGGAGTCGGTGAAGTACGCGAAGCAGCGCAGGGCGTTTGGGAAAACGATCAGCGAGTTCCAGGCGATTCAGTGGATGATCGCGGATATGCAGACGGAGATTGAGGCGGCGCGCGGGCTGATGTACTACGCAGCGTGGATGCGCGACCAGGGGGCAGGCCGAATGGGGGCCTATGCGTCGCGGGCGAAACTTTACGCGAGCGAGATGGTGAACCGCGTGGTGTACAAAGCGGTGCAGGTGCATGGGAGCATGGGGTATTCGCGGGAGACGGATGTCGAAAGAATGTACCGCGACGCGAGAGTGATTTCGATTTATGAGGGGACGAGCGAGATCCAACGGATGATTATTGCGCGCGACCTGTTGGGGCACGGAGAGGCAGTGAAGGGTGTGAAGGCAGGGAGCAGGGAATAGGGAGTCGGGAATCGGAAGATACTAAACGCCAAGATTCCTCGCCCCGACAAGAGGCGTCGGGGCTCGGAATGACGGATTCTGGATCGAGGCGAGCGTGGGGGAACAGAAAAAAGGAAGAGTGCTGAGCGGGATGCGGCCGACGGGTCGGCTGCATATCGGTCATTATTTGGGGGCGCTGCAGAATTGGATACGCATGCAGGAGGAGTACGACTGTTTCTATTTTGTGGCCGACTGGCACGCGCTGACAACGGATTACGCCGATGCGTCGGCGGTGGCGCAGAACACGATTGACATTGCGACGGACTGGCTGGCGGCGGGGCTGGACCCGGCGAAGAGCACGCTGTTCGTGCAGTCGCAGGTGCCCGAGCACGCCGAGCTGCACCTGTTGCTGTCGATGGTGACGCCCCTCGGGTGGCTGGAGCGCGTGCCGACGTATAAGGAGCAGCTCGACAATATCAAGGATAAGGACCTGCGCACGTACGGTTTCTTGGGATACCCGGTGCTGCAGGGAGCGGATATTGTGATGTATGGACAGCCGGATGTGCCGCTTTATGTGCCGGTGGGGGAAGACCAGGTGCCGCATGTGGAGTTGACGAGGGAGATAGTGAGGCGGTTCTCTGTTTACTACGGTTTCCGACTCACGAATGACGCCTTTTCCGAAAGCAAGAAGCGCAAGATGAAGGAAGCACTGGTCATTCTGGGATCGGTCCTCGTGCCTGCTGGAGGAACGCTTTATAGCGAAGAGCAAATGAAGAACATCTTTGAGTTTTTTAGGAACAACGTACGCGAGGTTGGCTATGAGAACTTCTTGGCAGCAGATCCTGCAGCCTCGGATTTTTTGGTTTTTGACCCACCGCTGCGGGAGCCGGAGGTGATGCTGACGGAGACGCCGAGGATACCGGGGACGGATGGGCGGAAGATGTCGAAGAGTTATGGGAATTACATATCGCTGGGCGAGAGCGATGAGTCCATACGGCAGAAGACGAAAGTGATGATGACGGACCCGGCGCGGAAGCGGCGGCAAGACCCGGGGAACCCGGATGTGTGTCCGGTGTTTTCGTGGCACAAGCTGTTTTCCACGCCGGAGACGATTGCGTGGGCGGATGCTGGCTGCCGGACGGCGGGGATTGGGTGTATTGAATGTAAAGGGGCGATGGCGGACCATCTGATCAAGTGGATTGAGCCGATCCGGACGCGGCGGGTGGAGTACGAGACGAAGCCGGGGCGCGTGCTGAAGATTCTGGATGAGGGGTCGAAGAAGGCGCGGAAGACGGCGCAGGAGACGATGGGGCGGGTCAGAGAGGCAGTGTTTGGTTGGGAGAAGACACGGGCGGGATTGATGGGGCAGTCGGCCGCGAGAGACGTGAAAGCAGGACGTTAGCCACAGAGGCACAGAGACACAGAGGAGATCGATGGGAGCGAGTCCACAACCGGGATACAAGGTGCAGTTGCCGATGTACGAGGGGCCACTGGACCTGCTGCTGGATTTGATCCGCAAGCAGGAGATCGACATTCACAACATCCCGATCGCGAGGATCACCGGACAGTACATCGACTACCTGCACCAGCTCGAACAACTGGACATCGACATCTCCGCCGACTTTATCTACATGGCGGCGTCACTGATCTACATCAAGTCGAAGACGCTGCTGCCGCCGAACCCGTTGGCGGGGCCGGAAGAGTCTGAGGATCCGCGGTCGGACCTGGTGCACCGGCTGCTGGAGCATGAGAAGTTCAAGAACGCGGCGCAGATGCTCTACCAGAAACAGCAGATCGAAGAGCACGTGTGGTCGAGGCCGGACAAGTCGCTGTACGAGAGCGAAGGGACGGAAGGTGAGATCGTTGTTTCGCTGGTGGACTTGGTAAAGGTGTTCCAGCAGGTGCTGGAGCGGCGGCGGGAGGTATCCAGGGTCGAGCTGCAGCACGAGGAGTTCACCGTGGCGCAGATGATTGCGCAGTTGCGGGTGCAACTGATGGCCAGCGAAGAGGGCGTGCGGCTGGTGGAGTTTTTCGAGGAGTGCGCGTCGCGTCATGCGATGATTGCGGCGTTTCTGGCGGTGCTGGAGATGGTGCGCTTGCAGGCAGTGATTCTGGTGCAGGCGCAGTTGTTCGGAGAGATTATTTTGCGGAAGCACAAGATGTTTGACGCGGTGTTCAGCGGGGAAGAACCAATGACCAAAATTGACGAGCAGTACCAATGACGATGGCGCGGGGCGAACTCAGAAGTGCGCTTGAGGCGATTATCTACGCGGCCGAGGAGCCGGTGACGGTGGAGCAACTGGCGTCGGCGACGTCTGAGGAGAAGCTGGTGGTGCGGGCGGCGCTGGACGAGCTGGTGGCTTCGACGGCGGGCGACGAGCGGGGCATCGAGGTCCGCAAGGTGGCCGGCGGATACAAGATGTACACCAAGCCGCAACACCACGAAGCGGTGCGGAGGTTCATCAAGGCGTTGCGGCCGCCGGTGCGGCTGACCATGCCGGCGCTGGAGACGCTGGCGGTGATTGCGTACAAGCAGCCGGCCACGCTGCCGGAGATTCAGGAGATCCGCGGCGTGAACTGCGCGGGCGTGATCAAGACGCTGCTCGAAAAGCGGCTGGTGACGACGGCGGGGCGTAAGGCGGCGATGGGTCGGCCGATTCTGTACCGGACGTCGAAAGAGTTCATGATGCGGTTTGGGCTCGCGGACCTGGACGAGCTGCCGAGCCTGAAGGAGTTTGAACAACTGGCCCGCGAGGCGCTGGGAACGGAAGCGGGGATTGCGCCGATCGAGCCCGAGGACGTGGCGGAAGTCGCAGCGAGCGGCGAGAGTGCTGATTCCACCAAAGCAACCGGGAAGCGTGCTGCGGCGGCGGGCGCGGGGAGCGCTGCGTCCGAGAGGGTCCCGGAGGCGTGACGCCGCAGCCGATGGAGTCTTGCCAAGTTACCCCACCCATGCTGGAACGCCTGCAGAAGATTATTGCGCGCGCGGGGATTGCTTCGCGGCGTCATGCTGAGGAGCTGATCCGCAGCGGACAGGTGCGCGTGAACGGGCAGGTGGTGACCGAGCTGGGCAGCAAGGCCGACCCGGAGCGCGACCGGATCGAAGCGGCGGGAAAAGTGGTACGGGCGCCGGTCGAAAAGGTGTCGATTGCGCTTCACAAGCCGCCGCAAGTGGTGGCGACGATGGCGGACCCCGAAGGCAGGCGGACGCTGCGCCATTTTTTGCGCGGGGCGCCGGCGGGGATTTTTCCAGTGGGACGACTGGAGTATGCAGCGTCGGGGCTGGTGCTGCTGACCACGGACGGAGAACTGGCGAATGAGCTGTTGCGGGCGGCGGGGCGGCTGCAGCAGACGTACTGGATCAAGGTGAAGGGGCGGCTGGGGGAAGAAGAGCTGCGGCAGTTGGGGCGGGAGAGCGGCGCGCGGCTGCGGATGTTGCGTGCGCCACATGCGACGCAAGGACGCGCGGCGAATGCGTGGTATGAGGTGATGCTGGGCGGTGCGCGTCGCGACGTGCTGCGGAAGAAACTGATGCGCAGCGGACATCCCGTCGAAAAGATGAAGCGGGTGAAAATAGGAAGCCTTGCGCTGGAGGACCTGCCGGAGGGGCGATGGAGAACGTTGGAAGAGAAAGAGGTGGCGGGGCTGCGGCGGGCGACCGCGGTAGAGAAGAAAGAGTTGAAACCGCCGATGAATGCAGATAAACGCAGAAAGAGAAGAAGAGAAAAAGGATAAGAGAAAGAACAGAAAGACTTATCGCAGAGGTCGCCCCGACAGGCCGGGGCAGGCGCCGGCGCAGAGTTCGCAGAGAAGAGAAGAAGTGCGAAGAGGGCGAGGAGAGGGCGGAGAGAAGAATGGGGAGAAGAATCGAGGAGCGGCTGCCGCAGTACATACGGGAGCTCGACGTGTATGTGCCGGGGAAGCCGGTGGAGGAAGTGGAGCGCGAACTGAAGGTGCGCGCGGTGAAGCTGGCGTCGAACGAGAATGCGCTGGGGCCGTCGCCCAAAGCGGTGGCGGCGATGAAGCAAGTGGCCGAGGAGGCGAACCGCTATCCGGACGGCGGCGGGTACTACCTGCGAGAGAAGCTGGCGGTGCGGCTGGGCGTGGGGATGGAGAACATCCTGCTGGGGAATGGGTCGAGCGACCTGATCGAGGTGGCCGCGCGGGCGCTGCTGAGGAATGAAGATGATGGGGCAACGTCGGAGGGGTCATTTCCACTGTACTACCTGGCGATCCGGCAGATGGGCGCGCGGCTGGTGGCAGTGCCGCAGCGGGAGTATGGCTACGACCTGGAAGCGCTGGCGCGGGCGACGGGGCCGCAGACGAAAGTGGTCTATCTGGCCAACCCGAATAACCCGACGGGGACGCTGTTTACCGCGAATGAGTTTGACGAGTTTTTGAGGAACGTGCCGGAAGATGTGGTGGTGGTGCTCGACGAGGCGTATTACGACTACGTGGAGCGGGCGGATTACTCGCGGTCGATTGCGCGGGTGAAGGAAGGGCGGAACCTGCTGGTGCTGCGGACGTTTTCGAAAGTGTACGGGCTGGCGGGGCTGAGGATTGGATACGCGGTGGGGCCAGCGGTGCTGATGGAGCATTTGAACAAGGTGCGCTCGCCGTTCAATACGTCGTTGGTGGCGCAGGCGGCGGCGCTGGCGGCGCTGGATGATAGCGAGCACGTGCGGCGGTCAGTGGAGTCGAACCGCGCGGGGATGAAACAACTGGGGGAAGGACTGAAGGCGCTGGGGGTACAGGTTGTGCCGTCGTTCGGGAATTTTCTGCTGGTGGAGCTGGGCGGGGATTCGCGTCCGGTGGCGGATGAGCTGATGAAGCAGGGAGTGATTGTCCGGCCGATGCGCTGGATGGGTTTTCCCAACGCGATTCGCGTGACGGTAGGGACGCGGGAGGAGAATGAGAAGTTTGTGAAGGCGCTGGAGAGAGTGAGGGTGGCGGCGAAGTAAGGAGAAGAGAGACGAAGAGTCCAAGAGTCGAAGAGACGGAATCCGTGACTCGTAACTTGTGATTCGTAACTCGTAAGACCCGCCCGGAGAGATTCCTGCCGACAGTGCGAGATCCGATTGCAGAGATGCTGAAGAGTGCACGGACGATTGCGGTGGTGGGGCTGTCGTCGAAGCGCTACCGGCCGAGCTACGGCGTGGCGGCGTATATGCAGTCGGCGGGGTACCGGATTATCCCGGTGAACCCGAATGAACGCGAGGTGTTAGGGGAAAAGTGCTACGCGCGGCTGGAAGACGTTTCGGAGAAAGTAGACATTGTGGACATTTTCCGGCGGTCGGAGCTGGTGCCGGAAGTGGTGGAGAGCGCGATCCGGATTGGAGCCAAGGCGGTGTGGATGCAGGAGGGCGTCGTGAATGAGGAGGCGGCGCGGCAGGCGCGCGAGGCGGGGCTGGAGGTGGTGATGGATTTGTGCATCCTCAAGGAACATAGGGAGAGAAGGATAGGGAGGGAGTCGGGGAAGGATTGAGTGAATGGGTGATTTGGTGATTGAGGAGGGGGCGAGGCAAAGAAAAAGAATTGGAAATTGCAAATTCGAAATTTCAAATTGCAAATAGGAGCGAAGAGCCGAGAAGGAGCAGGGAAGTGAGAGGAGCGACGAGGGAAGGCCAAGAACGAAAAGAGAAGAGAGACGAAGGAAGGGAGAAGAGAGAGGACGGCAGGACGAAATACAAAGAAAAAAGATTAACGCAGAGGTCGTAGAGAAGAGAGAAGAGTTCAGTTCAGTGGATAAATGAGGAGGTGGCGGTTGCCGGGTTGGAGGACGGCGAGCTGGCGGCCGTCGGGGGAGAGGGCGAAGTCGCGGAAGGTGAGGCCGTGGAGGGCAGGCTCGAGCGGGGCGTCCTGCGGGGGCGGGCCGGATGTGCCGGGGGCGATGGTGGTGAGCGACGGCAGAGTGACCCAGACAAGTTCACCGGAGCGTTTCTCTGAGCCGCGCTTGATGAGGATGCGGCGCTCGTCGGGCGTCCATTCATAGGTGCCCAGGGCGATGCGCAGGCGAGCGATGCGTCCGGGAGCGGCGAGCTCGCGGATGACCAGAGTTTCCGGGTCGGTGAAATAGGCGGCTTTGGCGCCGGTGGGGGAGACGGTGAGGCCGCCGATGTAGTTTTCGAGCGTGGCGATTTCGCGCCGCGCTTCCTTCAGTAAATCCAAGACAACCAGACGGGGCGGGCCGGCGAGCGAGCGATCGCGCTCGATGGCGACAGCCGAATTGCGTTTGGCGTCCCAGGCGACGGAGGTGAAGAAGCGGCCGTCGAAGAGCGGGCCGCCGCGCCCGGCAATGGGACGGACCGAGCCCATGGCGAAGAGCAAACTGGGTTTGGCGGTTTCGGTGAGGTAAACGACGGTGACACCGTCGGCCAGCCAGGTGGCGCGGGTGGCGTCAGGGATGACGCTATCGGCGCCGGAGATTTTGATTTCCTTGCCGGTATCGTCGAGGAGCAGCGTGAGCTGGCCTTCCTGGGTGTCGCCGCGCTCGTCGGTGAGGACAACGGTGCGGAGGTCGGCGGTGAGGCGGGAGCCGTCGGGCGAGAAGGTGAGGGATTGGATGGAGTAGCTGAAGGCGGCGGGGCCTTTGATGAGCTTTTCGCCGTTGACGATGCGACGGCGCTTGCCGTCGGAGGCGAGGAGCCAGACGTCGTCGCGCTGGAGTTCGAGGCGGCGAACTTTCATCAGGTGACGGACGGCGTAGACCAGGCGGCCGTCGGGAGCGAAGGCGAAACAGCGGATGTCGTCGTCAATGTCGAGTGTGGGGGTGGACTGGGCGGCGGCGGGAGCGGAGAAGAGGAGGAAAGTGGAACCGCCGATGAACGCCGATAAACGCAGATGAAGACTGAGAGAGAGAATAAGGAACAAAAAATACCTTGACGGAAGATGTGAAAGCTTCATTTGTCGTTGCGGCGGGGGTCGCCGGAAGGGGAGAGTTTAGCAGACTTGAGGCGGCGGATTTCATCCAGGCGCTGGCGGAGGCGGGCTTCGAAGCCCTTGTCGGTGGGGCGAAAGTATTTGCGGTCGGAGAGCAGGTCGGGCAGGCAGGACATGGCGGTGACTTTGTCAGGGTCGTCGTGGGCGTACTGATAGCCGGAGCCGTAGCCGAGGTTGCGCATCAGGCCGGTGGGAGCGTTGCGCAGGTGGAGGGGAACGGGCTGGACCTCGGTGCGCTGAAGATCGGTCTGGACTTCGCCGTAGCCGGCGTAGAGCGCGTTGGATTTGGGAGCGAGCGAGAGATAGACGGCGGCCTGGGCGAGGGCGAGGTTGCCTTCGGGCGGGCCGACGAAGTGAGCGGCCTGCATGGCGGCAACGGTGACGGCGAGCGCGCCGGGTTCGGCGAGGCCGATATCTTCGCTGGCCATGCGGATGAGACGGCGGGCGATGTAGAGTGGGTCTTCGCCGGCTTCGAGCATGCGGACGAGCCAGTAGAGCGCGGCGTCGGGGTCGGAGTTGCGGACGGATTTGTGCAGGGCGGAGATGAGATTGAAGTGCTCTTCGCCGGATTTGTCGTAGAGCAGGAGCTTGCGCTGGAGGAGGTTTTCGAGGAGTTCGCGGGTGATGGGGCGCGGCTGGCCGGGCGCAGCAGGGGCCGGGGCGCTGGCGGCGAGGGTCTCGAGCGTGTTGAGGGCGACGCGGGCGTCGCCGTTGGCGTGCGGGGCGATGCGTTCGAGGAGATCGTCGGCAATGTCGAGCAATTCGCGGGCGAGGCCGCGGTCGGGATCGGCGAGGGCGCGGCGGAGGAGGAGAACGAGCTGCGGAGTGGTGAGCGCCTCGAGGACGTAAACCTTGGTGCGGGAGAGCAGCGGGGCGATGACTTCGAAGGAAGGGTTTTCGGTGGTGGCGCCGATAAGGACGACGTTGCCGGCTTCGACGTGAGGGAGAAAGGCGTCCTGCTGGGCTTTGTTGAAGCGATGGACTTCGTCGATGAAAATGATGGTGCGGCGGCCGGAGTGGCGAGAACGCTCGGCATCGGCCATGACCTGCTTGATCTCCTTGATGCCAGCAAGCACGGCGCTGAAAGGAACGAAGTCGGAGCGGGTGAGGCGGGAGATGAGGCGGGCGAGGGTGGTCTTGCCGCAGCCGGGCGGTCCCCAGAGGATCATGGAGTGGACGTCGTCGCGCTCGATCTGGATGCGGAGAGGTTTGCCGGGGCCGAGGATTTTTTCCTGGCCGAGGAATTCGTCGAGGGATTGCGGGCGCATGCGGTCAGCGAGAGGACGCGGGGCGGATGCGGTGGTGGCGGGTGGATCGAGATGTTGGAAGAGGCTCATAAGAGGAACACCGATGAACGCAGATAAGAAAGAGAAAGGAAAATGCAAAAAGAAAGAAGAGAACCGCGAGCTTTAGATACCTCCTTTGGTGTGACGAAGGAGAAAAAGATTAACACAGATGCGAGGCATGCGGCATTAGAGCGAGCGACGCACACAGACGGCACTCGGCGGTTCGGCCCGCCACGGCGGATGACAG